>NZ_JAZKXX010000001.1:0-13360 GCF_045611865.1 Methanobrevibacter sp.
TAAGCTAAACCTAATAAGTGTAATCTTTCGAATGCACCTAAAGCATCAGCCATTTCAAACATAGCAGTTTGTTCGAAAATAGCAGCTAATGCGGTAGCTTGGAAAGTGTTTTTCAATGTAGCAGCAGCGAAGTCGTTTGCTTTTACATTTCTTAAACCATAACCTGCACCTTCGAGTTTTTGTGGAATGTCTAACATGGTTGCAATGTTAGAACCTTTGTAGTCTACAGATTGTGGGTATCTACCTAATACTGCAGCTTTTACGAAGTTTGCATCGTAAATGTCAACATCACAAATGTCAATAACAGATTGTACTAAAGCTGAAGCGGTTGATAATGGAGCTGCAGAGTATTCTGCACCAACATCGATTCTTCTGGTTGGTACTTGTACTAATAACCTTTTTCCTCCGGAAATAGGTTCTACAACAGTATCATCGCCGTCAGCAACTTGAATAATACCTTTCATTTTGTCTGCGATTGCTTCTGCGTTGTCAACAATAGCGAGATCTAATTCTCTTCCTAAAATTCTAGATTTGTCTCCACCAACAGATGCTGTTTTTACAGATTTTTCAAGTCCTTCTAAGTTTACTGCAACGGTTCTTTTAACACCTTTAACAATTTTTTGGATTGCAGGGTTTCTGAGTGGACTGATAGCTTCGATTGGTACGCCAGATGCAATTTCATTGCCTCTATCATCGAATAAATCGATTTTATCATCAAACTTTGCCATTTTTTCCCTCCTAAATAAATAGAGTTTAACTAATATACCACTTCAATGGTAAATTTTTCTTACCAAATTGAGTAAAGCTACAAAGCAAGTTTTTTGCAATAGCCAGCCATATGGTATACAAATTTTATTTTATTAAAGATATAATATAAAGATTACCTATGGAAACTTTTAGAAAAGTTTATAAAGTATAATAAAACAAAAATTTCTTAAGAAAAATACCAGTAAAAGTAATACTTTTTATCTTTGTTTAAAATGCATATTTAATAAAATTTCAAGTTAAAATCTATTAAAAATTATTTAAAAAAAATTAAAACTATTTTTATGATAAACAAAATTAAATTAATGATATATTGACTAAACAAACCACATTTAAAAATTATTACTTTTGAAGTTCTAAGTAATAAATATTACAAAAAGTAATACAAAAAGTAAGTCAAAAAAATATGCTCTACTTATAAATAAAATGAAATAAAAAATATTGAACATATGCAAGTTGTAGCAGATGTTGGAGGAATACCTGGAAAAGATTGTAATGGTTTTTGTAAATACTGTTACTTTAGAAAGGTAAAAGAAATTAAAAGTTTTGGCTGTGCTCACTGCTTACCTAACAAAATTGGATGTGAAAGATGTAGCAAAGGTGTAAGTGAAACTCAAGGCGCATTTAAACCACCATTTCAAGTAATGAATGAAGTCCAAAGTGCTTTAATGATGAGCATGGGGCGAGGAGACATTATTGCAGACATTAGTGGTGGTGGAGATATAAGTTGTTATCCGCACCTTGAAAGCCTAACCGCCAATTTAAACCAATACTCCATTAAATCACGTTTAAGTTACACTTGTGGAAAAGGAATAACTGATAGTTCAATAGCTTCAAGACTAATCAACAATAATGTTGAAGAAGTTTCATTTACTATTTTTTCATCAGACCCAAAACTTAGAAAAGAATGGGTTAAAGATCCAAGTCCTGAAGAAGCTCTAAAAGCATGCCAAATATTTTGTGAAAATATTAAATTAACTGGAGCTGCAGTTATAATACCAGGCGTTAATGATGGAGATGTACTGCGCCAAACCTGTAATTCTCTAGAAGAATGGGGTGCAAAAGGTATGCTTTTGATGAGGTTTGCAAATACATTTAATGAAGGATTGATATTGGGAAATGAACCAATCCTCAAAAATCACGAATCCCAACCAGTTGAAGAGTTTGCAGAACTTGTAAAACAAATTAACAAAGAATACAGTTTTAGAGTTAGTGGAACCCCATTGTGCGATCCTGAAACAGGAGGACCATTTGCAATTGCAAAAGATGAAAATGAAGTATTTTTACAGTTTATTAAACCAGTCACCGGTGAAGCGACAATTATTACTTCTAAAATTGCAGAACCTTTCATTTCTAAAATATTTAATAAATTAGAAGTTGATAGCGTTAATGTTGTAGCCTGTGAAAAAGAAATAGCATGTTTAATTACAAAAGAAGATTTGGAAAATCTTGATTTAAGTGAAATAAAATCTGCAGTAATCATCCCTGGAAGGTCATTTGTTCACCAGATTGATGCTGAGAGAATTTTAAGTGCTGATGGTGTTGACAGACTTGTTGGCCGTGGACCAGACACCTTATCTGTAGATGGAGAGTTAAGTATTGATTTAACAGATGAAAATGTTATAGAAAGAGAACTGGAACAGTTTAATGACCTTGTGGATGCAATTAATTTCTTCGGAATGAGAATAATAAACTAAAAAAAAAAGAATTAGTTTGAATCCTCTACAAGAGAACTCTCACTATTAATTTTAACCAAAATATAATCATACATGAATGATTTTTTAATCTCAGCAATTTCAGATAATTTTTTACCCTCAATTTCTACATTAGCAATTGTGTCGGCATATTTATCATAATCTAATTTTACGCGAACACCATCTAATTGAGTGGTAAGTGGAGCTGGAGAAATTACATCTTTGATTTCACGAACTTGATTTTCAATTGCATTTTTTACAACAATAGATGGCACTAATGGAGGATCAAGAGTCATTTCATGTTTTTTATCATTTAAAATTTGCTCAATAGTTTCAACTAACTTATCTAAAGCACGTATATCTGGACCTCTTCTAAGTCTTCTTGGGATTCTGCCTAATCCACCGACATATGCATCTGCACCTGGAAGGTCTTCCACATCAATTTCGGGGGCTCCAGTTACAATAACTGGAATATCAATAGTATCATATAAGAAAGCTTTTTCTTTGATACAGTTTTCAAAACTACCTAATGCAAAAACAGCCAAATCATGCTCTTCGATTAAGCTTTTTTCTTCTTCGGTAATTCCTGAAGTACCTTTTCCATCCCCCCTAGCAAGACCAATCATGTTGTCCTTTGCACCATATTCCCGTAAATACTCTGAGATATCACATGCAGCATGAGGCAAATGGTGTCTTGCAAGAGTTGGTGAAACAATAGCTATTTCAGAACCAGCCATAGGAGCTATTGATAGCTTAGCCAATAGTTCTTTGGATTTTGCTTCAATTTTATCAATGTCTTCAATAGGAACAGCCACATTCAATACTAATTCCATTTGCTGAATACTTTCTTGAAGAATAAATCCTCCTAAATCTTCAATTAACTCTTTTATTTCTTCACTTTTGTGAACTCCACCATTAAATGTTAATGTTTCATACATATTAACAACTCTTAAAAATGCAATTATTAGTATATTTTATTTATAATTTACATATTAATTAAAGTTTTTCTAAAATGGCATATCTAACTTCAATTCTTTCAAAGGGATTTTTGGAAATACCTCCATGTGATGGGATTTCAACTAAATTTTCATTTTTTGTGACTTGATCTCTTAAATAATCCGGATAAATCACATAATCAAAGTCATTAGACACAATATTGAATCCCATATCCAAAACCATATCTTTTAAAAATTCAGAGTAAACTTTAACGTTTATATCTCTTTTAAAAGTGGAATTTAGATATTTTTTACAAAGTTCATATTCCTCAAAAAAAGACAATATTTCCTCATCAGACAATTCATTTGAAGTTATTCTTGAAACTTCTTTAATGCTGTCAAAAATCTGTGAAGGAGTATTGAGTTTAATAGGTAGACAGTCCATTTTAACTTTACTTTCAGAAAGCAAAATTGCCAAATCCCCCTCTTCTTCATCAGGATGTTTATTTACAACATAATCAGAAACGCCTGCCAATTTTACAATTTCTTCACACATAGGTGTTGTGATAATTCTCATGATTAACTTATATATTATCCTAGAATATAAATTAACTTATGAAAGTGACTTTGAGTTTTGAGAAAAGTGTAAGCAATGACATTTCAATAATGGTTGATGCCTTAAGAGCCAGCACTACAATTATACTTGCTTTAAATAGCTTTGATAGAATTATACCATGTTTTACTGCCGAAGAAGCTTTTAAACTAAAAGATGAAGTCGGAGGCGTTCTTGCAGGGGAGCGAAATGGAAAACAAATGGAAGGTTTTGATGTCGGAAATTCACCAACTGCCCTAAAAGACTATGAAAGCGATGAAGACACTCTTATATTAACAACCACTAATGGAACTCGAATACTTGAAAATATGGCTCCAACTGCTCTTGTTGGAAGTTTGGTAAATGCAAAAGCTATCGGATGTAAAGGCAGCCAAATTGCTAGCGAACATATAGATGTTGTTATGGCTGGAGTAAAGGGGCAATTTGCAATTGAAGACTTTTTAGGATCTGGAGAAATATTATATTGGATTTGTGAAAACTTAGAGGATTATGAATTAAGTGAATATGCTAAAGCAGCAATTTTAGCAAGTAGAGATTTTAACCTATTAAAAGAAGCTTTTATAAAATCCAGAACATCAAAACGATTAATTGAGCTTGGACATGAAGATGATGTTGAGCTATGTTGCATGAAAAATATCAGTGAAAATGTTGCCATATATAAAAACAACGAACTAAAACTAATTAAAGATTAAATTTATATATTAAAATTTCAAAATATTAGATAATATTAATTTACAAAGAAGTGTTTTTTTAATGAGAAGAGAATGTTTAACTATAATAGGTACAGCTCATGTATCTGAAGAAAGTGTCAATGAAGTTAAAGATGCAATTTACGAACAACACCCTGACGTAGTTGCTATTGAACTTGACAAAGGAAGATACATAAAATTAAAAAAACAGATGATGGGTATTGAAGAAGATGAAACAATATCCGTTACAAAAATAATTAAAGAAAATAAAGTATCACTATTTATTACAACAACATTATTAAGTTATTTCCAATCAAAAATCGGTGCAGATGTTGATGTGAAACCCGGTGCTGAAATGGTTGGTGCTATTGAAGCAAGCCAAGATTTAGAAATACCAATCGCTTTAATCGATAGGGAAATTGGAACAACATTACAAAGAGCATTGAATAAAATGGGTTTTATTGAAAAATCAAAATTCCTATTCGGACTTGTTGCATCAGTTTTTGGATTTGGAGATGATGAAGAAGAAATTGACATAGAAGATTTAAAAAATCCGGAAAACATTGACGAATTAATGGAAATGTTTAAAGATGAAGCCCCAAGTGTTCATGAAGTCCTAGTGCATGAAAGAGACGCGTATCTTGCAGGAAAAATTATGCAAATACCTCAAGACCATGTTATTGCAGTGGTTGGGGCAGGGCACAAACCCGGTATTGAAAAATACTTGGACAATCCAGAAACAATACCTAATTTAAGAGATTTAGAAGTGATTGATGACAAGAAGGGCATTCCTTGGGCGAAAATAATTTTGGCATTAATTCCTATTTTATTTGTTGTGATATTTTTTCTGGCATATTTTAATGGGATAAACATCTCTTGGAACATATATGATTTCATTGTAATTAGTATGATTATGGGATTTATTGGATCTATCCTTTCAGGTTCAAAAATCCAATCAGCAATTGTTGGAGGATTAGTTGCACCATTAACAATTATTCACCCATTGCTTGCTGCGGGATGGTTTTCAGGTCTAACTGAAGCTAAATTTAGAAAAGTTAGACAAAGCGATGTTAAAAATTTGGCTGAAATCGAAAGTTTTAGAGATTTATGGAATAATAATATATTTAGAATATTATTAGTAGTAATTGGGACTAATTTAGGAGTCAGTATTGCTACACTAGTAATTTTGCCGTCAAAAGTTTTCATTCCATTAATTATGAAAGTTTTCGGTTTGTGAAGTGAAAATTTTAAATAATATATTGATAATAATATTATTACTATAATTTTTAATGGAAAATCTATCATGTATTTTATAATTCGTTGCGACTGTGGACGTGCACTATATGCAAAAGAAGGAGTTGCTACACGCAAATGCGTTTGTGGAAAAACCCTAAAAGTTAAAGAAAGGAGAATCTTTAAAAAAGTAGCTACAAGAGAAGATGCATCACTTGCCGTTCAGGAAATGCAAGATAAAATATATGGAAACACTGACTTTAAACGGGCCAGTGAACTATAAGTTTTAATGGTTTGTTAAAAATGATTGGGACGATATTTGAAATAATTATAATATTAATTTTAATAATACTTACAGGATACTTATCAATGGCAGAACTCGCCGTTGTATCTGTTAGAAAAGCAAAAATGCAAAAATACTTAGAAGAAGGAAACAAAAACGCACAAATTGTTTTTGATTTACTAGAAGATCCAAATGAATTTTTATCTACAGTTCAAATTGGAATTTCACTTATTGGCGTTTTAACTGGGGCTTTTGGTGGAGTAACATTGGCTGAACCCCTTTCAAAATATATTTCTTTTATACCTTATAGTCAACCGATTAGTGTAGCTATTGTTGTTATTGTAACTACTTATCTAACATTAGTTATTGGAGAAATTGTTCCTAAAGTAATTGCACTGAATAATCCTGAAGAAATTTCTCTTAAAGTTGCAAAAAGTATGCTTATCCTATCCAAAATTTCAAAACCAGTTAGTTTCATACTCGCAAAATCCAGCAGCTTTCTTTTATGGTTAATGAGAATAGAAAATAAAAGTGACGATGCAGTTACAGAAGAAGAAATTGAATTGATGATTAAAGAAGGAAGAGAAGACGGAACAATTGAAAAAGAAGAGGAAGACATTATCAAAAGAGTTTTCAAACTTGATGATCAGAAAGTTGAAACCATAATGACTCCTAGAAATGAAATCATTTGGATTGATTTGGAAGATGAAAAGGACATTAATAAAGTTAAAATCATTGAAAGTAAAAGATCAATTTTTCCAATTGCCTATGGCGAGTTAGATGATTTCATAGGTGTTGTTCAAGCAAAAGATATACTTTCAGCAATGTTTCGTGAAGATGAATTTGACATACATAAAATTGTAAAAGAACCCTTAGTGGTGTCTGAACATCTGGAAACATTAGAATTATTAAAAGAATTTAAAGAAAATCAAGAATATGTCCATATGTCTTTAGTTGTCGATGAATTCGGAAGTGTTGAAGGATTAATCACATTAAATGATTTGCTTGAAGGAATTGTTGGAGACATTCCTGGTATCGATGAAGAAGACGAGCCCCAAGCTATCCAAAGACTTGACGGCACTTGGTTAATTGATGGTAGATATCCTATCGACAAATTCAAAAAATTATTTGACTTTAAAGAAGCATTACCTGACGAAGAAGAAGATAATTATACAACATTAGCAGGATTTATTTTAAGTATAAGCGGTACAATACCTGATGAAGAAGACAAATATGAATGTGGAAGATTTATCTTCGAAATTATCGACATTGACGGACACCAGATTGATAAAGTCCTTGTGACTGATTTGGGACCCGAAGAAAGTGAGGAATGAATATGGATGCTACAATAATAATACAAATTGTTTTATTGCTAATAGGTTTTTTCTTTTTAATTAAAGGTTCTGATTTATTTGTTGATGGGGCAAGCAGCATTGCTTCATTACTAAAAATACCGACAATAATAGTTGGTCTGACTATTGTAGCTCTTGGAACAAGTGCTCCTGAAGCAGCCGTTTCTATTACATCTTCAATAACTGGTAGCAATGCAATGGCAGTGAGTAATGTTATTGGAAGTAATATGTTCAATCTATTAATGGTTATCGGTTTATCCGCATTACTTAATGAACTATTGATGGAAAAAACCACTCTTGAGAAAGATTTACCATTCCTTGTCGGCATTACTATTTTATTCGCAGCATTCATAGTGATTGGCTGGGATATTTTAAATATTGAGGGAATAATTTTACTTGCAATAATGGTGGCTTACATTGGTTATCTCATTTATAGTACTAGAAAATCAAAGGATGCAAACATAGTTGAAAAACCTAAATTATCCACTCCAAAAAGTATCCTCTTTATAGTTATTGGTCTTGCGGGAATCATAATCGGTGGAGATTTAGTTGTTGACAGTGCTTCAGCTATAGCAATTGCATTTGGAATGAGTGAAACATTGGTAGGTTTGACTATTGTGGCAATTGGTACCTCTTTACCTGAACTTGTGACTTCATTGACTGCTTTAAAGAAAGGAGAAAATCAGCTGGTTATAGGTAATGTAATAGGGTCAAACATATTCAATATTTTATTTGTACTTGGAGCAAGTAGTGCAATAAGTGCAATACCTTTAAACTCAAGCATGCTTATTGATGTAGTGTTCATGGTCATAGTGACCATATTATGCTTTATATTTGGTAAAACACAAGATAAATTTGATAAAAAAGAGGGCGCAATATTAGTTGCTTGTTTTATAGCTTATATGGCCTTCGCTATTTTTAGAAATTAATTCTTTCAATTCACAGGCCTTACAAATATTTGATGAAGTAGGTTCACCACACACTTCACATTCATTGAGGCTTGTGGAAATATCATTTTCAAAAGTTAAAATCTTTTTAAAGGATTCCATCACATTATTTTTTATGCCAAGATATTTATCTTCATTAACATTTAAAAATTCTTTAATTTTAGCCCTTAAAGACAAATGAGAATAAGGGCATTCATCTAAATGGATATCAATGTTATTCAATACCGCCCACATGCCAACTTCTTTTTCGGGAGTATTCCATAATGGTTTAATTCTTGGAATTAATTTTGGATGAATTACATCAAGTTCTGGGCCGAATTTGGAAAATTTAATAGTATCCCCTCTTGCAAAACTCATTAAAAACGATTGAATTTCATCATCAAGATTGTGTCCTGTGGCAATTTTATTAGCCTCTAGTTCATAAGCAGTCTTATTTAAAATATTTCTTCTGAAAACACCACAAGGAATACATGCACTTTTAAAATCTTTATAGATATCATCTAAACAAAATCCTTCCTCCTGTTTAAATGACTTTTGAACCAATTCTACACCCAAATCATTAGCATTATTGATGGCTGAATCGATTCCGTGTCCTCTATACCCTTCAATTCCCTCATCTACACTAATTGCCACCAAATCAAAATCGAGATATTCCTGATAATTCTTTAAAGCATGCAGTGTCAGGACACTATCCTTACCGCCGGATAATGCAACAGCTATTAATTCCCCTTTCTTAATCAATTCATAATCAGAAATTAAAGTGTTAATTCTTCTAAAAATATGCTCATTAAATTCATCTTTGTTTAGTTTTACCATTAATAAATTAATTTATAAAAAGACAAATAAATAATTTTAGAGGTGAAAAAATGATAACATGTGATTTTGCAATTTTACCCGTGGGAACTGAAACAACCGAATGTAAAGATTATGTAACTGCTGCTGTCCAATCAATTAAAGATTCCGGACTTAACTACCAACTAACAGGAATGGGAACACAAATAGAAGCAGATAATTTAAAAGAACTTTATGAAGCAATAGCTACCGCACAAGAAGCTATTTTTAAACTAGGAATAGGTAGAGTTTATACCGTGATAAAAATAGATGATCGAAGAGATCTTGAAAATAGAACCTTAGATGCAAAAGTTGACACTGTTAATGAAATGTTAAAATGAAAAAAAGTTAGAAATTAATCTAACTTATCAGAAGCAGTTTTGACTGCTTCAATTACTAAATCCAAATCTTCTTTTGTCAAAGATGGATGCACTGGAAGGGAAATGACATTATCTGCTGCAAGTTCAGCATTTGGACAATTTCCTTCAATATCTAATGATTTATAAATTGGTTGATTGTATAATGGAATTGGATAGTGAATACCAGTTCCGACACCACATTCGTTAATTATGTCAACCCAATCATCACGATTTCCTTTTTCAACACGGATTGTGTATTGATGATATACATGTTTTGAGCCGTATGCACAATATGGAGTAATTACCCCATCCACATCTTTTAAACCTTCATTTAGATAAGCTGCATTTTCTATTCTTTTATCATTAAATTCATCTATTTTATCTAATTGTGCAAGACCTATTGCTGCGGAGATATCTGTCATTCTAAAGTTATATCCTATTGCATCATGGTGATATCTCACACTAGCTCCGTGTGCTCTGAATATTTTTGCGTTTTCAGCTAATTCCTCATCATCAGTAGTTATTATTCCACCTTCAGAAGTTGTCATGTTCTTTGTTGGGTAAAAACTAAAACAAGACATATCTCCCATACTACCAACTTTTTCCCCATTGCAAGTTGCACCGTGAGCTTGTGCTGCATCTTCAATGACAATCAAACCATGTTTTTCTGCAATTTCATTGATTCTATCCATGTTTGCAGATTGTCCATATAACTGAACAGGCAAAATAGCTTTTGTATTTTCTGTTATTAACTCTTCAATAGAGTCTGGATTAATTGTATAAGTTTTTAAATCAATGTCTGCAAAAACTGGTTTAGCTCCAGTATATAAAATTGAGTTTCCACTTGCAATAAATGTAAATGGAGTTGTAATAACTTCATCACCTTCACCTACGCCACATGAAAGCAATGCAACATGCAATGCTGCTGTTCCGGAGTTCACAGCAATACCATATTTTGCTCCAACCCAATCGGCGAATTTTTGTTCGAATTCTTCGACTTTAGGGCCTTGAGCAATCATTCCTGATTTTAGAACATCAACTACATTTTCAATTTCTTCTTCTCCAATTATTGGTTTTGCAATAGGAACTATAATTTCTGACACATTTATCACCAATTTTTTAAAATAAATTAAAATACCTATAATAATGTTTAAATCTAATAATATTTAAAACATTACTTATTAATTAAAAGATTTAAGAGTGAGAATTAATGGATGACTATAAAATTATAAGTATTGAAGAGGGATTGACAAAAATTGAATTTCCAGAATATGAAAAAGTTTCCTCTGATGCACCTGTCTTTTACAACCCACATATGGAATTAAATAGAGACTTATCAATACTTGCTATCCAAGTATTTCAAGAAGAACAATCAAGAGAAATAAACATTTGTGATTTATTTGGAGGCAGTGGAATTCGCGGTGTTCGCTATAAAAACGAGATTACTGGTGTTGGAACCGTTTGCATAAATGACATAAGTGAAACAGCAAATTATTATGAAAAACACAACATCGAATTAAATAATTTAAGCGATATCGAAGTATTTCAACATGACGCCAGCATGTTTTTGAGAATGAAAAGAGGAGAATTTGATGTCATTGACATTGATCCATTTGGAACCCCTTCCCCATTTTTAGACTCTGCAGGTTATTGTGCTCGAAGAAACTCCCTATTGTGTGTTACTGCAACTGACACCTCCGCATTATGTGGAACATATCCTGAGCCATGCATCCGCAAATACAATTCAAAACCTTATAAAAGCGAATATTGTCATGAAACAGGTATTCGAATATTGGCTGGTTTTGTCGCACTCACTTTATCAAAATATGGTAAATTTATTGAAGTCAAAATGTCTCACAGTACAGAACACTATATGAGATTATATATTGAAGTTAAAAAAGGTCCTAAAAAGACTGATGAATCATTGAAAAATATTGGTTACATCAGCCATTGTAAAAATTGTTTACATAGGCAAACAAGTCTCGGATTAGCTAGTCCAATTGAAGAAACCTGCCCAATTTGTGGTGAGAGACTGATACATGCCGGACCTTTATGGTTAGGAGATGTCCAAAATAAAGAATTTATTGAAAAGATGATTGAACAGACAGAACATAAAAAAATTAATACTGAAAAACAAGCTTTGAAACTATTGAATAGTTGTCTTTTAGAAGCAGAAGCCCCTGCAACATTTTTTGATGTTCATGCAATTTGTAAATCTTTAAAAATCAGTGCTCCAAAACTAGATTTGATTTTTAATGAAATCAAAAAAGAAGGATTCATTGCAATTAAAACACATTACAATCCATTAGGTATGAAAACTGATGCGAATATTAAAGATATTCAAAATATATTATTAAGATTAAATGAATAAAAATTATCATTATAAATTAAATCTTAATAAAATTTCCAACTTTTTTTCAATTTATTAAATATAATTGAGGTTATGTGTTATTACTCTAATTTTTAATTAAAAATTAGAAAAAATTAAGTATAAAAAATATTCCAATTAAATAAATTTAACAAAAATATGATTAAAAATTGAAAAAAATACAAAAACTTTTAAATAATATAAAAATTTAACTATATTGTATAGGATAACTCGGTTTATCCGAGTTTATTAAATTAATAAAGGGAGATACAAAATATGGTAAAAACAAAAGACAATGTTATAAAATTAGATGATACTGATATTAACATCCTTAAAATTATCAATGAAGATGTAAGAACTTCCTACAGACAAATTTCTCGCAGTTTAGATGTTTCTGTAGGTACAGTTCACAATCGTATCGACAAAATGGTAAAATCTGGCGTAATCAAAAAATTCTCACCTGTTATTGACCATGAAAAACTAGGCTTTGTTTTAACCACTATTATTGGAGTAAGAGTAAAAGGTGGAAAACTCAAAAATTGGGAAGAAAAAACTTTCTTTAATAAAAATGTTGTAGGAATTTATGATGTTACTGGAGAATACGATGCCTTTTTAATTGCTAAGTTCAGAAACACCAACGAATTAAATGCATTTATTAAAGAGTTATTAAAAGACCCAATTATAGAAAGAACCTATACTCAAACTGTTTTAGATGTAATTAAAGAAGATATGGGATCTTCAAATATCTTATAAATTTCTTATTAAAAAAGCAGTTTCTATATTTTTAAACTGCTTTAAATTTACTTTATTTTTAATTAATTTTTACAATGTTCAATGAATTACTCTTTTTCTTAAATAAATTGTAAAAAAGATATTCCAAACTAAGGTAATATTATACACCTCGCATATATTTTTTAAAGTATATAAATGAAAAGAAACTTAAATATAACTATTTAATCAAATAATTCGAGGTTATTAAATTGGCAATTTGCTTACCCGATACTCAAGACGATGCTCCGAGCATACCTATTAAATTAACTAGAGTGGGCGTAACCGGAGTTAAAAAATTATTACAACTAGAAAGAACTAATAAAAGACCTATAATTCTATTACCTACATTTGATGCATTTGTAGATTTACCAAATGATCAAAAAGGTGTTCATATGTCTAGGAACCCGGAAGCTATTAGCGAAGTTCTCGAAACCGTTGCTAAAGATTCTACTGTAGACATTGAATCATTATGTGCTAAGATTGTAGACAAAATGATGACCAAACATGAATATGCAGAACG
>NZ_JAZKXX010000002.1:0-7735 GCF_045611865.1 Methanobrevibacter sp.
TAAAATAGCTAAATTATATCTCCAATATGTAAGTTTATTTATATCGAATTTTCTAAAATTTTTAAAATTTTTAGGTCAAACAAAAAAATGTGTACTAAATACACATAAAGGTAGTGTAGTAACTACACATAGGGATTTTTGAAGGAAAAAGCTAATGAAAAAATGGAAAAAATTACTAAAAAACAAACTAAAAATATTAAAAAAATTAATGAAAATGAATATAAAAAATAGAAAAAATAGTGAGAAAAATATTAAAAAAATTATAAAAAAATAGCAAAAAAATATGCTATTATTCTTCCTTATAATAAGGTTCCCTATTATGGATTCCCTTTAGGAATATGTCTACAAGTTCATCATCAGAGACACCTTCCCTAATGAACTCCACCAAGTCTACAAGATTGTCATTTCTAAGAAGACAAGGTTTGATCTTTCCTTCAGGAGTGATTCTTAGTCTTGTGCAATTCTTGCAGAAATTGGTATTGTCGACAGGGTGGACCACTTCAATCTCGCCACCATCAATGAAATATTTCTTACGGTCCTGCATGAATTCCCTTACCTTGATCTCATCTGCAATTTCAGCCAAGTGCTTTTCAAATTCTGCAAGTGGGTAATGATACTTGGAGTTGAAGTCATTGTCATCACAACTTTCAGACTCAATGATTTCAATAAGCTGTAGTATGACACCATGTTTTTTTGTAAATTCGAACATGTCCATAATCTCATTATGGTTAATATCATTCATAACTACCATATTTATCTTGACTGGATATAGACCAACTGCACAAGATTCAATAATTCCATCCTTGACCCTGCTTAAAACGTTTTTCCCTACAATTATTTTATAGGTTTCTTCATTAAGTGTGTCTAAACTGACATTAACTCTGTCCAATCCTGCATCATATAATGGTTGGGCAAATTTGTCCAAATTTATACCATTAGTAGTGATTGAAATGTCTTTGAAATCAAGTGAATTTATCTTCTCCACAATTTCAACTATGTCTGGCCTAATTAAAGGTTCGCCACCAGACAAACGTATTTTCTCAACACCTAATTTCTTTGCAATTCTGCAGATTTCATAAATTTCATTTGGAGTCATTTCAGATGAGGAATCCAACATCCCATCGTGGTGACAATAAATGCAGTCAACATTGCAACGATTGGTGATGGAGATCCTAAGTGAAATAATTGGTCTCTCATAATCATCCCGTATTTTATCTTTCATCCATAAACCCCAAAATAAAATTCATTCATTAAAAAAAAATAATATAATATTAAACTCAATTTAAAATAATCTATTCATTATCAATGGAAATTTCTACATTTTTAACTTCATCTACACCATATTCAGAAGTTTTAATAGCTTTCAATAATCCAAGAATTGTTTCCTTGATGATGTCATCAGTGAATTTATTCAATTCAATATCATTTCCATTAATCACTAACTTGACTTTGTTTTCAAAATCTTGATCATCGCTCACATAATCACCTAAATAAAATTTATAATAAACAATTTAATAATATAATAAAATTTTCTTAAATACTATTATATTATTCTTTTTTGTTTTTAATTGTTATGTCAATATCATCGAAGTTTTCCACACCATATTCCTTGATCTTAAGTGGAGTCAATACTCCCAATATGGTTTGCTTGAGATAATCGCTGACAAATCTATTCAATCCGATATTCACTCCATCAATAGCCAAGTTGACTTCAGCTTGAGTTTCAGGATTGTAATCCATTTTTCCTTGTGCAAAGGCCTGACCTATAAGACTTGCATCATTATATCCGCATTCACTAACAAATAATGTTTCCAAAATATCATAGGACCTTTCTTCTATCAAGTCAACTAATTCCAATATTTCATCATCTGTTATTTCAAATGAATTTACTGTTTTGATTGTATATTCATCTTCCACTTCAGGACATGTTGCTATTTTTGCATAAGGATAAGCTTTGAATCCTTCTATAACTACAAAATCAGGGTTTTCTATAAGTTTTATTAAGAATAATATACGTTCCAAATCAAGCCTATCATTAATGTTGAAGTAGGTTCTTCCACCAATCCCTACAACAAAATCAGACCCTGACTCCATTTGCTTATATGTGTCTGTTCCTTCATGATCCATTTCCATTTTGTGATGAGAATGTTTAATGCTTGCTACATTAAAATCCCTATTAGTTAATTCTTCAATAACTTTGCTTGTAAGTGAAGTTTTGCCAGTATTCTTTAAACCTACAATTGAAATAATTCTCATTTTTACACCATTGAACAGTTTGCTTGATTTTGATATAAAATCCTTAATTGCAATATTCTCATTTAAAATTTAAAATCTTTAAATTTAATTTATCAATTTCAAATTGTTATCTATTTTTAAATTTAATTTATCTAAATAAAAGTATATCCTTAATCATAGATTAAACTATCCCTAAATCAAAATATCCTCAAAAAAACAGACTATAAATTTAGATAAATAAATTAAATTTAAAAATAAATCAATGGTTTTTAAAAAAATAATTTAAAAAATAGTATTTTCATAGAAATGAGTGAATAAGAGGTGACTATTTTAAAAATTATTTAATTAAAAAGGAGAATAAAAATAGAAAATTGTAAAACGAATATAATAAGCAAAAGCTCATTACAAAGTTTTACAACAACTAAAATTTATTCTATATACCATATACTAAATTTTGTTTTGGAGTTTCTCTACTTAGATTAATTTCCATAAATCTTCTAATAACAAAGTAGAGTATCCTTTGTAGGATTTTTCTCCGAATTCAGTGAATGGTAATGGAGCTTCGTTGTCCACACCACTGTAGTAACCGAAGATGTCTCTGACTTTTTGGTTTACAGTAGCCCATACTTTGGATACTGGAATTTCACAAGGACATACTTCACTACATTGACCACAGTTGGTACATGCATCTACCATGTGCACCATACGAGTTAAGTGGAAGAATGGAGCTGCAGGAGTGTATCCGCCAGGTACCCATTCAGGACCTTCAGCTTCGAGACAGCAGTCTTCACAGAAACAGAGAGGACATGCTTCACGGCAACCGTAACATTTCATACATTTGGAGAATTCTTCTTTGTATTCTGCAAATACTTCTAAAATGTCACCGGAGGTTCCAGCAAAGTCGATTTCTCTTTGTTTCATAGCTTGATTTACCATGATGTTGTCGATGTTAGCACGGATTTCTACACCTTTTTCAAGTGGTTCTTGAGCTACGATTACTCCAGCATCAACTACTTTCTTGAAGATGTCTGCACCTTTCTCAGAACAGATTTCTACAAAGGTTGCTTTTCCTGCTAAGTCACCAATAACTCCCCAGTTACCTAAAGCCAAATCAGCGTTGGTAGGGATGTTCATGGTACATCTTTGACAGTTTTCTCTTCTACCCATTCCGTCTTTTTCAAGAGCGTCAATGGAAATAGCTTTTTCACCATCAGCAGTTTCCATGATGAGTTTACCTTTAGCAATTTCTTCTTTGATGACGTCAGCTGGGTCTAATTCGTAAACATCTCTAATCATTTTCATGGTTGGTACAGGTGGCATGGTACCTCCACAGTTTACACCAATCATGATAACGTTTTCTTCGATAACTTTTCGTTTTCTCATTAACTCTTTTAATGTCATTGCGTCACATGGTTTACAGGTAACTGCAATTTTCATATCTCTTGCACCGTCTAAGTATTTGGATACGAATTTTGCTAAGTTTAATGTACCACAGTGAAGGGATCCTGCAGATTTGATAACATCTGCTGGGTCAGTGATGAGAATAGGTTTAGCATCGTATAAGTCAGCTGCTTCTTCTACAGCAACAACAGCATCAACAATACCTTCTTCGAGTAAGTATTTCATGATGGTAGTTACTGCTCCACCGTATTCCCCTTTGTCTTTAATTTCATCATTAGCAGAGTATGCGTAAAATAAATCATTTACATTTATAGCCATATTAATCTACTCCTTATTCACCTTATAATTTTTCTACTTGAATAGCACAAGCTTTTAATTCAACCATTTTACATTTAGGGTCGAAAGAATCGGAGTTGGTTAACATGTTAGCTGCACATTCGGTAAAGTGCATAGGAATGTTTACAATACCTTTCTTAATGTCGTCAGTTACACGAGCAGGAATTTCAATTTCTCCTCTTCTAGAGTATGCTTTTACTATTTCATTGTTAAGAATTCCTCTTTCTGCTGCATCTTCAGTGTTGATTTCGATGAATCCAGTAGGTACTTCCTTATCTAAGGTTTCACATCTTCTGGTCATAGCAGCGTGATAGTGGAACAAGATACGGGTAGTAGTTAAGAGTAATGGATATTTATCATCAACAACTTCGACAGGACCTCTGTGTTCTAATGCTTGGAATACTCCTAAACCATCTGGGTGAGCGAATTTGTCTTTGTGCATTAAAGGTTCACAAGGATCTTCTGGGTCAAGACATGGCCAGTGTACACCTTCAGGTTTGAGTAATCTTTCGTGGGTAATACCGTAGTAGGAAGGAGCGAGTTCTCTGATTTCTTCCCAAATTTCAGCAGCATTTTCGTAGTGGAATAATTCTCTTGGTCTGCCCATTCTTACAGCAATTTCTTCCATTATCTTCCAGTCAAGCATAGTACCTTTAGGTGGTTCTTGAGCTTTACGTAACCATTGAACTCTTCTTTCACCAGAAGTGAAGGTACCTTCTTGTTCACCCCAACCTGCTGCAGGTAATACTACATCTGCTTCAGCAGCGGTATCGGTCATGAACAATTCTTGAACGATTAACATTTCTAAGTTTGCAATTGCTTCTTTGGTGTGCTTAATATCTGCATCGGAGAGTACAGGGTCTTCCCCGTGGATGTATAATACTTTTAAGTCACCAGAGTGAGCAGCGTTCATCATTTCGACTAAGGTTAAACCAGGAGTGGTTGGTAAGTCCATTTGGTAAGCTTCTGAGAATTTTTTGGTAATTTCAGGGTTTGCAACTTTTTGGTAACCAACATAGTCAGAAGGTAATGCACCCATATCACAAGCACCTTGTACGTTGTTTTGTCCTCTTAATGGGTTTACTCCTCCACCGATTTTACCTAAGTTACCGGTTAACATTGCTAAGTTAGCAGTGGACATTACGTTGTCTGCACCGTGAGAGTGTTCGGTAATACCTAAGGAGTATACAATAGCTGCGTTTTCTGCTTTTGCATATTCGATAGCTACACGTTTAATTTGTTCAGGGTCAGCTTCAGTAATATCAGCTACTCTTTCAAGGTCGTATTTGAGTGCAACTTCTTTCATTTCTTCGTAACCTTTGGTTCTGTTAGCAATGAACTCATCATCTTGCAAGTCGTTTTCAATGATGATTTTGATCATACCGTTCATTAAAGCTACGTCAGTACCGGTTTTGAATTGCATGTATTCGTGTGCTAATTTTGCAGTAGGAGTGTATCTTGGGTCTGCTACTACTAATTTTGCACCGTTTTTAATAGCTCTGATAATTTTACGACCGAATAATGGGTGTGCTTCCATGTTGTTAGAACCAATACAGAAGATGAAATCAGCTTCTTCAATACTGTCATAACCGTTAGTGGATGCACCTGAACCGAAGGTGGTTGCAAGACCAGCTACAGTAGGACCGTGACAGATACGTGCACAGTGGTCTACGTTTTGAGTACCACATCCAGCTCTTGCTAATTTCTGGGTTATGTAAATGTTTTCGTTAGGAGATCTAGCACATGCGTAGAAACCTAATTTGTTAGGGTCAGTGTCAGCATATTTTTTAAGGGTGCTAGCTACTAAGTCTAAAGCTTCATCCCAGGAAGCTTCTCTGAATTCACCATTTTCTTTGATTAACGGAGTAGTTAATCTGTCTGGGTGGTTAATGAATTGCCATCCAAAGTTACCTTTTGGACATACTTTTCCTTCATTAACAGGGTGTCTTTTCCATGGTTCGACACCAATGATTTTTCCATCTTTGACTACAAAGTTAATACCACAACCGGTACCACAGTAAGGACAAATAGATGGTACATATTTTATCTCAACCATTTTATAATCTCCATAATAAAATCAAGGTTTTATTTTTGTTTTGTTCACATATTGGCAAATTCAATTATTGACTAACAATGAAATTTTTAATAATAATATATTTATTAAAACTTCTTAGATATTGTGAATTGTGTCGAGTATTGTGAATTGTGTCTATTGTTAAAATAATAATTTATTAAATCTTTCTGGATTATTGTGAATTGTGTCGAGTATTGTGAATTGTGTCTATTGTTATAATCCAATAAAAGAATTGACAATAATATTCGAAGTACATAAATAATATAATATTATATTATCATGAAATGTGATATTTAGAACTTTAAAAAAAGCCCTAATGTGATTTAGAAACAGATAAGTCTCTAAAAATTTTTTGGAATTAGAAATTCCTAATATAAGCATGATTTTCATTCAAATGAAATTTTTAAGAAAAATTTCTAAAAATCTAAATAAATTAGTAGATACTTATTGAATTTGAATAAATAGGTTTCTTTCAAATTTTCAATAAGTAAATACAAATTTAGGGATTTGTAAAAATCCTTTGTGTTTGACTAATAGAATATTAGATCCAAACTGATTTTGTACATTTAGTCACGTAAGTATACGAACCAGTATGCACATGCTACAAATACTGCAGCACCAACGATGTTACCTAAGGTTACAGGTATTAAGTTGTTGATGAAGAATTGTGCCCAGGTTACTTCAGCACCTAAGAAGATACCTAATGGGATGAAGAACATGTTTGCGACACTGTGCTCAAATCCAATACATACAAACGCCATGATTGGGAACCAAATACCGAAGAATTTACCTACAACATCTTCTGCTGCATTAGCTAAGTATACTGCTAAACATACTAACCAGTTACAACCAATACCTCTAAGGAAACATTGTACCCAAGTTAAAGAAGCAGTTGATTTTCCAGCTGCCATGAAGGTAGCTCCACCTAAAGCTTTGGTGTTAGCAATGGTAATTGCACCGCCAGCGAATGCTTCAGGTACCATAATACCGGTTAAGTAAGCAAGTACGTAAGCAACAAAGAGACCACCAATTAAGTTGAAAACCCAGCTTCCAACCCAATTTTTGAGTAATCCCATAATATCAGTTTTACCATCTAAAAGACCCATAGTCATAAACATTACGTCACCAGTGAATAATTCAGATCCACAAATGACAACCATAATTAAACCTACAGGGAACACGCCCCCGAAGATCAATTTAGAAATACCTATTGGTACACCACCAGCTACTGCACCAGTGTTTGCTACTTCTGCAAGTAATCCACCGAATGCAATGTAAGCACCTGCTAAGAAACCTAAAATAGCAAGTTTAATTATAGGCATTTCACCTTTTGCGGTAGCTGCAGCTGCAACTGCTTTTGCAGTATCTGCAGGACTTTTAAAACTCATATATCTCAACCTCTTTTTTAAATTATCCCATATAATAATCAATACTCTCGAGGTCTATATTAAACCTTACATAAAGAGAGCATTAATTATAATTATTTATCATTCATATAAAAAGACTTTGCTATTAAAATCAAAAAGAAACATTTATATAAAACAGAATAACAATTTTTCAAAGAGAAAATATATTCATAACGATGAAATAATATAAAAAATTGAAAATTGTTCAATTTTTATTAAAATAATATTAGCAAAAATAAATAAAAATGAAAAATTAATAATAAAAATTATTACCAGATAATTG
>NZ_JAZKXX010000003.1:0-8014 GCF_045611865.1 Methanobrevibacter sp.
TATTTACTTAAATATGTAGTATACAGTTAATATACTATTATATATTTTCTGTATTTACTTATTATATATATTTACCATATTTCTGTATTTACAGAAAGTTGGATTATACTTATAATACTACTTATACTCAAGTAATATTGAGAAAATAGTAAAAATCAATAGCTTGATATATATCAAGCTGTTAAAATACTATATTTTCTACCAATTTACTCGTTTTTAATAAATTTTATAAAATTTAATAAATTTCAATGTCTGATTTTTCTTACAAGATAATATACTCCATAGGATAATACACCTATTAGTGCAATAACAGATCCGATAATTGTATAATGTACAATTGAAGGTATACCATCATGAATAACAATGCTTCCCATACTTTCATATTCCGGGGATATTGGAATGTCTTCACCTTTAAACACTTTATCCTGGAAATAGACGTCATCATACATGTTTCCAGTATTCATATTAAATAAGGAACCGTCATCATTGGACAAATAGACATCTACAACATTCTGATTGGTGGTAAAGCCCTCGTCATGATGGAAATAATATGTAGTAATATCCCTTCTGGTAAGTCCAAACATATCAGATGCTGCTAATTCTGTCATAACACTGATTTTATCAGTTGTATTGAGTGGGATTTCACCAGATCTTGAATATTTATATCTGTTTGGCATTGATATATATTCTCCAGGTTTCAACTTGCCTGTAAAATGATTTGTTGCAGTTGCAACACCATAATGTCCATCAGGAGCTTTAATGACAACATGTCCTAGTTCATATATTGCTTTAATCTCTTGTATTTTTTCCAAATCAGCTTCAGAAATCTTACTTTCGTTATTTATCATTCCAGCAGTGATGTTTTCAATAATTTCATTATCAATACCATCATCTATTCCTCCGTAACCGATTACCCATCCGTCTTCAGTGATAATTACCTGACAAAAGTATCCGCCATCAACTTTCCATTGTTTGATTGCCTGCACTCCATGCCAATCAATCGCTTCAATGTGGATATCTGCAGAAAGGTTAGCATCTCTTCTAAATGAAAAAATACTGTTGTTTCCATCCAACTGTAGAACAACGGAACAACATCCGGTTAAATCTGAGTCATCAGTTTCATCCAATATCTGTTTGATGTCGAATGTGTCATGATGAAAATCTGACGCACAAACGCTCATTATCGAAATACACAATAGAACTGTAGTTAAAATTAATATAACTCTTTTGGAAATCAAATAATCACTGCATAATTTTAGTTAAATATAAAACTGGTGTTATAAACTATCACCATTAATAGATTATACATATAACTATTTAAAATTTACTTATTTTTAATATAAGTATATAAAAAAAGAAGAAAATTAAAAGTTAAAAATTAAAGTTAATATTTTTAGCTTTTAATTTTTGTTTCATTTGTTCTTTATCAATATGGATATATTTATCAGTTGTTTGACTGTTGGAGTGACCAGCAATAGATTGAACCTCAGCAACGGTCAAAATTTCAGCATAATGGCTTAAAGCGGTGTGTCTGAGGATATGGACACTAACATTTTTTCCATAATTAACAGGACAATCAATTCCTTCACTCGCTATTCTCTTATCGCATTCATGAGCATGTTTTTTAATGATATCCTGAACTGCTCGCTTTCCAATTCTTTTACCTTTGATGTTTGTAAATAGTTCTTCACGAGTTTTCTCTTCATTTGCTTTATTTCTTTGAATTACTGGCCTGTAGATGTCATTGGTGTTTTTTCTAAGTTTTGTGATGCGATCTTTCATCATTGCATTTAAACTTATCAATGTATCATGAGTAATAAAAGTAGTACGGTCCTTTAATTCTCCTTTTGTGGTTTCTGCTCTTAGATTAACATCAATTACTTCTCTAGAATCATCAGAAACTATATAAAATCCATTTTCATCCAGTGGGACTTTTATATCAGACTTATTCAAAAGAACCAATTCCTTAAGTCTCATTCCTGAGTCAATAAATGTTCTGCAAATGGCATAATCTCTTTTGTTTCCACTTTTCTCGATTGTATCAAGGAAAAATGCTGATTGAGGCCTTGTTAGAGATATTTTTTCAATTCTTTTTTTGGCAGTTTCAGGATCTTCAGCTTTTACTTCAATGATATCCTTCATTTTAATTGGTTCATGTTGGATTTCTTCTTGAACATCTTCTGAGTTGATAAATTCCAATATATTCATCATATAGGTTTTTACTGTAGTCCTTTTATTACCACGTTGTTTTAGACAATGTCTACGATAATGTCTGAGTTGTTTTTTAACGTTTTTATCATTTAACTCATCTATTCCATTATCTTCCAGATATTCGATGAATTTGGATATGTTGAATGTCTGTTTTTCCACTGTTTCTTTTGTTAAGTTTTTTACCTCTTGTTTTTCTTCTAAGTATTCATCTAGGTAGTCCGTTAGCTCATCAACTTCAATCATAAGCCTTTTTGCCTCCTAAATTTTTATACCTAACCCTTGATTATACTATTGAATTTATTAGTATATAAAGACTTCGTATCTTTTCTTTTTTAATGTATATTATTACATAAAATATACGTTTACTTTATATATAAAATTAGGTCAGTTTTGGAGTTTCTTGGAAGATGTTGAAAGTGAAGTAGAACATATACATCAATTGGTTGAAATATGGTGATTTCGTTAATTTTTGATTTTTTGTGGAAATTTTCGAAATTTTAGTGTTTGAAATTTTCTTATTCTCCATCATGTAAAAATAATTTTACAACACTTTAATAATAATATATATTTAAATGGAATAGAAATTTTTTAACTTTAACTACAATAATGGATGTGACCAAATTTTTAAAAAACCTGTAAGAACTAGAAGTTTAGAGGTTACAACATGATAAAGTATATTGCATTATTTTTGAGTGCCCTTTCACTTATTGTATGTATTTTAGATTTGTGTTTTAACCTCATGAAACTTTGCTGTTGAATTCGAAAGTAAATTTCTTGATGAATATTAGATTGTATTGTTATTTTATTCATTAAATTTTTCATCCAATAATTTTGGATTTTTAGCATTTTTAGTTAACCATTGCTTAAATGGTTCTGTATTTATTTAAGGTATTGATTGTATAATTCTTAAAATTATTTTTTAGTTGCTACATCTGTTTTGTACATTTTGCCCTCTTTATATGGTGGCAATTTCAGTTGGTTACAAATTGTAACCTACTCAACACTTTCAAATATTTATCATCAATAAGCACATTAATCGGCATATCTTCAATCTGCCATTCATTTAAGAGGGTTATTACAAAATCGCTTAACATCATCATTTTAACACTTTAAAAGTTTCAGTTTATTTTAGCCGGATGTTCTCTGGACATATCATTTATGTTGTCGTTGAATATAATTAAGACGTTGGAGGGACTCGAACCCTCATTAACCAGATCTGCAGTCTGGACCCTAACCAATTCGGGTCACAACGTCACCTTTTATTTTATCCATATTAAATTTAAACTTTTATTCTGTCATATCGTGGACTGGTTATAGTTTCTACTAAAACTTCGTAAGGATTATATTTACTACTCATAACCATTTTTAGCACGTTTTGACTGAAACATGATACTAATGCAACCCCCAATTCATTTTGTGTCAGGGGTATTGTTTGAGTACGTGAGTTCACGTTCCAAAATATCAATCTAGGCAATGTGTAACCTGCATCAGCATATCTTTTAGCAATAACTTCAAATAATGGTTTTGTTAAAAGATTTTCACTGCCGTTCCAACCTCGTTGTGCCATATCAAACTCCATATCAGAGATTATTAGAATGTTTTTAATCATTTCTTCTTGGGAAATGTTATTTTCAATAGCAACACCAAGTATAAGATCAAATACTGCTTCGATGTTTGTATTTGCTATTTCATCATGTTTTTGTGCAATTTCCAGTTTAGCTTTCAAACTGTCATTTTCATTGAATTCCACAAATTGGGGTTTGCTTGAAAATGTAATATACTTATTTCTGTATATGCTGCTGTTGTGCTGTGCAGTATAGATTGCCAAGGCATTTGCAACATCAAGTGCCTTTGTTTTCCCGCTGATACGCATCATCATACTGCCGCTTCCATCTGCAACGACTAATGTGTCTTCAACCATTATGTCTTTTAGGTTGTCCCATGCCACTTCCAATGTTTGATCATAATCATTCAGACCATAATAGCCATTGGAATATCTTGCTACGATATCTACAGGAGTGGCAACTTTCATATTTATTCTGCTTGTGCCTTTTTCAACTGATTGCAAATATTCTAGCCTTCTTGCTTCATCATGTTTCATGAAGGCGTTTTTGTATTTAAGATTTGCTAGTGATGGAACCTTTTCATAATCAATATCGTTCCATTCGTTATTGGTCATTTTCACTTCAACAACATTAGAATATGCGCGTAATTCAGATAACATTAGGCGATATTTTCTAGGTGTCATTTCAAGTAATCTTATAATTCTTTTAGCCATTATTCTTGTGTTTGTGCTACTTGCATTTTCAGATGGTAACCATTTGGCAAGCAGGGAAATTGGTTTATTTTCCTTAAAGTTATCTAAATCTTTATTTAACTGATTTTGCATGATTGTGATTATGTATTTATCAGTATCATTACTGATGCCTATTAATGATACTAAATCATCCCATCGACCATATTCAGAGATATTTTCCAGATTTTTGTAGAACACATCAATATCAAGTACCGCTAATCTTTTGTAGCATATTCTGAATAATCTTCTTTCACCTAATCCTTCACGGACATCTCTTGCAAAGAATAACCATTTTAATGCATATTCTTTGTTTTCATTAAATGCCTTATCAAACAAGTTCACTATTTCCTTTTCTTCGCATTGGCGAAGACTGCTTACTTTGTAATTGATGTCAACTAGTTCAGAACCAGTTGATTTGTATCCTATTGCACCATTTTCTGTTATAGAAAATTTTTCTTGCTTTTCTAATTCCTTTTGGATTGAAGTAAACATTTTATATCCTCCATTTTTGGTTAGATGAAAAAATTGCTAAATGATTATTGTCAAAGTACCGTTGGCTTGTTCAGTTACCGAAATTTGCTGTTGGTACTTTTTAATAATCATTTTCAAGATGCAGTTCAAACTTTGTTCATTAATCACAGTATTTTTTGCGGTTCACATCTTATTTACACGCCAAGACACTTTTAATTTAAATCCTTATTCCAAATGTTCAAACTCTTGAGTTCCAAGTATATTGCTGTAAAGTGTCTTAAATAGGAAATGTAGGATTGAACCCACATTAACTATAATATCATGTTGATTCAAAAGCTATTTTAGATTAGTTGATTTGAATCATGATAGCTATAATTCCTTTTCAGTTACTAATTCTTATTAATTTCATTCTATTTAAACTTTACTCGATTGTAGTGACTTTGTAAAATTGTTGCAACTTTGAAAAATTGATTTCACTGAAACATAGTATTTAAAGTTATCTATTTTAAAAAATACAATTATTAAAACAAGTTGAAATATAATTTAATTCATGTATATGATAGTAAGTTTTGAGTGTAAATTTAAAACCAACCATGAAAATATTGAAAAGATTCTTCAGCATTTTGGACTTAGAAAGATTCAAAGTTCACTATATGCAGGAGAGCTTGAAAATAATGAACGTGAAATGTTAGTGAAAAACATTAATGAAATCATCAAAGAACAAGATAGTGTTTTGATAATGCCAATTTGTCAAAATTGCTATTCAAAAAAAGAATGTAGCGGAAGGGAAATTAAATTCAAAAACGATTTATACAGGGTGTATTGAAATGAAACTGGTAATTGATGGATACAATAAGTCTATACATAAGAAAGACAACCAAATTGTTATACATGAAAAGGATGAAATCTTAGATTCAATCAAGGCAAGTACAATAACAGACATTACCATTGTAGGAAAGGGCTATGTGACATTTGATGCTCTAAATCTAATGGCTGAAAATAACATTAAATTAATAGCAATTAATCCTCGTGGGCAATTAACTTATGCACTGGAATCACCTGATTGGCGAAACGTAATGCTTAAAAAAGAACAATACAAACAAAGTGAAAATAAATTAGGACTCGAAATCTCAAAAGAATTAATCATATCAAAAATGAAAAATCAAAAAGCAACATTAACAACATTAAATAAAAATAAACAATTGAAAAGAGTTTTTAACCATAGGTTAAGAATAGATGAATGCATCAGTCAAATTTCTAAATTAAATTTAAAAGGAAAAAATGAGACCCTAAGAATGAAAATAATGGGATTGGAAGGTAGCGCTTCAAATGAATATTGGTCTGGAGTGAAACATTTCATACCTCAAGAAATTGGATTCGACTCACGAACAAAAAAGCCAACTGACCTGCTAAACTCAATGCTGAATTACGGATACGCAATTCTTGCAAGTGAAATTACAAAAAGCATTCTTCAAAATGGTTTAGATCCATATTGTGGTTTTTTACACTTTGATATGGATGGGCGAACCAGTTTAACATTTGATTTGATTGAGCCGTTCAGACAACAGATAGTTGATAAAACAGTGATTGGTTTGATAAATAAAAAAAGAATTAGGCCTGAAGATTTGGATAAAAGGAATAAAACAATTAAATTAGAAGCCAGAAAATTAATTGTTGAAAAGATATTAGGTAAAATCTACTCAACAATAACATATAATGATGAAACTGTAAGCTATTCTGATTTGATACAAAAACAGAGTGCAGATTTAGTTGAAGTATTGTTAGATGGTACAAAATTCAAGGGATTTTACCTACGATGGTGAGGAAAACTAATGGATTTTCAGCCTGAAAATTCATGTCCTCAAAATTGTTGAAAATAACTGCTAGTCTCGGTGTTAAATTCATAGATTTTGAGGAAAACTCCAACATTTTTTGGGGGTGAACATGATGTCCTCACAAAGTTTTTTAAAGGAGAAATATAAAAGAGTTAAATAGGTATTAAAAGGAAAATTTTATAGTGTTAAAACGGAATCTTTTCTCTTGAAATATTCAAAACAAAATTCTTGAAGACGATTTAGTTGTTGTTAGAAGACAAAGAAAGCCAATGACTGATTATGCAGATGATGGAATTTACCATTCTGATTCTTGTTTATCTACATCCATTTCGAAAAATGTTAAGCCTGATGAATACGGAAAATACGTGCATTATATTGTTATCCCAAAAGGTACAAAAATATTATATATCGAGGGAATAACAACAACTAAGGGTGAATATGAATTATTATTGGATAAAAATATTGATTTGAAGATTATTAGAAATAAATCTGAATTTGAGAGCCATTGGAAAGTAGTATGATAAGTTTATATAGTTAAATGAACAGAATATTATTAAAGAAAAATTAGTTTTTCATTTTTATTATGTTGGTGGTATCATGGGAAAAGTAATAATTCCAAATTATAATTTTGTTAGAAGTTGGTCTGATGATCAATTAGACGAATTTGTTAATATACCTCATGGATTACCTAATAGATTATTAGATATTGTTCGGGAAGTTATTCCAGATATTAATTCTCGTAGACTTGAAGCTTCAATTGATCATCCTGAGTTTGAACATATGGATCAAGAACAAAGTATTATTCCTCGTAGATTGGTACGTGAAGATAAATTAGATGAAGCTTTTGAACATGAAATTCAGTATACTCTAGACTTTTTAGAAAAATATCCTCAATACAAACCTATGATTAAAGAGGTTAAAAATATTAGTTTTGGAAAGTTGCGCAAATTATTTCATGTTTAATTTTTACTATTTTTTATTATTATTTTGTTCATCACCAACTACGAAAATCCCGAGGTTTTAGGTTAAAACGGAATCTTTTCTCTTGAAATATTCAAAACCAAGGCCAAATTAAATTGTGCTTCCCAGTCAAATTCTCTTCTGGCTTGAGCCATTTTAAGTTCTCTATCCCATGCCTGCGGAAGTCCTTTTGCAACGTCGGCAGCTTCAGCAGCAATCTTTGATGCGATTACTCCTTCTT
>NZ_JAZKXX010000004.1:0-29951 GCF_045611865.1 Methanobrevibacter sp.
CTTATTTAAGTAATTTACTATTTTTTAACAATTTATTTTGTAATTAAAGAAGAATTAGAACGAATTTTCATCGAAGTGAAATTTCAAGTGTAAAAAATTAAATTTGAAAGAAGCCTATAAAATTTTACAGACTCAAAAAAATAAATAGTTGAAGTGTAAAAGATTGAAAATTCAACTATTTTTTAGCTTCAATGACAGTTTTTCCATTCATGTAAGGGACTAACACTTCAGGAATTTTAACACTACCGTCAGCCTGTTGATAGTTTTCCAAAATACAGCACATTGTCCTTTCGGTTGCAATAGCTGTACTGTTTAATGTATGTAGGGTTTGAGCATCTCCAGAACCTGCCCTTCCAACACGAGTTTTTGTTTTACGTGCTTGGTAGTCTTTACAGTTTGTACATGAAACTAATTCCCTGAATGCACCGGAACCTGGGAACCATGCTTCCAAATCATATTTAATGGCCGCATTATCATTCAATGCAGAGGATACGATAGCTATTATCTGATATGGAAGACCTAATTTCTGATAGATTCTCTCGGTCACTTCCATAAGATGGTCATGCTGATTTCTTGAATCTTCAGGTGCTGAGAAAATGAACTGTTCAATTTTCTCGAATTGGTGAACCCTGAATATTCCCAATGTGTCTTTTCCGTGTGATCCTGCCTCTTTTCTAAAACAAGTTGAAAGTGCACAGTATCTTAAAGGCAAATCGTCAGGTGAGATGATTTCGTTTCTGTGAAGTGCAGCTAATGTCTGTTCAGCAGTTGCAATCAGATACATGTCTTCATCTTCCACTTTGTATAATGTTTCCTTAAACTCGCCCAGTTCAGAGGTTTCCGCTGCAACTTCTCCTTTTACAAAGAATGGTGTTTGCATTGGAATGTATCCTTCAGCTTCAAGCTCTGATAATGCAAATTGGATTAATGCCAAGTTTAAGTGTAGGATATCTCTTTTCAAGTAGTAGAAACGAGCTCCTGCAATGCTTGCTGCGGTTTCAAGGTCGGCTCCATCGATTTTATTGATTAAATCCACATGGTTTAATAGCTCGAAATCATATTCCGGGATTTCACCGTAGGTTCTTACAACTACATTGTCATCTTCAGTGTCTGAAATTGGAACATCCTCATCTATGATGTTTCCTACTTTGTATCTGAAATCATCTCTGAGTTTTAAGTAATAATCATTATTGCCTCTTAATTCTTTGATTTCTTCGGCTACTTCTTTAGATCTTTTGATTACTTCTTCCAAATTTCCTTCTTCTTTTGCTTTTTTAAATGATTTGGACAGTTTATTTTTTTCAGATCTAAGAGCATTGAGTTTTCTTTCACCTTCTCTCCATAAGGTGTCATATTCTATTACCTTTTCAACGTTTTCAGTGTCTCTAAATCTTTTCTTTTCAGAGTCTATGATTAATTCTGGATTTTCTCTGAATAATTTTATATCTAACAATATTTTGTCCCCTAAAATATTTTATTCAATATTAAATTATGATTTTCTTGTTTTTTAAAGTTAATGCTTAAATCGAAATAATTTTTAAGGAAAATATATCATTAATGAATATTAATAATTAAATTAACTATTAATTTTTAGGTGATAGTATGGAGATAAAATATAACCAAAGATCATTCAGCTACCCAAGTTTGATAAAGGGATTGATACATGAAGTTACCAAAAAAGACTTTGACTACTTTCAGATAACATATTCAGACATTACAGGTGACTTCCACAGAGAAGAAGACACATTAATCGAGTTCAGGGAAGACCACATCAAGGAAACCTGTGAAAACGGTGACGTAATCTATTGGAACTATTCCAATATCTGCAAAATTACAGTATTCAACAGTGCCGAGTCAAAAGAGGACAAAGACGAATTTGATGCCTTTGACGACGATGATTTGTGGACAGGAAACCGAATACAATTCTAGATTTAACTTTTGTGCATGAAAAAATGCACAAAATAATTTTTCTATTTTTAAAAAGCAATATATTAAAAAAAAAGTAATTGTTAATATGGCACCGCACCATATTTTTTAAATTTAGAGCAATGTTTCTCTAAAGGATGTTTTTACATCGTTTTTAATTTTATCGGAGTAAGTCTCACCATCAACACTTACCATGGCAATTTCATACAAAACCTTGTTTAATGATTTGCCCTTTTCAGTAAGCATATATTTAACGTTCTTCTTATCGCATTTATCAGCAATACGATGAATTAAACCATTCTGCTCCATATCTTTTAAACAGTTACTTAAAACCTTGTTTGAAAGATCTGGTTTGTCTTCTTTAAATTCATGAAATCTTGATTTACCATAAAATAAATCACGGATTATCTGAATTACCCATTTTTTGTTAATTAATTTAACAACTGAATCTATCGGACATGATTTTACATGTTTTGTGAGAGTCATTATATTAACCTCCTAAAAAATTGATAGGTTATATTGACTTGTTTTTGAAGTATATAAATCTTTTGGTTTGATAGTTACCGATTAGTTACAAAAAGCATTTATATACAGTCATCCTAAGTCTATGATGAAAGTTACAAAACCCGTGGCTTTCGATAAAGGAGATGGCAAAAAATTGTTTATATTAAACAAGTGGAATGAAAATGAAAAAAATTTAAAAAAAAGATGCATAGACGTTTAATAAAAAAACCTCTGTCAACCTCCAAAAATAATTAATCCACCTAATGTTTCATTGGATTTCCAAAAAGGAATTTTTTGATGTAGAATTAGTCTACAACTTTAAAAATCCCTAAAAACACCCATTTTCCCTAAAAATAGTTAAAATCAAAAAATTCCAGCTATCTCATTTTAAAGTAATTTTTCTTCCCATTCCTTAACCTTAAAACCAACCAGAACAAAGTCATCGTCTACAACAATTGGTCTTTTGACAAGCATTCCATCTGTCGCCAAAACATCAAACTGTTCCTGCTCAGACATATCCGGTAACTTATCTTTTAATTTTAATTCACGATATTTCATACCACTGGTGTTGAAAAACCTTTTAAGAGGCAAATCTGATTTTTCATACCATAATTTGATTTCTTCTGCGGTGGGATTATCTTCTACAATGTGTCTTGACTCATATTCTATATTATGCTCATCCAACCAGTTTTTAGCTTTACGGCAAGTTGAACATTTCGGATATTGTACGAATAACATATATCATACTATGATTTTCTTGATTAAAAATAGTTAAGTATTTCAGATGGCTCATCAACAACCCCTAAAACATATTCATCATCATAGTCCTTTTGATTCCCATAACCCCATTTAACAATGATACAGTCAATTCCGGCATTTCTTGCAGTTTTTATGTCTGTTTTAGTATCCCCAATATATATCGCATCATCCAAAGGCACATCAGCCTTTTTAATTATCTTATTTATTCCACAAGGAGATGGTTTTGAGGGGAAATCCGGATTATAGCCTTCAATTTCTAAAAAGTCAATATCACACAAACTGTTCTCAACAAACATTTTAATTGATGGAGTGAGCCTGTTTGAATTAATGGCCATTAAAACATTCCTGCTTTCCAAATCTTTTAAGAGATTTAATATTCCTGGAAATGGAAGGGAATTTTCCTTTTTAGATTTTGCATATAACTTTCCAAATTCCTCTTTAATAAGTTCAATATTTTCTGGAGTGTTTTGATCGTTTAAGATCAAAGAAACAACCTCGTCGATGTTTCCTCCTAACCTCTCAATATACTCATCATAGGTTAGAGTGGGGAAATTATTGGCTTTCAGGGCTCTGTTAAAGTTGATTACAACATCATCGACCGTATTGAATAATGTTCCATCAAAATCAAATATAGCTAACCTTTTCATAAATAATACACCTAAGTTAACTGCGGTTTTGTAGTTTTCAAGGCATATAGACATATCGGCAATGCCAGGAATGTTATTATTGCAGATATGAAGTAAACTGGAGCATATCCGCTACCTGCTGTTACAAAAATCCCAAGAAGTGCCGGACCGAATCCCATTGTAGCATCACAGAATATATAAAATGTTGAAACCGCATAGGAACGGCGGTTCGGTGGAGTGTTTCTTGTAACGATTGTTGTACATGCTGAATTGAGTGTTCCAAATCCAAGAGCTGCACAGACCGCACAGATTACAACAGTGATTGTGGAGGGATAAACAGCAATCAACAATAGCCCGATGGACTGGGCAACAATGCCAACTACACAGATTATCAAATCACCATGTCTGTCCTGAATTTTACCGGCAACAGGTCTTGAAGCAATTAATACTATCATATATATTATGAAAAACCATGAAAAGATACCTGTCAAATTCACTTCAACTGCATATAACCTATAAAATGACAGTATTGAAACATAACCGAGACTTGTTAAAGCTGTGAAAAGGGAAACAGGTATTGCACCTTTTTCAAAAATCTTTTCAAATGTGGAATATGAATTTTCCTCTTTTACAACATCATTATTTACCGGATCATTTTCGCTTACATCAACCTGACTTATGAATAACAATGCAAGTCCGGAAAAGATACTTGCGGCTAGAAAACAGCCTTGAGGGCCAACTGCATCGTATAATAAACCGCTGATGTATGGACCCAAACCTACAGCAAGTGTTGTTGCGAGCATAAGGTATCCAAATGCCTCTCCAAAACGCTTTTTTGGAAGTACAGATGAAGCTATTGTAATAATTGCATTGGCTGTCGCTCCAAAACCAATTCCATGAATGAACCTTACAATTATAAGAAGAGTAACGTCATTTACAATAAAATACAAAAGACAAGAGATAAAATGAATGCTCATGAATATATAAGCTGTTTTTTTCCATCCTATACGCTCAAGGGCATTTCCGGAATACATCCTTGAACATAACCCTCCAAAGATATACATTCCAGAAACCAGTCCTGCAACTGTAGCGGTTGAGCCCAGAGATGTTGCATATTCTGTAACGGTTGACATCAATGCATACATTACTAAAGCTGAGAAAATCAGCGCTCCAAAAACAAGCAAAAAAGGTTTTGTAAAAATTTTCTCTTCTTGATTAGTCATCAATAATATTTTGTTATTTAATCATTTTAAAGATTGTGAAGATTTAAGTAACCTAACTAATGCAACAAGACCGACAAAAGCTGTGATACTTTCAATTACTGCTGATGAAATATCTAATATTGCCAAGAAATAAACTATATAAATGGCACTGTTTACGATAAAGCTAATCTTGATAGGTTTGATTGATTTCAAATAATAATTGCATAATGTAATTTGTACAATAGCTATAATCGGCAATATCCCTACAAAACCCATCGTATTTACCATAAGTCCTAATACGATTGAAATTATAATAAAAAATATAGTCCAGTTAAGGGTTAATCTGTCCTTGTAAACCATTGCATTACGGCTGGCTGCAATGGCCATGGTGGTTACACCGGTCCAGGATAAGAAAAACACTGAAGAAATCATTAGGATGAATGCGTTCCAGAATTGGTATTTATAGGCTTGCTTTTCATCATTAACCCACATGCTTAAAATGATGAAAATGCCTGCAACCAAGGATATGACATTCCCTACTATTATATTCCATGCAATGCTCATAGTTTTACCTTTTCCAGTTTTAACAATTCAATTTTTCTTTCAATGCCACCGGCATAGCCTGTTAGTTTGCCGTCAGATCCAAGCACTCTGTGACATGGCAGCATAATTGAAATGGGATTGTGTCCCACAGCGCCGCCTACTGCCTGAGCGGACATTTCAGGTGATATCCTTGATGAAATTTCCCCATATGTTGTTGTCTTTCCATATGGAATTTCAGCCAATATCTTCCACACCCTTAACCTGAATTCGCTTCCCCTAGGCTTGAGTTTAAAATCAATTTCCGGATTTATACCTTTAAAATATTCATCAAGCCATTTTGTAGCCTTTTTAAAAATATCCAAATCTGATTTTTCAATCAAATCATCATCTATTGTTGATTTAAAGTGTTTTTGACCGTAAAACCAGAGTCCGCAAATGGCTTCGCCATCACTTACAAGCAGCATTTCACCAAGAGGTGATGTATAATCAGTTGAGTAGTACATTTTTTTCCTACAGGTATGATTTGAAGAATTCCTCAAATTCTTCATCTTCCATAGGCTCCAAATCTGCAATGTTTTCATTGGCCATAATACTTGAAGCAAGGTCTCGGTATTCTTGTGCTTCATCACTTTCAGGGTATTTTTCAACAACAGTTTTTGCATCTAATTCAGCATCCTGAATTAAATTACTTCTGTGAATAGTACCAATAACATGTGTACCTATCTTTTTTGCAAAGTCGTTAACAATTTGCTCTTCATTATCAACATTTCGACAATTGCAGATGATACCGCTCAAGTTACCCTTAAGCTTTTTGACACCCCTAACAATATTATTTGCTGCATAAAGGGACATATATTCACCAGAAGTTACAATAAGCACTTCATCAGCATATTTTTCACGCAAAGGAACTGAAAAACCACCACATACAACATCACCAAGAACATCATAGATGACAACATCCAAATCCTCATCAAAAATTCCCAAATTTTCAAGGCGTTTCATTGCAACAATTACCCCACGCCCTGCACAGCCAACACCCGGTTCGGGACCTCCACTTTCAACACATAGAATATCTTTAAAGCCTTTAAAAACCAAATCTTCACGTTGAGGTTTCTTATTGTCTTTTAAAGTATGAACAACAGTTGGGATTCTGCTGCCGTATAAAGTACGTGTGGTATCAGCCTTCGGGTCACATCCAATAACCAAGCAGTTCAAATCATCACTACCCCAAACAGCTGACAAATTAGCTACGGTTGTACTTTTTCCAATTCCACCTTTTCCATAAATAGCTATTTTTTTAATCATCAATATTCCTCTCAACCAGTTTATACACAAAATCATTTTCCCTTACTTTTGTTGGGATAGCTATAGCCACATTTGAACCTTTCTTAACCTTTTCAACACTCCTACCATCAATCTGCATGGAATCAATTGTATGAGTTACAGATCCTGTAGTCTGGCCCTGAATCATGATTTTATCTCCAATTGACAAATCATCCCAAATTCTAATTTCAGCGGCCTTAACCTTATTGTAGTAATTGACAACCTGACCAATATCTCTTTTAACATATTTGGATTGATTGTCTTCACTTACCTCAAAAGGAGTGTTAAAGTAAAAATTAGTGTCAAATCCTCTGTTAAAAACGCTTTGAAGTTCTTCCATCCATTCATCCTTAACTTCATATTCATCAGGATTGTCCAGATAAGCATCAATAGCCTGACGGTAAATTCCAGTAACCATTGCACCATAATCAGGAGCTCTTGCCCTTCCTTCAATTTTAAAGGATGCAACACCACTTTCCATTAACTCAGGAATATATTCAATCATGCACATGTCCTTTGGAGAAAAGAAATTTGTCCTATAACTTCCATCCTCGCTTTTGGATATGATGAATGATTCATCCTCAACGTCTGAGAAGTTGACAACATTATCGTCACCTTCCTCATAGGTCAATGTCCAATTCTTACGGCAAGGCTGGAGGCAATCCCCACAGTTTGCACTTCTTCCATATAATCCATAACTCAAAAAGCATCTTCCAGAAATCGCCATGCATATTGCACCATGAACAAAGATTTCAGTTTCGATTGGTGACTTTTTAGTGATTTCTGTAATTTCACCTAAAGACAGCTCACGAGATAAAATAGCCCTTTTGGCACCTAATCTTTTTAAGGTTTTAAGGGTATAGGAGTTGCATACGTTTTCCTGAACACTGATGTGAGCTTCAAGACCATGGGAAACAGTATTTTCAATCAATCCAATGTCTGATAAAATAAGTCCGTCGATTTCGGATGTGGAAATCCTTTCCAAATTACTGTCCAGCTCACTGGCCAGTTTTTCATTTAAAATAATATTTGTACATAAATAGGTTTTAGCTCCATATTCCTTAGCGATTTTTGACACTTCAGACAAATCATCAAGTGAAAAATTTTTAGCGTTTGCCCTCATATTGTAGTCATCAAGGCCAAAGTAAACTGCATCAGCACCATTTTCCAAAACGGCACGCAGAGATATAAAGTTTCCAGCAGGAGCTAATAATTCAACCATAGTATCTTAAGGTTTGTAATAAGTTTCAGCTTCAATATCCTCAGGAAGCTCTGTTGGATATTCCTCATTAAGACATCCCAAACATAAATCCTCTTTATCCATTCCGATAGCTTTGACTAAGGACTCCAAGGTAATGTATCCCAATGTATCAATATCCAATTGCTGGCGAATTTCCTCAACGGAATAATTAGCTGCAATCAACTCTTTTTTGGTTGCCATTGCAACACCATAATAACAAGGAGCAACAACTGGTGGACATCCTACTAAAAAGTGAATTTCAGCAGGTTCTGCTTCCTTAACAAGGTCAAGTAACTGTTTTGAAGTAGTTCCCCTAACAATACTGTCATCTATCAGAATGATTTTCTTGCCTTTTATAGCGGATTTAATAGGATTCAATTTAAGTCTGACTGCCAATTCACGTTCCTCTTGAGTTGGCATGATAAATGTTCTTCCAACATACCTGTTTTTGATTAATCCTTCACCATATGGAATTCCGGAAGCCCTTGAGTATCCAATGGCAGCTGGAATAGAGGAATCAGGTACCGGGATAACAACATCCGCATCAATAGGATATAATTCATGCAATTGACGGCCGATATTCATTCTGGTTTGGTAAACGTTGATACCATCAATTGTACTGTCAGGTCTTGCAAAATAAACGTATTCAAACATACAATGAGATAATTCGCACTTGCCTGCACTTTCCAACATGTGAGATTTAATTTCATTATCTTCAAAATAGACTATTTCACCAGGAACTATGTCCCTTATGTATTGTGCGTTAATTACATCAAAAGCAACAGTTTCAGAAGCTAGAATAAACTCATCATCTTTTTTAGCAATAGCAAGAGGTTTAATTCCCATAGGATCCCTTACACCATACAATTCACCGTTAACAAGAATGGTTAATGCATATGATCCCACAAGTTTTTTGGAAACAGATTCAATAGAGTCTATTATATCTTTACCATTGTCATAATGCTCTTTTTTAAGCATGTAACAAATCACTTCAGAATCAGTGTCGGATTTGAATTCATATCCTTCTTCAATCAATTCATCTCTCAAATCGCTTGAATTTACAATGTCTCCATTGTGGGCCATGGCGATGAATCCGTCATCAAAATCCGTGACGAACGGTTGTGAATTTTCAAGTCTTGACTGGCCTGTTGTGGAGTATCTTACATGTCCGATGGCCATGTTTCCTTTAAGATTTTGGATTTCATAGTCTTTAAAAACATCAGTTATCAAACCCATTCCACAATAATAATTCAATCCTTTTAATGTATTAAAAGTAGCAATTCCTGCTGATTCTTGACCTCTGTGCTGTAAAGCATATAAACAATAATAAACAAAAGATGCGACATTTTTGGACTCATCTTTACAGTGAATACCAACAATACCACACTTATCTTCTATTTCCCCTTGCATTTCTAGACTCCTATTATAATAGTATAATTATAATTATCTAAAACATAGTATAAAATAATATTTATTACTGACAAATTTCAATCCCAAAAGTTTTCAAAAGCATTTGGAATTTCATATTCCTCATTATCATCAGAGATATTTTCTTGAGTATTTTCACTTAAGTCTCTTTTTAAATCATCAATATTATCATCAACAAAGATTAATGCAGTTCTAACAATATTCAACCATTCAACTGCCTTTGGCTTGGTTTCAGCTGCAATATATCCTTGACCGACGATTATATTGTCAGGTCTGAATTTTTCTGTAGCTATTATAACCCTTTTTTCATCAATTAATTCTTCCCTAAATGTTTCCTGCCACAAAGACTCCAGATTAAAAATTTCAAGAATCTCTTTAGAATAAACATCCTCATAACGAGATTTGAATACTTTAAAATCAGATTTCATCTCTTCTAAATCTTCAATCAATTCCTTATTTTCTTGAGATAAGACTTCCTGCTCTTTAATAAGTTGATTGTAATCATCAAGCAAGTTATTATAGTTATGAGTTACCTTCATTAGCTTATTTTCCAGTGTATGAATATTAATTAAATTTAAAGAATAAGATAATGTGGACTTTATTATAGAATTTAAAATCTCTTTTTCCGCAAGTCTGAAATCTATGGATTCATCCTCAACGATAAGATTATTATAGTCAAATAAACCAATATGGTTAAAATCAGTCTTTAATTCATTGAAAAGAATATTATAAGTTTCATCATGGCCATAGCCACCAATCAATAAGATGTCTGCACCACTAGCTACCTTTTTGACTATGCTCAATTCCACAGTCGGAATTATTGATGAAACAACAATATTGTAATCACTTTCTAGCTGAATATTGTTAACTGCTTTTGATACAAGCTGTGCAATATCCAAACCAGATACAATTATACGAACGTCTATTTTTGATTCATGATTTTCTGCTTCCATGAATATTACCTAAAAACTATTTATTTTATTGTGCCACATCCAGGCAGACTCGACAATTTTTTCCAAGTCATATTGTGGAGTCCAACCCAATTCATTTTTAATTTTAGATGAATCCGCAATCAAAATTGCAGGATCACCTTCACGGCGCTTGTCAACTACAACTTCAAAATCAATACCTGTAACCTTTTTACACATATCAATTACTTCACGAACGGAGTAACCTTGCCCATTTCCCAAGTTAAAGATATTTGATTCATTTTTATCGCATAAGTATTCATATGCCTTGATATGTGCATCTGCCAAGTCATTGACATGAATATAGTCACGAATACATGTTCCATCAGGAGTATCGTAATCATCACCATAAATGTAAATGCAGTCACGTTTTCCAATGGCCGCATCCAGTATCAATGGAATCAAGTGAGTTTCAGGGTCATGCAACTCCCCAATCTCACCGTCAAAGTCACATCCTGAAGCGTTGAAGTATCTTAATGCAACATAGTTAAAGTTGCCCTTTTCGGCTTCCCTTTCAAGAGCCTTTTCAACAATCCATTTAGAATGACCATAAGGGTTGATTGGCTTTTGCGCTGTATCCTCGGTTATCGGTATTTTTTCAGGATTACCATAAACAGCCGCTGTTGATGAAAATATGAATTTATCAACACCGAATTCCCTCATGATGTTTAGGAGATTTAAAGTATTTTTATAATTGTTTTTAAGATACATTTGAGGCATTTCGACTGATTCTGCTACTGAAATAAAACCTGCAAAATGGATAACTCCATCGATGTCGTATTTTTCAAAAACTTCCCTCAAATCCTTGCTTCCGATATCGCAATTTTCGAAGTTTCCCCATTTGACAAAGTTTTCATAACCTTTTGATAGGTTATCCACTACCACGGTTTCATAACCTGCTTCATTAAGGGCCTTGTTGGTATGAGAACCAATGTAACCTGCTCCTCCAGTAACTAGAATCAATTTAAACACCTTAGATAAATTTACCTAATTTAAGTAAAGCTTTTGGAGATATTTTGATTAATTTTTGAACGATTTCAGTTGTGGAAATTTTCTCAAAGCTTTCACCTTGGAATGCATGACCAATACTGTCTAATTCTTCATCAGATAATGTAAGCAAGTATTCTTGTACCTTTTTGTATCTTTTGATTTCATGGTCCAATGCTTCGTGAGCCATTTTATCATATATTTTTAAGAATTTTTTGGAACAGTCCTCTTTGATAGCTTGAGCAGCCACTTGACCGGCGCACATTCCACCAGTCATACCTGAGATAATTCCCCCACCGGTTAATGGGTTAACTTGGCCTGCTGCATCTCCACAGACTAATATGTTATCATCATAAAGTTTTTTGGTCATTCCACCAACAGGATCTCCACCAACATTCAATTCAACAGCTTGAGCATCTTTTAAGTAAGGAGACTTAGCAATGAAGTCATCCAAGTATTCTTTAGCTGTTTTTTCTGCTTTATGAGGTAATACTGCCAAACCAACGTTTGCAATGTCATCACCTTTAGGGAAAATCCATACATATCCACCAGGAGCACATGAACCTAGGTAAAACTCGATTACACCAGGTCTTTCCTGTTTTACATTACACATTTCATATTGGACACCGGATTCCATTTCCTTAGGTTTTGCAGCCGGTCTTAAGCCAGCCCATCTTGCAATGTGACCTTCAGGACCGTCAGCAGCGATTAATATTTTACATTTGTAGTCTACTTTTTCACCCATGGATTCAGTGTATACAATATAACCATCATCGATTTTGTCAATTCCTGTAACTAAAGTTTTGATTCTGATTTCAGCACCTGCTCTTGCAGCATCCATTGCCATATGTTTATCAAATACTTTTCTCTCAAGGATGTATCCTGCTTCAGGCAATTTTACTTCATCTTTTGTTAACCAGACATCAGTTCCATCAGGGGTTTGGATTCTTACGCCTCCAACCTCTTGTGTTACCCAACGTGGGGAAGGTTCGATGCCTAATTTTTCAAGTCCTTGAATTGAAACACCTTCAGCACATCTTTTTGGTGAACCAATTTCAGATTTTTTATCCATTAAAATTACTTTAGCTCCACCTAATGCAGCATGTTTTGCTGCAGAGGAACCTGCAGGTCCAGAACCTACTACAATAACATCAGTTTCAATCATATTATCATTCCTCTTTTTCTAATGCATCGATTGGACATGCTTTAATGCATGTGTCGCAATCCTTACAGTCATCATCATTAAATACTAATGCGTATTCTCTTACTTGAATTAAATTTCTTGGACAAACTCCAGCGCACTCACCACAAAATGAGCACCAATCTTTAACTATCATAAATTATCTCCTTTAAAATAAACAGTTTAGTTATTAAATACTAAGTTTTTTATTATATTTAAAAGTTTAGTAAAAAATAGCTTATTAAATCAATAAAAAAAGAAAAAATAAATAATTAAATAATTATTTAACCAATAAAACTGGCACATCAGAAGTTCTCAACAACCTTTCTGAAACTGAACCGATTTGTGTATCTGACACTTCATTTTCCTCAAATGATACAAATCTCTTATTGTTTGCACCGTGTGCATGGATAACAACCAAATTAGCATGTGTTTGGTCAACAATAAACTTCATATCCCTTAAAGGGTCTGCTGTTAATAAGTGTTCTGTAACTTCAATGCCTACTTTACTTGCCTTTTGTGTAATTTTTGCAAGGATTGCATCACCGGAGTCTTCCTCCTCATCATAACTGCTGAATGAAAACTCCTCCAAAACATGTACTGCAGCTATTTTTGAGTTGAATTTTTGGGCTATTTCAATAGCTACATCAGCTGCCTTAAATCCATATTCAGAACCGTCAACAGGAACAGCAATTACATCAAACATGAATTTAATCTCCCATAAGATAATCAGCTTGACAAAAGTCAATGAAGTTACCGACAATCCTGTCCATATCTTCACTGTCATCTATGATTTTACCGTCATCCATAAATATGGCTCTATTGGACAATTCCTTAATGAAGTCAGTGTTGTGTGAAATCATTACTATGGTAATTCCATAATCTTTGGATATAGTTTTTAAAGCATTTGTAACATCTCTTAAAGTAACAGGGTCCAAATCACCGAATGGTTCATCCAAAAGCAGGAATTTTGGTCTTGAAATTAAAATCAGCGCAAGCATTACACGAACTTTTTGACCACCTGACAATTCATAGGATTTTCTGTGCAAGATTTCCATGTCCAAATCAAGACTTTCAAATATGTCTGCCACCGCTTCCTTGGTTGCACTTTCAGGGAATTTAGGGAATAAATCATCTAAAATATCTGGATCAAGGCCAACCTGTCTTAAACGGTCTCTTGCCTCGACTTCAGGTAAATCTGTTAGCAAGTAAAATGAATCCAACAATTCCTCACTTAAACCTATTTTTCTTGCCCTCTCCTGAGCTTCTTTAACGATACCTTCATTTTTATAACCTAATCTGGTAGCCAACTGGTTTAGAACTGTTGCATAATGGTTTAGGGCAAATTCCTGATGCATGAAACCTAATTTAGACCTTATTTTCATACGATCCATTCCAGGAATGTCAATATCGGCCCACTTGCCTTCAACATCATAGAGTACTTCACCCTTGTCAGGATCTTCAAGTCCTCCAAGCATTCTTAAAAGAACGGTTTTACCGGCACCACTAGGTCCTATAATACTCAATATATTTTCATTTTTAACCGTGAAGTTTACATCTTCAATCTGCAGGACTTCACCACCAGTTAATAAGTAAAACCTTTTATAAACATCATTTACTTGAATAACATCCTCATCTGTTGCAACATTTTTAATATCCACAATTTCATCCATGCCTTCCATGAACTTGTCACAAATCTCTTCAGCCGAACCTTCATCAGCAATTTCACCATCTTCAAGCAAGATAACCCTGTCAGCCAGGTATTTTTGAATTTCAGGAAGGTGAGATACAACAATGACTGTGATATTCAATTCCTTGTTGATTTTTTTAACTGCATCCAATATTTCTTGTTTTGTTTTAGGGCATGCCATGGTTGCAGGTTCATCAAGAAGTAAAGCTTTTGGTTGTTTTGCAAGTTGCCTTGCCATAATAAGTCTTTGTTTTTCACCACCACTTAATACAGAGGCATAGTGGTCTTTTTTATGAGTAAGGGAAACTAACTCTAGAAGCTCATCGGCTTCATCACCGAATTCACTGTCTGCAAGTTCAAAATTAGCATCTCCTTCATCATAGTATTCACGAGCATATAATTTCCTTAAAACGTTTTCACGAACAGTATCCGGCCAAATACCAAAAGATCTTTGAAGATGGATTGCAGTTTCCTTTTTAAGATTATTGTAATAAAATTGAGAAGAATCATGTGTTACTGTAACATCTCCAACTGTTATGCTTCCTTCGTCAATGTGTTCAACACCCCTAAGTGCACGCAAGAGAGTAGTTTTACCGGAACCACTTTTTCCCATGATTCCTAAAATTTCTCCTTCCTTAACTTCAAAACTAACATCTTTAAGTGCTGTAACCTTAGTTCCATCATCTAATTCATAATCTTTACTTACATTTTCAACTTTTATCATTCTTATGCCCCTTTTAATATTATAATTATTGTTAATGAAACTATTTATATTTTATAATGAGAATATATTAAAAGTAGTGATTAAAATGGCAAGTGAAAATAAAATCCAAGAATATCTTAATGCTTTAGAAAGTGATAAACTCACCATAGAAACCCATTTTGTAAACATTGAAAGAATCCTCAAAGACAATGAAAAATTAGAACAAGAACAGGTAGTTGCACTACTGTCTAACTTTAACACACTAAATATTCAATACGAGCAATTATGCAATGACTTAATTACCTTCATCAAGATATTTAAGGCTGATGAAAAAGAAATCAGACTCTACAAAACTGAAGAACTTGTCGAATTACTTGAGGCTAAAGTAAATCAATTATAGGTAAGTTCAACATTATTAACAGTTTCATTGGTTGTATTTTCAGCTACAACCTTACCATTTCTTAAAAGTTGAACTGTTAGCTCACCTTCACCACCATATTGATATACAGAGACATATACTTTGTCCCATGGAGAACAATCTAGCTTAAATGTATTAGAACCGTATCCTGATTGTTCTTGAAGATAATTAGGATCACCCATTTTAGCATACCAGTTACCTTCGTATTGGATTGCAACATCATATGGGTATGATGAACCTTGCTGTAAGCTTCCATCGTCAGAAATGATATTTAATGAATCTTGTTTTGTAGGCTGGCTATTGTTATAAGCAAAAGTAAATAATAAATAGCCGATTACAATGATTCCTAGCACAATTACAATTTTTTTACCGAGACCCATATTCCAAGAACTCTTTCTTTTGTTCATAGTTACTTTTTTACCGCTTTCATCAGAAAGAGGGTAGGCACAATTATCACAGTATACCGATGAGTCCGGGTTTTTATAGCCACATCGTGGACATTTTACCATAAATAATAATTCCTATTCTTTGCTTATGAAAACTTTTTAAAAATACTTATATTTAAACTTAATGGAAAATTAGCCAAATTGTAAAAAAAATAATTTAAAATTAGTGATAATAATTATAGACATTTTCCGCCGTTTTTCGACTCATGCCGTCTATTTTAGCTAATTCATCGATTGAAGCCTTTTTGATGTTTTCTATGTTTCCAAATTCTTTTAAAAGAGCAATCTTTCTTTTTTTACCAATTCCAACGATATCGTCAAGTGAAGAGGCTTGAATATTCTTGCTACGCAGTTTTCTATGGTATGTTATTGCAAAACGGTGAGATTCATCACGTACTTGCTGAAGCAAATGTAGTGCTTTATTGTTTTTAGGAATTATAACTGGACGCTTTGCATTTGGAATATATATCTCTTCAAATTCCTTTGCAAGCCCAATAATAGGAATATGAGTAAGATTTAAATTCTCCAAAACACCACATGCCATACCCAGCTGTCCCTTACCACCATCAATGACTATCAGGTCCGGTTCGGGGTCTGAATCTATCAATTTTAATCTGCGAGTCAGCAATTCCTCCATCATGGCAAAATCATTAGGACCGGGAGTTTCCATCCTAAAATGTTTATACTTCTTTTTGTTAGGTTTTCCATCCATAAAAGATACCTTTGAGCCAACGGCGAACTTGCCTGAAATGTTACTAATATCATATCCTTCGATTACACGAGGTAACCTTTCAAGTTTAAGGTACTTTTTAAGCTCCACCAATGCATTTTTCATGTCTTTCTTTTGATGTTCGATGATTTCGGCATTTTTCTTAGCCATTTTAACAAGCCTTAGTTTAACACCCTTTTGGGGAACACGGATATTGACTTTGTTTCCTCTCAAATCACTTAACCATTCCTCAAGCAATTGCTTATCATCAATATCTTCATCCAAAAGAATTTGCTTTGGAACATGTCTGTTATAACCATAATACTGCTGGATAAATGCAAATATAATCTCTGAAGATGAATCATACTGAGATCCACTCATTAAAAAGTCGTCACGGCCAACAATTTTGCCTTTACGAATAGGCATTATAATTACAACAACATCACTTTCACCTTGAGCAATGGCAATGACGTCCTGATCCAGGTCATCATCAACTAGGTCTACAAATTGCTTTTCCATAATCTCTTCGATTGAAGCAATCTGGTCCCTTATGACCGCTGCCTTTTCAAACTCCTCATTAGCTGCAGCCTCAAGCATCTCGCTTTTTAAGTTCTTGACAATTGTTGAGTATTTTCCTTGGAAAAATAAATCAATTTTATTAATAATCTCTTTGTACTCCTCCTGGGTAATTCTGCCATCACATGGAGCATAACACAAATCGATTTGTGAGTTCAAACATGGCCCGTCCATATTTCGGCATGTCCTTATTTTAAACAGTGATTTTAAAAACTTAACAGTTTGTTTTACTGAACCGACATCAGTAAAAGGCCCAAAATAAACTCCATTTTTAGTGATATTCCTTGTAATAAGCAATCTCGGGAACTTTTCATCAGTTATTTTAACATAAGGATATCTCTTATCATCCTTAAGCTGGACATTATACCTTGGACGATGCTTTTTAATTAAGGTAGCTTCCAGGATTAAAGCTTCTTTTTCAGAATTGGTTATAATATACTCCAAACTATCAAAATGGCTCATCAATATTTGAGTCTTAGGCCTATCAAGCTTTTCTCTAAAATAAGATTTGACCCTTTTAGACAGGTTCTTGGCCTTGCCTATGTAAATTATGGTACCTGATGCATCATACATAATATAAACACCAGGTTTATTTGGCAAATTATCGGGAGATTTGAGTTTAGTTGACATTAAAACCACTAATTAAGTTCAACAATATCATCCTGGATTTTAACTCTGTTATTTGCAATCATCAAATCCAGAACACTGTTTATTCTAGTTGCAGTCTTTTTGGAAGTTGATTTAAATCCAAAGTTACGTGAAGCCAGTTTTGCAATTTGATTTGTAGTAACATTTGAGTTGTAAACTAAAACAAGCTCAATACTTTTAGCAATTTCCTCATCAGAGATTAATTCTATATTCGGTTTATTTCTTTTTCTTATTAGAACTTCATTATTGGATGCATCATATAAAAAGTCTCCGATTCTAATAATATCGCCGGAGTTTTCTGCACTGTCAATAGCTGATGCAACAGTCTTTTTCAAATTAGAACCTGCTCTTTTAATATTACAGCTATCTTTAACTCTTTTTGTTACTTCACTAACATGAATCGGACCTTCAACAGCAACTATCTCATCAATAGATTTGGCCACCTTATCAATAGGCTGTTTGTATAAATCATCTGATGAATTTAAACCAAAATCAGAAGATTCAACATAATCTGTGATATTGTCTTCAAGTTTCCTTTTTCCTGGAAGTTTTTGGTCATCAAATGCTTTAAGTTGATTGTCTTTTCTGTGCCTTTGCTTTTCAATTTCCTTGTAATCCTCATTGGCTGAGAGGATAATGTCTTCCAAGGCCTGATCTTTTAAATCTTCTCTTCTTTCACGTTCATGGACAGGAACAATGACATTTTCATCACTGGCAATTTCCTTTTCAAGGGCTTCCATTCTCAATTCTTTTTCAATTCTTTGCTCTTCAGCTTCAGCGAAAGTCAATTCCTCTTCCCTTTGAATAATTTTATCAGAATCATCATCACTAGGTCTTGACAGGTACTCGTTAATGTCAAATTCCTCAGTTCTGTCCACTACAGAAACATAATCAATTTCAGTAGGATTTTGAATTTCGTTTAATGACTTGTTAATGTACTGCATATCCTTTTTAATTCCTTTAAGGGAGCTTTTTAATGTTTTATTTTTATATTCCTCGTTGTTATAGTAAACATTATTTTTCCTTAAAGGATTGTTAACATCAGTTGCACCCTGATAATAGACTGTATCGTCCATTTCTTCTTGAGGCTCTTCTGCAATAGGTTCTTCTTCAGGAGTTTCTTGAACTTCACCAACCTCTTTTTCAACAACCGGTTCTTCCTCACCAACCTCTTCCTCATTGTCAAACACTTCATCAATGAATTCACGCATTGCCTTGTTAACCACATCCATTGCTTCATCATGAATTTCATCATCAGAAAAGTCATCATTTAATGCGTTCAACTCATCATCTTGGAATATGCCTTTTGGAGAAGGCCTTTCAAGAGGAATGTCCTCATCTCCCCAATCCGGTAAATTGTCATTCAATACGTTTAACTCTTCATCTTCACTGACAATTTCTGCCTCCACAACATAATCATCCTTAGGAGCAGGTTTATGTAGCGGAACATCTTCTTCTTCCATTATTTCTCCACGTACAGTTTCAACTTCCCTTGGTTTAAGTTGGGATTCACCGACTACCATATCTGAAATAAAAGATTTTACATGTTGTCCTCTTCTTGATTTTATATGAGGTCTTTTTTCTGCCTCATCAACTTCACCAGTTGTTTCATCCCCTTTTATAGGTTCCTCATCGGAATGGTCAACATAAATATAATCATCATCACTACCCAAATCAACCTTCTCATCAGACACAGGTTCTTCTTTAATTTCAGGCTCATCATCAATAACTTCCTCTACAGGTTCATCATTGGAATGGTCAACATAAATATAATCATCATCACTACCCAAATCAACCTTTTCATCTTCCACTGGCCTTTCTTCTTTAGGATGATTATCAACGACTTTCTCTACAGGTTCATCTTTAATTTCAGGCTCATCATCAATAACTTCCTCTACAGGTTCATCATTAGAGTGGTCAACATAAATATAATCATCATCACTACCCAAATCAACCTTCTCATCTTCAGGTTTGGTTGATTTTTTAAATGAAACTTCAACATCTTCCTTAGGAGTTTTTACTTCTTCAATATCCTGAGTCTCATCGATTAGTTCTTCTTCTAAAGGTGAATCTTCACCTAAATCCTTATGGAATTTAAGCCCTTTGAAAATTGAACCTTTGGTATCTTCTTGCTCATCAGGTTTTAAGAATGATTTTACCCTGTCTGAAAATGATTTTGAGTCATCTTCTTGTGGTTCATCTGAGTAATCCTTTTCATCTTCCCAAACTTCAGCATTGTCTTCAGGTTCGACTCCAACATCTGATTCCCAAACTTCTGAATCCATGTCTTCTTGAGGTTTTTCTTCAGATTCAACTTCAACAGCATCTTTAGATGGAGTTTTTTCTATTTTAACATCATCATCATTGAGATTTACAAACTCAGATGGAGTTTCTTTGATTTCAAGCTCTTCTGCATCATCTTCTACATTGACAAATTCTGAAGGAGTCGGCTCATCTTCACCGAAGAATTCGGTTTTATCGATTTCACTTACATCAATTGGTTTTTCAAATGCATCGCCATCATCGACTTTTTCCACTTCAACAAAGTCTGCAGGACCAATATCTTCAGGATTTACTTCTTCAGCTTCCATGGCTTCTTTTTCAGCCTCTTCCCTTTCACGTGCTAAACGCAATTCTTCAGCCTTTTTTTCTGCTTCCAATCTTCTTTTTTCAGCCAGTTCTTTTTCTTTTTGTGATCTGCGTTTTTCTTCTGCACGGGTTTTTCTGATTGATTTTTCAACATTTTCCAATAGTTTTTTACGTCCTAGGTCTCTGTTTCTATACCAATCAGTGGACCATAAGTGATATAGTTTCCAGCCTAATCCTGTTAACACTTGTTCACGTAGCCTGTCTCTGTCACGAGCCACTTTACTTGATGAATACATTTTTCCATCAGTTGTGATTCCCAGGATGTATTTCCCAGGATTTTCATCATCAACAATAGCTAAATCCACTCTAAATCCTGCACATCCAATTTGTCTGTCAACGGTGTATCCGTTTTCTTCCAAAAAGCTAGCTATTGCATCTTCAAATGGTTCTTTTGAATATGCTTCTGCCTGTTGGGTTCCCAAGGTTAGGTTTTCTGCATATGCCAAGAATTCTTTAAGTGCTTTTACACCATAAGGCGGATTGGCAGTCAGGTGCATGTCATAAGCCTTAAAGTTTGAAAATACAACACATTTTTCTCTTGCACGTGTAATCAATACGTTGAGTCTGCGTTCACCACCGTCCTGATTCAACGGACCGAAGTTAAGTGACATCTTTCTGTTTTCGTCATAACCATAACCGACACTGATTAGGATAACATCTCTTTCATCCCCCTGAATGGTTTCAAGGTTTTTAACAAAGAAGCGTTCTTCCTTATTATCTGAGAATAATGGTTCATATTCAGGATGCTGTTTACGTTTAACCTCCAAGGCTTCAAGTATTGCATTTTTCTGTGCAACTGAAAATGTTCCGACACCCAAACTTTTTGTATCTCCATACTTTTCAAAGTGGTTGAAAATTTCTTCAACTACATCTCCAGCTTCAAGAGGGTTTGCTGAAGATGAACCTCTTGCATAAGCTGTATTTGGATTATAATGGAATTTTAAACCAAGTTCAGGGTCATTGTGTGAAGGTGAAGGATATACTAATAAATCATCATCATAAAATTCACGGTTTGACACTGAAATTAAGGATTCGTGGCGTGAACGGTAGTGCCATTTAAGCATTTTGACAGGGAATGACAGTTTACATAAATGCAAAATACTTTCCATATCAAGGGATGTAGCTTCTTCTTCATCACTATCAGCATCAGACATCTGATCGAAAAATGAAGTTGGAGGTAATTGCTGAGTATCACCCATTACAACTGCAGTTTTTCCTCTCATGAATGCTCCAAGCGCATCTTCAGGTTTTACCTGACTTGCTTCGTCGAAAATAACAACATCAAATTGCAATTCTTCATTTGTTGGATCCAAATATTGTGCAATTGACAAAGGAGACATCATAAAACAAGGCTTAATCTGTTTTATCATTCCACCGGCTTTTTCCAGGAGTTTTCTTACTGGCATGTGACCACTTTTTCTTGTAAACTCACCGGCAAGGATTTTGGCCTGAGGGTTTTCTGTTCCTCCAAATATCTTTGGAATATTGCTGTTTAGTTTCTGGAATATTCTTTTACGGTTTAAAACCAAGATTTTTTTATCCAAATCCTTGAATTCACGAATTCTATTTTCATGCAATTCTCCAACAAATGTTGCCAATTCATGATTTTCAACAAATAATATATTTAAAAGTGAATCTGCAAAGTTTCCTTCAACCAATGCTTCAATGTCTTCTTTTTTAATGTTTCTTTTTTCTATTGAATCTACAAACATGCGAGCATTAGATGTCTTAAGTGCGTTTTTAGTATTCAAGTATTGGGACCATAGATGAAGGCTTGATAGTTGTCCTCTCCAATTATACAACTGTTCTTTCCATGCTTCAAATGGTACGTCACCTGTTTCTCTTTTAAAGATTAATTTGCTTCTTGGATTGAGTTTATCCTTAAGTTTTGTGAGGTCACGGACAAACTCTTCACCGGCGTCAATATATTCCGCCAAATCCCTTTCAGGGTTGAAATCAAATAGGTCCTTACTCATCAAGTCAATTGTATTTTGTGAAAAAGTTCCGTCACGAACAAGGGCTGAAAACTCATGCATCCAACGGGCAATGGCTTTTAAATCATTAGGATCAGCATTTAAATGCCAGTAGCCACCATAATATTTCTTACCTAATGCCTCATTAGCTTCAAGATTTTTTCTGATTTTTATTACTGCTTTTGCTTCCTGCAATTCTTTTATAATGTCATCAACACTTCCTGAAGGAGGCACTGCATAATATCTCTCAACAAGTTCCAAGTGCTGTTTGCTGTTAAAGAATCTGAATTTCTTATGTGAAAGCTGCTGTAACTCATAGATTAATCTGTCAATGTCTGCCTGGAAGATGCTTTGGTTAAATTTATTTAGAATTACGGAATATTTCTGATATCTTTCAAGCTCTTTGATTAATCTAAATGCATCATCATTGTTATTATTCCATGCTCCGGATTTCAATATGGCAGGATCAATCAACTCTGAATTTTGGGATTTAATAATTTCAAAAGCGGAAAGTGAATTGCTAAACTCATTTAAAGTGTCAGGTTGCTTAATTCCATAAATGTCATATACTCTTCCACGTTCAACCAAAAAGTTATCAAGACTGTGAAGAGTATCGTTAATCAACATCTCGATTTCCCTTAAATCTGCTGGAAGCAGGCTTTTTGGAGCACATTTGCTCCATGGATTTTCCTTAGAGATTGTTTGATATAACTCCGCTAGGTTTTCCAGAGCTATTTTCATGTCATCCAAGTCTTTTAGGCTTACATTTTCAGGGTTTTCAAACCTGACCAACGGCATTATTGCATCTTTTCTAGCAAAATGATCATCAGCAGATTCTTTCATACCATATAACTGGAATGGAGATAAGTTTACTGCAAATAAAGGTTTGTGAATAATTTGAGAGTAATCATCAAGTTGACGACGTAATGTTTCGAGCTTTCGAATAGTCTGGTCAATGTTTAAAGGCTCTTGGGCACGTACATTTGTTGCCTTCTGCAAGTCCTTTAGGAATTTCTTACGTCTGGTTTTGTGAGAATGAAGTTCCAATACAAATTTACCCAGTCCCACTGCAGTCAATCTGTCCTTTACAACATCAAGAGCAGCCATCTTTTCTGAAACGAATAAAACTGATTTGCCTTCTGCTAAAAGTTCAGCTATTAGATTTACAATAGTCTGTGATTTACCGGTTCCCGGAGGACCTTCCACTACCAGATTCCTTCCTGCTTTAACGTCCTGAATGGCAGCAATCTGAGATGAATCGGCATCTAAAACCTGATACATATTCTGATATTCAAGTCTTGAGTCAATGTCTTCCTCCCTAAATGACTCGCCATCATTTTTAGCGGGGTTAAAAATAGCCTGAATCAATTCGTTTTTGGTTAAATCAACATTATCTGCCCATGCTTCTGGGTTTAAATCATTATACATTACAAATTTTGTAAAACTGAAAAATCCTAAAGCCACATCACTGTTTACTTTCCAGCCATCCATACGGTATACTGCACGACGTACACTTGCTATATAGTGGTCAATGACTTCCCCATACCTTTTAAATTCAAAATTAGGAAGTTCAATGCCTGCCTCAAGTAATTTAGCTTTAAGTGAAATGTTTGTCTGAATATCTTCTCCAGTCCATTCAAGGTTAAATGATTCCCCAACCTTTTTTCTCTCCATTGAAACTGGAATCAATACCAAAGGAGCTTTATTTACCTGCCTTGGCTTGGTCTTATCCTTCCATTCCAAAAACCCAACTGCCAAATACAAAATGTTATAACCTTGCTCCTGAAGCATTGTTTTTGCTTGGTTATTAATGTAATATAATCGTTTTTGAAGTTCTTTAGGGGTCAAATCAGTGGCTAATTTCTTGTCCCCTTCTGAAAACTTGGAAAAATCAAATGGAATATGGTCCCAAACTGAAGACTTATCCTCTTTCTTATCCTTTTTGTTGGCTACAAAATACATTTTATGTTCTTGAAGGACCAATGTTTGAAAAAGATTTATAGGGGATTGATTTACTATAGTGATAGTTTTTGCTCTTGTTTTAAAATTAAGAAGTTGATTTCTTAAAGTTAAATCTAAAAGCTCCTTACGTAAGTTTTTAAATTCCTTTTCGATTATATTTGATGATTTATTTAACATGATGACCCTTTGTAGTGTTTAAAAAATTAACAATTCACTTATATAATATAATAATATTAATTAATAAAGTTTTCTAAAATTAACTAAAGTTAATTAAAATTTATCAAAAAAGAAAAATAAGATATAAAAAATAGTATTTAAAATATTGAATTATTTTTCAGAATTATAAGGACCAAAACTATGTATTTTTTCACTTGCAATTAATGATGCAAATTCAGCGGACTTTTCAGCTGATTTTAAGCATAATCTATCCGAAACATATGCTGCCATAAAAGTATCCCCACATCCGGTTGTATCCACAACATTGTCACATTTTACAGCATCAATTTTAATCTCATTATCTGAAACAATTCTAGAACCCAAAGATCCGTTTGTTACAACCATCTCATCTACATCAAAGTCCGTACCAATGATGTTTGCCTCTGCCTCATCCAAAAATATTGAAGTAACGCCCCGTAAAATATCACTTAACATGGCAAAGTTATCTAATTTAATAGTATAATTTTCATTTACTTTAACATCGGGAAGTCTTAGAAATCCCTGGATTGAAATGAAAATAGGAACATTGAAACTTTTTAAAAATTCGATTGTCTCAAGTGGAAAATCATATCTATTTAAGGGATTTAAAACAAAAGCATCGATATCATCCGGCAATATACTTTCCAAATCGCCTTTTAAAATCGGAATATTTGCAAAATTGCTTAACTGATGCCTAATATCCATATTACTGCCATCAGGATATTCATTAATAAAAAAGTGAGTTTCATCCTTTAAAATTACCCTTACTTTATCCAAATCCGGAAATTCATCAATCAAACTGGAATCTGAACAGTTGACAATAGCCAAATAATCCTCATAAAATTCCTCAAAGACAAATGATTGGAAGTAAGTGGCACCGCCAACCTTATATTTGCATTCGGATTCAATTATAACTTCATCTTTTGTAACCGGCCCAATAACAACTAACGTCATAATAATTCTCAATCAAATTCTATGGTAATGTCTACAACATGATATCCGCTTGAAATATCATAAATTTCCTTTTTAATTTCCCCAACATCTTTTCCAAAGTCAACATCGACCTTTAATGTCATTACAGAATCAATACCATCAAGTGACCAGATGTGGAAATCCTCAATCGCATTAACACCTTCAATTGCTGAAATCTTGGTTTTGAATTCGTCAACATCAAAATAATCCGGAGTCTTTTGAAGCATCACCTGAATGGCTTTGATTAAATTTCTTCCAAGGTTAAATAATAACCACAATGCAATTCCAATTGAAACAAAAGGATCCAAATATGGTGCTCCTTTCCAAAACATTAGAACAACACTTAAAATTAGAATTGCAACCCATTCAAAAACATCTCCAAGTTGATGGAACAATATGGCCTTTTCGTTGAATGTTTCTCCTTCATGAAGCCTATATACTGAAATTGACTTGAAAATAATCCCAATGATGGCTACTACAAGCATTCCTCCCGCATCAACACCTTCCGGATGGAACAATCTTGGAATGGCTTCCTGAAGTATTACTAATGCCATGATAATTACAAAAACAGAAATGATAACTGCTCCAAGAATTGAAAACCTCTGATAACCATATGAATATTTATCGGTTGATTCTTTTTGTGACACTCGTTCCAAAGCCCAGGCCAGCGCTATTGAAATAGTATCTGACAGGTCATGAATACAATCAGCCAAAATAGCCATACTGTTAGTTGCAAGACCTCCAGCAATGACAAGAATGTTGAAAGTTAGATTCATGAAAAAAACAAACGCCAAATTTTTTCCCGCTTTTTTGTGATGATGATGAGTATCAATTCTCATGATTATTAATATTAAAAAAAGTTCAATAAAAAAGTTTTTAAATTAAATCATTAATTAGATTTATATAATTAAAAATTTAAAATTATAGTAGTGATTTGATATGGCATTAGTTGGAACAACATTAATTTCTCATATTCTTCCAGTAATCTGCGGATTTTTCGCATTTCTGTTTATTATTTCTGGTTCATTAGAAGAAAATAAACCTAAATTAGGATTAGGGATTGTATTATTCATTATTGCATGTGCTTTCCCTTATGTGCTATTGAGCATCCTAGTCTAGGAGTTTGACTTCGCCTGAATGCAGGCTAGTACCTATCAATACTTTTTTTATACCGAGTGATTCCAACTCACCAAGGGAATCCTTATTCAAACCACCTGCAATAATCAATTTATCTTTCAGTTCCTCAAATTCTTCTAAAAGTTTTTTATTGTAACCCTTTTCTGTACCGACACCAGTAATATCTAATAAAATAATTTCATTCGGATTCAATCTTTTTAAAACTTCTTTAAACTCTGATAAGTTCAAATCAAGATGTTTTGAAAGTAGTTCATCGTTTTTAACATCAACACTTACGACAATCCTCTCTTTTGGATACTTCTCGAAAATTAATTCCAACTCTTCAATGCTTTTTAGGGTTTCTGTTGGAACGATTACCTTATAAGCATAATCTAAAAAAAACGGGAATGATTCTGCATCTTTAAGACCTGGATCCAACATCACAGGAATTATTGAGTTTACCATTTTGATTTCATGGATGTTATGGCCCTGGGATTCTATCAAATCTAAATCGGCAATGTACATTTCATCTGCTCCGTTTAATTTCAATCCCTGTGCAATCTCTACGGGATTTGCAGATGGTGCGAAAACTGTTCTTAATGGTTGGTATGTGTCTCTCATGCCGGATTTACCGCTTACGGCCTGATGTTGTTTTAAATCAATTACTGGTATTTTTTTAATCATATTAAATAATTGGTTAAAAGAAGTATTAAAATTTTAAGGAGGGAGAAAAGCTTGTGTGTTTTGTAGCTTTTCTCGAGAGTATATAAAAATAATGATCAATTTTAGATTAATAACAAATATGTTATGAACCTCTATTAATTAAATTGAGTTACATAGTATATAAATGTTACTTTATTTTAGAAAAATTAAAGTGAACTTGAATAAATTATTTTTAAATATATTGTCAAAAATAAGATTAATGTTTAAAAAATCACTATAATTACTGGATAAAAATAAGCAAAATCACAAATTTAATAAATTCAACATTTTTAACAAAAGTAAAATTATCTAAAAATAATAAAATTTGCTTGATAAAGTCTAATTGAAAAAATTAAAGTAAAAAAAAGGAGAAAAATTATTCTCTGAAATTATCATCAATATATGAATCGAATTTCAAATACGCTTCATCAATAGCTTTGGAAATTTGATCTTGACTGATTTGAGATAGCTCATCGAAGCTAACTCCAACATCAACATCAACATCCAATTGTTCATCCTCATAAGATAAAACAATGTCTAAATCCAAATCCTCTATTTCCTTACTGGGCAACGCCTTTGAAACTTCACGTTCCAATATTTCACCAAAGTCATCGGAAATAGTGGCCAAATCATCTTGAGTTAATAATTTTAACTTGGACATGAAAATCTAAAAAAAGAAAATGAAAGTATTAAGCCTATTGGCCCATACCATTCATAGCAGCTTGGATAGTTGCTTGCATTTCTTCGAGTTTTTTCATAACTCTTTCTTCTTGGCGAGTCATGGTTTGTTTTCTTAACTCGAGAGTTTCTAATTTTTCTTCCATTTCAGCTAAAGCATCTGCGTATTCAATTTTAATGAGTAATGTACCAGCTTGTTTGAATACTTCAGTTGCATCATCAGTTTTTTTAAGTTCTTCTAATGCTTTTTCAGTTTCTTGAATTTGAATTTCAACATTTTGAACTTGCATAGTTACTGCTTGAGCTTGTTGTTGTAATTGTTGAAACTGATTTAATTGTTGTTGAATATTTTCAGGAATCTCCATATTATCACCTTTTTATTATTAATTTGTTAAATCGTTAATTTCTAATGCTAGCTTAATCCACTTCATTGCAGAGTTTAGAGATGCTCTAAATGAAGTTGAATCCTGTGCATCTATGTTGATTAAAATATTAGAATCATCTAAATCAAGAGTCATTGATGATCTAAAATCCGGAGCTGTACTAAATTCCAAAACTATAGAATCATATATTATTTTAGCCTGATTTTTATTTTCAAACTCGACTTTTATACTACTTTTAACACCTTGAAGAGGGCTTTCATCAATCATTTGAAACCTCTAGGAGTTTTTTGACATTAATCTGGAAATCTGTTGGCTCTCCAAATTTGTTAATGAAATTGATTTTAGCTACCAAATCATCACTTTTAGAAATTAAAATATAATTTTCGCTAGCTTTATCCACCAAGTCTACATCAAGAATATCTTTTAGGACATTGAGCTTATCAACTTCAGATACTATTTTTAATTGTGAAGGAGCAATATTTATCTTTCCACTTCCATTACTTGCTCCAATAAGTATGGTAAGTAACAATTCTCCTTTATTTGAATAAAAAGATATTCTGCTAGGATTACCTTTAATTTCATTTACGATAGCTAAGTTAAATTCGTCAATTTCCAGAGCCTTCAACAATAGCTCACGCATGTTCATCTTTCCTCTGTTGACAGATGTTGAACCAGTTGCATGTGCTAAATTTTTACAAAACTTTCTAGTTTTTTGAGAAGGTTTTCTAGAAGTTGAAATTAACATTTAAATCAAAAATAGTAAAAAATTTAGTAAAAGCAGATGAAAATTATCTTGCTTTTATTATTCTAGTAGTTTCTGGAACATTTTTAAATAAAATCCTATATCTGCATTTAGGACATTTATTTTCCATGTAGCTCTTATGGTCTACTTCTGCTCCACAACGTGGACACCTATACAAGGCCTATTCCTCCACTTTAATGTCTCTTATACTACGTGCTGCAGATTTTGCCATTGGAGTTTCAGGAACGTATGCCCCTCCAGTGAATACTGCACCACATTTTCTGCATTTCCAACTTCCAGCAGCTTGTCTTTTTACATAAGGTCTAGCGCATTTAGGACAAACATGATCTTTTTTCATGTTTTCTTCAATAATCTTTACAGATCTTTTTGCTTTTCTTCCGTATCTTGCACCGAACCTTCCTGTAATACCCACTTTTTTAGTTCTTGCCATTATATCTTCTCCATAATAAAATAAATTGTAAAATTGTAAATTTTTAAGAATTTACATCGATTATCTAAAATAATCATAAAATAATCTAATATGATAATATTGTACTACCTCATATTTAAAGGTTTGGTAAAAATAAGTAATTTTAAGAAAAAACACTAATGAGTATAAAATATAAAAAATTTGATGAGAAAATACTTCCCCCTATAAATCAACTATTTTATTGAACTTCCCATCAAAGATAAATATTAAATA
>NZ_JAZKXX010000005.1:0-3558 GCF_045611865.1 Methanobrevibacter sp.
AACTGCTGCTAAAAAGCAATTCACTGCAGAAGGAATCGAGAAGGAATTGAATGCAAAAGGAATTCATGTAAAAGCAAATTCCGCTCCTGTTTTAGCTGAAGAAGCACCTGGTGCTTACAAGAATGTTGATTCAGTTGTCAAGACATCCCACGATGCAGGAATCGCTAAATTAGTTGCAAAAGTTGTTCCTTTAGCAGTTACAAAAGGATAAGCCGGCTCTGGTATTGAGGTTATCATATGATTGGAATTATTGGTGGTAGTGGCGTAGAGGAAATAAGTGAATTGGCAGATTCAATTGAAAAGAAGACTGTTGAGACAGAATACGGTTCTGTTGAAGTTTCCCTTTTAAGCATTGGGGACAAGACAGTTGCTTTCTTGCCAAGACACTCTGCAGGTCACACTTGCCCTCCACATAAAATCAATTTTAAGGCAAACATTATGGCACTTAAGGAGATAGGTGTCACTCAGATCATGGCTACAAATGCTGTAGGCTCACTTGATTTGGATATCGGTCCAGGATCCATTGTTCTCCCAGATGACTTTTTGGATTTCACTGTAAATAGGGACAGAACATTTTATGACAATGAGGTTATTCACATTGACATGACTGAACCTTTCTGCAATAGGTTGAGAAAAGCCATTTTAGACAATTCTGGATGTGTTGATGGAAAGGTAGTTGATGGAGGAACCATTGTCTGTACAGAAGGGCCAAGGTTTGAAACTCCTGCTGAAATAAAGATGTTTAGCATATTGGGAGGAGCAATTGTTGGCATGACTACATTGCCTGAAGCGGTTCTTGCAAGGGAAAAGGAAATGTGTTATGCTCCTATAGCTGTTGTTTCCAATTATTCCACATCAATTTCCCCTACTAAATTAGATACAAAAGAAGTCCTTGACATTATGGCTCAAAAGAAAGGGGAATTGATTAACTTATTGCTTGATACAATTAAGGACTTATCAAAAGAGTGCGATTGTGAGTGTCATCACATTTTAGATGATGCACATATGTAACGCCCAAACTTTCACTCGCTTCGCTCGCAAAAGTTTGATCAAAACTCTTTTTATTTTTTGAGAAAATAATCTTTTCTCGCTATTTTTTCTTCTTTTTTAATAATTTTTTATTTTTCTAATTTTTCCTTGATTTTTCTTAATTTTCATGATTATTTTTACTTAAATTTCAGCTTTTTTATAGAAATCAGAAATCTTTATATGCAACCAAGTTTATATAATTGTTACCATGTCAACCACATGTTCTAAAAGTTTTCAATGCATGCTTAAATGAGTCCATCTCATGCTTGAATTCCTGATTGTAGATTCAATGAAGGGGTATGAATCTATGGTCGTGGTTGATTACACCAATAAATCATCATAGTAGAATTTCATCATATTAAATCACTCCTATATTTCGTTTGTTCATAATATCAACTCATGTTGTGCCTTTGTATTTTGTTTGCATTTTTTACCTATGATGATTTGTTGGGATAATTTAACGTATTTTGTTGTCGAATGAATTTTCATCTATGAGGTGTTTTAATGAATGATTTTGGTTTAGTGCAATTGATTTGGATTAAGAGATTGGTAAGTGAAACAGCTAGAATAAATACTTTAATTGAATGCAACAGATTATCTAAAAAAGACTTAAACAGATATAAATCTGTCATTTCAGCTATTGATGACTTCTGCGCATTTGTAATTAACTCTCAAGATTGGAGAGATGTAAAGAACATTTCAAGCATTGTTGATGAAGTGGAAATGGTTTTGTTCCAACATTTCTATGAACAGATTGGTGCTTTTGAAGATGAGGAAGTTCATTTGGACTTGTCCGGTGATGATGAAGTCAATCTCAGATTTGAAAATCCATTCATTGAGAATCAAAGCTTTGATGTGATTGATGATACTGATTTGGAAAAGGTTTTCAATGGGCCAGTATTGGAAGGGGATATTGTTGAGGTCCCGAATGAGATTGAATTTGAAATCAATGATGAAAATTCAGTTTTAGAGCTCTTTGATATGAAACCTGGGGAGTCCCGTGAGATTTCTGTAGAGGATTTTATAAAGATTCTCACTCAAAATCAAGAAGAACTCAGTTTCACTTTAAATCCAGAAATGTTTCCAGATGAAGCGGACATCTTAAGTGAAGATAAGGAAGTTTCATTTGAGGAATTCATTGCACACCTTATCGATCAAAGCTTTTCAAAAGGTATGGACTTTAGCATATTTGATTATGATGATGATTGAATGATCAAAATCATTACCTTTTTTTAGCTATTTTTTAATTCTATTTTCAATTCTCTTTTTTTAATCAATTTTTTCTTCAGTTATTTCTTAATTCTCTTTTTTTAATCAATTTTTTTAATCAATTTTTCAATTTTTCCATATTTAAATAATAAAATATTTATTATAAAGATAATATAAATTAAAATATAAGATATATTAGTCGATTTTTTAATTATTCAATCATTTGGCGATTTAACTTGTCAAATTTATTTAATGCACTGGTTGATTTTATAATAATTAAATTATCAAATAATATGATTTTTCTTTTGGAGGATTTTAAATGAATAAAAGTGATTTGAAAAGAGACCATTTTATGTTGAAAGGTCCCCTTGCTAAGCAAGGTTATGACTGGTGGTGGCATTCTTTCACTGCTTACAATAAGGAAACTGGGGAACCAAGACCATTCTTTATAGAATACTTCGTCTGTAACCCTGACTTGGCTGAAGATGAACCTACTTTAGGACAAGACCCTAAAAACATTGAAGCAGGAAAAAGACCATCTTACTGTATGTTAAAAGTCGGAGCATATGGAGAAGACCCTAAACAGATCCATAACTTCTATTCCATGAAAGACTTTGAATGTCCTGACGATAAATTAGACATCAAGATTGGAGAATACAGCTTAACTGAAACTCACATGACCGGTTACTGTAAAGTCACTGAAGAAGAAGCACGTGACCATCCTGAATACATGTCTGATGCAGGGGAAATGAAATGGGATTTGGATATTGACAAGCAAATTACTTTTAACGTAGGTTATGGTGCTAACAGTTTCTTTAGAAAAATAAACGCTTTTGAAATGTTTTGGCACGCTGAAGGAATCAAGACTCAATACAGCGGAACCGTTGAATTGGATGGTGTTGAGTATGAAGTGATTCCTGAAAAATCCTTTGGATATGCAGACAAGAACTGGGGTGGAGACTTTACAAGCCCTTGGTTATGGATATCCTCCTGTAATTTAACAAGCTTAATTACCGGAAAGAAACTTAACAACTCCGCTTTTGAAGCTGGTGGTGGAAAACCTAAGGCATTCGGCATTTCCCTTCCTCGTAAGCTATTGATCGGATTCTACTATGAAGGAAAAATGTATGAGTACAACTTTGCAAGATTCTGGAATAATGTAAGAGTGGATTTCGGATTCAAGGAAGGAGAAGTGGACAACGAATGGTACATCAACTGCAGTAACTGGAACAGCAAGCTTGAATTGAAACTCTACTGCAAACGTGATGAAATGATGCTTTTCAATTATGAAGCTCCTACCGGTAAAAAACTTCACACCCG
>NZ_JAZKXX010000006.1:0-27123 GCF_045611865.1 Methanobrevibacter sp.
GAAGAGTTGTTACCCCAGCAGGAAGATCATTCTTAGATAAAATTTCTGCTGAAATCATTAAAGATATTCCTGAACTTGAAAAATACTAATTAATTTATTTGGGGAGTTTGATATGAGCGATTTAGATGAAATTCGTCAAAAAAGGATGGCTGAATTACAAGCTCAACAAGCTGCTATGCAAAATCAAGCACAGCAACAAGCTGCAGCTCAAGCACAACAGCAAGAAGCTCAAGCACAATTTGAAGCTCAGAAAAAACAAATCTTAGCTCAAATTATGACAACTGAAGCTCGTAATAGATTAGCTAACCTCAGATTAACTAAACCAGACCTTGTTAATAATATTGAACTTCAATTAATTCAATCAGCTCAATCTGGAAGTTTAAGAGGTAAAGTAACAGACGAACAATTAAAAGTTCTTTTACGCCAAATTGCTGGCCAAAAAAGAGAAATTAAAATTACAAGGAAATAATGTCAATGAAAGCTGGTGTATTGTATAGTGGAGGCAAAGATTCATCTTTTATGGCGGTCATGCTTAAAAGATTAGGTCTTGATGTCGAATTATGCACTGCAAACTTTGGTGTTTATGATTCATACATTCCAGCTGAAAAATCTGCAAAATCATTAGGATTTAAACATAATGTCTTAAAAATGGATAAAGAGATTTTAAATACAACTTGTGACATGATAATGAAGGATGGATTTCCAAACGATGGAATTAAATTCATTCATGAAAGTGTCGTTGAGGAAATTGCAGGAAAATATGATATTATTGCGGATGGGACAAGAAGAGATGATAGAACTCCAAAATTAAATGTCAATCAAATAAGAAGTCTTGAAGATCGCCATGATGTTCAATACATTAATCTAGACAGCTTTGGTCACAAATCTGTTAAATTAATAACATCTAATTTGTTTGAAATATCTCATGAAAAATCTAACAAGGATAACAGTTCAGATTATGAGGTTGAAATTAGAACATTGATTGATGAGAGGGGTGGAAATTCATTGGATATATTCCCAGAACATTATCAAACTCGCGTTATCGGATATAAAAAATAATTATTATATGTATTACAGGTGAGAAAATGAGTAGAAATAAACCATTAGCTAAAAAATTAAGAATGGCAAAAGCAAACAAACAAAATAGGAGAATTCCAATCTGGGCTTATGCTAAAACTAATCGTAAACTTAGATACAGACCAAAACCTAGACATTGGAGAAGAAACAGTCTTAAATTATAATGAGGGGTTATTATGGAAAGAGTTTACACAATTCCACTTAGAAATGTTAAAAATGTTAAAAGGACCATTAGAGCTCCTAGAGCTATAAGAGAAGTACAAAACTTCTTAACCAAACACATGAAAGCTGAAGAAGTTAAAATTGATGAATCTATCAATCATGCTATTTGGGAAAGAGGTATTCAAAAAATACCTTCTAAAATTACTGTAAAAGCAGTTAAAGATGATGATGGTGTTGTAACAGCTACTTTAGCAGAATAGCTATACTACATTGCCATACTATTGAGTTATGTGAGGTGACAATATGTTAAAAAGAGTAGATATTGTAGGAAATCCGAATGTAGGAGTATTTATCCTTGCAACTGATGATTTAGCTATTGTTCCTTATAATCTTTTGGATGAAAAAATAGAAATTATTAAGGAAACATTAGAAGTTGACGTTGTCAAATCTTCTATTTCTGGATCAAGTCTTATAGGATCTTTAGCCGTAGCAAATTCAAATGGTATCATTGTTTCCCCACATGTTTTGGATAGAGAAATTAAACAGCTTGAAGATTTAGGTTTAAATGTTGCCACTGTTCCAGGCGAATACACTGCGCTCGGTAATATCGTTGCAGCTAACGACAATGGAGCAATTGCAAGTCCATTTTTATCTGATGAGGCAATTGAAATTATTGAAGAGACTTTGGATGTAAACGTTGAATCAACTTCCATGGTTGGAAGCGACATTATAGGTTCTTTGATTCAGGTTACAAACAAGGGATTTTTAATAAGCAAAAATGCTGTTCAATCTGAAGTTAAACTTGCTCAAGAAGTATTTGGTGTTGAAGGAGATATAGGTACTGTTGGAAAAGGTATTCCTTTAGTTGGGGCTTGTTCCATTGCTAATTCAAATGGTGCAATCGTAGCTAAAGATAGTACTGGTCCTGAAATGGCTAGAGTTGAAGAAGCATTAGGCTTTTTAGATGATTTTTAATTAATATATCATGAGGGATTTTATATGATAACAAAAATTTACAGAGTTAAAGGTACTTTTGTAATGGGCGATGAATATCATAAATTTACTAAAGAATACAAAGCTACTTGTGAAGCTGAAATCGAAGAGAAAATCTACGAACGTTTCGGAAGTAAACATGGTATTAACAGGAACCAAATTTCTATTGCAGAAATTGAAGAAATTGCTCCTGAAGATGTTGTTGACCCAATTGTAAAAGAAATTTTATAGACACGTTGTTGGTGTTACTATGGAAGATCAACAAAGATTAAACAATCTTCTTAATGAAATTAATGCATACTCACAACAAGCTGAATTAATCAAACAACAAATTGAATTAATTCAAGCTTCCATTGCTGAAGTTGATGCATTATCCAACACTATTGATGATATCGAAGGTAAAGAATCTATCGAAGCTTTCGTACCTGTAGGTGCAGGATCTTTCATTAAAGGGGAACTTAAAAGCACTGATGAAATTATTGTAAGTATCGGTGCCGGTATTGCTGTTAAAAAAGATGCAGAAGGTGCTCGTGAAATCATTGCTGGGCAAAAAGAAGACTTAAAAGACAGCTTAGATAAAATGTTAGCTAACTTACAACAAGTAAGCGACATTGTAGGCAGTCTTCAAGCTCAAGCTGAGCAAATTGCAGCTGCAGCTCAAGGCAATATGACTCAAATGGGATGATTTTTCCCATTCTATTTTATTTTTTTTGATTTTTATTATAATTCACATTTTTTCTATTTTTAAAGACCTTTTTAAATAATATAACATAGATAAATATTATTAATTAAATTTTTAACTAAACTAAAGGTTGGGTTAATTTTGTTTGAATCATTAAAAAAGAAATTCTCACGTACTAGTGAAAAATTAGAAGAAGAGCTTATTGAAGAAGCTGAAAAAGAAGATAATCTTCAAGAAGAGGAAGGCAGCAGATTTTCATTTTTCTCATTTGGGAAGAAAAAACAAAAAGATGATGTGGAAGATGAATCTAGTTTACTTCCGGAATCTTTAGAAGAAGCTCCTGAAGAATTAGAAGAAACTTCAGATGATAAAATCGATGAATTAGAAGAGGAAGATGATTCTAAAAAAGAAAACAAATCCGGATTCTTAAATAGATTTAGGTCTAGTGATGATTCTAAAGAAGATGAAGAAATTGAAGAAGACGATGAATCTCAAGATGGGGATGTAGAGGAGAAAAAATCTCACTTTTGGAGTAGAAATAAAGATAAATCAAAAGAAGAGGGTTCAGCTGATGGTGAAGCAAGTGGAGGATTGTTCTCATTTGTTCGTGAAAAAACCATTCAGGAAAAGCATGTTGATGATATTCTATTTGAACTTGAAATGGAACTATTGCAAGGAGATGTTGCAATGGAAGTTGCAACTGAAGTTGTTGAAAGTGTAAAAGAAGACCTTGTAGGTAAAAAAATCAAAAGAAGTAATGATATTACTGAATACACATTCATCGCTTTAAGGAATGCAGTTGCAGAAATCATTGATATTCCGGGAAAATCAATGACAGAAATGATTGAAGAGAAAAAAGCAGCTGGTGAACCTTTAGTTGTGATGTTTGTTGGAATCAATGGTACTGGTAAGACAACCACAATCGGTAAGTTAGCTAATTATTATCTCAAAAAAGGTTACACTCCTGTTATCGCCGCTTCAGATACATTCAGGGCAGGTGCTATAGAACAAGTTACCCATCATGCCGATAATGTTGGTGTAAAAATAATTAAGCACCAAAAAGGATCAGATCCGGCAGCTGTTGCATTTGATGCTGTTGAGCATGCAAAGGCACAAGGCAAAGAATTAGTTTTAATTGATACTGCTGGAAGAATGCAAACTAATACCAACCTTATGGATGAAATGAAAAAGATTAAAAGAGTATCTAAACCTGATTTAGTTATTTTCGTTGGTGATGCTTTAACAGGTAACGATGCAACCGAACAGGCTAAAAAATTCAATGAAGCTATTGATATTGACGGCGTAATTTTAACTAAAGCCGATGCTGATAGTAAAGGTGGAGCTTCACTTTCAATTGGTTATGTAATCCAAAAACCAATCATGTTTTTAGGTGTGGGCCAAGGATATGATGACATTAAAGAATATGATGCAGAATGGATGTTAAATCAGTTATTTAGTGATGATGAAGAGGCTGAGGTATTAGAGGAATAGTCAATGAAGATTAATAAAATTCTCATAATATCTCTTATTATTTTAATATTTGTGGGAATTGTAGCCACAATGTTTTCAGAAGGGTTTGTATCAAACGCTCCTCTTGAACCTAAGGAAAACGTTTCAATAGCTGTAACTGGCGACGTAATGTTTGCTCGTAATATGCCTGGTGTTTTGAGTTTAGATTCAAGTCCTTTTAGTGGAGTCAGCAATGTAACTTCAAATGTTGATTTACTGTTGATTAACTTTGAAAATGCTGCTACTTATTCGGATAATGCTTTAAAAGATGATGTTCCGTTAAAGTGCTCTCCAAATTATGTTCCACTAGCAAAGGCAAATAATAATACTGTAGCATCTCTTGCCAATAACCATGCTTTTGATTATGGTATTGAAGGAATGCAGGATACTGTTAAATACTTAAAGGATGCGGGAATAACTCCGATTGGTGCTGGAAATTCACAGGATGAGGCGCAACAAGCGGTTGTTCAAGACATTAACGGGCGTAAAATTACTATTTTAAATTATATGGATGCGGATAATTTTGCAGAATATTCATATGAGGTAATGCCTTATGCAAATGGCTCAAATCCTGGATATTCCGCTTATAACTACGAAGATGCTTCAAAACAGATTTCTCAAAATAATGATTCGGACTTGATAATTGCCTATTTGCACTTTGGTAATGAATATTCTACTTCACCAAATGAAAACCAAGTCAAAATAGCTCATGAATTGATTGATTTGGGAGCAGATGTTGTTATTGGTTCTCATCCTCATGTGCCTCAAGGTATTGAGATGTATAATGGAAAACCGATATTTTACAGTCTTGGAAACTTCATATTTGACCAATCAAATCCGGCCACACATGTTGCATACTTTGTAGAAATTGATTTGGTTGGTGATGTTGGTCAATGCACAGTCTATCCGATATATATTTCCAATTACTTGCCACAGTTTATGGATGCTCAAAGTGGAAGTAACTTATTATCTAATTTATATCCTCAATCTGGTCAATTAGATATTACTGGCGGTGGAATTGGAAAATTGAACTTTAATTTAACTAATTAGCAATTTAAAATTATTTATACTTTTTATTTTTATTCTAAACATTGTTTTGTTTAATGTTTCATTTTTGTTAAATTGCCTATTTTCTTAATTTATATTTAAGTTATTTGAGCTCATTATTAGTAATTTCAACTTAATTGTTCTTTTCTTTTTAATTTTTATATGTTATACATATTTTTTAGTTAAATTAAGCAAATTTAAATCTTTTTAAGTTTTAAAAAGATTTATATAGTGTTTTAGATATAACCATATCTATATTTCATATTCAATGTAAAAACATGAGGTGAAACTATTTCGATAAAAAATAAAACGATAATTCTATCATTTGCATTAATCTTATTTTTATTAATCGGTGCTGTAAGTGCAGATGATATTAATGAAAATACTTTAGACAATTCAACCGAAACACCCACCATGGATATTCAAAACGCTTCATTTAGTAATGTTTCAAAAACAAATTATCTTACTCGAGAGTCTTTTGATGTAACTCTATTAGATGAGAATGGTACTGGACTTGCTAATAAAAGTGTTTACTTTGTAATTAATAAAACTACTTCTGAAGTCAGCACTGATGAAAATGGTACTGCAAAATTTTCATTAAACAACATGACTAAAGGAACATATACAATCAAATATATTTTTAATGAAACAGGATATAATCCAATTAAAGGTTCTAAAAAGATATTGGTGCTTACAAAGACCACATCCACTATTAAGGGGTCTGATATTAAAATCTATGCGGGAATTAAACACGCTTTCAAAGTCACTTTAAAAGCAGATGGCATGGCTCTTTCAGGACGCATTGTCACCTTCAAGGTTAATAAGAAAACATACAATGTCAAAACCAATTCTAATGGACAAGCATCTATAACTCTTTATTTATCCAAGGGTAAGTACACGGTCAAGTATTCATATGGGGGTGAAGAAAATATTAAATCTTCATCATCAAAGGCTACTGTAAATGTTGTGTATCATAAAAATCCATATAAAACTAAATATAGGCATGTGTACATTGATGCTGATGGAGGATTTTCCAAATCTTTCTTAAATGCCGTTGCTAAAAAACTCCGTAAGGCTGGTTGGAAAGTAACTGTTTATGGAATCGGGCCTGGACAACACAGTATAAATTATAAAAAAGTTAAAGGTGGAGTTTACATGCCATTTTATAATGGATTATGTGCAGGTACAATTAAAGAGATGGCTGCATCTTATTATGGTGGAGTAATTAAATCTAAAGGGTCAGTTCTTGCACCATCATGGTATACTAAAGAATGGACATCAGAAACCATGAAACAATATCGTACCGATATTTCTAAAATTAAATATTTAAAGAGAGCTTGGGATGATAATTTCAGCCCTAAAAGCTTTAAAGGAATAAAAAACCCGGCAAAATTCATGACTGATAATAAAGTGAAGTACACTGTTGCAGACACTATTGATAAAATTGTTGACCAATTCCTTCATGGGGGTTGGGATGCTTATAGTAAGTTATAGCCATTTGGCATATAACTTTACCATTTCCTTTTTGATAAGGCTCTAAGCCTCTTTTTTTCTATATTTTTCTTTTTATCTGATTGATATTGCTTTTTTTGGCGATTGGTTGTTGTCTCATTGTTTCTCATTATTGTTACAAGGTCAATTGAGTTGCCACTACAACCCATTAGAACTCTGATTTCCTTATAATCTTTATTTTCGGGAGCTTTGAATACTGCAGCATAGGTATTGCCTTCAACACGTTCCCAGCTTATTGGTTCTTCATTCATAAGGCAGTCTACAACATATTGTCTTGATATTCCATTGTCTTGGAGTCTTTCTATGAAATGACGATTCTCAAAGCACCAATCTATGCTTGATGTATCTCCCATTAAAAATTTGTCAAACACGTTCATTACAATTTTATATGTATGGAATAATATAAATAATAATATGAGTCAACAAGCACAATGGGATTCATCGGTTGCATTTATTTTTGCTATGATTGGAGCCGCTGTTGGTCTTGGTAACATTTGGCGTTTTAGCTATGTACTATATTCTAATGGTGGAGGATCATTTTTCATTCCGTACTTTATAGCAATAGCTATTATGGGAATTCCTTTTTTAATATTAGAATATGGTGTGGGATTTTCTTTTAAGGAATCCTTTTCAAAAATTATGCAGAAAATCAAGCCCAAGTTTGAGATTATTGCTTGGATTCTGGTTTTGTTTGTATTTATTGTTGTAATTTATTATATGGTAATTTTAAGTTGGGATTTAGTCTATTTGTTAAGTAGTTTTACATTTAGCTGGGGAACTGATGCTGCAGCTTACTTTACTCAGACCGTTGGTGGAAGTTCTAATTTATCTAATGCAGGATTTTTATTATTGCCAACAACTGTCTGTGTTTTATTGCTTTGGATTGTTTTATGGTTTATTTCACATAAAAATGTGGATGAAGGTATTGGTAAAGTTTCAAAGATTCTTATTCCGGCTTTATTTGTTATAATGGGCATTATTGTAATTTATGCATTGACTTTGCCTGGTGCTAGCATTGGTATTGACACATTACTTACTCCTAAATGGGAAATGCTTTTAAATATTAATATTTGGCTTGCAGCATTTGCACAAATTATTTTCTCTTTAAGTATGGGCCAGGCTATTGCACTTACATATGCCAGTTATTTGCCTGAAAACTCAAAATTAATAGATAATGTTTTAATTGTTGTTGCATCCAACTCCGCTTTTGAAATATTCACCGCATTTGGTGTATTTTCAATATTGGGTTATATGTCTGCAACTGCCGGAACACCAATGGTTCAGTTAATTACTGAGGGTACTGGATTAATATTTGTTGTTTTCCCTATGATTTTCAATATTATGGGTCCAATAGGAAGAGTTTTAGCTCCAATGTTATTCTTAGCTATTTTATTTGCAGGGATTACTTCAGCACTCGGATTTTTCGAACCGATGTTAAGTTCAACATCTGCTAAACTCGGTTGGTCAAGAAAAAAAACTGCAACTGTCTTATCTGTAATCGGTTGTGTATTTTCCTTAATTTTAACAACTGGTATTAGTAGTTATTTGGTTGGAATCATCGACTCATTTGTAAATCAATTTGGAATTCTACTTTTAATTGGTATTCAATGTATAATATTCGCATGGTTCTATGGTGTTGAACATTTTATTCCAGCTTTAAACCAATATTCTACCTTTAAAGTTGGTAAAACTTGGAAATTTATTATTAAATACTTATTACCAATTGTTTTAATAATAATGTGGGCTATTGGTATTGTTAAACTATTTTCAAGTGCAGAAAGCTTTGAAATAATGGTTGATTTAATTATCATTATTGCGGTTATGGCATTTGCATTTATTTTGACAAAAATTAAACCTAGTGGTGAGTGATTGTCCACTCACTATTTTAAATCTTTTTTTTGAAATTTAGACTCATATTGTTCTCTTAATTTTAATTAATTTAATGACTAAATATATTAATTTTAATCTTGTTTACCTTATAATAATTAATGCTATTTTTTATAATTTGGATAGATAATCAATAATTACAGATTGTTCATCTGGTAATCTACATATCAACATGAAAATTAGTAAGTTTTGTATGCATCATAACCTGCATATAGTCTGTATAGGGTATTAATCACATGGCCTAATGGATTGTTTAAAAAATAGTACATGGTTAAATTCAATAAAACAACTATTATAAATAGAATCAATCCTTTTTTCTTATATCCATTAATTGCCTGGCCAAGACCGGGAATTATAAATGATAATACTGCATTTGTTAGTGCATTTGTGTCCATTTTATCACTTATTTGTGTTTTAAGTCTAAAGGAATAAATCCTTTAGAACTTAAACTAAAAATATTTTTTAGTATATAACACGGGAGTGTGTTATAATTAATATTATAATTATGATTTATTTAAACATTTAGTTATTTGAAAATTAGATTTTATTAATTTTGATGATGTTTCCTTGTCTAAATAGGGGATAAGATTATTAATTCATACCAGTAACTATATTTTAAATCAAAAACATACAATTAATTAACTCAATTTATAAAGGGGAGATACAATTGAATAAGAAGATATTGTTTACATTGTCTTTGGTAATTTTGGCAGTTTTTGCAATAGGATCTGTATCCGCATTGGATTTGAATTTTTTATCCGGAAGCAGTGAGGAAATCGTAACTATCGATGGTATTGATTTTAAAATTCCAGATGGATTTAAAGAAGATGCTGATGAAGAAGTGATTAATGAATCTAATGTGCAAGGTGGCGTTACTTATTTAACTAATAGTAAACTCTTTGAAAAAGATGATACTGTAATGGTAATACTTGTTGCGGATTATGGAGAATATGAAGTCACTGATGAAATTGCAAAAGAAGTAGGTGGAGATGCTACAACTATTAATGGTGTTGATGGTTATCTCAAAGAAGATAATTTCTTTTACGTATTCAATTATGCAAAAAATGACAAATTAGTTGTGTTATCTACAAATGATAAAGACATAATTGGAGATTTTATAGTAGCTTAAAAATTTAAGCTATTTTTCAATTTTTTTTCCTATTTGCTATTTTTTTTATAACTTTTTTTACACGTTTAAGTTGAAATTTTTTCATTAAAGAACATTATATATACAATGTTTAATAGATATAATATTAATTTAAATCATAAGGGGTTATTATTTTGAAATTTAATAAAATTATAGTAGTTGCGTTATTACTTCTTGCTATTTTAACAATAGGTGCGGTTAGCGCTTCAGATAATTTAGATAGTGATGACTCGTCTTATGTCTCTACAGTTGATGGTGATGTTGTTAGCGACGTCGATGACGATGACGATTGGTCGGATGATGATGACTGGGACGACGATGATGACGATGACGATGATTGGGATGATGATGACTGGGACGACGATGACGATGATGACGATGATTGGGATGATGATGACTGGGACGACGATGACGATGATGACGATGATTGGGATGATGATGACTGGGACGACGATGACGATGATGATGAAGAGTTAGATGATGAAGAAAACGTCAAAAAGAACATACATGTTTTCAGTGATATTGAAAGTGAAAATGTATATTTCGAGGATGGCGATACAATCATTGCTTATCTAAAAAATTTACAACCTAATGCTGTAGGTAACTTTTCAATCTATGAATATGATGATTTACTTGCAACAACTCTCATAACTGACAAAACAAGTTTTAAATTATCCGATTTAAATTTCACTTCCGATATAGTCGGGACTCATGAATTTATTGCAAAATATCATGATGGTCAATATGTTTATAAAAAAACATTTTATGTAACTTTCATTGATTATAAAATAATTGCTCCAACTAGTGATGTTTCTTTTGGAAATAATGCAATATTTAGTCTTTATCTACCAAAGGATGTTAATGGTATAATTGAAGTTGAAGAAGATGGTGAATATCTAGGTTCATTTGATGTTATTGACGGTTTTGCTAAAATTACTCTAAAGAACTTGTTATTAGGATTCCATGAAATAGAATTCTTTTTTGATGATGACTCATATTATATGAATGATGTTTCTTCAGTAGTAATTTCTCCGAAAAAAGTTACAACCGTTCCTAAATCTTATGTTGGTATAGATAACTTCATAACTGTTTCATTACCTAACGATGCGGAAGGTATATTGACTGTTGCTGTACGTAATCTAAAAACTGGTAAAATTACAGAACTTGATTATGAATATAGTGGGGGTAAAGCAGGAATGCCTGCATCTAAATTGGCCTGCGGTGATTATGCAATTGTTGATTATTACATTGAAGATTATGAATATGGATCATTCTTCTATGAAGATATGCCGAATTATGTTGAAGGAGGAATCATTGCTAAATTCAGCGTTTATAATCCTAAATTGACTTTAAAAACAGTCAAAGTTAAAAGATCTGCAAGATTATTAGTATTAACTGCAATTTTGGGAAAAACCAATGGTAAATATCCCGCAAAAAAACAAATAGTTTTCAAATTTGCAGGTAAAACCTTTAAGGCTAAAACCAATGCCAAAGGTGTTGCTAAAGTCACTGTTAAAAATACCATTTTGAGTAAGCTCAAAGTTGGTCAAAAAATTAAATACCAAGCAACATTTTCTAAAATAACTGTTAAAAAGGTAGCTAAAGTTGTTAAATAGGAAGTTCATACTTCCTTAATTTCTCTTTTTTTGTATTCTGTTATAATAATTTATTTTTCTATTTTTTACAAAGTAAAATCAATATTGAAGTCTTTAAAACGGTTTAATTTATATATAATTAATTATAAATTAATTATTAGAAAATTAAATGGTAATTATTATTTGGATTCTAATAGCGTGTTAGAGGGTAATATGAACAAAAAATACATTCGGGAAAAGAAAAACACTTATGATATAGTTAAGAACCATAGGGTGATGGCTAAAGTATCCAATCTGGATGATGCTATTTTTGTAAGGGATTTATTAATAGAAAATAATTGGAATTTAGATAATTTTCCACATATCATTCAAAATGATGATGATTATTTAGTTTTAGCCGTAATTGATGATAAATTACATTTACTTGCTAAATATAGGTCAAAACCAGATGATGAGACTATAAAAAAGCTTATTAAAAAATATCGCAGAAATCCAAATAACTCTAAATATGGTCTCAATATTATGAATTATTTTGACACATTCATAATTAAAAAACAGATTTTTGGCGAGGAGATTATTTTTGGATATTATGACAATTTAAAAGATGCCGAATTTGTTCGAAATTTCCTTTTAGACAATCAATGGAATGTCAACAAATTTTCAGAAGTCATGTTTGATGATGAAACCAATACATACAAGGTTATCAGTGTCATTGATGATGCAGTGTATGTCTTAGATTCATTTGACTTAAAAGAGGAAATCAATATTGATAAAGTTCATGAAGAGTTTTTAGCTAAGATTTCAAAACATAAATATGGTTTAGGAACTTATCATCATCTGGATTTATTAACCGATAGAATTGAAGAGTTAGAATTAAAATTCGGTGTTAAAACAAAGGATGAAAATTGGTCTTTTAAAAATCTAAATAACAGCTCATCAGCTTTAAACGAGATTATTTTCAACATGACTCCATTTCAAAAGGCAATCTATGATGTTATTTTCTCAAAAACAACACTTGATGAAATTGAACATGCATTAGTCAGGTATAAAACTAAAAATTTTAGAGAAAAAATCGTTAAAAACTTAAATGAGCTTATTGAGTTAAAATTAGTTGTACAGATTGGTGATGAAACCTACAAGAAAACAAATTTTTAAGTATTATTAAATATTAATATTAACTTGTATTTGTTCAACAAATACAAAGTTCTTTTTTGGTTTGAACTTTTAGGGGAGTTTAGTCATATCTCCCCTTATTAGTGTTTATTTTCTATCGCTTAGAAGTTCACCAGCAACACCAATGCTTTCTTTTGGATATGCTTGAACTAATACGGTTATAGCATCAATTGGCAAGTCATATGCCTCAGCTACCACTTCAGATACTTTTTTTACCATTTCTCTTTTCTTTTCTATTTTGATTCCGTCATTTCCAGCTATTGTTATTACAGGCATTTAATCACCAATTAAAATATATTTATTATTGATTATAAATAAATTATTAAATGGATTTGATAAAATGCTCGGCGAAAAAAAACTTGTAGAGTTATTTCCAGATTTTGCTGATTTAGTACAGCCTTCTGGAATAGATTTGGAATTAGATAAAATTTATATCCAAAAAAGCGCAGGATCACTTATTGATAATGAAAAAAACCTGCCGGAACTTGAAGAAATGGAAGGGGATGTGTATACTTTAAAACCACATACTGCATATCTGGCAAGTATTAAACGTAAAGTTAAAATACCAAAGGGTTACACAATGCTTTATCTTCCAAGATCAACTCTTTTGAGGTCTTTTGTTTCTGTTCAAACTGCTGTTGGGGATCCTGGATTTTATGGGACATTAATGTTCATGATTTACAATCATGGCGAATTTGAATATAAAATCAAATCAGGGGATAGAATTGCTCAGGCAGTTGTATTTCCAGTTGAAGGCTCTGGTGAATACAATGGGTCTTACCAAGAGGTGGAAGAGTGAATGTAGCTGATGGTATTGTTAAAATCCTTGAAGAAGAGGAAATTGAAACAGTTTTTGGAATTCCTGGCGAGCAAATAATGCCTCTTTACAAGGCTCTATCAAATTCTAATATTAATCATGTCCTAACAAGGCATGAGCAGGCGGCAGCTCATGGTGCTGATGGGTATTTTAGGTCAAGCGGTAAAATCGGTGTTTGTATTGCAACTGCTTCACCAGGTGCTTTAAACTTTACAATGGCCGTAGCAACTGCTTTTAAAGATAATATTCCACTTTTAATTTTGACTGGTGATAACGATTTGGAATTTAGAGGCACTGACTATTTTCAGTCAACACCTCAGGTTGATATTTTTAAGCACATTACAAAGGCATCTTATAATCCATTAAATGGTACTGAAGCAATGTATATGTTAAGGGCAGCCATTTATGAGCTTAAAACAATTCCTAAAGGTCCAATTCACATTAATTTATCAAAAGATGTTCTGCTTCAAGAAGATTTCGATGACTTTGATTTGTGTTACTTATGTGAAGACGATTTATCTAACATTAGCAAAGCTCAAGATTTGATTGATAAATCTGAAAAACCGTTATTTGTACTGGGTGCTGGTGCAATAACACAAAAAGACAGCATTAAAATGATTGTGGATACGTATAAAATACCAGTTACCACCACATTTCATGCCAAAGGAATCATTTCTGAAGTTGACGATTTAAACTTGGGATTGGTCGGGATTCGCTCAACACCAAGGGCCAAATATGCAATTGAAAATGCTGATTGTGTAATTGCACTTGGAATAAAGGCCAGTGAGAGAACATTGCCGCGTATACCGGATAATTTGATACATGTTAATATCAACAAAGATGTTTTGGTGGGAAACAGTACAATTCATGGTAAAGTTGAAGACTTTTTATCTGAAATCACGTTTAAAGAATATGGTTGGATGGGTGAAATCTTAGAAATAGATAATGATATCGAAATTGAAGGTCTTGATGATGATTTCAAACCACAAGCAGCAATTAAAAGGATTTTAGATAAATTTGATGATAATATTGTTGTTTCTGATGCTGGAAGTCACACTACCTGGACAACACTCTTAAAAAAATCATTAAAACCAAGACAACTTTTGTTTTCAGGTGCAATGGCTCCAATGGGCTATGGGCTACCGGCAGCTATTGGTGCAGGCATTGCAACAGGCGAAAAAATTATTCTAATTAATGGAGACGGCGATATTCAAATGAATATTCAGGAGTTGGCCACTTTAAAAGAGAATAATTTAGATGTCATTGTATTTATTTTGAATAATTCTGAATTTGGTATTATTCGCCAATGGCAGGAAGAGATTTATGATATGGATCCTTATCAAATTAAACTTGAAAATCCTAATTTTGTTAAATTGGCTTCAAGCTATGGAATTGATGCTGTTAGAGTCGATTCTATAAAAGATTTGGAATTAATTTTAGATAAAGATTTAACCGGTCCGTTAGTTGTTGAAGTTGTTGTGGAAAGTGAAAACATTCCTCTTCCGTAATGACATTATTTTAGATATTTAACATATTCTCGAACGACATCGCTGATAGAAACATTTCTATCTAGGGGGGCGAAGTAATATTCATTGTTTTCTTCATAAATTATACCCACAGGGGTCAATGAATTCGAACTGAGCCTTTTTTTTATTATTGTTGCATCATTTTTAAAAACAAAAGTTAGTCCATAGAGTTTTTTGAATTGATATTCGATATCTCTTTCTATTTCAAAGGCATCATAAACAAGTTCTTTTATTTTATCTTCCATTTTTAACACCTTTGATGAATAATCTCACTTCTTTTTTTGATATTAACTTAATTATTGATGGAGTCAATTTTAAAAGATTTATGTCAAGTTCATTGTCCCCTTTAATATCAAAAACACTTCCGTTAAATGACGGTTCAGCACTTAACATTGCATTTTTATGAGCGCTATTTACAATTGAAAGCAATCCCCAAATGTAACCTATATATTTTCCTGTATCTGCATAGGAGTCAAGACCAAAAATTAAATGGTTTTCAAGTTTTACAACATTAATGCATTTCACAAATGATTGTAGAAATTCTTTAAAGTATCCCAGGCAAGGTTTCATTAATTCAAAAATCTTTTGGCCATCTCGTTCTTTTTCTTTTTCCTCATCTTTATCATCATCTTTATCCGGTTTTGGATAAGTAGATGAGTAAACCTTGATTTTTTTAAAAATAAGTATTTTTAAACATCCTTTTAGTTTAGAATCTTTTTTTTCATAAATTAGAGTGATTCTAACTCCGAAATAAAGTAAAACAATAATAAATAAGATGATTATTAAAATAATCATTCCCAGGATGTTTAACATATAGTAATTCCTATATTATTCTTCGCCAGTTGTAGTAAATTCAGGTTCAATGTATTCTGATTCGTCGTATTCCTCTTTTTGTGATCCTATATAATCTTTTATTAAATCACTTATGATTAATCCTAAATCAGATAATGCTTTGTTTGTTTCGCTTCCTTTACTTAAATCAAGTACACGAACTCCTTCAGCATCATTTCCTTTTTTAGGAATCAATACCATGGATATTGGTTCTACTCCAGCTCCGGCTCCTGTTGCGTCACTTTTTTCGTTACCTAATATGTTTTCACCGGCTCCAAATCCTAATCCCATTCTCATTACTGGTATTAAGATTTTATCTTCGGTTTCAATTGGAGTACCAATTACATTATCCACATTGATGAGTTTACGTAATTCTTCAACTGTTGTTTTTATATTTTCTGCCATAGTTTCACATCCTATGATTGATGTATTATATTTTGTTTTATTATATTAAATAATTTTTTAATACTATTTTTATCAATATTTTTAAATCGAGTAATACTTTTCTTAGTTTTTAAACATATATTTCAAGTGTAACTTTTTTGTTATAACTTGCAATTGTACTAAGTTAGAGGTGCATTTCAAGTGTATGTTTTTTGTTATAAGTTATACATTTTAACTTGAGAGGTGCATTTCAAGTGTAACTTCAAACTTATAACTTCTAATATGTAAAAAATATATTACTTATAACTTATCATGAAAAAATTTTATCACGTAAAAAATAGTTTACTTATAAGTTATACTCAAAAATAGCTATGTAAAAAATATATTACTTATAACTTATTAGCCTAAACTTTCAAAAAATTATAACTTATAACAAATAAATTCAAAAAAAATAATAAGACAGAATCATAAGTATGATTCTGCAATAGATGCTACACCAGCACCAGCTTCTTCAATTACACCTAAACCTTTTAAGGTCATACCGATTGCGGCAAAAGTTTGGGTTAATTCTTTGTAGGAGATATTTCCCATGTGTCCAATTCTGAAAATGTTTCCTTTCAAGTGGTCTTGTCCACCAGCCAATTCAACACCATACTTGTCACGGGTGGTTCCTCTAAAGTCGGAATCTGTAATTCCTTCAGGCATTTTTACAGCTGTTACTGTTGCAGATGATACTTTTTCATCAGCAAATAATTCAAGACCTAATGCTTTAACTGCATCTACACTAGCTTTAGCTGCTTTGTGGTGGCGTGCAACTCTGTTTTCAAGTCCTTCTTCCATAACCATCTTTAAAGCTTCATTCATTGCGTAAGTAAGGGAAACAGATGGAGTGTATGGAGTTTCAGGTGGGACTTTGTCTCCACTTTTTCTTACAGCTTTCATATCTAAATAAAAAGTATTGGTTTCAACTTTGTCAACTGCGGCCCATGCATCATCGCTTAAGGTAATAGCAGCCATTCCAGGTGGTGCTGCTAAACATTTTTGTGATCCGGTAAGACAAACGTCAATGCCGAATTTTTCAACATCCACATAATCCCCTCCAAGGGATGATACGGTATCTACGATGTATAAAGCATCATAATTTTTCATTACTTTACCGATTTCTTCGATAGGTGCAGCCACACCAGTAGAAGTTTCATTGTGGATCACGCTAACTGCTTTAATATCTTCATCAGCTTCAAGAGCTTCTTCGATAGCTTCAGGTGTTACTGCAGTTCCCCATTCAACTGCTAATTCTTGGGTTTCGATTCCATGAGTATTTGCGATTTTCATGAAACGTTCTCCGAATTTTCCACCTACGACATTTAACATTTTTTCGCCAGGAGCTACAGTATTAGCAATACCTGCTTCCATAGCAGCAGTTCCAGATCCAGTTAATAAATAAGAATTGTTTGGGGTTTGGAAAACTTTACTCATTAATTCAGTTGTTTCAGTTAATATTTCACCATATTGAGCGCTTCTGTGGTTTACAACAGCTTTGGACATTGCATTGAGAACTCTAGGATGTACTGTTGTTGGTCCAGGAAGCATTAATAAAATATCTTTCATTACATTCCTCCAATTATAACAATTAGCTAAATTTCAAGCTATATATATTTTTTACATTCATACTTATTAAATATTTTTAATGCTATTTTTATTCATATTTTGCCATAATTTTAATGTACATTTTAGGTCATTGTTTAGGAATATAACTTATTTTTCGTCATTGTTTAAATACTAGTGAATATAAACAATCTAGTATGCAATTCAGTGGCGAAGAGTTAACATTTAAAAGAATCTGCCAATTTGTCGTTGGTCTGTTTATAATGTCAATAGGTGTGGCATTTTCAATAGTATCAACACTTGGAACAACACCAATAAGTTCTCTTGCTTATGCTTTAACTTTAATAACCCATATTAATATTGGAATGACAACTTTTATTTTTAATGCTGCTTTGATATTAATCCAATTTCTGATTTTACGCTCCAAATTTGAGAAAAAAAGATTATTGCAGCTGATTAATTGTGTTCTGTTTGGATATTTCACTGATTTGGCGCTATATCTGGTATCATTTTTACCGTTTGATGGGTCTTTAGTGATGGGTGTATTGTTTTTGGCACTTAGTATAGTTTTACTTGCACTTGGAATATTCATTTACATGCCTGCCAACATTGCACCGCTTCCAGGCGAAGGTTGTGTTGAAGCAATCGCAATCGTTACAAATTTGAGGTTTTCAACAGTTAAAATAATTTTTGATGCCACAGTAGTGACAATAGCCCTAATACTTTGTGGATTGTGGTATACAAATGTATTTGGTGCTGTTTATGTTGGAACAGTCATTTCTGCATTTTTCATCGGATACACCCTAAGACAAATTGCAAATCTCTACAAACACATTACAGGCCATGAAATTAATGTTGTCAATCAATGAATGCTAATTTTCATCATAAATTATTTAAAAAATAAACTGCTTATTTTAATATAGTGAGGTTTAAATATGGAATTTGGACTTTGGGAAAAATATTACAAAGAGATTCTTGATGATTTTGGCTTTTCAAGACCGGGTGATGAAGCATCAGCAAAACTATTGGATGAAATTTTATCAACTGAAGGTTGCCTTACATTGGATGAACTGGGAGAAATCGTTGGGTTTTCAAGTAAATTCATCGTGTTTGGTGCAGGACCTTCCCTAAAAGAACATGTTCAATTATTAAAAGAGGATTATGATTTAAAGGAATATGTTTTGGTTGCAGCTGACGGCGCAACAACAGCATTAATTGAAGAAAGATTATCTCCAGACATTATTGCAACTGATTTGGATGGAAACCTTGATGACATTTTAATTGCAAATTTAAGGGGAGCAAATATTGTAATTCATGCACATGGAGACAACATTGATAAAATTGCAAGTTTAACCCCATATTTCACAAGTGTTTTGGGAACAACACAAGCACAGCCTGTAGGAAACCTTTACAACTTTGGAGGTTTTACAGACGGTGACAGAGCACTCTTTTTGGCGGTTGCACTTGGAGCAGAAGAGATTATTTTGGCCGGAATGGACTTTGGTGATATTGTAACTAAATATTCCAGACCAAATCTTGAAAAAGATTTAAGTGAGGCTGATGAGTTTAAAAAGAAAAAATTAATGTATGCTGAGAAGTTTACCCAATGGATAAAAGACAATGAATCAGTTAATATGATTAATTTGTTGGATTAAAAAAAATAAATATTAGTTTAAATATAATAGATATTATGGGAATTGAAGATATTTTAATGTATGATGAAAGCCTTTTTCAAAACATAAATGCTTTTGATCCTGATTATGTACCTCCGAACTATAACTTCAGGGATACTCAAATGGAAGCTATGGCAATAGCAATAAGGCCGGCTATAAGGGGAGGTCAACCATCAAATGCGGTTGTTTTGGGGTCACCGGCAACAGGAAAGACTACTGCGATTAAAAAAGTTTTTGAACATGTTGAAAAAAGCACAGAGAAGGTTGTATGTGTTTATATCAATTGTCAAATTCACACAACACGTTTTGGAATTTTTTCACAAGTCTTCAAAAAGTTATTTGGACATATTCCTCCCGAAACAGGAGTGCCATTTGCAAGAATATATGATCAAATCATGCATGAACTTCAAAAAAACAACAAATCCCTAGTTATTGCATTGGATGATATCAATTATTTGTTCCAATCTAAAAACGCTAACAAGGTCGTTTATGATATCTTAAGAGCATATGAAGAATATCCTGGAGTTAGAACAGGTATTTTTGCAATATTGTCCGATTTAGAATTTAGATATTCTTTTGATAAAAACGTAAATACTGTGTTTATTCCTCAAGAAATCAATTTCCCATTATATACATACGCAGAAATTGAAAATATCTTACGTGATAGGGCAAAAGCAGGATTTTTCCCTGGCGTTTTGCCAGATGATATTTTAGAGCAAGTTGCAATGTACACATTAGAAAACGGTGATTTAAGAACTGGAATTAACCTTTTAAAATCCTGCGGTAATGTTGCTGAAGCTTCAGCAAGTCGTGAAATTACACAGGAACACTTTAATAAGGCCGTTGACTCTTTAATTTCAATCAACATTTCTCAAACTATCGATTCACTAAGTGATATAGAAAAAGATTTGCTAAAAATAATAGTCGATTTTGATGATGTTTGTATGGCAGGCGAGTTATCCGATAAATTCACTGAAAAAACTGGGGCTAGTAAGGGGTCATTTTCAAGAGCATTGGAAAAATTAGAATTTGTAAGATTAATAGATACCAAATTTACAGGAAAAGGGGTTAGGGGAAACTCTAGGGAAATTATATTGCGTTTTAACCCCGATGACTATGTCATTTAATTCCTGCAATCATTAGTTAACATTAGATTAATTGCATGGTAAGCTTGTAATCTAATGTAGAGATAGGGTTTGGTATTTTTTAAAACAAATTAATCCATTTAAATAATGTATGGATTTTGCGCTGCTACAACAGAAATAACAGATAAAAGTAATGCTGCTATTACAACAAGCATTACCATGCAAGATTGAACATCTATTCCGCTATATATAATTTCGTCTTTTATTGAAGTCTTTTTTCTTAAATCAGCTTTTAAAGTGGTGTCATTATTTCTCATCATATCAATCACTATATTTAAAATTGTTAAAAGTCTAATATAAACAAAGAGTGAGAGAGCATTTGTGAAGTAATATTTTTGAGGAAAAATCATGAAAAATTTTGAGTATTTTGATGTGACTGCCGATATTGGTTTTAAAGCATACGGTGAAAACTTAAATGAAGCATTTGAAAATGCTGGTTTGGCTATTTTTAATATAATATCAGATACTAGTGATATTGAAGCTAAAAATGAAATATCCTTTGAAATTACTTCAGAAGACAATGTATCTTTACTTTATGATTATCTGGAAGAGTTATTGTTTTACCATGAAGTTGAATTCATGCTTTTCAGTGAATTTTATGTTGAAATTTCTAAAAACTTCCATTTAAAGGCAACAATAAAAGGGGAAACAATTGATTGGGACAGACATGAGAGAAAAACAGAAATTAAGGCAATAACATTCCATAAAATGGATGTTAGGGAAACTCATGATGTTGAACTTCAGGCAATTGTCGATTTGTAAAGGTTATATAATATTAAAGACAAAGGCATTAACATGAAAAGAACAAGAACCGTATCAAGAAACTTCGAAATTGCGATGGGTCTAATAGGATCTGTAATTGGTATATTTTCAGGCTCATTTCTGATATTTCTTGAAAGTGTTGGAACAGTACACACTCCTTTTTTAGGGCTTGTAGCAATTATTGCATCAATTTTAGGTCTTGCAGCAACATATTATGTTCGAAAAAATCCAGAAGTTGCAGGTGTTGGATTTGTTATTGCAACAATGTTTGTTATTGTCGGTTCTGAATATATTAATGTAATTAGTGCAATATTCCTACTTATTGCAGGCATGTCTGCTTTATTTAGAAAATAATCTTATTTTTAACCATTGTTTAATGTTCAACAAATCATTGATGAAAACGGTTTTTAATTAAACCTATTTTTTTCACCATAATCTTATTTAAATACTTAAAACAAATATTAAAGCATAATAATTTTGTGATTTTTATGACTATCAAAGATGAAATTAAAAAAGTTAGAGATAATGTTTATGAGATTCCGGGCTCTTATGACAAGAAAATGAGGGCTTCTGGAAGATTTTATATTGATGATGAAAGTTTTGAAGCACTTGAAGAGGGGGCAGTTGAACAGATTGTCAATGTTGCCTGTCTTCCGGGTGTTCAAAGATACTCCATAGGTTTGCCAGATATTCATTTTGGATATGGGTTTCCAATTGGTGGAGTTGCAGCATTCAGCTTAAGGAATGGTATTGTATCTCCAGGAGGAGTTGGATTTGATATTAACTGTGGAGTTAGACTTATTAAATCCAATTTAACTATTGAAGATATTGAAGATCAATTAGATGAACTTACAGAAGCATTGTTTAAAAACATCCCATCAGGTGTTGGAAGCAAAGGTAAAATAAAGCTTGAGGGGGATGAAATTAACGATGTACTTGATTATGGTGCTGAATGGGCCGTTAAAAACGGATATGGTTGGCCAGAAGATTTAGAAGTTTTAGAGGAAAACGGAAGAATGATTGATGCAGATTCAAGCATTGTTTCTGATAAGGCTAAAAAAAGAGGTATTCCACAATTGGGTTCACTTGGTTCCGGTAATCACTTTTTGGAAATTCAAGTTGTAGATGAAATCTATAATGAAGAGGTTGCAGAGGTATTTGGACTTAAAAAGGGAATGATTGTTGTTATGATTCATTCCGGTTCAAGAGGATGCGGACACCAAATATGTTCTGATTATTTAAGAATAATGGATAAGGCTTATAAAAATTACAAAATTCAAATCGCTGATAGGCAATTGGCTTGCGCTCCACTTAATTCAAAAGAAGCACAAAATTATATTCAAGCTATGGCTGCAGCAGCTAATTATGCATGGGCCAATAGGCAAATGATGACTCATTGGGTTCGTGAAACCTTTGAGGATATTTTAGGAAAATCCGCAAAAGACATGGAAATGGATATTGTCTATGATGTGGCTCACAATATTGCTAAAATGGAAACTCACAAAATTTACAATAATGAAATGGAAGTTTTAGTTCACAGAAAAGGAGCTACCCGTGCATTTGGTCCGGGTAGAGATGAAGTTCCTGAAAAATACAGGGAAGTTGGCCAACCTGTCTTGATTCCAGGTACTATGGGAACTGCCTCATATGTATTGCATGGTACAGAAGTTGCAATGGAGGAAACTTTTGGTTCAACTGCTCATGGTGCTGGAAGGGTATTGTCAAGGTCTAAAGCTAAAAAAGAATATGATGCTGATAAGATTACTGATGATTTAGCTTCAAAAGGCATTAAAATCAAAGCTACAAGCAAACATGTCATTGAAGAAGAAGCACCTGGTGCTTATAAGGATGTGGATTCAGTTGTTAGAGTATCTGACAGTACTGGAATTGCAAAACTTGTTGCAAAGGTTAAACCGTTATCTGTTTGTAAAGGGTAGTTTAAAATGATAGGCATAATTGGTGGTAGTGGGGTATATGAGATTACCCAAAAAGCTGATGCAGTTAATACAAAACTAGTTAAAACTGACTATGGGGATGTAGAAGTTTCCATTTTGGATATTTTTTCAAAAAAAGTAGCTTTCATTCCACGTCACGCTTCAGGCCACTCTATTCCACCACATAAAATTAATTTTAGAGCAAACATTGATGCATTGAAAAATGTGGGGGTTACACAAATCATTGCCACTAACTCCGTTGGCTCAATGAACTTAGAAATGCCACCTGGATCATTTGTTATTCCAGACGATTTTCTTGATTTCTCACAGGATAGAAAGAAAACTTTTTATGAAGATAAGGTAGTTCATATAGATGTAACTGAACCATATTGTCCAACTTTAAGAGATATTTTGGCAAAATCAGGGGATGTAATCTTGGGAGGCACTTATGTGTGTACAGAAGGGCCTAGATTTGAAACCCCTGCTGAGATTAAAATGTTTAAGATGCTTGGAGGGGACTTGGTTGGAATGACTGGGCTTCCTGAAGTAACCCTTGCGCGTGAAAGGGAAATATGTTATAATTCCATCTGTATTGTGTCTAATTATGCATCAGGAATATCTGAAAATGAACTAACCATTGATGAAGTATTTGAAATGGTTGCATTGAAAGAAAAAGAACTGCTTGAATTAATATATAATTTCATTAAAAATGCGGATGATTTGCCTGATTGCGGGTGTCATCATGCATTGGATGGTGCTGAAGTATAGGTGATTTAATGCGTTTGGCTGTAGTGTCTTCCGATGGTGAAAATGTAGATTTACACCTTGGAAAAGGAAAATCAGTATATGTCTATGACTATGATGATGAATTGAGCTTTGTTGAGATGAGATCTGTTGAAATAGCACTAGATTCAAAGCATCAGGGAAGTAAAGTCCTAAAGGCTTGTGAAGATTGTGATGTTTTAATTTCAGTTCAATTCGGTTTCAAATCAAAAATTAAGGCTGAAGATTTGGGCATTAAACTGGTAATGGATGAAGGACCTATTAGTGAGGTATTGAAACGTTACATTAATCATGTTGAGTTTATGAAAAACTAGGCTTTTTTTCTGGGAGTTTTTCTCCTTATTCTTTTTTGTTATTTTTTTGAATTTTTTTTCATTGTTTTCATATTGTAAAATTGCTTTTACTTAGTAATATTGCTTTAACTTTGAAAAATTGATTTAATATTGTAATATTTACTTCAATAAGTTATTAAATTCCTTAAAAGTTAAATTTAAATAGTTTTAAGTTAATATGTATTATTTAACTGATTATAAGGGGTTTAAACATGACAGAATTTCAGGAGGATATGATTTTTAAGGATGTCTGCGAGGAAGATGCACGGACATTTTTAAATATTTTGGGTAAAAAATCCAAAAAAGTTAAAATAATAACTAAAGAGCTGCGACAATTGGATCCAACAACATTTGTACCGGATATAATACTGGAACTAGATGATGAGATTCTGATAATCGAACTCCAATCAATTAAACTGGAAAAGAAACATCATCAAAGATTCTACATATATGTGGCAATATCAACTTATAGGTTGGATAAAATCAAAAAAGAAGTTAATTTATGTGTATTTACAACAGCAGAAAAATCAAAACAAGTAACATACAAAATTAACAAGGATAATGTGTTTAAGTATGATGTTATTAGTCTGTCAGACTATTATGCTGATGAAATTATTAATACTATAAATTACAAATTAGAAAATGATATTGAAATAACTGCAAAAGAATTAATATTGTTTTCTTTGGTCCCTATTATTGAAAAAACAGGGGATGTTGAGAAATATATTGATTATGTTGTTGATACTTTAATTGAATTTAAGGATTTGCCTCATTCAATAAAATCATTATTGTATGGTATTGAATGGTTGATTGTGGATAAATTTGTTGTAAATGTTCAAAAAAGAAATATATTATGTGATTTGTTGGGTGATAGGATGAGTTTAATGTATGAATATGGTGAAAATAAGGAGAAAAAAGGTATTAAGAAAGGTATTAAGAAAGGTATTAAGAAAGGTGAGGACAAAATTATCTTGAATCTTCTTCGTGCCGGTCAGGCTCCTCATAAAATCGCAAGTGATGCAGGTGTTCCTTTATCGAGGGTTAATGCTATTAAAAGACAATTTAATCTTTAAGTCTATTATAATGTAAGTATATTTTTCTTATTTGGGATATTATGGCTCTTATGGATGAATATGGTGAAAATAAGGAGAAAAAAGGTATTAAGAAAGGTATTAAGAAAGGTGAGGACAAAATTATCTTGAATCTTCTTCGTGCAGGTTATTCTCCGCAAAAAGTTGCAATTGATTGCGGAATTCCTATAGTTAGAGTCAACCAAATCAAGGCCGAACAGCAATTATAATAGTTTAATTCAACACTTTTTCATGGAGAATTAATCTATTAGATACATTTTTTATTCTATTGTAAACTTTTTTAGATAACAATTTTAAAGCCTTTATTTTCTATTTAAAGCGCAAATATTCATTTTCAATCCAAATTTCAAAAATCATCATAAATTTTATTTTTTCATCCATCAATTAATTTCCAATGTTTTTCACAAATTTCGATAATCTTTATATATGATGAATAAAATAATTTATTATAACCTTTATGGGCGGGTTTTATAAAATAAAACTTAATTACAAATATTTCTTTAAATAAAGAGAGTAGAACTCTCAATAGTCAAATAAACGATTGTAAATATATACTTATTTAAAATCATTTTTACAGTTTATTTTGTGTAGTATTTAATGTACTGCTTAATTTAAGGACTATTTTTAAAATTTTATTGGCGAAACGCTAGATTACTATATATAATAAATATTAAATTTAAACGGTTGATATAATGGCAAAAGCAAAATCAAGACGTAGAGTACGTGATACATGGAAAGAAAAATCCTGGTATACTATCAAAACACCAGTGAACTTTGAAGATAAAGAAATTGGAGAAACTCCAGCAAAAGATCCAGAACTTCTCATTGGAAGAGGCGTAGAAGTTACTATGAGAGAATTAACCGGAGATTTCTCAAAACAATACATCAAACTCAGATTTGAAATCGATAATGTTGCAGGTGAAGTTGCAAACACCAAATTCACCGGTCACAAAACCACTACCGATTATGTAAGAAGTATGATTAGAAGAGGAACTTCCAGAATCGATGCTTCTGCAGTAGTTAAAACTAAAGATGATCGTAAAATCAAACTTCAAGTACTTGCTGTAACTATCAGGAGAGCTAAATCTTCCCAACAAAGATACATGAGAAAAGTAATTGAAGATTTACTTGTTGAAGCAGCTGCTGAAAGATCATTTGATGATTTGGTAAAAGTTGTTGTAAACGGTAAATTAGCATCTGAAATTTACCACAACGCTAAAAAAATCTACCCTCTCAAAAGAGTGGAAATCATAAAAAGTAAAGTAATCAAATAAGATTACTTAACTTCTTTTCTTTTTTAATATATTGTATACATTTCCTGTTTAAGATTTTTCTTGTTTTTTTGTGCTTATTTTCTATTTAATTTATAAGTTGAGATTTTTTGTATATTTTTTTTAAAATTTTATTGAAAATATTATTTTATTTTTTAATTTTTTTATTTTCATGTATTGAAATT
>NZ_JAZKXX010000007.1:0-5862 GCF_045611865.1 Methanobrevibacter sp.
ATAATCATATATCTCTTTGGTTTCATTATCGAAGTATTGGTGCAGGCTGACAGTCAATATGTTGTTTTTGTCCTGTTGTATTATTTCATTATTTGATGTGAAAGTCATTATCAGCCATCTTGATGCATTTATCTTCCATGCATCCCAATCAGAGCTATGCGGAGAATAATAGTGACCTATGTCATTCTGACCCCACCAGCAATATAATAAGGAGGCATTGTCATCCAATGCAACATCACCATATGCCTTGCCGCTATTAAGATGTATATAATTTCCAACAAGAGCACAGCTTTCCATTTTAAGTTCAGTGTCTTTAAAGTTGTTGGATACTGCTGCATGGTTTGTAACATAATTTTTTTCAAAAATTGTATTGTATACTTCAGTTACAACATGCTGTCCGCTTGGAGGTGCAAGAATTGCTGCCGCATAATATTTGGCATATCCCTTAATAAATTGGCTGTTGTTGATTATTAGGTAATTATGATTGCTGATTGCACCGGCAGTATAATTGGTGCTTTGTTCGATAAAGCTGCAGTTGTTAATTGTTGCATTTGCTAAATTAAGTATTGCTCCTGCTGAATATATTGCATAATTCTTTAAAAACACCGTATTGTTGAAAGATGCAATTCCTCCACATGCAATAGCTCCTCCCACTCCTTTTTCAGCTAGAACATGATTTTCGCTGAAAAATGAGTTTTCGATTTTTGTAATACCTAATGAATATATGGCTCCCCCATATTGGAATGCGCTATTGTTGGTGATATTTGAACTTATTATGGTTAAGCTTCCCAGATTATTGTATATTGCCCCTCCATTAAGGCATGCATTGGAGTTTTTTATTGTACAGTTTATAAGGGTTAGTTCTCCTCCATCATTATAGATGGTTCCTCCGACGCCATTTTCTTCTCCGTCACCGCCCCCATTTATTAAAGTCAGTCCAATTAATGTTAATTTTGCAGGAGAATCCATTTTAAATATTCTATACATATTTTTCCCATCAAGGATTGTCTTGTCCTTTACTCCCACAATGCTTAATGTTTTATTAACGGTGAGATTAAAGTCATCATATGTTCCCTCTGATAAATAAATGGTTGTTTCTCCATAGCTGTTATCGATTCCTTGTTTAAGAGTTTTATATGGATTATTTTTGCTCCCATCACCAATTGAATCATTGCCATCTGTAGAAACATGAATTACATTTGAATTTTCTTTTAATTCTGTTTTTTCTCCAATTTCTAAATAATTCTGCAGTTCATCGTTTGAATTTTCCAAATAAGTGTTCTGATTGACATTTTCGATAGTATCAATTATATTATCATCAATATTTTGATTAATATTATTATCTGACAGTTCAACTGCACTAGCAGAATCAATAAGACAGAATATTATAGTAATAAGTGAAAATATAATTAAAATGGTTCTTAGATTATCATTTTTATTAATATTTTAGCCCCCATTTTTATAGATTTTTAATCAAATATAATGTATATTCATTTCGAAATATGTTTTTAATTTTAAGATTTAATTATTAAATATTTTTCTTTTTCAGTTTTGTTTGGAATTTTAAATTTCTGGTCCAAAAGGCCATGCAAATTCAAAAACTAAATCAGATAAGACGAATTTTGAGGGATGCTGCGGTTAATTTCAATTATAAAGATAACGCGTATTATGACTATAACTATATTGATTTTCAACAAAAATTAATTCGAATGAAACTTTTTTACTTTATTAATTTTCGATATTATTATTTTTCAGTTCATAAAATCTTAATTATCTTAAATCGGTGCTTTTAGATAAATTTAATTAATTGATATTTTTTTTATAAAAATATTTATTTTCAATAGAAATTAGTCAATATTATATAATATTAATTTATAATAATAAATTATAAGGATAATTTTCAATGATTTATTCTTACAAATTGAGCTTGAAGGAGGTGAAATATGAATAAAAAAGGTTTTATGATTGTACTTTTGATATTTTCGTTACTAACATTAAATGTTTGCGTTGCTCAAGAAATTGATAATTCTACGAATGCCAATGAGACATTATCTGTTTTGGATGAACCTGCATTGAAAGCATCCAATGATACGCAGGTTCTTGAAGCTATGCCTGACAATACTCACATTCAAGTTGAAAGTCAAACAAATTTTGATGTGATTGGAGATTACTTTAAGGTAAAATTATTGGATGACAATAATAACGCTCTTCAAAACGCTAAAGTAACTTTTACAGTCAATGGTAAAAGCTATAATAAAAACACTGATTCTGCAGGTATTGCCTCACTGCAAATACGATTGAAGGACGGATCTTATAATGTTGTAACTAAATTCGCTGGAAATTCAAATTATAAATCTTCCTCTCTGACTACTAAGATTACTATGGACAATACTCGTGAAGTGGAAAGTGGAATGAGCAATGCCCAAATCCAGAATATCATTGATAATGCTAAAGAGAATAATGTAATCTTGTTTAAAGGTAAAAGCTATTCAGATATTAATTTGGTTGTTACAAAATGCTTGACATTACAGAGCAATGTTCAAACTACACTAAAATCAAGTTCATCAACTCCCGTAATCACTGTTAAGGGAAAAAGCGCTTCTTTAACAAAAGTTAAGGGATTTAAGATTGACGGAGGTGGCGGAATCAAAGTTGATGGCGCCGATTATGTAACCATTTATGGAAATGACATTACCTCAAAAGGCAACGGCATTGTTGCTTTAAACACTAAATACTTAAACATTACTAAAAATAATATTGTTAAAAATTCTGAAAGCGGAATAATTCTTGCTGAGTCAAGTTATTCATATATTCTTAACAATAAAATTGCAAATAATGCTAAAAATGGTGTTGAAGTAGCTAAATCCAGTAATGTTTATATTCATGGAAATACCATATCCGGCAATGGCAAGAATGGAATTTATCTGGACAGTAAAGTCAATGGCAAGAACTATGGTGAAGGACCTGACAATTTGCACATTTATAAAAACACGATTTCTAAAAATAGTGAAAATGGCATTTATATTAACAAGGCAGGAGATGATGTGGCTATAAAAGGAAATTCAATTGAATCCAACACTCAAAACGGAATTTCCCTATCAGAAATTGGCAATAACAAAATCCAATCAAATGTTATATCTAACAATGGATTTGTGGGTATTGAATTTGGCGGCAATTATGTCATGCCCAAAAATCAGGACATTTCATATAATGCCATTGTAGGAAACGTGGAGCGTGAAGTTGAAGCTAGAGATACTTATTACAGCAACAATGATAATCAATTGAAACTTGGAGACAATTGGTACAGTGATGGTGTAATTTGCCCTAAAATCAAAACAAATAAAATAAAATTCACTGTCACCCAGACAGGTCCAAACCAATTTCAGGCTTCATTTATAGATTCTAATGGTAATTTGGCCAGTTTACTCCCCGACAGGACATTGTCATATCGGATTAATGATGGAAAAAGCATATCAATAACTGTTAATGGTGGAATAGCTACATTTACCGTAGATGCAAAAGATGGCGATCTTGTTAAGGCAACCGTTGACTCTTCAAGAAGAGATAATACTTATGATTCAGATGCCAAATCTTCTTCAAATGTAAACAATGGGATAGCACAAGATTATGAATATCCATCAATTCCAAATTACCAATTGTTTGAGGATATTGGAAATGGTGGTGGAAGCGGCACAGGTAATGGGGCAGGGCATGGCTCTGGCGGAAACTATAATAAAGGAAATGGCCATTCAAATGTTGAAAGCAGTGAAAATACTGGAAACAGTACTTTTAGTCAAAAAACAGAACCTGCAAATAATGCAAATAATCAGATAAATGATGTAGAGCAAAGCTATGAAACACAAACATCAACTTCCCCTTCCAGTGCATCTGAAAGCAGTTCTGGTGTAGATGCAGATTCAGGTTCAACTCCACAATCTGTAGTAAAACAAATATTAATCGATGATGATGAATTTTATAAAGTTACTGGAGTTTCATTCATAATTCTGTTAATACTTTTAACAATCGGATTCTATTATCGTGAAGATATACGTGAAATGAAATCAAAACTGTAAATTTCATCTCTTTTCTTTTTTTATTTATTTTCATATGAAATTTAAAGCTATTTAGTCTAATTTCTTGTTTTTTCTGTATCCTATTATTAATAAAATCAATACAATAACAATCATTGCAATGAAGTGTTCAATGTCTAAACTGCTTTTCTTTGCAACAGACCCTCTGTTAGTTTTGTTTAACTCATAAGCTTTGCTGTCCTCACCATAAGAGGTTGAATTTCCAACAACCAACTGTTGATTAATGTCACTTTCGATTATATTGGATGCAGCATCCGAATTTGAAGTCATTGTATTATTCTCATAGGATTTTGCTTTATTTAAATTTTTTTCTACATTGGGATTTTTCAAAACATTTGAATGGTGGGTATGGATGTCTTTGTAATTATTTTCCTTTTGATTAGGTGTTTCTGGAGTTTTGAATTGGCTTTTAAGAGTGTCTAAAGAATTTTCAGGGAAAAAATCCTTAATCAAATCATCATATTTATCTAAATGATTCAGATTTAAAACGCTAAATAAATTAGATTTGATGGTGGATGATACATGGCTTCTTGTTGTTACATGATTTGGATCAATTACAGAGGGGTCATTTGGATTTTCATCTCCCCAATCATTATTGTCGAATTTTGTGTATAGGCTTTTAGTGTCTTTCCATTTGATGAATATTTCCTGGCCATAGGGTGATGTATTATTGGTAATTATGTTATTGTGGATATTCATCACGGTTTTTGCATCATACATAGGCTGCTGAATGTAGAATGATCCTCCTGTTTCTCCGCCGTTGTTATTGGTTATGATGGAATTTTCCAGATTTATATTGCCTGAAATCATTACTGCTCCGCCGTTTGTCCCTGCGGTATTGTTCATAAAGATGCATCTGTTGATATGTGATTCGCCGGACCAGCTGTAATATGCTCCGCCCCATTCATCCGCATGGTTGAACATGAAAATACAGTCTTCAACATTACCGTATCCGGAAACACTTACCCTTATCGCTCCGCCATCTCTATGTGCGGAATTATTGATAAAAACGCAGTTGTAAATGTCTGAATCGGCAAAACAGGTTGTTACTGCTCCTCCGTCATGGCCGGCATGATTATTCATGAAAAAGGAATTATTCACTAACAGATATCCCCTATGGGTTTCGTTTCCATAATTGGATATTCCTCCGGCATTTACGCCGGCGGTATTGTTTATGAAATAGCAGTTGTCTACATAAACATGTCCTGTTTCCATCGAAATTGCTCCTCCGAAACCTTCTGTATTTGCATTGATAAATGTCAGATTTTTAAAAGTAACGTGCAAGGAATCATTTCTTATGAGAAATATGCTTGATTTGTTTTCTCCATCGATGATAACGTCGAGAGGTTTACTGTTTCCTTTTATTGTTAGGTTTTTTGTTATTTCAAAATCGCTGATTTTATAAGTCCCTTTTTCAAGTAGGATTACATCGTTGCTTTTTGCTTGTGATAATTCATTAATCAATTGTGAAGATGAATCTATTGGAATTTCCCCAATTTGAAGTTGATTTTCATCAGCTGTTGTTGCAGTTATTGTTGAATTAAGTGTATCTGCCGCATTTATGGATGAAATACTTAATAAAATTATTAGACTTACTAATATGAGAAAATATTTTGAATTGATTATTTCACCTCCTCATTTTTTAAGATTTGATTCTTATTTTATTTTTATGAAAGATATGATATATAATAATTATTATATCGTCTCTTTTTTAAAATTGAAATATTACATTAATTTTTAAGCTAAATTTCATAGAACTTTAATTTACTTA
>NZ_JAZKXX010000008.1:0-30708 GCF_045611865.1 Methanobrevibacter sp.
TTTTCTAATCGATGTGAAATTTCAAGTGTAAATCTTAATACACAATAATTAGACAATTTTAATAGATTATAAGTAAAAATAGAAATAAAAATAAATTTTTAAAAAATTTTTGCAAAAATCAAATAGGATTTCTACAAAGCCGATAAATTAAAAAAAGATAAAAAATAACTCATTGAGTTAAATTATTTAGATTGCTCTTCAGAGCCAATAAGACAAACACTAGATTTTTTCCAATAACAGTTGTTACATGTCTTACAATCAGATTGTCCGTAGTTATTTTCTTTCCATTCTGTCAAAAAGCCATGATTTCTAACAAATGGACGATACATCGACAGATATTCAATTCCTGTATTATTCAACAAGTGTTCAATGCTTTTCATATCTGACCATCCCCCTCCCAAAACAACCGGAATATCAACTTCACCGACAACTTTGTCTGCAAAACTTACCAGCATGTTTTCATTGTTTTGACCTTTTCTGAAATACTGCGGTGAGAGGAATTTAGTAATCTGCAAACTGTCTGCACCGTTTTCAGCCAGTATTTTACAAATTTCCAATGAATCTTTTTCATCCTGATACAAATTAACCTTACAGTGGATGTGCAAATCAGTAGTCTGCTTGATTAGCTTTATTATTTCCAAAACCATCCTGACACGATTGAAAGTGTTTCCACCGTAATTGTCTTTCCGTTGGTTTTCAAACGGATCCATAACTCGTGAAAGGTAATAGTTATTTCCGATGTTTAACTGAATGCCGTCAAACCCTGCAAATGCAACTTTTTTAGCGGCGACAACATAATCTGTCTGGATTTTTCTAATATCTTCAATTTCCAAATCATTGACTTCCATCATCTGTTTTCCGTTGATGTTGCAGTTTATAAAACCAATTTGTGCAAAAATTGGTGTGTCGAATTCATGGGCAATATCTGTCACTTGCTTGAACTCCTTAATGAAATACGGATAGTTGATGTAGTGAGAATAGTCACTGAAGCGGTCATGAGAATACATTGAAATCAACTCAGTTACTATTATTCCAATGTTATTTTTAGCCAAATCTTCATATCTTTTGTATATCGCTGGAGTCAAGTTTTTTTGGGATTCATTTTCAGATTCCCACAGACCAGATCTGATGATACGATTCTTAAGGTTAAATCTACCAAATTGAGTGTTATCGAATATGCTTTTCATAAATTTAAATTATTCAAGCAAGTATAAAAAGAGATTAGTAATTCAAGAGTTACCAACAGCACTTAAAAGATGAAAATCATAATATATACTGAAGGTGTTAAATGTGAATTCAGAAAAATTAGAGGCATTTGTTGATGCAGTACTTGCAATCATATTAACTGTTATTGTCCTTGAACTGCCCCAACCAGAAACAATAACGTTTGCTGGTTTTTGGGCTTTGAAAACTAACTTTTTTGCATATCTGACCAGTTTCATTGTAGTTTTGACAAACTGGTATTTCTTCCACATAATCTTTGAAATAATTAAAAAAATAGATGGTAAAGTAATAGCAATGACAGGACTTGTCGTTTTTGTAATGTCCCTTCTTCCATACTTTACTCTGCTAATCTCAAACAATTTCACAAACATCAATGCACAGCTGTGCTACTGTATCTTTTTTATTGTAATTGAACTTGCATATGATGTGCTGTTCTGGATGATTATCAATATTGAACACAATAGTGACCTGAAGCAATTGTTGAACCTGAAAAGAACCGGACTGCACCTACTGTTATATGCAATCGGAATAATTTTAGGTTACCTTTTCACTGCCGAAATCATTGTCGTATTTGTATTTGTTGTAGTTTTAACATGGTTCATACATGTTTACATGTCAATCAAAAGTGATAACATTGACTAGTTTTGGTTCTGTAACAGTTATTGCACTTTTTACACCTTGACACGCCGTCACCAGATTTTTTCCATGATTTTAGGAAATCTGATTCAGCTAAAAATGGCCGATACATTGATAAAAATTCAATATCCGTTTTATTCAATAAATCATTCATGTGCTTCTGGCTGTCAAATCCTCCGCCCAAAATAACCGGAATATCAACTTCCTTAATTAACTTTTGGCTGAATTCGACAAGTTCCTCTTCTTCTGAAACATCTTTTGTAAAATACAGAGGGGACAGAGGTTTTGTAACCTGAAGACTATCAGCACCTACCTTTTCAAGCAGCTTGCACATTTCTATGCTTTCATCCTTGTCGATTCCACCTTTTCTTCCATCATATGCATTGATTTTGCAGCTTACATGGAAATCCAGATTGGTTTTGATTACTTTTACCAATTCCAAAACAAGCCTCATTCTGTTGAAGGTGTCTCCACCATAATTATCCAATCTTTGATTGAAATATGGGTCTATGAACTTTGAGAGAAAAAAGTTATTTCCTAAAGCCAATTGTATTCCATCAAATCCTGCCAGCTTAAGTTTTTGTGCTGCAACGATAATGTCTGACTGGATCTGGCGGATATCATCAATTGTCAAATCGTTGATGTCAATGTTTAAGTCTATTCCTCTGTTGAACTGGATGAATTCGATTTGGCCAAAAATTGCAACATCATGCTCATGTGCAATATCCGCTAATCGTTTGGCTTCAACCATGAATTGTGGAGCACCACTTCTGATTGAATACTCTGAAAATTTATCCTTCGGATAAACTGAAATCAATTCTGTTATTATTAATCCAACACCGCTTTTAGCCATGCTTTCATATTTGTCATACAATTCACCAATTGATTGTGTCTGCCACAGGCCGGTTCTTACAACTCTGCTTTTGAGTTTTAAATCTCCAAATTGACAATTATCAAAAATATCTTTCATGATTTAAAATAAGTAAAAAATAGTATAAAAAGAGTTCAGTAACTCAAAAATTACCTGATGTTGAAAGCCTGCTCATATTCTTTAAGAACTTCCTGCCTTTGAGCATCATCATATCCAGCATAGTTAAGCTCATTGAAATAATAAGAGGTGATTTCATAGAGAATCTTATTTGTCTTTAAACCCTTTTCAGTTAGGGAATATTCAGTTTGAACCCTTGAGCCGTCTTCAATTGTAGTTTTGGAAACCAGATTATTTTCTTCCATATACTTTAATGTTTCAGATAGAATATGATTGCTGATTGTGGGATTCGCCTTTTTAAACTCAGAGAAATGTTTCATTCCCCGGAAAATATTAGACAATATGCAGAATATCCATTTTCTGTTAAAGAAATCCAAGGTGTTTCCAATTGGACAGACGTTATTTTCAACCATAGTATCAACTTTAGTAACTTTGGAATTACTCACGTATTTATTAATTAACTATTGTAAATAATAATTTAAATAGATTTGGAGGGATGAAAATGAAAATTACATACTGGAGCGATTTTGCATGTCCTTACTGTTATATCGGAAATACAAGACTGAAAAAAGCAATTAGAGATTTATGCCTTGAAAATGAAATTGAATTTGATATTCATGCATTTGAACTTGACCAAAATGCACCTGAAGACGTTGAATCAACGACCGTTGAGAGATTTGCAATCAAATATGGATTGTCTTTTGATGATTCTCAAAAGGAAGTGGAAGGAATATCAAGATTAGGCATTGAAGAGGGAATTGATTTTAAATATGCATCAACACTTTACACCAACACCCGCAATGCCCACAGACTGATGAAACTTGCACAAAGCAAAAACGATTCCGAACTCGTTGAAAACTTAAATGCAATACTATTTGATGCATATTTTACAAAAAACTTAAAATTGGCAGATAGAGACGTGTTGTTGGATGTCGGATGTGAAGCGGGCCTTGAAAAAGAAGAGATTGGAGAAGTTTTGGATAGCGATTTATTCAACAGTGCAGTTGAAAGAGATGAAGAAATAGCCCTAACAGGCGGAATACATGCAGTTCCATTTTATCTGTTTGATGGAAAGTATTCCGTTCCGGGAGCATTATCCTACAATGACTTTAAAACCGTTTTAAGCCAAATCATGAGTGAAAATGAAGTTGATGAAAACAATGAAACAGACAGCTGTGAAGATGGAATCTGTAGGATTTAGGTGTTAATATGAAATTGAGATGGTTAGGTCATTCTGCATTTGAATTTATAAGCAATGATGGAACAAACATTCTGGTTAATCCGTTCATCCGTGCAAATCCAAACTGCACATTGAATGTTGATGAATTGAATCCAGATATCATCTGCATTACCCATGCCCATGCAGACCACTTCGGAGATGCGGCAGAAATAGCCAGAAACTGCAATTCCACAGTAGTCTGCAATTATGAGATTTCAAATTATCTGCAAAGAAAAGGGATTAATGCAGTTGGAATCAATTATGGGGCAGTAATTATGGCAGGAAACGTTAAAATTAGAATGCTTGATGCAAAACATTCCTCTTCATATGACTTTGAAATGGATATGGGTTATGGTGGAAATCCCTCAAGCTTCTTGTTTGAATTTGAAGATGGATTTAAAGTGTTCCAGGCAGGCGATACCGGACTGTTCTCTGATTTGAAATTTGTTGTGGGTGAAGTTTACAAACCTGATTTGGCATTGCTTCCTATTGGGAACATATTCACAATGGATCCAAAAGAAGCATCAATAGCAGCGAAATGGATCAATCCGAAATATGTGATTCCAATGCATTACAATTCATTTCCTTCAATCATGCAGGACGAAAACGAATTTAAAAAACTAGTTGAAAAGGAAACAACCTCTTGCGAAACGATACTTTTAAAACCTCTTGATATTTATGAATTTAAAAATAAATAATAAAATGAAGTCATAAAACACTTTTGTTTTGAATATTTTCTCAATAATTTATCAAAGAATTTAATCCGAATATGAAGTCAATATAGTGAAAAAACTATACAAAATATAAATACCAACTAAAAAAAGGCCAAATTAATTCCTTAAAAAAAGACTTATTTTTTAAAAATACCAATATATTATTCTTAACAAAATCATAAAATAAGTTATATTAAGTTAATGATGAAAAAACTTAATATTAATGACCAATAATTCAAATAACGCTCAAATTATGTACAATGGATTTTGCCCGTATACTATACAAAATATTTACTACTTTTAGCCCTTAATCATATATTGACTCAACATTATATAAATTTTCTAGTGGATGTTTTCCAACAAATATCCCTCAATCCTATTAACTATTGGAAACATAATATATCCTTTTAACATAAAAGGGTTCAGCTATTCAAAACTAACTTTCGACAATTATTATGTGCGCATTGAGATTAAAATAAGATTAACAATGCTTTATGTTAATGTGAAATAGATTTCAGGAAATTGAAAGTAAAAAAGTAGCTATTAATCATTAACGTTAACATTTAGAAAAATTAAAAAAAGTCAAAAAACCAAACTAATAAACATGGATGCAAAAAAAATAAAGTACTACGAAAAGAAATACGAAAGAAATCCAGTTGAAGATGCAATCAAGGACATAAGTAACAAATGGACATTGCACATTTTAAGAGATCTGTTTTTGGGAAAAACACATTTCAATGAATTTCAAACCAACAGAAAAACATTAGACAACAAAGCATTAACAAGATGTCTAAAAACAATGGAACAGAACGGATTAATAACAAAATCCATGGATGAAAATGAAATCACATACCACCTAACCGAAAAAGGACATTCACTAAATAAAGTCTTTTACGAACTGCTACTCTTTGCCTTAAACAATGATAAAAATAACGAACACTATAACGATTATGAAAAAGAAGAATTAAAAGAAATGTATCTTGAAATATTGGATTTGAAATAATGGAAAATCAAATCCATATTAATAAAACAGGATTATAAACTTTTTCCAAATTCATAAGCCTTTTTAGGATAATCAGAGTATTTTGTCATTGACGGAGTGCCACAACCATAACCTAAAATTCTACCTTGATCATCTAAATTAAGATATTTAACTAGAGTATCATAATGAGCTTCCAGTGCATCAAATGTCCACCCTGAAGAATTATATGCAACCGTTATAAGTGCAGATTTGAAATGCTTTGAGTGAATGGAACTGTTTGCAGAACAGAACCTGTCAATTAGAATTTTAAGCTGTGCGGACATCCCATAATAGTATAATGGAGTTACGAACACCAGCATGTCCGCTTCAAGGATTTTTTCTCTGAAAATATCCATATCATCGCTAAGTATGCATGGACCCTCATAGCCACAGCTGACGCAACCCGTGCATGACGCAATGTCTGCATGAGCAGCATCAATTTCTTCAACAATATGGCCTGCTTCTTCTACTCCATTAATAAAGTTGTCTGCAAGCAGATTAGAAGAGCCGTTAATATTTGGACTTCCTTTCAAAACGATAATTTTCATTAAATCACCACTAAAAAAAAAATTAAAGATTTCATACGTGTTTGCATCCTGAGAATTCGATTTCTTTTTTATAATTTGTCGTATTCCTCATCATCTACAGGTTCCAGCCATTCGTTGGAGCAGTCTTCACCCGGTACCTCAACAGCCACATGGCTAAACCATGAGTCTTTTTTAGCACCATGCCAATGTTTGATGCCCGGTTGAATATTGATTACAACACCTGGCTTTAGGCTTTGTGCGGGTTTTCCTTGTTCCTGATACCATCCTTCACCTGCAGTGCAGATTAAGACTTGCCCCCCTCCGCTTTTTGCATTGTGGATATGCCAGTTATTTCTGCAACCAGGTTCAAAAGTAACATTGGCTACAAAAATATTGGTATTATCAATGTCCACCAATGGGTTTAAGTAGGATTGACCTATAAAGTATTGTGCAAACATGTCATTAGGCATCCCCAATCCAAAAACATTTTCTTTATCAAATTCCTCTTTATTGTTCATTTAATACGCCTCTATATTTTAGTTATTTCTTCAATCACATCTAAACATTGCGGAAATCCAACATACGGAATACATTGGACAATAGCTTCATACAATTTTTCCTTATCATTTCCCAATTTCAAATTTGCTTTGATGCATTCTTCAATACCATTTGAACCAAGAGTTGTCAATGCAGCCAATTTAAGCAGTTTTCTAGTTTTAATTTCCATTCCATTTCTTGTGTAAAAATTCTCAAAGATAAATTGTTTGAAGAATTCTTCCAGTTTGTCAAATGGTATTTTGTCCACACCCTCACTACATTAACATTCACATCTCATCAGCAGTTAAAACCTGCTTCATATACTTCTTTTAACAAGTCGGACTGTTTTTTCACATCACCAAAAACACTAAATACTGCCTTTTCTGTCGGATTTTTGGAAAAGCTAATGAAATCCCTGATTCCAGTCAATGCATTTCCATTACTAGATCCCGCAGAAGTTATAATATAGTAATTCTTATTTTCTAGATGGTTGAATATAGGATAACATCTGTCAAAGAACATTTTTAATGTTCCACACATGGAAAAATAGTAAATTGGAGTTGCATAAACAATTACATCCGCTTCCATCATTTTATCTAAAACTTCACCTAGCCCATCCTCCTGGAAACATTTCATCTCAGGAGTTTTGCATTTGTAACATGCTTTACATGAGCTGAAGCTGATTTCTTCCAGATTATATTTAAAAACTTCATTCTCTGCATCAAGTGCTCCTTTTACAAATTCATCACACATCGTATCTGAATTTCCACCAATTCTCGGTGAAGAGCTAATAACAAGTACTTTTTTACTCATTTATACCACCATTATTCCTGATTGCTTAAAAGAACACCACCAACACCGACGTTATCAGCTTTTCTTTCATTGAACAAGACATAAATCATTTCAATCGGAAGGCCTGTTACTCTTGAAGCGGACTCTGAAAATTCACGAGCTAAAATTTCTTTCTGTTCTTTTTCTAATTCCACAATATCAAAACTGATTACTGGCATATCTATCATCTCCTAATTTTTATATGAGTTTAACTCATCAAGTAATATTTTAAAAAATAATTAATATAAGATTAATGTGGCATTGATGCCACCTTTTAAGGATTAACTGCCTCATACTGCATAGAATATGGCCAATTACAATAAGACTGGTTTTTATCCAAATTCCTAATTCTAAAAATTTCATCACGATTCAAATCAAAATCAAAGACATCCAAATTCTCTTTCATCCGATCTTTAGATGAAGATTTTGGAATGACAACAATATCATTCTGAATTAAAAACCTTAATATAATCTGAGCCGGAGTTTTATCATGATTATTGGCAATATCCAATACTGTTTCATCATTGAACATGTTGAAACTTCCGGATGAAAAGGGAGACCATGACTCATGAATGCAATCATTTTTTGACAGGAATTTATGCATTCTTTTCTGCTGCCACATTATATGTGTTTCAATCTGATTGACTGCAGGTCTGACATCACACTCTTCAATGATTTGTGAAAACTGCTGTGAGTTAAAATTGCTGAGGCCAATTGCCCTACACTTTCCTTCATTTAAAGCATCCTCCAATGCTCTATAGGTCCCAATGTTATCCCCTGTTGGCCAGTGAATCAGAATCAAATCAAAAATAGTCAAAACCGAATTCCTCCAACGATCTGTCAATTCCTCGGGATGTGCTTTTATAACCATTGGTTTGAGTTTTTGTTGTAACAAATATATCGTTTCTTGAAATTCCACTTCCCACAATCGCTTTTCCCACTTCAGCTTCATTAGAGTAATTTTGCGCAGTATCAATATGCCTGTAGCCTACTTCAATGGCCTCATTAACTAACTGTGCGGTTTTTCTTTTTGGAGTTTGATAAACACCATAGCCCACTTTTGGAATTTCAACACCATCATTCAATACTTTAAATTCCATAATTTTCCCCCTCAAAAAAAGCTACATCTTATAGCCTGTACCAACAAACTGTGCAATATCTCTTCCAGTATCATCCACAATATCAATGTTAATTACCGATGTGGTTCTTCCATTTTTATGGCAATGCGCATAGGCAATAAGCTCATCTCCTTTAGATGAACTTAGGAAATTGATACTTACCTGAAGGCCAACTGTCGGTTTGTGCAGCTGGTTTGTCAGTACTGCAAAAGCGAAATCACCCAAAGTAAATATTGCCTCACCAATAACTGATCCGTAAACATTTCTGAAATCATCACGAAGCTTTAAACTGCATACGCAGGAATCATCTGTAATCTCATCCAACTGAATGCCCATACTTGCTGCAAATTCATCCCTGCTGAAAAATTCCTTTGCTAGTTCAAGTGTAGTAAAAGTTGCCATTTAATCACCTAATATTAAATTATCAGCTTCTCTAAACGGTTTTCTTGAAGACAACCACACACCTAATGCCATGACTGAAATTACTATTGAACCTATCATGACATATGACCATCCGCCTGAGGCCCATAGGAATGATGCAAGTGCACTTCCAACAGCACCGAATATGAAATTGCTTACAACAAATACTGTATTTAATCTGCTTCGCTCCTCATTGGAGAGAGCAAATAATCTTGCCTGTGCCAAAACAGATATTCCCTGTACAGCTATTGAAAATACTGCCGCAATAATCACAATAGCTATAATTGAAGTTGAAAATGCAAATCCGCCAATCATGGACAATATGGAGATAATAACAAATATTCCTAAAGACGGTACGCTTAAGCCTTTGTCCTGCAGTTTGCCGAAGTAAATTCCAAATACCGCAGCAACAAGACCCGCCAGACTGACAAGCCCAATTTGGAAAGTATTATAGTTGAATGGTGCAGCAGACAAAAGGAATGTCAAAGCTGTCCAGAAGATATTGAAAAGCAAACCGAAGATTAATCCGCTGTGCAATAATATTCTAGGCAATGTTTTATGTCTTTTGAATGTTGTAAATACGCTGAATATGAGTCCTTTATATGAATCAAGTTTGTTTTTCCTTGGAATTTCAGGAAGAACATATATTATGACTAATGCCATAATCAGGTTCAATACGGCTGCTATCAGGTATACTGATCTCCATCCCCAGAATCCTGCAATGATTCCGCTTGCAAATCTTGAAAACAATATTCCGGTTGTTATTCCGGAAGATACTATTCCCACTATGCGTCCACGTTCTTCATCCCTGCTTAAATCACCTGCCAACGGCAGAATAATCTGTCCGGAGATTGTTACAATACCCATGCTGAATAATGACAATGCCAATATGATAAAAGATGGTGATAGGGCACATGCCATTAATGTGGCAATGGACAATAGCATTACAATGCTAATCAGTCTTTTTCTGCGCACAAAGTCTCCTAATGGTACAATAAAAAGTATTCCTATTGCATACCCGATTTGGGTTGCAGTAACCAATAATCCTCCGCTTGCAGCGGAAAGTCCAAATCCATTGGTAATCTGTACAAGCAACGGTTGAGCCCAATACAGATTACCTATTGCAAGCCCGGAACATATTGCAAAAAGGCCTGCCAAAAATGTTGTCATCTTAACTGTTTGATTTTCGCTTTTCATGTTTCATTGTAAATAAAAATTTATATTTAAGTATAATGTGGCATCGATGCCATCTAAATCACATGCCTAACATTCAAACCAAATATGTCCCGGTTATTAAGCAGGGCCATTCACCAGAGACCTACAAAGTGTAAGCGAGTGTTTGTTAAAGCCTCAAATATAATTGACTAGTAAATATGATATTGGAAATATAGAATATGAAAAATTTAATGAATGATTTCTCAATAATTTTTCAAAGAATTTACACCAAATATAAAGTCAATATGGTGAAAAAACTATACAAAATATAAACACCTGCTAAAAAAATCCAAATCAATTACTTAAAATAATACTTCTTTTTTAGAAATATCACTATAATACACTTAATAAAATCATAAAATAAGTCATATTAAGTTAATTAAGAAAAAAATTAATATTAATTATCCATAAGTTAAATGACGCTCAAATTATACATAATGGATTTTGCCCGTATACTATACAAAATATAATGTACTTTTCGCTCCACACATAATATTAGACCCCCAATTATATAAAAATATAAAGAAAATGAAATGAAAATGCTCTGTATAAAATTGTCATGATGACATATGCCCCATTTGTTTATTCGTGAGTTGTAATATTGTTGTATTAATTTTAGGAATATTTAAATTCCTCATATTTGAAATGGATTATTGTCTGATTTTTAAATTGATTAAATCGTATTTTGCGGTTAGTTAAATTCAATACTCCTTGGTGAAGTTTTATTTTGATGGAATGGCTCTCTTTTTATATTAAACAAGTTGATTATATATGGATATTTCTGTAACTTGGTAAATACCAAGTTATAGTCTTTTTAAGCATGTAGGTTTGGTAGTTTTAAAAATAGAAGTATATAAATAATGTAAAGGGTATATTATTATATATGCTCTCAATAAACCCCTTTACAAGTTATAATATTGTTGACATTTTAAATAAACCTTTGTATTTTATAGAATCTGACCAGTTAAATGTGTGTAATTTAATCAGTCCTGATGATTTGGGCTTTTTCCAGGAGTATTATGGTGATTATTACACAAAAATTGTTTATTATGAATATGAAAGACCATTGTGTCCCAAATGCAATATCTCGATGAACAGTAATGGTTCTAGGCCAGCTAAACCTAACAAATGGGAAGGCATACGTAAAAAACAGTACATCTGCCCAGAATGTGGAAAAACACATTTCACAAGTTTGGAAAATTTCATAAAAAGATACTCAAATTATACACGTGCAATTTGCGAAAAATCACTAGAATATGAATCCATTACTTATTTATCCTATCAAAAGAAGGCAGAAATAATAAAACTCGAAAATGGAATACGATTAAACCGCCAAACAGTATATTATCACGAATCAACATACGACACATCATTCATCACACAAAAAGAAGAAAACCTACAAAAACTCCTAAAAGAAACAAAAATCGAACCCAGCGGCATATACCACTACGATGAAGAATTTTTACACGAAAATGGCATAAAAACAGTCCGATTGACCATCATTGATGCCGTAACAAACTTAATAATTAATGATCAAGTAATATATCAAGAAGATTTCGATCAAGATTTCGTGGAAATCTTTCTAAAATACTCCTTAGAATGACTACCTAAAAAAGTACTAATAACCGATGGCCATACAATGTATCCACCAATAATTGAACGAATCTGCATAAAACACCAACTCTGCATATTCCACATCATCAAACACCACAACGACAAATCCTACAAAAAAATCAACAAAATAAAAAGAAGAATAAAAACACTAGAAAGAAAAATAGAAGAAAACGAAGAAAGAATAACAAAACTAAAAGAATACAACAAAGGAATGCCCAAAAGAGTATCAAAAAAAGAAACAACAAGGATAAGAAGAATCAAAAAACGAAAAAAACTAATGAAAGACAACAGAAAATACAGAAATGAACTAAAACAAAAAAGAAAAGAACTCAAAGAACAAGAACGAATCAACGAAAGAATAGCCAATATTTACGATACAGACACTTCAAAAGCTGCAATAAGAAGATTCAGAACAATATATCACCAAATAGACCAATTCGACGACAACACACAAAAATACCTAAAAAACCTAAACAACAAATTCGACAAAACAATAGAATACTACAAAAACCCACAAATACCCAGAACAAACAACAAAATCGAAGGATACTTCAAAATAACGCTACCTAGCCACATAAAAAGAATATATCGAACAAGAGAAGGACTAATAAGATGGATAAGACTACAAAAAATCAGATGGATGGAAAGAAATGTTTTATTCAATGAACAAAACAACTTAAAAAATCACTGCAACAACCAAAAAATCGATGCTACATCATGACAATTTTAGACAGAGCCATTACAACTCACGAATAAACAAATGGGGCATATGTCATCATGACAATTTTAGACAGAGCCTTTAAATTTATTTATATTAGAAATAACAAATATAGAATTAATTATAGTTAAATCTATAATTATTTTATTCAATATAGGAGTTTTTAATTGATATGATTTTGAATAACTATGTTTTGAGCGATAAAAGTAGGGAAATAGGAGAAATGGAAGATGAATTTCAACTAATGTATCTTGCATCAACAATCGTTGATGGTACTTTTAATTTCTTTAAAATCGAACGAAAAATTTCCAATGTTGGAAAACCACCGTTTAACCTCAAAGATATGATAAAACTAATTTTTTATGGATATATAAATAAAATCACAAGTACTGTGAAACTGGCTTATAATGCGAAGTACAATCACTTGTATAATTTAATTTCACATGCCATAGAACCAAGTGACAGAACAATACGTGATTATTTTAAGTATTTTCAATCAATTTACAAATTAATTATGAGTTTTATCCTAATTGTGGCCAATAGAATTGGATTAACAGATTTTGAACATATTGCAATTGATGGAACAATAAAAAATGCTTACAATTCTTCATTCAATATAATCAAAGAAAAGGACATTAGTTTATTAATAAAGCATTATATGGTCGAAGAATTAACTAAAGATGAAATTAAAAAGCTTAGACGAACAGCACGAAAATTTTTAGACGATAAATCAAAAAATGATGAAGAAAAAATTGAAATTCTTTTTCATTGGTGGCAGCTGTTGGATTATTCTGGCCAGGTGTCGTTGGCTTTGAATGATCATGATGCTCGACTGATGAAAGTTAAAGATAATGGGCAAAAGTATCCTAAATTTTCATCTAACATTCAATTGGGCACTGATACCAAATCGAAGTTAATATGTGGAGTTAATGCAGTTCAAAATCCCACGGATCATTATCAAATTCCTGCATTAATGAATCAAATCCTCGTTAATTTACAAATTAAACCCCAAAAAATTAGCGCGGATACAATTTATTCAACACTAGCAAATTTGCAATATCTCGAAGAATTAGGTATAACTGCTTTAATTCCAACAAAACAGCAAAATAGAGAGAATTCAGGTAATCTACCTGACAATCCATTTGCTATAGATTATTTTGTTTTTGATGAATATAAAAATGTTTTCATTTGTCCCAATAATGAAGAATTAACTCTTGATGGAGCATATCATGCTCCACAAGAAAAAGGTGGGGGAAATAAAATCAAATTGGTCTATTCCAACTATCAAGCCTGCAAAAATTGTAAATACAAAGGAAAATGCTACACAACTAACCATAGAACAATAACTAGGTATGTTCACGAAGTTACGTACAAAGTTGAAAGATTAATGTCCACTAAAGATGGAATAAAAGACTATAAGTTACGTTCAAAGACTGTAGAAGCACATAATGGGACTTTCAAAAGAATTTACAACTATGATTGCCTTCCAATAATTGGATTAAAAAGAGTACAAAACCTAATGTTCACAATTGTAGCTTCTTACAACTTAATAAGATTGTTTAATCTTATTAAAGTGAATAAAATGGATTTACACTCGGTTATTAGTTCAATAAAATTCATATCACTAACTTAAAAAAATATTAAAAAGATCTAATGGAGTAAATGAAAAATGTTCAAAATCTAATAATTTCTGCCAACACTCAGTTATGCATTCATCAACTAAATTATTCAATTCAAATATTATTCAATTGTTATGAATACTTCATCATATTGAAAATAATTAAATAGTATTTCTTAAAGATTATTATTTAGGTGATAAAATGATGAAAACTGAAAATGGTCATAGGGCTCACGGATTTTCAAGTGCATTTTTCCTAGATTCCGATGAAATCTTATCCGAATTGAACCTTAATGGTGATGAAGTGTTTATGGATGCAGGTTGTGGTGATGGTCACAATGCAATTAAAGTAGTTGAAGAATATCTTCCAAACGGAACCGTTTATGCAGTAGACATTTACGATGCATCTATTGAAGATATGGAAACCTATAAAAAAGAAAACAATGTAGAAAATCTTATTAATATTGAAGCAGACATTACAGAGGGAATCCCTGGTGTTGAAGATGAATCTATCGATGTAGTTTTAATGGTAAACGTTTTCCATGGCTTTAAAGCTTCAAGAAAAATAGATGAGGCAATTAGTGAATTTGCAAGAATCATCAAACAAGATGGCAAAATAGCAATTATGGATTATAAAGCATGGGATGTTCCAAAAGGCCCTCCAACTCCTGTAAGAAGCTCACCTGAAGAATTGGAAGAGTTTTTTGCAAAACATAATCTTAAAAAAGTTTATTTAAATGAAGAAATAGGCGAGGACATTCCTCAAGGAAAATCCCACTATTTGATAATGTTTCAAAAAGAATAATTTTTGAATAAATTTCCTTTTTTTAGGTCTGTGAAACTTTATACTATTTTAAATTCCAACAGACCTAATTTAGGATAATTTTTAAACTCAACCCGATACCATTACAAGCTCACCGGTAGTAGGGTCTTCGTAAACTTTACCAACCTCACTATATCCGCTGTCTTCAAGACCGCCTGCATCCGAATAGTTTTGGCTGAATGTTTCTGCTGTTGAAACATCTTGGGTTTTACTTTGCTCATGAATCATGTCGGGATTGACAGACAAGGCCATGATTGCAAAAATTAAAAAGCCCAATGCCAATACGAGCATAGCATCTGAAAGGTTATTTAATCCACTCATAGGATCATCATCAACTGATTCTGAAATCCTTCTCCTTTTTCTAAGCATTTTCTCACCATTTATTTATAGTTTCCAATTCTGCTTCAGCTAAAGTTTCTAAATCTATTAATTCTGATTCATACCATTGTTTTTTATATTTGGAAATAAGATAAGACAAAGCGCCGACAGTCAAACCGGTAACTGTTGTATCAAATGCAATTGTAAGAGATTGTGCAAGAGTTGAAATGTCACCTGTTCCAAGTGCCGCAAGACCCGGACCCAAGGGTATCAAAGTACCCAAAAGACCTAAACTAGGACCTACCTTAACCAAAATATCAGTTTTATTTGTTTTTTTGATTAATCTTGTCTCTTCAGCAGATATTAACTCACTCGCCAGGGCTTTTCTTGCATCGGATCCAATGTCATAATTATCAGCGATTCGTGTTAAAACTACTTTTTGATAATCAAATAAATTACTGCTATTTATTTCATTTTTCATTTGCTCCACATTAGTTGAAAAAGAAATTTTTCTAACTAAATTTTCCAAATCATTTGATGAAATTGGTTTTCTTGAAATATATTCATTAACTAAACCTCCGAAAGCAAGAATGACTATTATTATTGAAACTACCAACAAAACAATAACCGGTGTCAATAAGCTTTCTGAAAGTATATGTATGAATGCAGTTAACGTCTCAGTTCCTTGAATAATCATGAATTTCCCCCTTTTCTGTCATTTATAAACACGCCCATGACCAAAATGACAACAATAACAATAACAATATAAATCAACTGATAAGTGGGTGTTAAAATTAAAAAAGGACTGAACGCAGTGTAATCAAGAGTCCTTGCAGAATCATATGTTAAAGCAAATATGAACATCAAAATTGCAAATAGACACATATATTCCCCAATTATTGCTGAGTATTGTCTTTTAGCATGATGCAATAATTTTGAAAGTTGATAAACAACAAATAAAATAATAAAAACACATAAAGAGTATAAAATCATGGAAATAATATCCCAATCTGCTTGAGAAGAAAGAAATATAATTGAAATTAGAGATACTGGCAAAATCAGATATAATGCTGGTTTAAACCTATCATTTTTTATGTAAAATATTACTGAAACAATCAATACTGCAAAAATTACAAAAAATAAATAGCTAAAATAATCCCACATAAATGATAATGAGTTATTTAAGAAACTTGAAGCATAAATCATTATAAATGTGGCTGCAAAAAACATTGCAGAAATTCCAACCAATTTAACATTGCTGAACTTGAAATTTCCAAAAAGCAAACCGATATTGGCTGCAAACAATATCAGAATTACCAGCAAGTATCCCCCAATCAAATCCATATTTTTACCATTATGCTTTTTACAAATTCTATATATGTCAATATGAATATATAAATATATCGAGATTAATTATTTAAAAATAAACTAATAAGTTTAAAACACTTAAAATAAGTAAAGATAAATTATAAATCTGTTAAATATGATATACATAAAAAATATCGATAAAATATAAAAATTAAATAATATAATAAAAATAAAAAATTACAAAATGATTAATTCATCATAATGTAATCATTCTTCTATTATTTCATAGTAAGATCCTTCCGCACAGGACTTGCAGACAGGTCTTCCTCCGATTAATTTATGACGGCCATCGGACACTTTTTCACCACAAACTGAACAGAATGCTGTAGTGTAAGGTTTACCGGGCATGTCTCCGGGACCCAATTCAATTCTTACTTTGTCCACTTTGAACAATTCTTCAGGAGGAGTTCTTCTAAAACGGGCAATCATTTCCTCTTTGGTTTCCTCATCCTTGAATTTTTTGTTTGCATCCGCATCAGTTATTCTTAAAGCTTCACCTGTGTCTTGATTCATAAATGTTGCAGCAAACTTGCCATAATACATCTGTTTTAGGGTTCTTTTTCCCATGGAACAGCCTGTAACTGACTGAACCGCATCGGACATGCATCTGTCGATTTCCAAAAATACAATTAAATTCTTATGTTTCTTATTCAATTCCATTCCAAGCAGTTCCATTCCATACATTGCAAGTTTTGTTCCGATAGCTATTCCTCCACATACATGGCCATGGAAATTGGCTGCCTTTGTTAATTGTTCATCATAGTCTTTTTCATTCATATAATCACCTTATAAATCTAATTTCAAGTTAGTTTTCATTGGTACACAAACCTTACGTTTGTCATCCAATTCCATAAGTTTAACATCAATCGAATACGCTTTTTTCAAGTTTTCTTCTGTTACAACATCATCAGGGACTCCAAAATCAATGAATTGTTTGTTTTTCATGATGGCCACTTTTGTTGAGCTCAAGAATGCATGATCTGGAAAGTGCGATGACATTATGATTGACAATCCGCTTTTTGCAAGATTATCAATTATTTCCAGAAGCTTAATCTGGTTTCCAAAGTCAAGGTGTGAAGTCGGCTCATCCAATATCAATATGTCCGGCTTTTGACATAATACTCTTGCAAGAAATACCAATTGGCGCTCTCCACCGCTTAAGTTAGTGTATTCCTTGTCTTTTAAATCTTCAATGCCTAAAGTCTTTAGAGCATCCAGAGCAATCTTTTTGTCTTCATCCTTTGGAGAATCAGTTAAATTAAGATATGGTGCTCTTCCCATAAGGACTACATCAAACACCTTAAAAGGAAATGATGGAACATGGGCCTGTGGAATATATCCGATATGTTTTGATATTTGCTTAAACGATAATTTTTTAATGTTTTCACCATTAATCAAAATTTCACCGGAATTAATCTCATGCAAACCGTTTAAGCATTTTATAAGCGTGGTTTTTCCAGTCCCATTCGGTCCCAGAATACATAATACATCACCTTTTTCAATAGAAAAGCTGATATTTGAAAATATCTCCTCGCCGTCATAGTCAAATGAAATATTTTTCACTTCAAACAACTTGTTTTCTACGACCATTCTGAATAACCTCTCTTAAGCAAGTATAGGAAAATTGGAACACCAATGATTGCTGTAAGTATTCCTATTGGAATTTCTATGGATATCACTGCCCTTGATATGTTATCAATCAATAACAGGAAACTTGCACCTAAACTCAATGATGCAGGAAGCAGTATCCTGTTGTCCGGACCTACAATCATACGGGCCATGTGGGGAATAATCAAACCGATCCAACCCACAATTCCGCTTATTGAAACCGCTGCTGATGTAAGCAGTGTGCAACCTGCAATAATCAATAATCTGATTCTTGAAGGGTTCAAACCCAAAGACTGTGCCTCTTCATCCCCCATTGCAAGCAGATTCATATGCCATCTTAAGGCCAGAAGAACCGCAAGCCCAATGACTACCGGTATTGCAATCATGAACAGCTTATCGGCATTGATTGATGCTAAAGACCCCATCAGCCAGTATACGATTTCGGGCAGTTTGTCATCGGGATCTGCAATGAACTTTATGGCTGAAATCAATGCATTGAAAAATGCAGATATTGCAACTCCAGACAGTACCAAAACTAGTATTCCGCCGGCATTATAAGTCCTGGAAATCAAATAAGTGGCAGATACTGATATCAAACCAAAAATAAATGCGAATATTTGAGTTACAATATTCGCTCCACTAATCAGTATGGCCAAAGCGGCTCCAAAACCTGCGCCGTTGGATACGCCTAAAAGATCAGAAGATACAAGAGGGTTTTTGAATATTGACTGGAAAGCCGCTCCCGAAATTGCAAGGCAAGCTCCGACAACAATCGCACCTATGATTCTCGGAAGTCTTATTTCATAAACGATGGTTGTTATTGTCGGATTTACTTCCAATTGTGGAAATATTGGACATAATATCGTATTGACAACATCAACCGGACTTATCGGATATCTTCCAAGAAGGAATGATGCGAAAAATAAAACAATTGGAAAAAAGATTAAAAGTATGATACTTATAATCTCTTTTGTTTCCTTATCCATGATACCACTAAAGATTTGATTCCTTGAGTCCTGAATCCAGCAATATTTGTTTTGCCTGATCATCACTTAAATCGAAGTGATAGAAATCACTGTAGAATTCCTTGGTAGCATCTACCATGTTGATGTCCTTGTAATCACCAGGATACAGACATTTTGCAGTCCATGGAACTCCGATAATCATGTTTGCCCCAACAGGCCTGTCAAACCATTTGAACGGGGACTGTGGAGATAGATAAACTTCCTTGTTTTTAACGGCATCAAGTTTTCCCCAATTAGAATCGGAATAAACTTTTGCATAAAATTCAGGGTCATTTGTGATAATTTTATCAGGATTCCAGCTCATGACCTGCTCAATGGATACCTGAACGCCACCGGTGGTGTTTCCCTGAGCAACAGAATCAGCCACATTTATTCCACCAATCAAATCAATTAACTGCCCGTGTGTGGAATGTGAAGGAGTTGTCTGAAGTCCGTCATCACCTTGGGCATAGTATACTCTGACCTTATCGGAATCTGACAATTTAGATGACCTGTCATGCACAATATCCAGGTATTTTTGGTTGAAATCATTCAATTCTTTAGCCTTGTCCTGGGCTCCGACAACTTCACCCATAAATGTTATTGATTCGCCTACCTTTTCAACATTTGTTGTGTCTTTAACTGCAATTACAGGTATTGAACCGAATTTTTCCTGTCTCTCTTTTACTACAGAGGCATCACCGTCACCGCCTTCATCAATAGACTCAATTACGATATCAGGTTCGGATGCGATAAATTCTTCATAGCTTCCGTCTTGTGTTCCATACCATCCACCAACAACGGGATAGTTTTGATATTGGCCGGGAACATATTTCATTTCATCATCTGTCCACTGGAAGTTAACGGCTTTCAGCTTATCCGGTGCAATCATATACAGTACAGTAGTCATTGGAGGGCTGGTTGCTACAACATTGCTGACAGAAGAGGGGATTTCAACATCCCTACCAATCATATCGGTTACATTTTTAGAACCAACAGTCTCAACAGTTGAAGGAGTTAAAAACATATGCGTAGCAACTCCTGCTATTACTAAAACAATCAACAATAAAATAATCACTTTAATTTTCTTTTCCATATAATCCCTTAAATATATTATGTCGATAGAAATATATGTTCATTAGGTTATTTATAAGTTTTCTAAAATATTTCTATTACAAAAAAAATTAGCATAAATTAGTAGTAATGGACATATTATTATTTAAATTATTATAATTTTAATATAAAACTTTAATTCAATATATTTCTTTAAAATAAAAATTTTTATCATTATTATTTTAGGTAATAAGGATAGATTTGCTGATTTAAAAAATTAATATTTGCGATAATTTTTTTTGTTATGAATTTACTAACAAAACGAACATATTGAACAATGTTTTGATCCCATTAAATAAATACATGATTAATAATTTTAATATTTTAAACATGAGCTATCAAAATAAACAATATGTCCATTAATTTAATAAGAAGCATCTTGAAAAATGTCTTTTAAAAATAGTCCAATCTAATATAAAAAAATAAAAAAAGAACAAATATGCAAAAAACATATTTGTTCATGTTGGAATTTCACTTTCTGGAACTTCATATGAGTAAGTTACCTTGAATACCCTTGAGGTTGAATCAATTAAAGATCCAATGGAAATTTCAATAACATTACCTGCAGAATTGAATTTTGAAGCATCGAATGTAAATGTACCAATGCCCTCAATTACATCAAAGACAACTTCCACTTCATTATCAGTTCCACGGTTTAAGGTAGCAAACATGTCAAATACAGGCAGATTTGAATCCAACTCACCATATTTATAGAATTTAATGCTGTAATTGCCCAATGAATTACAGGTCATGTTAAATTGAATGTTTGTTGTATTGATTCTTGGACACATTGTTCCATATCCAACAACCCCGGTGTCATTATCCCAGGTTTCAAGATCGTTTGTACCGTACCAGTTTGGCTCCAATTTTAATTTGTCTTCGGGATTATATAATCCATTTCCATAAATTCCAAACGGATTGGCACTTAACTCACCTAAAATCATCATGCTTGGACCTCTTGCATTTCTGTAGATTGCATTGTCAGTTACATGAGGTTCGACCGCATTCTGGGCAAGGTCATAACCTGCATTAAATCTAATGCCTTCCAGAACATTGTCAGTGATTGTATTTTGAGTGATTACAATGCTTGTTGAATAATTAGCCTCAAGAGAAATGCCCATATGGTTTTCATAGATGTGATTGTGGTTGATTGTAACATTTACTGCTGAATTGTTTAAGAATATTCCATATCCTGACGGGCCTTCCGGAACAGCCATAGTGTACAGACCAATTTGTTCGGTTATCTCATTGTTAAGTATCTCCGTATTTGCAACATCAAATCCATATTTAATACCATAATTGTTTTTTCTTAAACTATTGTTATCTATAACAAGATTGGATGAACTCTGTGCGAATATTCCGCTTTCAAATAAAGTAATTGAATTTTTTGATAATTTTACGCCTGTGGAATTAGAAACAGATACTCCATAACCGAGCATATTAACAGTCCCATCATCATAACTTGAGATTTTAGAACTATCCAAAACATTTGAAATGACATTATCAACTATATTTACATTATTTGCACCATCAACAACAATTGCATCCCCGGACTTTCCATTAACTGAAAAACCGCTGATATTGACATTATCGGCAGAAATTGCAAATACAGGACTATTTGATTTAGCATTTAAACTAGTTGACCTTGAGGAGAAAATATTCAAATCTTTACCAACAGTTAATGCAATGTCAGAATAGTTATCTCCTAAAAATTCAATATTCGAACCTGATAAAGCATTATTTAAAATGTTTTGAATTTCATCGTTTGGCAGCCCATCATCGACAAAAACAGTGTTTGATTTGTCTGAAATAGTGATTCTATTCGTTTTTGAAACTGCTTTGTACTTATCATTACCATCATATTCAGTAACGATGTCAAAAGATCCCACATTTAAATTAAGACTTACGCCAGCGGTTCCATTGGAATCTGTTGACTTTGCAAAACTTTCACCGTTGACATTGAATGAAATATTTTGATTTGCAAGCGCATTGCCGGAATTATCTTTCAAGGTTACCTGATAATCCTTTTGAGCATCACTAGAGTATGTTTTATCATAACTGGTGATTTGAGTGGATATTTTTGAAACAACTATTTTGCCAGTAGCTTTTGAAGCTTTATAAGTTCCACTTCCTTTATAATTAACATCAACAGAATATGAATTTTCATTTGCAAAATTAACATTAATAGTGGCCTGACCCTTACTATTAGTTGTTTTGGAGTAAGTTTTTCCATTTACTTTAATGGTTAATTTTTGTTTGGATAAAACCTTACTTCCGGCTTTTAGGCTAACAGTATAAGTTTTTGATTCATTAGGAGTCATGGACAATGTTGGAGCGGTAATCTTAGTTGCAGTCTTATCCACTTTAATTTTACCGTTAGATGAAGCCTTTTTGTAAATTTTACTTCCTTTATAAGTTGCTTTAACTTTATAAGTCTTTAATTTGCTGAATTTGACCTTAATTTTAATTTGACCATTGGAATTGGTCTTTTTAGTGTATTTTTCACCGTTAATATTGACAGTTACCTTTTGTTTTGCTATTCCTTTACCGTCCGCATCCTTCAAGCTTACAGTATAATATTTAACTGTTTTTGGAGGAATTGTGATACTAGGAGTTGTCATTTTAGCTTTTTTAGATGAATATTTTACAATCAATTTGTTTGTTTTAGAAACTGCCTTGTATTTACTGTTTCCTTTGTAAGAAATGGCAATCTTATACGTTTTCTTGTTTTTGCTGAATTTGAGTTTTACCTTTGCAATGCCTTTGGAGTTGCTTTTCTCAGTGTATGTCTTGCCATTGACCTTGAATGTTACTTTCTGATTAGCCAATGCATTACCATTTGCATCTTTTAATGTAACTGAGTAGTATTCTGCCATTTTAGGAATCATGTTTAAATTTGAAGAAATGATTTTAGTAGCTTGTTTTTTAACAATTATTTTTGCCTGAGCAGATGATTCATAATAATCAATACCTCCATCACCCTCATATTTTACAGTCATTGTGTATGTTCCTTCTTTTGTCTCACTTATTTTAATTTGAGCCCTACCATTTTCATCAGTTGTAAAGTTGTGATTTATTGATTTGAAATTGAATGTTAATGTTTCACCAGAAATGGCATTACCATTCATATCAGTTAAAGTCGCTGAAAATACCTGATTTGAATTTGGATAAGTATTTACATCTGAAACGGTGATTTTTGTATTTGAAGGGGTTCCCGGAATATCCGTATCATTAATGGCTAATGTTTTAGATACCTTACTGTCGAAATTAGTGCCTGGTGTTGGAAATACGGCGGTTATAACATTTCCAGATTCATTAAATTCATCCACATAAAATCTGACTGTTGCAGTCCCATTTTTCATCATGACGGTCTTATAGACATCCCCATCCTGAGGTGCAGCACTTTCACCGACCTTATTCAAATAGAATGTTACTGGAACTGAACTTAAATCTGTTGCAACATTGCCATTTGCATCGACGATTGAAATTGAGTAAATTCCTTTTTTAACTTGTGTGATTTCACTTAGTTGCAATTCATAGTTGCCGGATTTTGACCATACCTTCTGAGGGGCATAGTATATATTCGGACAATTTACAAACGAATTTATCTCAAAGACATATCCCAGATACATTATTCCCTGATGGCCGTAATATTCTCCATTGCCTTCACCTACATAAATATAAACGTCCTTAGCTGCATCATAATTATACTGGCCAATAGAAGGTTTATATTCATATACCTGAGTCCAAACAGGTCTGTCTCTATCTCCAGTACCATATCCACCATAATTAATCATATAATTGTTAGTAATTATTTCAAGGTTATTTGCATCCTTAATTGATATGTCATTAATATTTTTAACATGAAAATCATTGAAAACTTCCCATAGATAATTCTGATTGAAGAAATTACCTTTTATTTCTATTTTTGTAATGTTATAATCAACATAAACCCCATTGTTTTTATTGAATGCAATATAATTGCTTAAAATATTAACATTATCTGATGAGAGCAATCTTATCCCATTTGCATTTTCAGTAATGTTATTGCAATTTATGGTCAAATACCTGCCGGTTCCTGAAAATGAAATGCCTGCAACATCATTGTTTGAAATATCATTATTTGATATGGTTGTTGACGAGGAATCCATAATATTTATACCATATTTAGAATTTCTAATATTTGATGATTTGACATTAACATTTTGAGAATTTTTAATGTTAATGGCATTATTTGCATTTAAAGCAGTTACATTTTCAATCAGACAATTTTTAGCATTTTCTATTCTTATTGCATCGGTATATGCTCCGGAAGTTATATTGCAGTTTTTAATTTCCACATCATCGGCACTGACCAACACTCCATAATCCTTTTCATCGTAAAAATTATCGGCCATTACTGTAAATCCATCAATAACTGTTCCGCCAGCATTGGGTGATATGTAAAATATTCCCCTATATCCTGATCCTTGAGTATTGCTCGGACACCCACTCATTGTAGTTTTGACATTGCTTAGAATTGTTAATTTTTTATTTACTACAATGTGGCAATGCACATAATTTCTACCTTCAATGATTATTGTATCTCCTGCATTGGCCTTGTCAATTGCTTTTTGAATTGTAGGATTTGTCATTTCATTATTAGTTTCATCAACTTCCTTCACAACAATTGTTTGAGGTGAGGATAAAACTGAATTATTGTAATTACTAGTTTCTAATTGATTCAAAGCATCTTCTAATTGCAAATCAGATTCACTTGAATCGGAAGTTAAATTATTATCAATATTGTCTTCACCAGCTGCAACCGAGCTTATGCACATCACAGTAATGAATAAAACTGATAATATAATAAGCGATTTATTAAGTTTCATATTTTCCCCCATATTTTTTTCAAAATTTTATTTTCAATATGTAATATTATAACAATCGATATAATTAATATATTTCGGTTTGTTTTGGAAAAAAACTAAAAAAAATAAAAATAAAAATAATGATTTGAATAAAGATATATAATGAAAAGATTAAAATAATGTAAATACATTATTTTTTAACCTGCAATGTTGTCTTGACCATTGATTTTAAGTATTTGACCGTGACTTTATATTTTCCCACCTTTAAATTCTTGAATTTGACAGTAGCTATTCCCTTTTTATTTGTTTTTGCAGTGTAAGACTTGCCGTTAATCTTGAAAGTAATTTTTTTACCTGAAATTGCCTTTCCTTCGCTAGTCTTTAGGCTAGCGGAATATTTGATTTTTTTGGCCTTTTTCACTGTTGCGCTTTTTGCTTTCAGAACTTTTTTAACAGTTATTGTGTTTTTTGCCGAAAATCCCTTGTATGAAGTAGTGATGGAATATTTTCCAGGAAGCAGGCTGAATGCTTTTGAAGCATAGCCTCCCTTATCTGTCTTTACAGAATATGTTTTTCCGGATATCTTCATAAGCACAACCTCATTTTGACCTACAGCTTTGCCATTTGAACCTACAACACGAACTTTAAATGTCACTTTACCGGAATAATCTGCAACAACATTTTTATTGCCGATTATTTTAGAAGGGTTCAAAGCAACCCCTAATGTGATTGATTGATTATTAAATTTGGAAGTGATTGATGAAACTTTTGGAACATACACTGATTTTGACCCATATCCGTTTTCAACAACCAAAATGCCTCCCGTAGATAAGCTCACATTAAAATTCGGCAAGTTTTTAGGGCTGGCAATTTCAGAGATTGAATTGTTTTTATTCTTCACCTCATTAAAACTAACTTCAATCTTAGCATTTTCATACTGCATCAATGGGCTGGTGCTTTTAAAAGCCATTAAAATCCATGTGAAATCATCAGAAACATTAAGGTTAATTAAATCTTCAAAATCCGGATCATTACTCCCCCACCAGTTATTGGATAAATTACTATTGTTGATATTTGCATATATTGCACTGCCGGCTGAGGCCTGGTTGTTGAACATCAAACTATAAGCAATATTTATGTCTTTTCTTGCAATGATTGCTCCGCCTTGAGAACCTGCAACATTATTTTCAAAAACGGCACCAACAATGTTTAAAATGTTATTGTTGTCAATGGCTCCTCCATTAATTGTTGCCTTGTTGTTTGTGAAGTTTGAACGTAATATCTCCAAATTTCCACCATTATCAATAACTCCTGCGCTATAAGCCTGATTACTGTCAAATAATGAGTCTGTAATTGCCATCATTCCAGAATTATCGATGGCTCCGCCATAACTTTTAGCCTTGTTTGATTTGAATTGGGAATTGGTGATGTGAACATTAGAATTATAGTTGAATATTACTCCTCCTTCATCAGCTCCAGTGTTGAATGAAAATATTGAATTATCGATAGAAACATTGCCCATGGCTAGTGATAAAACTCCTCCTTTACGGGTTATTTGATTATTATTGAATTTTGAATTAGTCACTATCAAGTCAGAAGATGAATATATTACTCCTGCTTCAGATGCCTTATTTGAACTGAATATTGAATTGTCAATATTAGTTTTTTCAACATTATATATTGCCCCTCCAAAATATGCTTCATTAGAATCGGATTTAAAAAGGGTTATCAACAAGTTTGCACCATTATAAATCACCCCTCCATAGTTTGAAGCAATATTTTTATCTGTAGCAACATCATTAATATTCAATTCTTTTTTATTGTATATTCCACCGCCATTTCCAGCTTTATTTGAACTTAAAACATCATTTTTCAGAGTTAAGTTGCCGTCATTATAAACTGCACCGCCATCGTTTGCATTATTATTTCGTAATTCAGAATTGGAGATGACTACCGGAACTTCACTAATACAGATTCCCCCACCATTTTTAGCGGAATTATTGGAAATTATGCAATTGTCAATCCTTGCCACGTCAATATTTTTAAGGGACAAGCATCCGCAATATATTCCTCCGCCAGTAGTATCTGCAGAGTTATTGGACATGACAGAATCAATTAAGATGATTGACCCGTCATTAACATCAATACCTCCTCCACGATTGGCGGAATTATTAATTATGGAAGTATTTTGAAGAGTCAGTTTTGCTTTCGCTTCGACATAGACTCCACCTCCATTGATAGCAAAATTATCTAAAACCTGGCAATTCTTAAGAAGTAAGCTATACTCGGAGACATAGAGTCCTCCGCCCTGTCTTATAGGATTTGTATTGTTTACAATAATTGAATCATAAACTTCACATATTCCCCAGCTTTTTATTCCGGCACCCAAATCAGTACCTTCATTTGATATGACTTTGGAATTATAGACCTTTAACATTCCCCGGTTGTTATAAATTGCTCCGCCCCGTTTAGCGCAATTGTACATGAATATTGAATTATACACATTCATTTGTCCCCAAATATTATAAATTGCCCCTCCTTCTCCACACTCATTATGAATAAAAGAGGAATTTATAATATTCACAACACCATTTGAATTATCGTTTTCGATTGCAGCTCCTGAATCTGCTGTATTTCCCTCGAATTTAGAATCGTAAATATTTAAATTAGATTTATCGGAACAATATATTCCTCCACGTTCAGCATGACTATTAATGATTGTTGAATTAAAGATACTTAATGTGCCTTGATTATAAATGGCGCCACCAGTTGCATCTGAATAACCGTTAGCCATAGTTAGTCCGCTGAGGGTTACTTTTATATTTTTTGAAATTTCAAAAATTCTGGACGTATTGTTTGCATCTAGAACAGTGCTTGACTGCGAACCATAAATATTAATGTCCTTATTGATTTTTATAGGATTATCTTCACTAACATAAGTCTTATTTTCCAAATAGATGGAATCTCCTGGATCAGCATTGTCAATCAATTTTTGTATTGAATCGAAATTATCTCTTGTCAGATTTGCATTGATTTCATTATCCTGTGCATATACGGCGTTTATGAGCAATATGGAAAAAAATAGAATAAATAATGTTAAGCTTAATTTTTTAATTTAAATCTCCCCCAAAAAATGATAATATAAAATATTGAGCTGAGGATTGACTAATGAAAAAATAAAAAAGAAAAAAAAGAAAATTGTTGCTTATTTATTTAACAACAATTTTACCTGCTTTAAGTCCTGAATTGTAGGTTTTATCACCAGCAAAACTAGCTACATAACTGTAAGTTCCTTTTTTAGTTAATTTAACTGTAATGGTTGCAACACCTTTACTATTGGTTTTAGCAGAGAAAGATTTACCGTTGACATTGATGGTTACTTTTTTCTTTGCAACTGCTTTATTACCTGATTTTAAAGTAATTTTAACTTTTTTAACCTTTTTAACTTTGAATGTAGCTTTAGGAGCTTTAAGAGTCACAGATTTTTTAGATACAGTTTTTGTTACTGTTTTTACAACTTCTTCTGGTAAAGTAATTGAACTTGCGCTGGCTGCAAATTTAGCGGTTGCCACAAAATTAATATCAACAGTTTTACCGGATTCTCCGTTGATGATGAAAACGCCTTCGTCATCTGTAGTTAAGTTTACAGCAGCACCATTATTGATGGAATAGGATAAAACAGCACCGTCAATACCGTTACCTGAAATGTCTTTTAAAGTTCCAGTAATTTTTGTTCCATTAATGTTAGAAATAGCAATTTGAGTTTGAACTAAGTCTGCTTTTGGAATTACAATGTTACTAGGACTTGCAAATTCATCTCCCCAGTCATTACACCATACGACTAAAGTTTTTACACCTTCTGCAACATCATTACCATTAACTGCAATTTCTGCATATGGGTTTAAGGATCCTGATCTGCATAAAATATGTAATAAAGTTACACCGGAAGTAACAACAGAGTCATTGTATTTTCTAACGATATTTTTGGTTACATTAATGTTTCCAAGAGTACTTGGATAACCGTGAGCTGTGTTTCCTTGTTCAGCTGCAATCAACCAGTTATTGTCAATTACATCGAATGTGTTGTTGGAAATGAAAACACCACTTGAAGCTTTTTGAATACTGATTACAGGGAATGCATCCCATGAATAAACTCCATCATCAAATGAACCGCAATTTGTAAAGGTATTTCCTGTGATGAAGGTTCCGTCAGTAGATGCTCCTCCAAAGAATATTGAATAAACATTGTCCTTGAAAGTGTTGTTTAAAATTTTTGCATCTCCGCTTCCACCTGCAATTGAAATTGCATCCAATACTTTGCCTTCAAATGTATTGTTTAAAATAGTTGTATAAAAAGATCCCATTACGCTAATTATTTTAGAACCTTTTTCTTTGTTAACAGTCGGGTCATTTATAAGTTTGGTTGCATATCCACCATTGAATTTACTGTTTTTAACAGTAATATTGTTACATGAGGAAACTACAACGGCCTGATTGAAATCTTTGAATACACAATTATCCACAATTCCACCTTCAGCAACGGAACCTGCAAATTGGATACCCCAGCCTGCTGCATTACCGTTGTAGGTCAAATTATTTTTAGGGTTGGTGTCAATGAATGTTAATCCCTGAATGGTAACTCCTTTAGCTTTTACATCGAAAAATCCATTACCGTCACCATAACCATAGATAGTTGTGGCCCCATTACCTTTTATAACAAGATTGTCTTTTGAAACAGTTATTGTATTGTTGGTTATATCATAACTTGCAAAATTACTTAAATCAACGATTCCTCCATCTCCGGCAGCATCAACTGCAGTTTGAATAGCATCAGAAGAATTGGTTGTTGGTGAGACGGGATCTGCAGCCAATAACTCAACATCTTCTATAGCTACAGCATCTGTATCTTCAGCTGCTACAATATCGTCAGCAGCATTTTCTGCAGATACTGAACTAACAGATAATGCGATTAAAAGAACTAAAAAGATGGATAAAAATATCTTTTTGTTATTCATGTTTTTTCTCCTAAAATTTAAATTATGATCAAAAAACTAATATAAAATAAAAAGATTATTATTCAAATTACCTCTTTTTTATCGGATATTAGTCAATTATTATTTATTTACCGATATGCAATATAAATCTTATTATTTATCGAAAACTAAATAAATTATTATAAATTATTTAAATTTTAAAAAATAGTCAAATTAAACATTATAATTAAA
>NZ_JAZKXX010000009.1:0-64076 GCF_045611865.1 Methanobrevibacter sp.
CCTTGGTTTTAGTAAGATAATTATCACAATATTCTACTATATAGTTCCGATATTAGTCATTCTATTTTTAGCATTAATTACAAATGTTTTTGGCTACCTTTGGGATATTATTCAGGCCATACTTTTACAGGCCCCATCTATTCTTATGGGGGAGGCTACTGTTGCAGATGCAATATATATGTACTCATTCCCGTTATTTGTTTCTATAGCCATTACATTTTCCGCAGGCATGATGGTATTTTTAATCTTTTCATTCTTCCAGGCAATGTCCGAAGCAAGATTAGCACATACCGGAAGTTTGAAAAAAGCTTTAAATCTTTATGCAGCAGCAAAAGACATAACAAGAATTGGTATAGGTAAGTTACTCTTATTATCCCTATTAATTTTTGTGATTGTCATGTGTATTGAATTTGTTTTAACATTAATTTTCGATCATTTAGTAATGTTATCAATTCTTAATATTATAATAGTACCATACATAGCATTATTTACTTATAGAGCTCTTGGACTATTATATTCAGAGATAGTTTAAGTTTTTAAACTATTATCTCTTTTTTTATTTTTTTATTTCATTGCCCTTGTTCACTCATCATCTACCATTAAAACTAGCCTAAACAAATATGAAGATAAACAATAAAAAGCGTGTCAGAAAACTCATGGTTTGCTTCTGAACTATCAATATTATTGATTGCCTATTTAATAAAATAACACCAAGAGTCTTTTGGAACCAATTTACCTAAATCCATACATATAGTCTGATTAATAAAATTATATCTTAAAACCATAAATAAAAACAACATAAAGTTCAATATTCCTAATACTATACTGTGATTAACAGTGCATAAAATTAAATGAAAAATAAGTAAAAAAAAAAATTAAAATTAGTGAGTTCATGTCTCACCATCAAATTTTAAAAAAAATAAAAGCAATCAAAAGATTGCTTAATTTTTATTCTAAGATATATAATCTAACACCTTGAACGATTAGGGCTACACCTATAAGAATTGCAGCAAAAAGTGGGTTAGTTATTGAGAATCCACCAAGGGCAAATGATATAATACCCAAAATTATAATCAATATTGAAGCAATTTTTGATACGCCTTCTCCTGCAAATATGCCCGCAATACCTAATAGAATTAGTAAAATACCTATTATATAGAATTGTAATCCTAAAAGGAATGATAATGCATCAATGTTGAATATGAATAATAAACCAAATATAATAGCTAGGATTCCAATAATAACATTTAATGCTGAAAATTTAATTAGTATTGATGCTATACCTAAGAATACTAAACTTATTCCAATCAAGATGGACACTAGTCCAGAACTAAAAATAGGGCAAATTATAAAAATTAATCCTAAAATTATTGATAATATTCCGGACACTTTATTAGATTCCATATTTTTTCCTCCCAATTTTGTTATGCTCACTTTTTCAAGTGAAAGATATGAAAATTCAAAAAGCAACAGCTTTTTACATATAAATATCTTTTATATACTATTTAATATTTTTTATAAAATAATCTTAAACTACATTTCCTTCAACAGTCGTTTTAGTCATGTTTCTGTTTGTATCCTTGTTGCACAATAATATAAAAAAAAAGGAATAAGATGAAAATTATCTTATTCTGTTGTAAACAAGTGCTCCAATTACAATAATCACAAATGAGATTATTATAATTCCTGCATTTTCAATAACATTAATCAAATAACTGCCAATTGATTTTAATAAGTCTAAAATCGCTTGAATTAAGGACATGATTTGATTTAAAATGAAACCTATTAAGCTAAATAGCCATCCTAAAAGTTGCTGTATAAATGAAATTAATGCGGAGATAAGTCCAGCAATAAAATTTAATAGGGATCCAATCAAGTTTAAAAGCTGTTGAATAGCAGTCAATAGAACACCCAATAATTTTAAAATTCCCTCAAGTTCTTTCCATACTGATTCAAGCATCTTTATAAGTTGTCCAAGAGCATCCATCAAAGACTGAATTTCCATCATATAGCCTTCAAACAGATTTGCCAATTCTTCCAGAGCATTGGTAATCATTAGAAAATCATTTATTAATGTGTCGATAATAGGTTTCCAGGAGTCATAGAGTCCATTAACAAGGAAAGCCAAATAATCATATAAATTCTTTAGGAATGTGGCATTTGTTTCATTATCGATTTGCTGAGTTATATTTGTAATGTTGGTTGTATTGGTAACGTTTGTTGTATTAAGATTTGTTGTATTTGTTACATTAGTTAAATTATTGGTTTGATTTATATCTTTTTCATCATCATTGATGGTTTTAAATGATACTTTATATGCGAAATAATTTGATTCATTACCAGATACAGATTTTAAAACTTCAAAATCAAAAACAGCTTCAGTATGGTCGTGTATTTTAACGACTTCATGGTCACTTACTTTTTCGTGTGAGGCCGCAACCGCTTCACCCACCTTGGTATTTGAGGATCCAGTTTTTACAAAATCTGCCATTATTTTTCCAATCTGACCTGTTGAATCCTGTTTATAGCATTCGATTATTGCCAACTTTAGCGTATTCGAATTGCTGACCTTTGATGTAGAGACACGTTTGAATTCATCTCCTGAACTTGCAGGGGATTTTGAATAATCAAGAATAAATCCTCTAAAACCATCGCTAAATTTAATATCATTTCCATTTCCTTTAGCTAAAATATATTTCTTTTTGGATTTATCATCAGTTTTGTTTTTATCTGTTGTCTTGTTCTTGTCAGTTGTTTTATTTTTATCGACTTTTTTGTCTTTATCGATTGTTTTATTTTTATCTACTGTTTTATTATCGATTGTTTTGTCATGATCTGCAACATTGTTATCATCATGTAGAGTATTGTCTGCAACAACAATGCTTAAAAAGCAAAAGGAAATTAATATAACAAGAATCAATGTAACTATTTTTTTGTTCATATTATGCCTCTTTATTAATGATTTATATTAATCATATATATTAAGATTATGGCAATTTCGTTGATTGTAAACAACCGAACGTTTTTGTTAATTAGCTAGTTGTTACATACTTTAAATTTTAAATACTATTATCTAAAAATATATATCTGTCAAACAGTTAAATTATGTGATAAATATGAATCTACGTGAAATTATAATGGACTCTATTAAATATCCTATTAGCGATACTCGAAAATTTTTAATATTCTGTGTTTTAATTATTCTAATGAACTTATCAACAATTCTTCCATCCTATGGCTTTAATAATAACACTTTAACCATCATTTTAAGTCTTGTGACTTTAATCGTATCATTTGTAGTTTTAGGGTACTCAGTTGAAGTCATTAAAGGTGGAACTGAAGGCGATGATACACTTCCTGATTTTGATTATGTAAAACAATTTGTAATTGGTATTAAAGCATTGATTTTAGAGATAATCTATTTCATTATACCTTTAATCATTGTTCTAATTGTCGCTTCCGCAAGCGGACTGTTTTCATCATTCACTAAAATCATATATGCCAGTGCTGATGCTATAGCTAATGATGCGAGCAATTTGACCATGATAACATCAGCAATTCCCCAATCAACAATGAACACATTCACCAATGCATTAACCGTTACTTTAATTGTTGCAATTATCTTATTTATCATATTTTCATTGATGTCATTTACAGGACTTGTCAGATTTGCAAAATCCGGAAGCGGAACCGAAGGTCTAAGATTCAAAGAAATACTAAAAGACATGTCAAACGTCGGTTTTGTAAAAATTATAGTTACATTGATTGTAATCTATATAATTGCATTGGCTTTGGCAGTTGTCATCGGACTGATTGGATTGATTCCATATATTGGCGTTTTCATAGGCATGTTTGTCGGAGTGCCATTTATAATGTTGTTTTTATACAGAGCTATTGGTTTATTATATGCGGATGCATAACATTAAACCATTTTTTCTTTTTTTTATACTGCTATCAATATTTTTAGCTTAAATGTTGTCTAATAATCATATGTCAGTGAAACAATTACCAACACCATATTGATTTTAATGTTAATTAAAACAAAAAGTACCTAATAACTATGATTTTAATAAACCAACTTTCACATTAATGACAAGTTATTAAAAATTAATATTAATTTAAACTACCCATATACATTGACTTCATTAAAAGTAAGTTTTTAATTAAGAAATATCTGCCTTAATGTCAACCAAGTTTCAGTTTCATAGGGATAGTTAAAGATTAAAAATAGTAAAGAATAAGATATGGATTATATCAATTCCAATATCTTATTGCATGCTTCTAATTTTTGCAGGTATTTTATATGATGCAAATGTTAATTAATTTACAATCATGCAAAACTTATTTTTTTAATTCCGCTAAATTATCTTTTAATAATTTATAGATATTTTCTGCACCAATTATCTCATCATCACTAACATTCCAACTTGAAGGGTATAAAATGAATGGTTTGGATTGATCTCCACCGGCTCCACCATGGCTTCCAACCAATTCTTCAAAAGCGCATACCTCATCAGCTTCTTCATCATAAAAACTGTTAACTAGAATGTCAGGAGTGTGTTCAAATGAACTGGTTCTTTTTAAATGTCTTACAATATTGTCACCAAATCCTTTAAGAGGATTTTCACCTTCAATTTCACCACTGTCAAGGAAGTAAGTTCCATTTTTTCCAATAGCTAAATCACCATGTTCTTGGGATTTAACTAAAATAAAACCGACATATTCATTGTTTATGAGACCTGGTATCAATTCAGGGAAAAAGTTGTTAAGTTCCTCGTAGGTTAATCTTTGACTCCATTGTGTCAAATAAATCATTGCAAGATTACCTGAAGCCAATACGATAACTTCATGATCACTTAATTCTTGTTGTTCTTTTTCTTCTTTTTTTATTTTTTTCTTGTCTCTTGAAAATGGTGAAGATCCTGCAAAGTGGTCTTCATCTGAATTCAGTTTTGCAAATATAGACATGTCTTCAGGAAGTAATGATTTGACAAAGTCTTCAAATGTTTCACCATATCTCTGGGTGAATGTAGCACCATTTGTTTGACCATGATCTGATTGAATGACAAACTGATATTCCCTAGGGCAATATTTATTCGCATCAGTTAAATGTTTGATTTGTTTATCCATTTCTCTTAAGGCAAACCATGCATCATTATCTCTAACTCCGGAATGGTGCGCTATTTCATCATAACCCAAGTATGTTGAGTATGCAACATCAACATCTCCAACCATCATGTCTCCGATTAATGTGGAAGTATTAATTTCTCTCATAAATACATTTGTAGCTGCTCTTGTTGGAATGTAGACTATTCCACGTTTTATTCTTGGCCTAATGTTTTTTACTGAATGGACGATTTGTGACCAGATTTCACGTATAATGTCTGCAAGAAACAAAGCAATTATACGTGCAAAATTGCTGGGATTAGAAAATACTGAATACCATGCTTTATTGTATAACTTTTTAAAGTCCATTATTTTACTAAATGTGAATATTACATTATCAGTATCTCCTGAGAATAAATTTGATCTGCTTGCTCCATTATCCACAAGCAATCCATTTCCATCTGAAATTCTCTGTTCTAATTCTGGCACTTTACTAATTCCAGAACATTGCATCATCTGATTACCATTGCTTTTTTCAATCCATCTGAATGCAACGATACCCTCATTATTTCCATGAAGGATTCCCGCTTGGCTTGCACCGGTTTGGGAAGACAAGTCAGTTTCCCACATTCTCAGATTGTAATCGTTACTGTCAATCATTGCTTTAATGTTAGGCATGTCTCCTCTTTCGACTGCTTCACATAAAACTTCATAAGCAAGTCCATCAATTTCAACAATTATTACACCAGGATAATCTTTAATCTCATTTTTTCTTCTCTTTTGCGCATCTCTTAAAACAGACCGGTAATATGAACTGTCATCATCAATTGTTATCAATGATGACAATATAGTTGTAACGGCCGCCATAGCCAATGGGGCGAGAATCATTGCAGCACCTTTAATTTCTATATCAAATAATGGTGCGAAAATCTGAAGTAATAGCCCGTTCAATATTAATGTACCTACACCAAAGGTTAAAACTAAAAAAGGCATTGCAATTCTTGTTAAAAGAGGCCAGAGTACTGCATTAATTATACTGATAAATATTACTAAAAGTATTATGTCATCAAGATAGTTAGCTTCCACTCCCAAACCTAAAAAACATATCAAATATATTCCTAGGACATTTCCAATAAATACTATTAAACTTCTTTTTAAGTTTCTTTTTGGGGTTTGTTTTTCATTAGTAATTTCCATAGTAATCGCCAGTTCCTTATTTTTTCAAATTTCAATTATATAGGTAATTTTTCAGTGATTTCTTCTACTGTAGTTTTAGCATCGTCTAAATTAACTCCTGTTTTTTCTTCAACTGTGGATTTAACCTCACTTAAATCACTATTGTTTGTATAATCATTTGCTAGAGACTGTAAATCTCCAGTTATGTTTTCTACATTGGACAGGGTTATGTCTAAATCATTGCCTGGATAAACATTTTTGTACTCTACTGATTTGGCCATGTGAATTGCCATGTCCTTGTCGTTGCAACAGATTAAAATATTGTCGTGAGTAGTTTCATTAGATAATGGTATGCAATAGAATTTGCCGATGTAATTTACTTTAATTATATCAAATATATGGATTTCCAATAATTCATCAGCATTTATTACATAACCTGTAAATCCATCAAAATCTTGTTTTTCCCCGGATTTTATCAAGTCAACCAGTGTATTAAAGCCTAGTTCCGTTACTTTGATAATATTGTCATCCTCATGGCTGTTATATGTAACTAATATTCCATTGTCCCAATTCCAAATTTTGGCACTTTCAACTTCACCATTATAGTTGGTTTGATTGGCTGGAACTTCTATGCTTGTCCCATTTGGTGTTATCTCAATTCGTTCATAGTTTACTGAGGTTAACATTACAAAAATAACCCCCACTACAATGATAAATAATATTATTCCAGTAATAATAATTTTTTTATTATCCATAGATTACACATTTAATGAATTAAATATTTTCTAGAACCCTCATTTAGTTGATTTTATAAAATGACTATTGCAATCATGATAAAACAACTATATGTTAATTAAAGATTGTGTTTTATAATATAAATAATTTAAATTTAAAAAAATATTATTATTAATTATCAGTTCTTTAACAAATATTGACAGTGACTGAAAAAAATTAGAAAACATTTAAAAGAAAAAGAAAAAACAAGAAATAAAAAAAAAGTAAATGAGAGATGAACTCTCATTGTTTTTTGACCTTTTTATCCTGCAGCCGCAATGTCAGGATAAAGACAATACCCATCAGGATGGCCGTTACCTGCATTACGAATGCCATGGAATCCTGGATAATGATATCTATGATATCCACAACAGTACTGTTCAATTGAGCATCGTTTACAGTATCTACAGATTGGAAACTATTATATACTTCTAACTGGAATGTTTCATTTCCGGAATAGTCTGGAGCATAGACATCAACTGCATGAGAAATACCACCTAATACTCCAAGAATTAGGATAATACCGATAATTGCTGTACCCATTGATTCACCTAATGACTGACCTGTTGAAGTAAGACCTGATGCGTTATTTTGACCTTCAGGAGGAATATTGAGTAATGCAACATCCACACTTAAAGCCATTGCAAAACCAAGCCCTGCTCCCATTATAAACATTCCTGGCATTAAATCCATCATTGTTGTATTCATTTTAAATTGATAGCTTAACAATAGACATCCAATGATTGCTATTATACATCCTATTGCCATGAGTTTCTTGTGACCCATTTTTGCAGATAAACTTGGAGCTAACACTGCAAAAATAAGCAGACCCACAGTCAACGGAAGTGTGGTCAAACCAGTATTGAATGCATTTAACTGCAATACACTTTGCAAGAACAGGGAAACTGCAAACAATGCACCTCCCATTGAAAGATAAGCCAATAACATAACTGTGGTACCCACACGTAAATTTCTATCTTTTAATAGTTCAACATCAAACAACGGCACTTTGCCATTCCTTTTTCTTCTGAGTTCAAACCATGCAAATCCTGCTAAGGCAATCAAGCCCACAATTATTACAATTATACTAGAGCTGAAATCTTTAGTAAGTGATAAAATACCGAGCACTAACAAAACAAGACCTATAAATGAAATTACAGCACCCGTAGTGTCCAAATCGCTTCTAGATTCAGTAGGTGCGAAATCAGGTATTTTACCCTGCAATACTAAAATAATAATAACAATTATTAATTCACATGCAAATCCATATCTCCAACTTAAAAATGTTGTCATGACCCCACCGAAAAGTGGACCGATAGCAGCTGCAATCGCACCCATAACACCAACGATTGCCAAAGCAACTGTACGTCTTTCTCCAGAATATGTTCCACTGATAATTGAAACAGTTGCAGGCAACATTAATGCTCCAGCAACACCTTCAATTACAGCCCATCCGATAAATAAGATTGTAGAATTCCAACTTATTGCTGCAGTCAATGTACCGACACCATAAAGGGCAGTACCGATTAAGAACAGTTTCTTTTTACCGACTATGTCCTGAAGCTTGGCACTGAGCAACATGAATGCGGCAGTGATGAGAGTATAAAACGACATGGTCGCTTGAATGGTGCTCACATCAGTATGCAAATCAGCAACAACCTGAGAAATACTTACATTCATGAATGTAGCGTCCAAAGCTATAATAAAGGAAGCCAAAGCCACTATTATTAGTGGAAGCCAAGACTGTTCCTTAATTGTTTCATTCATATTTATTATCCTCCAAATTAATTGAAATTTTAATTATAGCAACATGACTAACTTCTGTCACATCTTAGATATATTAAATAATTTATATCTTACTTTTAATTTCTCTTTTTGTTGTAATATATAGTTTTTGCATTGTTAACAAACACTTTCTGTTTTATTTCTCTTTTCACATATTTTAAGTTAACCATTATTTATTTATCTCAATTATTTTAATTTCATCCACAATATTTTAATTTTAATCATTCCTATCCATTTTTCTTTAATAACTGCTAAGTTTAATATCATAAACTACTATAAAGAGTATTTATTCACTAATCAAAAAGTATAACTCAAAAAAACATGAAAAAAATACTTTAAATCAATATATCTATAAAAAGACATGAAAATAACTATTAACAAGTAAACCCTAACTGTAATAGTCATCAACTTAAAAAAAAGTTCAGTTAAAAAATAAAAATCCTCCTTCTCTAGAGGATGTTAAAACAAAAAAAAGAGGAGAAAATTCTCCTAATCATTTATCTCATAACCTAAATATTGTAGATTATCTCTGATTTTATCAGATAAATCATATTGTTTATTTGCTCTTAATTCAGATCTTACTTCTGAAATTAATTCAAGTAAATCATCACTTCCAGCATTTACTTCTTCAATTTCAAAACTAACTCCAAAAATATGTGAAGCATCATCTAAAAATGCTTTAATAGCTATTTTATCTTCATCTGATAAATCATCCACCTCATTTTTAGAATCATTGATTAATCCAAATATTGCTGCAATAGCTTTTGGAGTATTAAAATCATCATCCATACTATCAAAGAACTCTTTCTTCCATTTGGATAATACCTCATAATCTGAATTGAATTCTTCACTAACTTCCACATCTAAAAGTTCATAGTATTTTCTGATTCTATCCAAACTTTTTTCGGATTGGTGAAGTGAATCCTTAGAAAAGTCAATCGGACTTCTGTAATGGGTTGATAAAACAAAGAATCTAAAAGTTTCAGCTTCATAATCTTTAAGTAAATCACGAATTGTAATGAAATTATTTAAAGATTTTGACATCTTTTCTCCATTTACATTTAAAAATCCAGTATGCAACCAGAATTTAACCATTGGAGCTTTGCCTGAAACCGCTTCCATTTGAGTGATTTCTGCTTCGTGGTGTGGGAAAATCAAATCAAGTCCTCCACCATGAGCATCATATTGTGGTCCAAAGTAGTATTCTGTAATTGCAGTGTCCTCAATATGCCATCCAGGCCTTCCATCTCCCCAAGGGGAATGCCATGTAGGTTCATCCACTCCAACACGTTTTTTCCAAAGCGCAAAGTCCTGTGGATTTTTCTTTGTGGTTTCTGCAATGTCTCTGTGAGATTCTAACTCTTCAACATTTCTGTTTGAAAGTTTACCAAATTCAGGGAATTTATCGATTTCAAAATAAACCCCATCTTCAGTTTCATAAGCAAAACCCTTATCAATTAATCTTTGAATTTGGTCTAATATTTCATCGACATGATCAGTTGCTCTTGCAAATAAATTAACACCTGTGACATTTAATTTGGTCATGTCTTCAATGTATCTTTTTTCGAATTTCCTAGCTAACTCACTTGCGGGAATTCCACTCTCTTTAGACCTGTTAATGATTTTATCATCAATGTCAGTGATATTCTGGATATAGAATACTGCATATCCTTTATATTCCAAATATCTTTTAATTGTATCAAATGAAATGTAAGTCCTTCCATGCCCAATATGAGCATCATCATAAACAGTAGGACCGCAAACAAATAAGTTAACACGATTTTTATTAATAGTTTCAAAAGTCTGTTTACTACGAGTTAATGTTGAATAAACGTCCATAAAAAATAACCTCGCAAAAAAAGTAATTATAATCTAAAGTAAAGGCAAGTGAGGGATTTGAACCCCCGTATTATGGTCTGCAGCCACACACCTAAGCCACTCGGTAAACTTGCCATTAAAATAACAGTATAATAAACTATTAGTATATAATAGTTTAAATACTTTACTATAAATTACAATATTTTAGCATTTACTTGCTTCAGAACCCAAACAAGATTGACAATCTTCACCAAGTTCAGACTTGTCAATATTAAGTTGATTTAAAACATCAGCAGTCTCAACATGCTTACAAATAGCACATGTTCTTCCAATTAATTGAGCCTTTGTGGCTTTTCCTTCAGCCAATTCTTTAGCAAAGTCTTTGACCATTTTCCTAACATTATCATCAAGCTTAATTCCACTACCACGTTTATCAGTAATATACTGAGATACTGCTGGTTGGGTAATGTCCATAAGTTCTGAAACATCTTTTTGTCTCATGCCCAAATTTAAAAGTTCTTTAGCTAATTCTGATCTAATGGCCGGTATTACATACCAAACTACGATTTCACAAGGTGGTTTCATAAAAAATCCCTTCTATTTTTTAAACAAATCCTCTAAATCTTCTTGTTCGTCTCTAATATCATCGGCAAAACAAATTTCATGTTTTTCGAATAATATTTTAAAGCGCTCATCATTTTCTTTGAGGTGCTCTTCAAGAGTCCTAATTGCATCGGCAACAGGGTCTGGAAGTTTACCATGATCAAGGTCAACTTCTTTGTGAGAAACACCTTTACGTTTAACAATACGTCCAGGAACTCCCACACATGTTGATTCAGGAGGAACATCTTTAAGCACAACAGCACCAGTACCAATTTTGGAATATTCACCGATTGTTATATTCCCCATTACTTTAGCACCTGCACCTATAATAACTCCTCTTTCAACAGTCGGATGTCTTTTGGTTTTTTCTGTACTGGTTCCTCCAAGGATTACTCCTTGATAAATCAATACATCATCACCTACAATTGCAGTTTCACCAACAACAACACCCATACCATGATCAATAAATACTCTTTTACCGAATGTTGCACCAGGGTGAATTTCAATACCCGTGAGGAATCTGGCTAAATTGGAATTCATACGTGCTAAGAGTTTTAAAGAGTGATTCCAAAGCCAATGACTGACTCTGTGGAATAATAAAGCATAAAACCCCGGATAACATAGAAAAATCTCTAATGTTGACCTTGCTGCAGGGTCTTTCTCTTTTATAGCTTTAATTTCACTCCTTAAATTATCAAACATGATATACCCCAAAGTATTACAATTAAAATATTATAACATATGGTATATATAATTATTCTTATTCAAATAACCAATCTACTGAAAGATATCTTTCACCATTATCAGGTAAGATAGCTATTATTCTTTTACCTTTGTTTTCTTCTTTTTTAGCTAAATCAAGAGCAGCCCAAGTTGCTGCACCAGATGATATACCTGAAAATATACCTTCTTTTTTAGCAAGTGCAAGTAAAGTATCCCCAGCATCTTTATTTTCAACGGGAATAATTTCATCGATTACACTATCATCATAAATTGATGGAACGAAACCTGCACCAATACCTTGGATTTTGTGAGGTCCTTTTTCACCTTTTCCTAAAGTTTGAGAGTCTTTTGGTTCAACTGCAACAATTTTAACATCTGGAATTTCTTGTTTTAAGATTTTACCTATTCCAGTAATTGTTCCACCGGTACCTACACCACCAACTACAATATCAACTTTACCTTCAGTATCTCTTAAAATTTCTTGAGCAGTAGTTTCAGCGTGGATTTTTACGTTTGCAGGGTTGTCAAACTGACCTAAGATAATAGAACCTTCTGTTTCTTCATTTAATTCTTTAGCTTTTGCAATAGCTCCACCCATTCCATCTGCACCAGGAGTTAAAACAATTTCAGCACCTAAAACACTTACGAATTTCCTTCTTTCAATAGACATGGTTTCAGGCATGGTGATAATTAATTTATAACCTTTTGCTGCTGCTGCAAATGCAAGACCAATACCAGTGTTTCCACTTGTTGGTTCAATGATTGTAGCACCCGGTTTGAGTAAACCTTTTTCTTCTGCATCCTCAATCATTGCAACTGCAACACGGTCCTTTACACTACCTGTTGGGTTGAATGATTCAACCTTTACATCTACTTCTGCTTCTAAGTCTTTTGTTAAATTATTTAATCTTACGATTGGAGTATTTCCGATAGCATCAGTAATGCTTTCCAATACTCCTCTTTTTAATTCTGGAATATTTGCCATAATTTTTTCTCCTTATTATTAATTTATTTATAACGACATATTTAAAAGGGGTTAGATTCAAGTTAGTATAACATCTGTTATAATAACTATTGTTATATAACATTGTTTTAGTTTATAAAGGTTTTGGTAAAACTAAATATTTTCTGAAAAATAGTCACAAATTTCTGTGCATGGGCATATCTCACACTGAGGAGACATAGGTTTACAAATATTTTGACCAAATTGGACCATCAAATCGTTTAATTTAATCCACAAATCTTTAGGAGCAATTTTACATAATTCAACTTCTGTATCTTCAGGATTTTTTGTATTTACTAATCCCAAACGATTGGAAATTCTATGAACATGAGTATCAACAGGAATAGCTGGAAGCTCAAAAGCAAAAACCATGACACAATTTGCTGTTTTTCTACCTACACCTGGAAGCTTGACCATTTCTTCAACTGTGTTTGGGACTTCACCGCCATATTGGTCAATTAAAATTTGTGAAACTTCCTGAATTCTAGCCGCCTTAACATTGTAAAAGCCCGCAGGCCGGATTAATTCCTTGACATCATCAATTGGAGCATCAACAACCGCATAAATATCAGGATATTTATCAAATAAATTATTAGTAGCTTGATCAGTGTTTTCATCACGAGTTCTTTGAGATAAAATAGTTCTAATCAATACCTTATACGGATCATGGTCTAAAAATGTTCTAATCTCAAAAATACTTTCCAAATCTTCAATTAACTGAATTACCCTTTCTTCCTTATTCATTTTCTAACTCCAATTCAAATCCTAATTCTGCCATTGCTTCAATGAAATTCGGGAAAGAAACATCAAACACTTCCCCGTTTGTAATCTTGATGTCATGTTTAAGACCAATTAAAGAAAATGCCATAGCTAATCTGTGGTCTCCATGTGAATCTACAACACCAGAAGTTACTCCTCCAGTTATGCTCATCCCATCTTCAAATTCTTCCAATTCACAGCCCAATTTTTCTAATTCACGACAGGTGGTGTCAATCCTATCTGTTTCCTTAACTCTTGCATGAGCGACACCTGTGATGTTGGTTGTACCTTTAGCCATTGCGGCCAGCACTGCAACAGTAATTAATAAATCGGGAGCATTTGACAAATCAACATCAATAGCTTTCAGGTTTCCATCAGAGCCTATTTCAACATAGTCATCCCCACGGATGATTGTAGCACCCATTTTCTGGAGTATGTCCAAAATTACCTTATCACCCTGTTTTGAATTTCTAAACAAGTTTTTGATTTTGGCCTTTCCACCATTAATAGCTATTAATGCCAAAAGGTAAGATGCTGAAGAGTAATCTCCCTCGACAGTATAATTACAGGCAACATAATCCTGTTTTGTAATTTTAAATTCGTCAATTCTGCAACTTTGAACTTCCTTATCGCAGTTATCATGTTTTAGGTAATAACCTTTAAGAGACTTTACACCAAATTTCCTCATGATATCCAATGTCATATTCACATAAGGCCTTGATTTAAATTCAGGTAAAACATACAATGTTACACCCTCTTTTGACAAAGGTGATGAAATTAAAATTGATGATATGAACTGTGAACTAACATTTCCATAAATGTTAGTCTCACCCCCTTCATAACCCGGTTCTATTAATATTGGTGCTTTTTCATTATCATTTAAAGATTTTGTATTTATTCCCAAAGGTTTTAAAGCATTCATTAACAGTCCCATTGGTCTTGTCTTTAAAGAGTCATCACCAGTCAATGTAACCTCATTATCACTTAACGCTGAAACGGAAGCCATTAATCTCAATGTTGTTCCAGAATTAGCCAAATCAATTGGAGTTTTTGATGAATTATGTAATTTTCCACCAGTTCCAACAACTTCTAGATACTCATCAGTTTGATTAATTTGAGCCCCTAAAGCTTTACAAACCCTAATTGAAGCTAATGTGTCTTCAGAATACAACATATCATATAGTTTTGAAGTACCTTTAGCTAGAGATGCAAGAATTACAGCTCTGTGTGAATAGCTTTTAGATGGTGGTGCTTTAACAACCCCACCAATATTTGAAATATTTTTAACCTTAAGAATCATTTTATCATACCAAAAAGATATTAAACTTATGTTTTATGCCATGAATTCCATTATATAAACTTTTATTTCATTAATTTATTAAATTATTGGAGAATAATAAATTCGATCCTACAATGAATTTTGAACAACTAAAATATCTTTTCAATAGTTAGAGTATTTTGATTATTTTCATATTTATAATCGATTTTATCCACGTTTTTTCTAACTATTGTTAAACCTAATCCTCCAATCTCTCGTTGGTCCGCATCAAGAGACAAATCAGGAGTTTCTTTATTTAATGGATTAAATTTTACCCCATTATCTATAAAACTCATAATTATCCTTAAAGGATCTTCTAAAAGTTCATATTGAATTTTTATATTTCCTTCTTTTTCATATGCATAATTACAAATATTTACAAATAATTCTTCAATAATTAACTCCAATTGCAATTTTGATTTTGTTGAAATCCTTTCATTTTCAAGTAATTCTTCAATTTCCAATAAAAGTGAGTTTAAGTCATCTAAATTAGATTTTAAAATAATCTCATTCATATCTAATTCTTTAAATTCATTTAATTCGTCATCAATTAAAACATTGAAGAAATTAATATCCTGTTCATCAATTAAGATTCTAGGGGGTTTAACTTGAGCCGGAGAAATTCCCCTAGCAACTTTCAACTCCTTATAGAAAAGATAAGTTTCAGGTTGTAATAAATGAAGTTCTGTTTTGCCAAGTAACCCCTTATCAATTTTATTGCATAAAACCGGATCAGTTGCACAGAAATTCTCATCCAATTTTTCCTGAATGATTTCTCTTGTCACACCTCTAGGTAAATCCTCAACTTCCATTAAATAAACGTATTTCATAGGAAAAGATTCAGAATCTGCATAAACAGAAAAATCTATTAAATCAAACCCAAAATTCTTTTCAGTTTTATATGCTGCCTCCCTTAAGTTTTCTTCATTAACCTTCTCACCGGTTAAACATAAACATTGGTCTAGCCTATATAAAAATTCAATTATTGGTGTGTCATTATACCTTCCAATGCAACGAACAACATCTTTTATCCTGTAACGATAAAATCCGGACAGGTTTGTTGTAATGATTTCATATTCTTTTCCTTCTTCTAACTTATCCATAGTCACGATTTTACTGTAGTCACCATCCGCTTCCAATGGTAAAAATTCATAAAACATGCTGTCAGGTATAAGAATTGCATCAAAATTGTTCAATTCAGTGAAAAGTGAAAATATGCCCTCAGATGCAGTTAATCCTAATAATGCAAAATTAAAGTCAGACCCTGTGAAATCTTTTATTTTTTCAAGATAACTCGCAAACCCTCCAGATCCACATCCTATAAGAAGCAACATCCTTGGCCATATTTTAGGAACAATAGGCTCATCAAAACCTTGCTTGAATATTTTTCTAAGTTCTTCCGCTCTTTCGGGCATCGGTTCAATCTTTTCAAGCAGACTTTCACGAACTTCATCAGACATTTTTATGGATTCATCAATTGTACCATTTTCAATATCATTAACCAACAGTTCCCAATTGCCTTTAATGAATCGTAAAACTTCTAAAAACAAACTAACAAAACTGGTTATTGTAAATGAAATATCTGGATTGACTAATGCGAAACGTGCATTTATATAACGAATATTTGTTCCAATATCGGGCATTAAGGCTTCAATTGGAGATGTTGTAAATTCACATATCTTATCACCAAAACCAGCCATTAGTTTACCTGAAATAGACCCATAAGTATCGCCAGAAGGCAATGTAGATATGGAAAGTTCAGTTAAATTTAAAAATGGATATTTAATCCAGTCAATACCTACTTTTTCAGCAAACAAATTAAATAGATAAGCATAATTATATTTTAAATTAAGTTCTTGATTAAGAGAAGAGGTAGGTATCCTTTTAGGATTTCCCATTGTTCCTGATGATTTTGCATAATGAATTATTTCATAGGAGGTTAATAGATTCTTTTCTCCATTTTCGGTCATTCTATAAATATACTCCGCATAATTATCATAATCTGTTATAGGGACCTTATTTTGATATTCTTCAATGCTTTTTATATTTGCAAAATCATATTTCTGACCATACTCTGTTTCTTTGTTATCCTCAAGAATTTTCATCAATAAATCTTTATTATATTTCATAGGATTCCTTGTCATGACATCTAATGATTCACGAACTTTAACACCCTGTGAAATACATTTTAAATAAAATTGTTCCGAAAGGGACAATTTAGAAATATCGATATTGCTAATATCCATTATCCAACCTCAGAATTATTCGATTGTCAATATATCTACAAATCCTGTTGATTCAAATACTTCCATAACAATATCTTGAACATTGGTTACCTTCATAGATCCCTGTTTATTCATTGTTTTTTGAGTAGATAATATTATTCTAAGCCCTGCACTTGAAATATAGATTAATTCAGATAAATCAAAAGTTAACTCTTCAACATCATTTAAACTATCTTTTAGTTCTTCTTTGAGTTCAGGAGCGCTTTTTGTATCTAATCTACCTATCACTTTTATGTCTAATTTTTTTCCGTCTTTTTGCTTTACTATATCCATAAATTCACCAATTTAATTTTTAGGAATGATAATCTTGTTGTTATTTAATTTAAGATTATTATTGTAATCAATATCCTGTGAAAAGTTTTTGACAATCTTAATTTCATAAAATTCTTTTTTATTCCAGTAATCTTCTTCAATGTCAAAAGGAACTCCATTGTCCTGGAAATAAATAATAACTTCATCAGTATTTTTATAAAGAATTCTAATATTTAAATATTTATTTTTATTAGATTTATAGGCATGGGTAAAAATAGCAGTACCCATTTCCTCAAGGATTAATTGTATTTTCAATTTTGTTTTATTATCTAAATCATTACCCTTCAATTTTTCATCAATATTCTCAACAATGTCCATTAGCTCTTCTTCCGATTCAACACATACCATATAAGTGTCTTCAGATGGAAATTCATTTTTATCTACGATGACAAAATCACTTAACGATTTAGGGAATTTTTTAGTTTTCAATTTAATTAAGAAAGGTATGCTAAGCAATGTAACAATTTCACACAAAATAAAACTTATCCAAATACCATCCCCACCAATCAGAAATGAAAATATGGCTGCAAATGCTGACAGGAATAGGAAACTATGGGCAAAACTTATATAATTGGCAATTTTCAGCTGTTGTGTTGCATTATAAAAATTTAATAAAATAAAACACAACCCAGAAAACGGTAGCGACCATGCGAATATTCTAAGGCCCCTTATTGCTGTGCCATACACTTCAGGATTATCCCCAAATATATAAACAAAATAAGGAGCAAAAATAAACAAGATTATTGAAATAATAGAAATTAGGACTAAAGCATACCTAATTGATATTTCCAATAATTGCTCCAAATGTGTTTTATCATTTTCACCATAAAAAACTCCACCTAATGCCATGGTAGTTGATCCGATTCCAACACCTAACCCACATAACAATGTATAAACATTAGCTTGTACAGAAAGGGCGCCTAAAAATATTACTCCACCAACCATTGCCCCCAGATTATTTGTAATTATTGTACGAAGCATATTATAGACCTGATTTAAAGCAGTTGGAAGACCTGATTTAATAATTTGGGACAATTCCATCTTAAATTCTAAATTCTTTTGAAATTTATATGAACTTTTTTTTGAAAGAAAATGACCTAATAAGAATAATACTGTAATTAAAGCACTTAATGCGGTTGCAAGTCCAATTCCAAAAATACCTGTTTTCAATATTAATACAAATACCAAATCCAAAATCAGATTTAATAAAAACAATATTAAACCAGCATAAAGACCTAATGATGGATATCCATCAATTCTTGAATAATTTACAAAAATATAAAAAAACATTGTTGGCAAAATTCCTAAAAACAATCCTTTCATTAATGATACTGTTGCATTAAATGATTCGCCAGAAGCTCCGCATATCTGAGCAACAGTTGATGAAAAGAATAATAATAAAACAGTTAATATTATTCCAACAATAGCTGCAACAATACATGTCACTGAAAAGTTGTTATTTACCCTTTTTTCATCAGCCATATTGTTAGATGCAACTATAGAACCTCCATATGAGAAAATATAGCCTATTGCCAAATTAGCATAAATAATCGGCATTGCCAAACCGAATGCTGCAAGACCAAGCTTTCCAAAAAAATTACCAATAATTATTCCGTTTAGAATAACTGTTAGAATAGTACATACAACAGCAACTACCGTTCCGAATAAATAGTTTTTAAAAAAGGAATTTAATAATTTATTATCGTTACTTAATAAATTCATAATTTTACCAACTGAAGATATACACTATTAATTCTAAATTTTTAAAGATATATAAATATATCCATGAACCTAAATTTCCAATTTAATCATGACCTCTGTAATTTAGTGCAAAAAAAGAACAGAGTTGAAAATTTTTTAAAAGAATTGGCAAAAAGATTAAATTTGCAAATAAAATTTAAAATTGTTCTATAAAATACTAACATTTTTGAAAAGTAAATCAAAAAAGATTATATATACCGATATAATAAAGATAATATCTGATGGTTTCCTCAAAGATTAAAAAATTGTTTACTGATAAAAAGTTTATTTTCATTTTCACATTTGTTGTGGAATTGATATTTAACTACCTTTTTGAGGTTCAACATATCGGTGGATATTTCATATATGCCGATATAGCTCTTGGTCCAATATTCGGTTTAATGTTTGGTCCAACAGGAGCTTTGGGTTTTGCATTTGCAACATTAACGGGAGAACTAATTGAAGGAATTAGCCTACCCGCTCCTTTAATCGATTTTACAATTACATATTTTATTTCAGTATTGACATATAGATTATGGTATACTACATTTAATAGGAATAAAAATGATTCTCCTAGATTTAATTCAACTTATAATATTATTAAATTTTTATCCATAACAATATTAATTTCAATTGTGTACTTTTCATTTTTAGTCATTTCCTTTTCACTTTTCCATAATCTAAGTTATTCCTATTCCATTTCGGATGTTGACTTTAATGTACCATACATGTTGAATATTATTACGTTTACCATAATATTCGGATTATTGCTTATTAGCTCTTTTAATATTCTTAAAATACCTTTACAAACTCCTAAAAAGAGAATTTCAAAAATTAATATTAATCAGAAATATCTTTTAGCAGTGCTTTTAATATGTGTAGGTTATTTCCTGTTTAAAGAATTTATTATGAATATTAAATCTGTAAGGTATTTCTTCTTCTTTGTTACAATAGTTACTTCAATACTGTTATACATTAATACTTTCGATGTGACAGTTGAACCAACAAAGGACAATTATTCAATTATTGAGGAAATGATATTGATTTTCTTAATTATTATTACTTTGACAATAGTATTGAACTTCAACTATTTCACCATGTTAATTCTATCATATGTTCCTGAAATGGATCCATCATATCAAATTTTAATTATTCTTTCATTCACATGCGTGTTTATCCTACTGGTTTCATTAATCTATATCAGATTCGTTGAAAGAACTATAACTAATCCACTTTATGAAATGATACATACTGCAGATAATTACTTTAAAACTAAAAATAAAGTTGAATCAGTTCATAAATTAAAAAAATACATAACAAATGATGATAGTGTTGGATTGTTAGTTAACTCATTTGTAACATTATATGATAAGATTAGAAATAATTTAAATCAACTCCAAATAACAACTTCTGAAAAAGAAAAATTTGAAACAGAATTTGATGTGGCAAGCCATATACAATCAAATATGTTGCCAAAAAATTTCGAAGAATTATCAAAAAATGAATCATTTGAAATATATGCTTATATGGAACCTGCAAGAGAAGTTGGAGGAGACTTTTATGATTATTTCAAAATCGATGAAGACAATGTATATTTTGTCATTGGCGATGTTAGTGGTAAAGGAATTCCATCAACATTATTCATGGTTAAAACAATGTATTTAATCGAAAATCATACAAAATTCGATGAAGATTTATCACAAGTGATTGAAAAAGTAAATAATTTAGCTTATGAACGAAATGACGAAGAATTATTTGTAACAACCTGGCTTGGAAAATTAAACTTAAAAACTGGAAAATTATCCTATGTAAATGCCGGGCACAACCAACCATTGATTAAACATGATACCGATGATTTTGAATACTTGGACACCCATCCAAATCTGGTCATTGGTGGAATGGAAGGAATCCACTATAACGAACATGAAATTGATTTAAATGCTGGAGATATGATATTTTTATATACTGATGGAGTTACTGAAGCAAATGATAATTATAATGGATTCTATGGTGAAAATCGTTTGAAAGAAATAATCAATGAAAATAAAAATAAAAAATTAAATGATATAATAAATGAAATTACCAAAGATATTAATAAATTTTGTAATAACAGCGAACAATTTGACGATACAACAATGCTAATTATAAAATATAATGGGTGGGTAGAAAATGAATATTAAAGAACTTTTCGAATCACCAAAATTTATTGTATTCTTCTCCATGGCACTAAATATAATCCTTATTTTAATTGGATACATATGGTTTGATCATAATTATATTCATTTAGAATTATCCGCTTTACTTTTATTAAGTCTATTATTAGGACCCTATTCAGTATTAGGATTTACCATAGCTGAACTTTTATATTGGATTTTAGTCTTAGATATGAGTAATGCTACAGTAATCATATTAAGTTTCTCATCCATCCTCGTATTAGGAATAATGCCTTGGAAATTATGGTATATGTTAAAGTCTAAAAGAGGCTTTGAAATACCTAACATGAACAGTTTTTACAGCTTTGCTAAGATAATAATTATTGTATTATTTATGATTTTGCAAACCTACATATTCTCTCATCAAATATTTGATGAAATTTTCGGCTTAAGCCTTGAAACTTATTACATGATTTTTATATTAGGATTAATCTTGCTAGTGTTAGGTATGGGGCTAGCTGGAAGATTTAATATTTCAGTATATGCTCCAAAGCAAATTAAAAAAATCATGCCTGACAGAATATATGATTTATCCTTCGTACTTGCAATAATTCTTTCAATAATAACCATAAATAATCCAAATTATACTAATTTATTTTTAATTTTAATATTGTTCGCAATATTTTTAATTAAACCACTTGATGAGGATGTATTTAAAATAAACAATACTCAAAAACTTACAATATTTTATAAAGCATTTGTTTCAATATTCATTATTTTAATAATAATCCCTACATTCCTGTTATTCTCATTAACAGCACTTGGAATTTATGAACATGGTATTGCATCTGAATTCCTAAATTACCTTGTTCTTTTAGCCAGGTTCTTCTTAGCCATTCTAATACCATTATCTATTTACATGTACTTTTTGGAAAAACAAGTTATAAACCCAATCGATCAATTATCTGCATATCTATATGAGGAAATAAATGATGATGTTGATTTTGATAATCTAGTTAATAACTTAAATTCAATTACCGTAAATAACGAAATAAGATCCCTATCCGAATCTTTGCTCGATATGAAAAAAGAATTTGTGGATTACAGTGCAAATTTGTTAGATGTGACTAAAGAAAAAGAAAGATATGAAACAGAACTCAAATTAGCTCATGAAATCCAATATTCAATGATTCCAACAGACTTTGAAAAATTCAATGCAAATAAAAATATTAGTCTTTGGGGATTTATGAAAGCAGCACATGATGTTGGCGGAGACTTCTATGATTACTTCAAAATAGATGATGAAAATATTGGATTTGTAATAGGTGACGTTAGTGGAAAAGGAGTGTCAACTACATTAATCATGATAAAAGCCATGACATTAATTAGAGATTATATTACATATTATTCAGATTTATCTTATGCTGCATATGAGGTTAATAACGAACTATGTAAAGATAACGTTAAAGAATTGTTTGTTGGTTGTTTGCTTGGAAAACTCAATACAAAAACTGGAAAATTCACTTATGTTAATGCAGGTCACAGAAAACCATTGATTAGACAAAATGATGGTAATTTTGAATTTATGAAGGATAAACCAGGTTTACTTTTAGCAGGAATGGAAAATATGCACTATGAAGAGCATACAATTCATATAAAACCTAATGATACATTATTCTTATATACAGATGGAGTTACATATGCAAACAATGGAAATGATATCTTTTATGGAGAAAGAAATCTGCAGAAAATATTAAATCAAAATAAGGATAATGAACTAAGTACTATTATAAAATCCATTGAAGAAGATATCAACAAATTCTGTGACAATAAAGAATTATCTGATGATATAGCAATGCTAATCTTAAAAATGGAATAATTAACACTTATTTCAACATACAATTAGTATACTTTTAATAAGGAAATAACTTAATTAAGCTTTAAAACTTTAATTAATATTGTTAATTTAAAAAAAGAAAATTTGAGAAGTAATTATCTAATTACTTCAACAATCATATCTAAGTTTTCAGATTGTAAGATATCTACTTTTTTACCAGATGCTCCAACAATCTCTTTTTTGATATTCAACATGTCTTCTGGAACTACAATTTCGCCAATTGCAAGTTCATGATTTTCTTCTAAAACCGCACCTATTTCATCAACATCAGTTGATTTTAAATAACCGATGATTTTACCAGCATCCCCTTTGAATGTCGGTCCGATTTGAGACATGTCCGGTTCGACTTCAATGATTTTTTCATGAACTTCAGGTTTTCCTGAGCTGATTGCCAAATTATTTATCTTTAAAGTACCCCTAATGTCATCTTCAAAGTCATTGAAGATTTCAACCAATGATTCATCGGAAGTGTAGACATTCACTTCAGCAAGTTCCGCATTTAAAGGTATTTTGGAAGCTGATTTGAATCTCCTTACTTCATCAATTAACTCAACAGTAGTTTCTCCTTTAACTTCCATTTCTTCACTGATTAATTCTTCATAAACTTCAGGCCATAAAGTAGTATGGATTGATTCATCTGAGAAGTATTGATAAACTTCTTCAGTAAAGAACGGAGCGATTGGAGCCAATAATTTTAAAGAAGTTTCAACAACTGTTCTTAAGGTGTATTTTGCAGCCCTTCTTGATTCATCTGAAACATCAGTGTATAATCTGTATTTTACGGCTTCAATATATTCATCACAGAAATCATGCCAGAAGAATCTTTCAATTGATGTAATTGTTTCTGCAAAGTTATAATCTGCAAATGCCTCATCAACAGTCTTATTTAGGTTGTTAAGTTTTGATAAAATCCACAAATCAATTGGACCTAAGTTATCTTTAACATCTTCATATGTAACCTCTTCATCAAAGATTTGCATACTAATAAATCTGAATGCATTCCAGAATTTTCTCAAGAATCTGTATCCATGTTTAATGTCTTTCCAATCAAATATTACATCAGATCCCGGAACACTGTTAGCCGCCCAAGTTCTTAATGAATCAGCACCGTATTTTTCAATAACCTCTTCTGGTCCAACAACGAATTCTGGTCTTGATTTAGACATTTTATTTCCATCTTCACCAAATACCATACCGTTAATTACTATATCATCAAATGGCTTTTGACCTGTTAAAGCAATACATCTCAAAGTGGTGTAAAATGCCCATGTACGGATAATGTCATGCCCTTGTGGACGGATATTTGATGGAAAATGATTTACATAATCTTCATCAGGCCATCCTGCAATGGATAACGGGGAAATTGAGGAATCCATCCAAGTGTCCAAGACATCTACTTCAGGTATGAACTCTTCACAACCACATTCACAAGCGTGTTTTGGTTTGTCAACGGTAGGATCAATCGGTAAGTCTTCAACATCAGGTAAGATTACAGCACCACAGTCTTTACAGTACCATACTGGAATTGGAGTTGCAAATATCCTTTGTCTTGAAATACACCAGTCCCATTCCATGGAATCTGCCCAGTTAACCATACGGGATTTCATGTGGTCAGGTACCCATCTCATCTCATCTGCTGCAACTTTAGTTTTTTCGATTAAATCTCTTACTGCTACAAACCATTGTTCTTTAAGAAGAATTTCAACGGGAGTTTTACATCTCCAACATTGGCCAACATTCTGGTCAACTTCTTCTTGTTTTAATAAGTAACCTTCACTATCTAAGTCTTCAATAGTTTGTTTTTTACAGGTTTGTAAGTCCATTCCTTCATATCTTCCAGCAGCACTTGTTAATATACCTGCATCATCCATAACATCAATGACTTCCAAATTATATTTTTGAACCCAACTTACGTCAGTTTTATCCCCAAATGTACAAATCATTACTGCACCTGTACCAAATTCAGGATCTACTTCTTCATCTGCAATGATTTTAACTTTTTGATGTGATAAAGGAACTTCAACATATTTTCCTAAAAGGTGAGTGTATCTTTCATCTTCAGGGTGAATTACAACTGCTACACAGGCAGACATTAATTCCGGACGAGTAGTTGCAATTAAAATACCTTCGCTTTTAGGGTCAGCCTGCTTACCGGATTCTTGTGATGATACAATATCATCATAGGAATCTTCGACAGCAGGAGGGAAATTTACATAGTTTAAAAATGTAGTATTATCTGAATATTCAACTTCTGCAAAAGCGATAGCTGTTTGACAACGAGGACACCAATTTACTGGATGTTTTCCTTGATAGATTAAACCATCCTCATACATTTTCAAAAATGAATATTGAGTTTTCCTCATGTACTCAGGAGTCATTGTTACAAACTCACGAGTCCAGTCTTGTGAATAACCCATCGCTTGCATTTGTGATTTCATTTTTGCAATGTTATCAGTAGTCAAATCAACACAATATTGCCTGAATTGTGTTCTTGAAACATCATTTTTCTTAATTCCATGAGTTTCTTCCACTTTTACTTCAGTTGGAAGACCATGACAATCCCATCCCTGTGTAAACAACACATCATTGCCTTTTTGTCTTCTGTATCTTGCATTCATATCAATGTAAACCCAATTTAATACATGTCCTAAGTGAATAGAACCAGTTGGGTATGGTGGGGGAGTATCAATAACATATCTAGGGCGAGATCCATCTCCAATGTATTTGTAGATGTTTTCATCTTCCCATTTTGCCTCCCATTCTTTTTCTTTTTTAAAATCATAGTCTTTAGGAATCTCTTTGTTTGACATATATTTTCTCCTAAAATAATTAAGTAAAAATAATATTATTAATTATGTTGGTTATTATTTAAAAAAGTAATTATGAAATAACAAAAAAATCCAATATTAAAATAGTTAAGTATATTATATAAAAAAATAATATTATTAATATTATAAATTAAAGTAAAAGGACTGTTAAAAGATGAACTTATTATGGTTTTATGTTGCCATTGTATTAGCTATAAGTGATGTATTGCACACAACACTAATGTGGAAAGTATTTAATAATTTCTACATCGTGTTAGGTGGTTTGATATTCCAAACTACACATTCAAATTGGCAAACATGGGTGATACATGAAATAATGGAGGCAATGTTTCATTTCATAGTATTATCAATAGTTTTCTTAAACCCAACTATAGGAATTCTAGCAGCCCTAATTCATTTTATAATTGATTTAACCCATACAGTATTCATACGAGATATGGGAGAATTACAACATAGAGCTCTTCACTTTCTAATTGAATCTCTATTTTTCATTTTAATATATGGATTTTAAAAATAATTAATGGAGTTATTAAATGCCAGTTATTACATTCAAGTATCAGGATTTAAAAGATTTAGGAATAGATATGGACAAGGACGAATTAATAGACACATTACCAATGATGTCCAGTGATATTGAAGACTTTGATGATGAGGAAATCAAAGTGGAATTCTTCCCAAACAGACCGGACAACTTATCCGTTGAAGGAGTAGCTAGATCTTTTAAAGGATTTATTGGCCAAGAAATCGGACTTCCAGATTATGAAGTAACACCATCAGGTGAAGAAGTAATAGTCAGCGAAGATGTTGCCAATATAAGACCATATATTGCTTTTGCAAAAATAGATAATGTTGATTTTACTGGCGATAAACTCAAATACATCATGGATTTCCAAGAAAACCTTCACTGGGTAATCGGAAGGGACAGAAAAAAAGTGGCTATCGGTATTCACAATGCAGATGTTGTAAATGCTCCATTCAAATACATTGCAACACCGAAAGATGAAAATGCATTTGTACCATTGGAAAAAGACTTTGAAATGACTCCAGATGAAATCCTAACCAAACATGATAAAGGCGTAGCTTATGCTCATTTAATTGATAAATTTGACAAATATCCATTGATATTAGATAAAGACAATAATGTTTTATCCATGCCTCCAATCATTAATGGGGAACTAACCAAAATCAAAGAAGATACCAAAAACATTATTGTTGATGTGACTGGAACTGATGAAAGGGCAGTTAATCAGGCATTAAATATCATTTGCTCTTCCTTTGCAGAAGTTGGTGGTGAAATCAAAAGTATGGAAGTTAAATATGCTGATAAAACCATCGTAAGTCCTGATTTAACCCCACAGGAAATGAATGTTCATGTTGATACTGCCAATGAATTGATTGGTGGAACCAACCTTACTGCTGAAGACATTAAGGAATTATTATTTAAAGCACGTTTTGATGCTGAAATCATTGATGACAATGAAGTTAAGGCAATAATTCCAGCTTACAGAGTAGATATCCTACACGAAGTTGACATCGTTGAAAATATCGCTGTACAATACCACATTAACGATGTAGTAGCTGAACTTCCAGACATCAATACTGTTGCTTATGAAAATGATTGGTTTAAAGCCGAAAGCACTATTCGTGAAGTGATGGTTGGATTAGGTTTCCAGGAAGTAATGAGCTTAATGCTTACAAGTGAAGAAGCACATTACGAAAAAATGAACCAGGAAGAAAAACCACATGTTCAAGTTGCAAGACCTATTACTATTGACAGAACCATGATTAGAACCAGTTTGATCAATAGCTTAATGGAATTTTTAGAAGACAACAAGCATGAAGACTTACCTCAAAAAATATTTGAAATTGGAGATGTCTTATATTTAGATGAAACCAAAGAAAACAAAACTGTTGCTTCTAAAAAATTAGCTGCATTGATCTGTCACTCAACTGCTAACTTTACTGAAATTAAATCTGTTGTTACAAGTGTTTTAAGTAGCTTAGGTTATTCAATGGAAATTACTGACAGTGAAAACAAGACCTTTATTGAAGGTAGAGCAGCTGACGTTACTGGAGAGTCTAGTGTAGGTACAATCAAAGGATTCTTTGGTGAAGTTTCACCTGAAGTAATTACCAATTTCACCCTTGAATATCCAGTAATTGCATTTGAAATTGAATTCATCAACAAATGAATTCTTTTCAATACCACAATTTTCTCATTTGCACTTCCATGTATGAGTAATTGCTCACCTGTGGAGTACTATCATAATTATTGAAAACAAGTATCAAAATAAATAAGATAATTATAATAGCTATCAAAATTATTGCCCATCGCCTCAATTATTCACCAACCATTGTCAAAGTTACTGTTCTGTTGTGTCTTGGTCCATCTAATTCTATGAAAAATACTGATTGCCATGTACCTAAGTCCAATTTTCTATTTTTGATTGGCAAAGATTCACTTGAAGATAGCAAAAATGACTTTAAGTGTGACCTTGCATTATTATCAATTCTATTATGCTGGTAACTGAATTTATCCAAAACCAAATTATCAAGCATGAATTCCAAATCATTTAATAATCCTTTTTCATTTTCATTAACAACAATGGCTGAAGTGGAATGTTTAGAAAAAATAGATATTATCCCATTTTCAATAGCTATTAAATTGTTAATCTGTGAAGTAATGTCAATGATTTCAAAGTTTTTATTCGTGTTGATTTTAAAAGAATCCTGAATTATCATTATTAGATACTTTGTAAAAACTAGTTAATAAATAAAAGAAAAAAAAGAAAAAATTTAATCAAAATCAGCCCTACGCCAGTAACCGTAAATAAGACATCCCAATAGAGAAACAATACTTAATACTACAAGTCCTGAGGTATCATTGATTTCTTTTGAAATTTTACTTTCAGGTACAACTTCATATGCTTTACCTTCTTGAGATGCTTCACCATCACTTGCATCTCCAGCACTTTCATCACCATTGGTTTTTGCATCCTGACCATTGTCTGATGAATCCTGGTAGTTTCCAGAAGCATTTGTTCCAAATACTCCTGAATTTCCATTAGTGGAGTAATGCGCACTATTTGAAGTTCCATTTTGCAAGTTCCCATTACCTTTTGATGCACCAGTAGTTGCATCAGTAGAAGTTTGTGAATTAGTACCAGATGATCCTCTATTCCCCTCAGCATTAGTTGTTTGTGAATCTTGATTATCATCCTTTTCACCAGTTGCTGCCTTGTATTTATATTTTACCGGTTGGCCACCTATCATAACCTCAATATCATATTCTTTATCTGGGTCCAAGTTTGCATCAATGGTGGCTTTACCATTTACAAATCTCGCAGTGTACTTGTTTCCATCTACATTAACAGTTGTATCAAATGTTCCAAATTCTTGAACTGGATTTCCTGAAGTATCATACATTTGCAAACCAATACCGTTTTTAACAGAAAATGTATTTAGTTTCATGATTCCTGCCAAGAGCATAGGACAAACAAAGGTATTTTCATCATCGGTTGAATCAAACCAGTTATCCCCTAATTTAAATACTGGTAAATCAGGGTGATTTTTAGCTTGATAACCTTCATTATGAGCTAAAACATTATATTTTACTTCCAACCTTGAAGGATTTCCTTCTTTTGATGTTGTAAAGTCAATTCCAAACAATAAACCATTTCCACTTTCAAATGCTCCCATTTCATAATCAGTGTCACGACGATTAGATGTAAATGAATTAGCATTTATAACATCATAAGTTGACTGTGAATCAATGAAAATACCATTTGGATTTTCATAAACCTCATTGTACTTAATAATGTTTCCAGATGAAATGTTGTACATTGAAATTCCATTAAAATTATTGTGGTGAACAGTATTATTAGTTATATTACAATAATATATATTGGAAGTTTCAATACCTGACCTTACATTATAAGATATTTTATTTTTTGAAATTAAGGAATTTTTAACAAATTGAAGTTGAATACCATTGCTTTGAGCCTTTGAAATAGTGTTTTCTACTATTTTGACACCATTAACATTCTTAACTAGAACACTATTAACTCCACCAGTGACTACAGTATTTCTTATTGCAGTATCATCTGAACCATCTACAATTATTCCATAATCACTGCCAGTTGCAATAATTTTAACTCCAGATAATGTGCTTCCACAACTGTTTGAAGTAAAGTAAAACCCGAAAGTGTCGGTTAATCCTAAATCTTTTGCTTTAGTACTTACTTTATTAGATGTGTGTAAAACTGAATTTTTAGTAGATACAATTTTTAATTTTTTGTCAACAATTAAAGAAATATCTTTATATTCTTTATCGATGAAATCAAACGTATCTCCATCATTTGCATTATCTAAAATTGTCTGAATATCATCATTTGATAAATCAGAGGTTATTTGATAGATAGTAATAGTATTATTATTTTGCAAATCGTCAGCTGCACTAACTGTCGAAATAAGGAATAAACCAATTAGACCTATGAACAAAATATTTAAAATTTTTTTATCCATATTTCTCCCCATAACTATTTTTATAACCAATAGATATTACTTAGATTTAGATAATTAAATTTCATTATGAAGTATAATACTTATTGAATGAATTTTATCAATATTTGAATGTAATTTCCACTTTAAAAACTACGAAATAAATTAAAGTAAATATTGATTATATAAATAATTATTATTTTATATTAATATATATAATTTATTGAAATTTTTTAAGAAATAACGATTTTAAAGCCATGTTCAATAATATGAATATCAGTAATATTCTCACTCAATATTTACAAAAAACATTTTAATTTAAATATAATAAAAAACACAATATATACTTAGTTGCTTATCGAAATTTTTAAAATAGTTTTATACTTACTAAGCAATCATAAATTCAATAAAAGAGTGAAAAAATGAATAAAAAGAGCTTAATTATTGCTGCTTTATTAGTTTTTATTGTAATTTTAAGTGTAAGTTCTGTATCAGCAGAAGATACAACATTACAAGGAACTAATGATGCAATTGGAACAATACAAGCTGATGAAATCAGTACTCCAACAACTGAGACTGTTACTGCTGGTTCTTCAAGTGCCACCATCCAAGAAAAAATTAACAGTCTAAACGATGGAGATATTTTGAATTTCGAAGCTGGAGAATATAAAGACATTTGTATATATGTCAACAAGAGTATTACAATAAACGGTAATGGTGCAACCTTAATAGGTTATGACACTCCCTCAAAAGATAACACTCCAGAAATTATTTGGAAACCAACCAACGAAAGTGGATATGCAATTGGTAACCTCGCAACATTATATGTTGTAAAAGCAACTGGAGTTACAATTAATGGATTAAGCATTGTAGGAGGAGCAAATAGTGCTTCAACTTATTCAAACGCATTAGTTTATGCAATGAATGCTGACAATTTAACTTTTAAAGGAAATACCCTTGAGGGTTCTTCCTGGGGATTATATTTACAATATTGTGCTGATGGAACTATCTCAGACAACACAATTAAAAATCAAGCAGTTACTGGAATTTTAAACTTCGGATCTGCAAGAACAGTAATTGAAAACAACAAAATTACCAATGCTAAAAACCATGGTATTGATGTAAGACACGGAACTGGACCTAATGTTCAAGTTATTAATAACACAATAACTGGTTCTAAAGAAGGTATCTATTTAATGCACTCACAAGGACACATTGCAGCAAACAACACTTTAATTAACTGTACAATTAGTTCCATTTCATGTTATGGGTCATCTAACATCAAACTTTATGGCAACACAATGAAAAAATCTAGAATTGGAGTTTTATTAGGTGGAGGATATTCAAATATTAATATTGGGGAAAATACTTTCCAATTAGATAACTTACCATACCCACCAACATTTGTTTATTATGTTGCTGAAGCAAAATCAGAATACCAATCTGCAACAAACATAATGGGCACATTTAGCGATATGTCCACATATTCACCAAATTATGTTGCATACACAGGAATTGACACTCCAAAAGAAATTGTTATTGATTATGACACCATTTTAACAAAAACTGGAACTGTCTGGAATGTCCCTGAAGGAACTTCAAGTGCAGATATCCAAAAAATGTTTGATGGAATGAATGATGGAGATTCAATAGTCTTTGCTAAAGACGCAGTTTATTCAAACATCTCAATTTATACAGATAAAAATATTAAAATATTCGGTAATAATGCAACTTTAATCGGATACGACAATATTAACATCAACAACATCCCTGAAAAGATTAGAAAAGCAACAAATGAAAGTGGATATGCAATTGCATATCGCGCAGTATTATATGTTGTAAACACTACTGGAGCAGTTGTAAGTGACTTAAATATTGTTGGCCAATATCCATCATATGACACTACAAAAGTTACTACCACTACTGATGAATATAAATCTGCTGGAATTTATGCTGACACCAATAAAAACTTAGTAATTACTGGTTGTGACGTTACTGGTGCTTCATGGGGTATTTTTGAACAATACTCTTCAGACAGCATTTTAAGTAGAAACAATGTTCATGATGTTTATACTACTGGTATTATGAACTTTGGTTCACCTAGAGCACTTATTGTAGAAAACACAATCACCAATGCAGGAAATCACGGTATTGACACCAGACATGGAACAGGACCTGATGTTACAATTGCATTCAACACCATTAGTGGTGCAAAAGAAGGAATTTATCTCATGCACTCTAAAGGACACACTGTTTACAACAATACTGTAAAAGATTGTAAAATCAGTGGAATTACTGCATACGGATCAGGTAACGAAGTAATCTTTAATAATACCATTACCGGAAGTAGAATTGGTTTCTTACTTGGTGGAGGATACTACAACGTAACCATTGGTGAAAACAAGTACACATTAGATTCATTACCATTCCCACCAACATTTGTAACTTATCTTGCAAGAGCAGACAATAAATATCAAAGTGCTGAGGATGTAATAAGAACCTACTACGACAAAGAACCTGTAACAATGAATGTTCCTGAAAATATTACCACCAACTACATTGGTTCAGAAGTAAACATTACCGTGGTTGATCAATATGGTAAACCATTAGCTAACCAAGAAATCACAGTAGTCGCTGGCGAAGTTATAACCGGTGCAACCACCGATGCAAATGGTGTTGCAACAATATATGGTTTCGATTATGGTAATTTCAATGCTACATTCACATTTGAAGGTTCAGACAACTATGCTAAAACAACTGTTACTGCTAATCTTACAGTTCTTGACAATAGAGTAGAACCAGTCATAACTGCAACCGGAAAAACCTACTACATACAAGCAATTAGTAAAGGTAGCGCCTACATAGTTACTGTTAAAGATAAAGACGGTAACCCTCTCCCTGCAGAGGACATTGAAGTTATCTATGCTGGTAAAACATACACAGCAATTACTAATGAAAATGGTATAGCTACTGTAACTCTTAAAGCAACTGCAACCGGATCTAAAACTGCAACAATAAAAGTTATTGAAAACTTAGCAGTTAAAGGCACTTCAAAAACCGTAACTATTAAAGTTACAAAAGAACCAACCAAAATTACTGCAGCTAAAAAGACTTTCAAAGCAAGTGCCAAAACTAAAAAGTACACAATTACTTTGAAATCAAAATCAAATAAAGCGATTGCAAAAGCTAAAGTAACCTTAAAAGTTAATGGTAAAACTTATAAAGCTACTACCAACGCTAAAGGTAAAGCAACATTTAATATAAACAAATTAACTAAAGTAGGTACTTTCAACACAGTTATAAAATATGCAGGTGATAAATACTACAATTCTGCAAAGAAAACCGTGAAAATAACTACTAAATAAGTGATTAACTTCACTTATTTTTATTTCTTTTTTTAAATATATTTCAAAAATAATTAAAAAATAGAGAAAACTTAATACATGTTTCTCTTATTATAAGCAACGTATATTATAAATATTCCAACTAAAATCAGTACTATCTGTGGAAAAACCGCTGCAACCAATGCTGGAATTACACCTAAATTTACAAGTAACCACAAAACACCATAGATTACAATTAAAGCACCAAACAAAATAGCTACTTTATAGAGTATATCACGCAAATCTGGAAACATTCCATTTGGTATTGGCATGTCATCACCTATAACTCTTTGGTTCCTTCAGGAGTTCCAACAATGACCTTATCAACCATCTGTGAGAAAATTCCATTTTCAACTACACCAGGAATTGTATTTAAGTCAATTTCCAAGTGAGATGGAGAATCAATTTTATCAAATTTGGCATCTATTACAAAGTTACCATTGTCAGTTATTACAGGACCATCCTTTCTTTGAGCCATTCTTATTTCACATTTAGCACCCATATCTTCAAGTTCCTGTATTACAGCACGTGAAGCATCTGGCAAGACTTCAACAGGCACAGGAAAGTTACCTAACTCTTCTACACATTTTGACTCATCCACAATGACAATAAATTCTTTTGCAGCATAGTCAACAATCTTTTCTTTTGTGTGGGCTGCCCCACCACCTTTAATAAGGTTAAAATCAGAATCCACTTCATCAGCACCGTCAACTGATAAATCAATATCATGTTCCTCAAGGGTTGTGATTGGAATATTCCATTGTTTTGCAATTAATAATGATTGAAATGATGTTGGAATACCCATTACATTAATTCCTTCATCTTTTATTCTCATTCCAACTTTTTCAATGAAGTAATGTGTTGTTGAACCAGTTCCTAGTCCTAAAACCATTCCATCTTCCACATATTCAGCGGCTTTATAACCGGCATTTTTTTTACTAGAATCATTACTACTAGCGTTTTTCATTTATATCACAAATCCTAAAGTGAGTTTATTGAGTTTTAAACCTTTTTTACAATTTCCTTCATGTTTGCCTAGATTTTCCAAAACAATACATTTGTCATTTTCAATTAAACCTTCAGGGAAACACAAATCATGATAATCGCAGTTTTCATCACAATCAGGAGATTCATATGTAAATGTTGATCCTTCAAAAATATTTTTAGAAGGTGTTAAAACGTCTATTTTAGCCCTATCAACTTCAACAGGAATTACTGTTTCTTCTGCATGTATTGGGCATTTTTGTTCATTGTCTTTAACACCAACAACAACATATTTTCTGTTTAACTCTAAGTTTCCAACACAAGATGATTTAAATCTACAGTTTTCACATTCATCAGCAGGTCCTAGAAAAACAAATTCTTGACCTTCTCTTGCCAAATCTTTACCAATTAATGTAATCATCTAAATCACCTCTGTTTTATGAGCAAGTTCATATGCTGCTTCTTTTGAAATTCCATTATCTCCAAGTATTGTATACCTTTCAGGTCTGATTTTATGAGCCATCATCAATGCATCAAGGATATCCTCTTCTGCAATATTTAATTCTTTTGCAGTTGTTGGAGCCTGAACAGCCTTAAGTGAATCTCTAATTGCTTTCCAATCTCCTCCATGAAGATACATCATCATTATTGTTCCTACACCACACTGTTCACCATGTAAAGCAGGTTTGTCAAGTATCTTATCAAGAGCATGTGAGAATAAATGTTCAGATCCGCTAGCAGGTCTTGAAGAACCTGCAATGCTGATTGCCATCCCTCCGCTGAATAATGATTTCATAACTATACGTGCACTAGGCTCAAGATTTGGCTTGATATTTGCAATATTGTCAGTAATCAAGTGAGCAGACATTATTGACAGTGCAGCCGCTGATTCGGAAAAGGACTCATTTTTAAGTCTGTGTGCCAATTCCCAATCTTTAATAGCTGTGAAGTTTGCAATCAAATCAGCACACCCCGCAGCCAATAGTCTGAATGGAGATTGTGCGAGAATCTCTGAGTCTGCAATCACTGCAATTGGGGAGTGGGCAGTTACAGATATTGAGGTATTAGGATTTTTGATTGATGCCATAGGAGATACAATACCGTCGTGTGAAGCTGTTGTTGGCATAGATACAAAGTATACGCCTTGATTAAATGAAGATAATTTAGCTACATCAATAACTTTTCCACCACCAATACCTAAAACTGTGGTATCCGATGTAATTAATTCTTCAACTTCAGATATTGATTCTTCAGATGCCCTATCAACTTTGATTACATCATATTCAATATCATCTTTTTCCAGACTTTCTATTACAGGTACAGCACCTACATCATATGTATGTCCACCAGTAACAATTAAAATCTTTTTATCTAAATGCAGAGATTTACAAATCTCACCAGTATTTTTTATAATACCCGGGTCAATGTAAACTTCACGAGGCATTTGTATTTTCCTATTGCTCATAATATCTCCTAAATTAAATTATACATTAATATATATGTGCAAAATAATTATAAATAAGTTTCTTTAATTAAGTTTAATACTAATTAAAAACAAATAATTTAATATTATAAAATTATTTTAGGTGATATGGTGGAAAATTTTGACGAATGGTTTCATGATATTTTAGAAAAGGCAAATATTACTGATTCAAGATATCCAATTAAAGGAATGGCAATATGGATGCCATATGGTTTTCAAATAAGAAAATACACAATGGAAATAATTAAAAAATTACTCGATAAAGACCATGAAGAAGTATTATTCCCTATGCTTATTCCTGAAACCGAACTTGCAAAAGAAGGAATACATGTAAAAGGATTTGAAGATGAGGTATATTGGATTACAAAAGGCGGGCAAACTGAATTAAATGAGCAATTAGCCTTAAGACCTACCAGTGAAACTGCAATGTATCCGATGTATGCATTATGGATTAGATCACACATTGACCTTCCAATCAAATACTACCAAATTGTTAATACATTCAGATATGAAACAAAACATACTAGGCCTTTAATCCGTGTTCGTGAAATCACAACATTCAAAGAAGCACATACTGCTCATGCAACTAAAGAAGAGTCTGACGAACAAATTCAAGACTTCATTGAAATATATAAAGAATTCTTTGATGATTTAGGAATTCCATATTTAATTTCAAAAAGACCAGAATGGGATAAATTCCCTGGTGCTGACTACACCATGGCTTTTGATGTGATAATGCCAAACGGTAAAACATTGCAAGTTGGTACAATCCATAATTTAGGCCAAACTTTTGCAAAAACCTTTGATATTACCTTTGAAGATAAGGATGGAGAACACAAATACGTTTATCAAACATGTGCCGGAGTATCTGACAGAGTAATCGCATCAGTCATTTCAGTTCATGGTGAAGATAAAGGACTTAGACTTCCACCTAAAGTATCCCCTAACCAAGTAACTATTATTCCAATCTTATTTAAAAAAGGAAAAGAAGAAGTTCTAGCAAAATGTGCTGAAATCAAAGAACAATTAGAAGCTAAAGGCTTAAGAGTTAATATTGACAATAGAGACATCAGACCTGGTAAAAAATTCTTCGATTGGGAGTTAAAAGGAACTCCACTTAAACTCGAACTTGGACCACGTGATTTGGAAAACAATATTACAATAGCCATGAGAAGAGATGAAGGTGAAAAAATCGAACTCGCCTTAGATGAATCATTAGCCGATAATATTGTTGAATTGTTAGATAAAACCGCAGAAAACCTATCCAAATCTTCCTGGGATTTCCAAGCCAAACATGTTAAATTTGCAAATGATTTAGATGAAATTCCAGAACTTGTAGAGGCAGGCAATGTCGTTAAGTTCTACTGGTGTGGAGAAGAAGAAGTAGGCCATGAAATAGAAGAAAAAACAGGTTATGATATATTAGGTATTCAAGAAGAAGTATCTGAAGGAAAATGCATAGCCAGTGGCAAAGATGCCAAATATATTGCTTTAATAGCCAAAACTTATTAGTGATATTATGGATGACATTTACGCAATTATTCCAGTAACCCAGTTTAAAAATGCTAAAACCAGATTATCTCCATTTCTCACAGAAGAAGAAAGAAAAAAGCTTCTAAAAGCCATGCTTCATGATGTAATTGACACTTTAAAAAAATATGTGGATAAAATCATCATCATTAGCCGAGATGAAGAGGTATTAAACTATGCTAAAAGTTTAAACGTGAACACAATCGTGGAAGATGAGAATTCCAATTTAAATAAAGCATTAACTCAGGCCATGAAATATTGTAAAGGAAAATCAAGAAAAATCATGATTGTTCCATCTGATATTCCTTTAATAGGGAAAACAAATGTTAAAATGCTTATTGATGCATCCAAAAGCCTTGATTTCATTATTGTTCCTGCCAAAGGCGGTGGAACCAATATGATTATAATGAAGCCTATGGCAATTAGGACAAAATATGAAGGATTGAGTTATAAAGAACATGTAAAAATTGCTGAAAGGAAAAAATTAAATCCACAAGTTCATGATTCATTCTTTATGGCGCTAGACGTTAATACCACCGAAGATTTGGGAGAAATAATGATTCATGGTGAGAAAACTCACACAAGACAATACTTAAAAGAACTGAAAGTTAATGTTGAACCATTCCGTGGAAGCGAAAGACTAAAAGTTACCCGAGCTGATTAGATGATTGTAATGAGTATTGCTGGTGTTGACCCATCAGCTGGTGCAGGTGTTTTTGCTGATTTAAAAACATTTCAGGCAATTGGAGTTTACGGAACCGGAATTGTGACTGCATTAACATCTCAAAATCCTTATAAATTCTTTTCAACACTCCCCATTAGTGAAGAGTATATTGAAGAGCAAATTGATTCAGTAATGGATGCCTATGATGTTGAATTTATAAAAACTGGAATGTTGTATTCTCCTGAAATTATCAAATTGGTTTCAAGAAAGATTAAGGAATATGACCTAAAAGCAGTAGTTGATCCTGTTATGGTTGCAACATCAGGTGGAAATCTAACAAAAGAAGATTTAGCCGATGCCTTAAATAAATACTTACTTCCAAAATCTATTTTAACAACCCCCAATATTTCTGAAGCAGAGAAATTAACTAATTTCGAAATTAAAAAGGTAGATGATGCTAGAATTGCCTCTAAAAAGATTAAATGTGATAGCATTATTACTGGTGGGCATTTAGATGGAAATAATACGATAAATATTGATGGTGAAATTACAATCAAAAAACAAGAATTAATAAAAACAGAGAATTTACATGGTACAGGCTGTAATTTATCATCAGCAATTGTTGCTCATTTAGCAAAAAATAATGATTTAAAAACGTCTATTTTGAAATCCCTTGATTATGTGTATGAAGGAATAAAAAATGGAAATTATGGAACATTAATAGCTAAACTTTAACTATTATTCTTCCATATCTAATTTTTCAACAATTGATTCTTGAAGATTAATGAATTCCTGAGATTCTCTTTTTCTTGGTCTTTCTATATCAACTTCAATAATCTCAGCGATTCTGCCAGGATTTTTATCCATGATAACTATTTTATCAGCCAAGTAAACTGCTTCATCAACATCGTGGGTTACGAAAACAATTGTATTTTCAAATCTTTTCCAAACCCCAATTAGCTGTTCTTGAAGCTTGTGTCTATTTTGCATATCCAATGCAGAAAACGGCTCATCCATAAGTAAAATAGGCGAATGATTAAGCAAAGATCTAATAATTGCAACCCTTTGTTTCATACCACCTGAAAGTTCATGAGGATAGCTATCTTTAAAGTCAATTAAACCAACACTTGTCAAATATCTCTCAGCCGCTGCAACATTTTCTTCTTTAGAACCCTGTTTTGTCATCTCCAAACCAAAAGTTACATTTTGAAGAACAGTTAACCATGGAAATAGCGAATATTGTTGGAAAATCACTGCTCTGTCACCAGATGGTTTTTTAACAAATTCACCATTTGCAACAATCTCTCCAGAAGTAGGATGATCTAGACCAGCAATTAATCTTAAGAGCGTGGTTTTTCCACAACCAGATGGTCCTAAAAGACATACTAATTCACCATCTTCAATATTTAAGTTAATATCCTCTAAAACAGACAATTTAACTGTTTTTTTACTTTCAAAGGATTTGTTAATATTTTTAACTTCAATTGACACACTTAACACCTACCAGAAAATCCTATCTTGAGCTTTTGTGAATACAAAGTCAAATGCAAGTCCAATTAAACCAATGACAAGCATACCTACAACAGTAGTACCAGTATCAAATAAATTTGTTGCGGTTAAAATCATGTAACCTAAACCACTGCTTGAACCTATCATTTCCGCTGAAATTGTACACATCAAAGCAATTCCAATACCCACTTTGAGCCCTGAAACAATATATGGCACTGCAGAAGGCACTACTACACGTCTTAAGACATTCCAATCGTTAGCTCCCAAGGTTTGAGCAGATTCCACTAAAACCTTATCTGTTCTTTTAACTCCATCAATTGTGTAAACTAAAATAGGGAACACACATCCCATAAATATAATGAATACTGCTGGAAATGTACCTATTCCAAACCATAAAATTGAAAATGGAATCCAAGCAACAGGTGGAATTGGTCTTAAAACACTTATTACAAAGGTGCACAAATCCTCCAATATTTTGTACCATCCAAGCAATATCCCTACAGGAATTGCAACAAGAGATGCTATAATCAAACCAGCAAATACTTTAAATAAAGTATCAATAGTATTTGTGAGAAGTTTACCATTTTCTATTACCACCCATGCAGAGTTAACCACATCAATAGGGCCAGGCAATATATATGAAGAAAATAAGCCCATTCCATTAGTTATTAAATACCAAAAGAATATTAAAATTATTGGTACAATAAATGGAACAAATCTATTATTATAATCATCTAACATTTCATCACTTAAAAAAAATTTTTATACACTTATTAATATGTTATTATGATATAAAAACTTTAAAAAAAATACATATAACTTGAAAATATAAAAAAAATATTAATAAAAACAAAAAAAGATAATAAGAGAAAAACCTAAGCTTTGTCTTCTCTTTCTTCTTCAATAGCTTCAGTAACACTGTTTAATATTTGAAGTGATTTGGAAAATGCAGGCATACCCGAAGTCAATAAAACAACTTTTAAAACATCAACAATTTCTTCTTTAGTAATGCCCAATACTTCAATTGCGCTTCTGATTTGTTTTTTGGTAGCTCTTGGATCTGCACGAGAAGCAGTGATTCCAATAGCAATTAATTTTTGAGTTTTATAATCTAAGACTTTTCCATCCCATACAGTTTCGTTAATGTTAGATACTAACTCATATAAATCAGGATTTTCATCTTTTAATTCTCTGATACCTTTTCCGTAATATACATCTCCTTTCATATAATACCTCAATTCTGTTAATTAATAATATTTTACTTTTTTAAATTATATATAATTAATAGCTACTTTTTCTTTTCATGAATATTAATTCAAAATATTTGTATAAATTTGATTGAAAAATATGCATAAATGGTAGAACTTTTCGTGAGTTTCAATGAAACTATGTTCTCTAACCTCTTTTACAACATCCCCATCTTTAACATCACCAATCAACAAAGGAGAATCAGGATTATGCAATTTTTGATTCCTTTTGACCAGCTTCATGTTGCTGTTGGCATAACACTCTTTAAATTATCTACTACTTTTAATGAAATTTGTTCTATACCCTACGAACAAAAAATGATTAAAAAGTAAATGAATTATCTACTACTTTTTAGTCAGATTTGTTTGATAATTAAAGAACAAATATTACTTGTCAAATGCTCTCACTAAACTCCTATAATATTAAAAAAATAGAAAGTGATATTATGGACAACAAGTTAAATGAAGAAAGAAGTTTTCAAGGGCTTTTTACAAACTTATGTATCGGCCTAGTGTAAAATGGACAATTCTTCTTCAATCATTATTATTCGGATTGTAATATGTTGTTACATTATTTCATTGACTGGAATCCTTTATGAAGACATAGTAATCTCTTCTTTAATTGCATTGCAACTAATTTGGTTAATCTAATGATCGTTGGCGGATTTGAAGAATTGATATCTGTTAGAATAATCCTAGTACAAATTTAATCTTTATAATTATTGCCTTAATTTATAAAAAAAGATATTGAAAACATTCAATGAGTTAATCCATATTTTTCAACACATATTGAAAAAAAGAAAAAATTTAGGTTTAATTATGCATCAGCATACAATAAACCTGTTGCTTTACCATAGAATAATACAATGAAACCACTGGATAAAATAGTTCCAATGATTAATCCAATATATGGAATTAATCCAATTATTCCAACAATAATTCCAACAATGAAAATAATCACTATTGCAATGATTATGAATGCAATAATTTTAAATATTCCAATGGATTTTGCTTTTTCTATTACTTCGCCGATGCTTAATGCATCAGACAAATTTCCAGATTCTGCAAATCTTGCAATAGCCACAATATTAAATATACCAAATAGTATTGCCAAAATTAATCCAACGACAACAGTGATTAATAACGCAGTTCCCACATGGTTTAAACCTGCGCCAATAGCGCCGGTTACAGTTGCAAGAATCACTATAATTATTAATGGTATAATCTCATAGACAATACTTATCACTATGGTTTTAATACCATTTATGAAGTTGGCCACTAAATCTAAAGTGGGCACATCTTCTGAATCCTCTATACCTTTCTTTATTACATCAACTGCATAACCTGCAAGGATTATTGTAAATATCAAAGATATTATTGATGCAATAATTGTAACTGCGGAATTATCAACTGAAAATTGATTCAACACAGTAGTTAAACTTGCAAGTAAACCTATAATTCCAACAACTAAAAATGCTTTGTAATCATTAACGGATATTTGATTGAATTTGAAAAAATTTCACTTAAACTCATAGTTTCACCTTTTGTATATTAATTTTTAATGATTATCTAATTTATCTAGTATTTTTCTAAAAAAATAATCATTACAATTACAATTAGTTGTCATACTATATAAATATAACTATTGTTATATTTCAAAAAAATAAAAAAAGAAAATGAATATGTTTAAAAGTTTTATTTAAACAAATGTAACTACAAAAATGTTACTTACCAATACCTCTAAAAAATAAAAAATATATATAATTCTTTTTTTGTTATGTGAGGTAACATTCAATTTAAACTAGAATCCTATGATAGTGCATTCCATTCCATTCCAATTTTGCAGCGGGTAAAGCATTCAGCTGTGGCTATTTTTATCATTATGGTCTCTCAATAATTTCAATGCATTCATTGTAATGATTTTTGCAACTTCATCTAATGTATATGGGGTTACAGGCTCATTATCTCTAATTAATTTATTTGTTGTTAAAACTAAATGATTTTCTGTTATGCCTTGCGCTCTTAACTCTTCAACGGCAGGATTTGAATCATCATATTCTGAAATATCTTTAATTTCAATGTTCTCATCACCAAATCCGAATATTCCTGCGGTTCCAATGGTTTTGGCACCTCTTTTGTGAGCATGTTTAATTATTTTTGCAGCTGTTGGGATTGTATTTCCACCTGCAAGGATTAGGATTACAATGTCTCCTTGAACAAGGTCGATATTTTCTTCTGTAACATATTCTGTATGGCTTTCAATATTTCTGAATTCTTCAGGATGTGTACATATTCTTTTTAGGAATTCTGTTTTGTATTCTCCAATTTCTGCCCCCAAAAGTGTAAAAATCACATCCCCTCCTGAAATTTTTTGTCCATCAAATGCTCCAATAGTTTTTGGTCCGCCTCTATGAGCTTGCATTAAATTAATACCTATTCTTAATCCCAATCTTCCAACACCAATTAAGTCTATTCTTCCTTTAGGGATTCTTGAATCCTCTATTCTCTGAATTTCATCTTCACTCATCTTTTTCACCAACTATTTATAATACTTTTTTATATTTTTTTATTATTATATAACTATTGTTATTTATATTTTTTTATCAAGGACTTCACAATAAAAATGTTAGTTCATCAAGAATTTATAAACCAATTTTAATTAATTTTATTTAAAACTTCATTAATGAAATATTCATGAATTAAAGTATCTTCTGTTAATTCCGGATGAAATGATATTGCAATATTGCACCCCTGTTGAATTGCAACTATATCACCATCATACTCGGATAACACTTTAATATCTTCTTTTGTTTCATCATAGGATTCAAGTGCAGGTGCTCTTATAAATACGCCTAAGAATTTTTGACCTAAGATATCTATTGGTTGTTCAAATGAATCTTTTTGCCTCCCATAATTATTTCGTTTCACCGAAATATCCATCAATCCCAACAATGGTTGATTAAAATCTGTTTTTTTAGATAGCAACACCATTCCTGCACAAGTTCCAAATACTGGTATGTTATTGTCTTTAATTACTTTATCAATTCCTCTTTTGCAAATGAGTTTGCCAATTACTGTGCTTTCTCCACCAGAGAGTATTATTCCATCACAGACCTCGACATCTTCTGCATACCTTACGGATTCTACTTTGACATTTACCCCTAAATTTTTAACAGCTTTTTTTGTCAGGTCATAATGTTCTGAAACTGCGCCCTGCAAATTTAAGATTCCTATTTTAGCCATATTCACACCAAAATTAAAATCATGTTATTATTCAAATAAAAAAAAAAGAGGAAATTAAATTCCCCTGTCTTGCATTCTATTAGCTTCTGTTAAAGTTGACACATCTAATCCTTTCATAGCATCCCCTAAACCTTTGGACACTTCAGCCAATACTTCAGGTTTATCATAGTTTGCTGTTGCTTCAACAATTGCTTTTGCAAATGCTTCAGGATTATTTGATTTGAAAATTCCTGAGCCTACAAATATTCCATCGGATCCTAGTTGCATCATAAGTGATGCATCTGCAGGAGTTGCAATACCTCCAGCTGCAAAGTTTACAACAGGCAATTTTCCAAGTCCTGCAGTTTCTTTTACAAGTTCAATTGGAGCATCAATGTTTCTTGCATATTTCCAAAGTTCTTCTTCCTGCATTCCTTGGATAGTTCTGATTTCGCCCATCACTTTTCTCATATGGCGGACTGCTTCTACAATGTTTCCAGTACCTGGTTCTCCTTTAGTACGAATCATTGCTGCACCTTCATCAATTCTTCTTAATGCTTCGCCTAAGTCACGTGCACCACATACAAATGGTATTGTGAATTCTTTTTTGTTGATGTGATATTCTTCATCTGCAGGAGTTAATACTTCACTTTCATCTATCATGTCTACTCCAAGAGTTTCTAAAATTTGTGCTTCAGCAATATGACCAATTCTTGCTTTTGCCATTACTGGAATAGATACTGCATCGACAACCTCTTCTACAATAGTTGGGTCTGCCATTCTTGCCACTCCTCCAGCAGCACGAATATCTGCAGGCACCTTTTCAAGCGCCATTACTGCTACAGCACCCGCATCTTCTGCAATTCTTGCTTGTTCTGCATTTACCACATCCATAATGACTCCGCCTTTTGTCATTTTAGCAAAACCTTCCTTTAACACATCAGTTCCTTTTTTTACCATGTAATTTTCTCCATTAAAACTATAAATTTATTTTCTTCATATATAATTCGATTTATTAATCGAATACTCTTAATCTTTTCACTGAACAGGAGGCCTATGATTTATCCACCTGCCAATATTGTTTTCCTTCCTTCTTTTGAAATTTCTTCTTTCTTAAATTCTACATTGAATTTGACATTTTCAATTGTTTCTTTTAATGCTTCAAGAGTTTCATTCCTATGAGAGCCTAAAACAGCGACTAAAAATAAGGTGTCTCCTGTGTAAAATTCGCCAATATAATGAACAACTGAAATCTCATGAACGTTATATTTAATTTTAGTATTGTCAACTATTTTCTCAATTTCCTCTACAGTTTTTTCAACATCAGGAGTTGATAAAATAAGCTTTTCCAAATGCATATTCTCATCTTTTCCACGAACCATTCCTTCAAAAGTGAAAATTACTCCTGAATAATCAATTTTATTACTTTTTTTCAAATCAGCAATTAAATCAGCTGTTGTAATTTTATCATCTTTAGCTTTTATAACTTGTACAACCATTTTAAAATCACCATTTATTTAAATAATAATTAAAAATAAGAGGTTTTTATCAAACCCCTTCTATTTCATTCAGATTTTCAATTTGTTTGTCAAAATCATTTAACTTGCGGGCAAGCCCCTCAAAGTAGGGAATATATACCTTTGAAAATGCCAATCTATTAGGATTTTCATCAGCATCTGCAATCTGCGTTTTCACCATTTCGATTTTACGTTCCACTTCATCATACATTAAATCACCGGGGAATTCACCAATAAACACTCCATCAGCACCATTATCAAGTGCATGTTTAATATGACTAGGCCTTACACGATTAACAGAGTGGACTTTTATTATATGGATTGATTCCGGATAATTCAGTCTATTAACTCCAATATTATCCGCTGCAGTATAACCTATAGTATCCAAGAATACCAATATGATACGTTCACCATCCCCTTTTTTAGACAATACACCATTAATTGTAGCGAATATCTTCTCATCAATATTACCATTAATGTTGATTGCTCCCTGTTGACAAACAGTTAAACATTTTCCACAACCGTCACAACTCATCGGATCCAAGACCAATTCATCATCAATGATACTTAAAGCCTTAAATTTACATTTATCTAAACAATCACCACATAATTGACATTTTTCATGGTCAATATCCGCAATGAATGGTTCAACTTCCACTCCACCATGATTGTATTCACTGACTTTAGATGCTGCGGCTGTTGCTTGCATTATCGAATCAGTAATATCCTTAGGATCTTGTGCAGTACCACAAACAAATACTCCTTGAACATCTGTTGTAACCGGTTTAATTTTGGGATGTGATTCTTTTATGAATGAATCCTCTGTAGTCCCAATGTTTAAAATTTTTGCAATTTCCTTAGTTCCTTCAGAGGGCTCCATCGCTGTTGAAAGTACAACCATATCACATTCGATTTCTTCAAATTCCCCTTTAATGGTGTTTTCAACACGTACGATGAAATTATCCTCTTTAACAGCAACTTCACCAGGCCTACCCCTTAAAAACCTAACTTCATTAGATTGTGTATGTTTATAGTATTTTTCAAACATTCCTGGAGTTCTTACATCAGTATAACAAATTAAAACATCAGTATCAGGATACTTGTGTTTAATGATGTTTGCATTTTTAGATGCGACCGAACAGCATATTTTAGAACAATACTTATGTCCATCCGGCTTTTCATCCCTTGAACCTACACATTGAATCATCACAACTCTTTTTGGAACTTCGCCATTGGCTTTTAATAATTTGCCTTTTGTTGGTCCATTTACACCAGTTATACGTCCAAGTTCTGCTTGTGTAATAATATCTGGATGTCTTTTATAGGAGTAATCAGGCCTTTTATTAGGGTCTATCAATTGATGTCCTGTAGCTATTATAACAGAACCTACCTGAAGTGGAACTTTCTCTGGTTTTTGTTTTAGAGAAATTGCATCCATCATACATTGACGTTTACATTCGCCGCACTTTGTGCATGCATCCCCGTCAATTACATATGCTTCAGGATAGGATTGTCCATATGGTCTATAAATTGCTTTCCTTAAAGATAAACCTTCATTCCAGTCATCGGGAACATTGACTTCACAGACATCACTACATTTTCCGCATGCGATACATTTATCAATGTCAACAAATCTTGGGGATTTCTCCACAATAAGGTTATATGTTCCAGCATGACGATTGGCACTGATAACCTTTGAGTTAGTCCAAACAGTTATGTTTTCATTCCATACCAAATCATTTAGAATAGGATTAAGTAAACACATACCACATTCTTCAGCAATTTTTACTGGAGAGAAAACTTTTCCGATTTTAGCCATATGCCCGCCCAATGTTGGTGACTGTTCGATAATAGTGACTTTTATTCCCTGGCGTGCAAGGGATAATGCTGCATTCATTCCAGCAATTCCTCCCCCAATAACTGCTACCTCATCAGGGGTTTGACAATAAATAGGATTAACCTCATCTGATTGCTTGACCTTTTCTATAGATGCATTAATAAGTGTAATGGCTTTTTTTGTTGCCTTCTGTTTATCATCATGCACCCAAGAACATTGTTCCCTAATATTCGCCATATCCATCAAATAAGGATTTAAAGGTTTTACATAATCTTGAAATGTTTTTTCATGACTTATAGGCGAACACGCACCAATTACAACCCTATCCAAATGATGTTCAATAATTGCATCACGTATGATTTTACGTCCATTTAATGAACATAAATTTTCAAATTGTTCTATTACCTCAACATCAAGTGATTGTCTGACTTCATCCAAATCTACGGTATCAGAGATGTTTCCACCACATTCACATAAGAAAACACCAATTTTCAAATCTCCACTCATGATTCAACCTCCTTTAATTCTGTAATCACAGAATCAATTTTGGAAGTGTGCGCCTGAACACCGACAACACTCTCCCAATCAGCACCCATTGCAATAGCAATGAATTGGGAAATATTCAAGTGAATCGCTTTAAATTCCCTACCTTCCCTTTTAGAGATTAATGGTTGATATCTGTCAAATTGGATATGGCAATTAGGACATAAATGCACTACAATTTCAACACCCTCATCCTTAAGTGAATTCATTTTATCTGCTGTCGCTGTAAATGATAAATCTGGATTAGAATATCTTTGCCTAAATCCTGTACCGCATGATGCTCTCTTATGATCATACCAGCCAATTGTTTTGCATCCGCAGGCTTCAATGAGTTCATCAATTATATTCGGATCCCTTACACCAGCAATAGTATCTTCATAATGAACTTTGCAATAATGACACCCATGGTGAGTAGCTATCTTGTATTGGCTTAAATCATATTTAATATGCTTTTTAATTTCGTCTTTTTTACCATATAAAATATCTACAAAATGAAAGATATTTTCTGTAGGTGTCAAATCATTTTTTTCATATTTTAAATGATCCAAACCATTTTCTTCAAATAAAGTATTGATTTCATCCCGTAAATCATCTTTATTATTTAATAACTTAACGGATTTTTTGTTAATTGCATAGCATGTAGCACACATCATTACAAGATTAGGTCTTCCAAGATTTTGAGCAACTTTAAAATTACGTGCCCCAATTGCAGTTGTTGAAACTTGATCAAAAACATCAGAATAATGCCCTAAACCAGTACAACAGGTCTGTTTTTCCGAAATACCATAATCAATACCTAACTTTTCAAAAACATATTTAGTTGAGGATTCAATACCAGGATACTCTACACTTACAAGACAACTTCTAAACAGAAGGAGATTTTTATCTGGAATATCTTTCATTTATTGACCTCCTCTTCTTGTGATTTTCTAATATTTTCCATTCTTTGCTTAAATCCAGTAATTGTTAAAATTAAACTAACTTCATCAATAACATCTTCTGGAGGCATTAATGGCGGATAAAGATTTAATTTATCCCTATTTTCTTCTAATTTTTCAAATCTAATCTCTTCCCATCCAGGGACATCTTTTGCAATATCATCAAAAAATATTTCTGGGATTGCTCCTATTGCAGCATCAAAATATGAGTCAGCAAATCCAAGATATTCATAAAGCTTATCCCATCCTATACCTTGGTTTATTGCAAATTGTTTTAATATTTGATTTACTTCACAAACACTGTTCCCAACTGGACATACACTATGACAAGTATAACAATAAAAACAATTCCATAAATAATCTTCATGCATTATTGTTTCATCACCATCAAGAACTCTTTCAATAATTTCTCTAGGATTATATTCAGAATGGCGTGCTGCAGGACATGTGGAAGTGCATAAACCACATTGCACACATTTCAAAACACCATCATCCCTAGTATTCTTTACATTAGCTATTATATCTTCTGCAAAATTAATGGGAGCGTCATTAATCTTTTGTTGAGTAGTCATTAAAACCACCTCACTACAAAGTAAATTCCCGTGTTTCAATTAACTTTTTCAACTGATTAGATAATTTATTTCCTCTTAATCTATCAGATTGTCTACAGATAATTGGCACGTTGACTAATTTGTCATTAATTTCCAAATCAACATCACCAGTATTCATGTCAAATGCATCATTCTTACAGAAATGAGCACATAATCCACATCCAAAACACCTTGTCAAATCCAATCTTTCATTTGCAAATGCATTTGTTGGACAAATCTCTTCAATTGTACATGAATCACATTTTGAACATTTTGATCTGTCATATTGTGGTCTTAAATCATAGCCTTCCCACATTTCTTTGTAGTTGGTTTCACCTAATGGTAAATGACGACCCTTGATTTCTGCTAATGGCAATTTAATGTTTTCATCCGTGATGAGCAAATTATTATATATTTCCTCATTTAAAACTGGAATAGGTATGGCCACAGTATCATAAACTTCACCGCCCTGACCAGTTTTATATCCACCGAGATAATATGGGTCCATCTGTTTATAATCAGCAGTCAACATTAAATTCGGTTTTTCAGCACTAGAACGTGTACCATCACCTAAAATATACCCCTCAGCTCCATTGAATAAAAATCTGGTTCCAGTTTTTATTACATTGTGTGGAATATCATTTTGCAATGGATTCAAATCACCACATCCTGAAAATGTTAAACCAGAAAGATTTCCTTCTAATGGAATTGCGGAAAAAATAGAATTAATTGGTTCGTTATAAGTATTAACAAAAGCAGTATAATTTTTAAATGCCATTCTAGTTCCTATAATTTGGCCTCTTCCAATATCATCTATAGTTATTGTGTTTTCAATAGTTTTACCTTCAACGCTTTCAACTCTCACATCAATTGTTTTGCCTTCTAAAAGTTCTTTTAAAACAAAACCTCCACCATAATTGTGGTCATATATTGAATGAGTAGTCCCATGAAGTATAACATCAATTGCACCTAACCATTCGTTTGGACATGGTCCTGCATGTGCTGGAACCCCATTTAAAAATACTTCTTCAGCTCGTATGAATTCCCCCGGTCCAGAAACTATAAAATTGAGTATAGCAGCTGTACCACTCATTACACCACAAGTTCCTGTTGTAACCACATCAACTTCCTCAAAACTTGGAGTGTTACCTTCTTTAATAAGTTTTTTAAACTCTTCTGCCGTGTATATATTGGCATCGCCGTTTTCAATCTTTTGATTAATCTGGCTAATAGTTCTTTGATTAGTCAATTTCACTACTCTCCTAAACTTTCCTTATTTTCCAATTTGGTTCTTCTTTAAGACAATAAATCCCTTAAAGGTTTAATATCATCACTGGAATCCATGCCCGAGTTTAGTGTATTATCCAGTAGGATGAAATAGACTAAGCTTTGTAAGGTAAATTTTTACTTTTACCAAAGCAATCTAGGATTTAATCAATTTCATCATTTGATTTCGCCCGATTTTATCAATTGATATATTTCACCTTCTCATATTTTCTCATGATAAAGAAGAGGTGATATTTAGATAAACTATCCATTCCATTTAATTTTTTTAAATTTTAAGATAGAAACTTAAAAATATCACAATAGTTATATTTTTAACTTATAGTATTTAAATATAACAATAGTTAACTTTAATGGGAAAATCTATCACAAAAAAGTAAACTCAAAATCTGAAAAATGTAATGTTGTTCAAGGTGAAACTATGGCAAAAGACTATCATGTAATCGAAGCGTTAGGTAAAACAGAAGTAGTAATAGAAAATGGAGAAGTAACCTCAGTTGGAGAACCCCTTGTTGATTTCTGCCCTATTTTTTATAAAATTGATGGTGCTGAACATCTAACTAAAGATTTCATAAAATGGAATATGGAAAAAAGAATCCGGGAATTTGGAATGTGCACACCTCAAAGAGTAGTGAAAATGAAAGATTTCATGAGCTTTGGAATATCTGAAATTCTAAGAACAAACATTGAATTAGGATTAATTGACTGTGTTGTTGGCGTGTGCGAAGGTGTTGGAACATTACTGATGACCGAACCGGAAATTATTCAGGGAGTAGGTGGTCGAGTATCGGCACTTATTAGCACTACACCCATACCGGAAGTTATTGAACAAGTTGGAATCGAAAATGTATTAAATCCCAAAACAGCTGATTTAAACCCTATTAAAGGATTGGAAATGGCAATTGAAAGAGGCTATAAGAATATTGCAATTACCATTCTGCCATCAAAATCAATTGAAGAAATCGGCCAATATCCTTTGCCCGATGGTGTAAATACATATATGTTTGTAGCACACACCACAAATGCAAGTCTAAAAGAAGTGGAAACTGCATTCAAATACTGTGAAGTCATTACTGCATGTTCATCCAAAAACGTTAGAGATTACGCTGAAAAAGAAAAATCATACTATTCCGGCTCCAAGGTTCCCATTATTGCAATTACTGAAAAGGGCAGGGAATTCTTAGACAATAGGCTTGAGAAAATTGGTAAACCACTGACAACCAATGATTATCCAATGAACAAAGAGGAACATTCCAAACCATTAGTTTAAAAAAAAATAGTGAAAGAGGAATTAAATGAATATCCTCTCTTTATTATTTCCAAAAATAAATATTAGAGATTCAATCGAGTCTCCTAATATTTTCATATGCCTTTTGAATATATTCATCTTGGTTCATGTCTTTACATGCTTTTTTTGAAAAATCTAAATCTGCATGTGTTTGCGGATATCTTGGAACTGCACTACATCCCCCATCATCAATTTCAGATATTTTAAATGTCCCAATATCCTTTGCAATAGCTGTGATTTCTTCTTTATCCAATCCAATTAATGGAGATAATATCGGTATGTCCACGCCATATCTTGTTACTAAAATATTGGGCAATGTTTGTGATGCAACCTGACCAACACTGCTTCCATCAACAATAGCATTGGCCCCCAATTCTGTTGCTAACTTTTCTGCTATTTTATACATTCCAGATTTACATAAAACACAAGTCATTCTCTCCGGAGCTTTAGCTTTAGCAGTTTGAAGATATTCACCATAGTCCACAACTCTTTTTTTGATAGGTGATCCTTTTGCATATGTGTTTAATTGATCAACCAATAAATTAAAGTTTTCAGTTACTTTTGGACCTGAAAATGGATTATTGTTAAAGTGAAGCGCTATGACCTCACAACCACGTTTCATCATCAGATATGCCGCCACTGGTGAGTCAATACCACTTGAAATTAATGCAACAACCTTTCCCTGTGTTCCAAGAGGCAAACCTCCAGGGCCTCTGATTTTTTCATGGAAAATATAGGTATCATCTTCTCTAACTTCAACAAAAATTGTTAAATCCGGATTTGTCAAATCAACCGGAGCAGATACGACATTTCTTACAACTTTTCCACAATATGCACCCATTTCCTGTGAGGTAAAGTCATGATTTCCTACACGCCTGCATTTGATTGCAAATTTGGTGTTCTCATCAATGAGATTTTCTTTAATTAACTCTTTGACATATTCAGTTAAATCTTTTTCAATATCTTCATATGTTGTTTTAGTTGATACTACAGGAGAATATGATACTACACCAAACACATGATTTAATTTTTCTATTCCCTCATCAAAGTTTTTTGGATGAATATATATTCTACCCTGATTTCTTTCAACTTTACATTCAAATGTTGCTTTAATATTCTTAACAAGTCTTTTTTCAAAACGTGCCCTTATTTTAGAGCTTTTTACACCTATTTCACCATATCGTGCTAGTATTAAATCATAATTCATTCAAACACTCTCTAATTTTGATATATGCTGAAAATTAATAGCAATCCCTTCAATACTAGTTAAAACATAACAGCAAGTATAACATATAAAATTTGATTTTATATAAATGTTTTTATAAGATTAATTAAAGAACAAAAAGAATTTGTTCAAAATTATAACACTTCAATATCTCTGAAAGGTTTAATTAAAGCAAAAAGTGATTTTAAAATTTTTTAATGAATTATAAGCTCAAAATAGTTTATTTTCATTTAATTCCCATAAGAAAATTATTTATAATAATAACAATTGTAATATATGATTATGCATTTTGAAGAAATTAATTTAGACGAAACACATATTCGTCTTACAACGGATTTGAAAAATCAAGAATTGAAAAAACATATCTATAAACTAAGATATTATTTAAAAGACCATATCTCTAAAAATCAGGATTTTTTACTGTCTTTAAACCCAATTAAACCATATGATGAGGATTTACATCCAATTGTTGAAAAAATGTACTATTCATCAAACTGTGCAGATGTTGGACCTATGGCATGTGTTGCAGGAACGATTTCTGAAATGTCACTAAATTATCTAATTGAAAACGAATCGAAATATTCAATTGTTGAAAATGGTGGAGACATTGCCCTAATTAATGATGAAAAATTAATTTGTGGAATTTTTTCAAATAATGAAATTTTAGGAAACAAAATAGGTTTTGAAATAAAAGCTAGAAAAAAACCATTAGGCATTTGCACATCTTCTGGCAAAATAGGTCATTCTATTAGTTTCGGTAAATCAGACAGTGTTACTGTAATTAGCAAAAGCCCATCTATTGGTGATGGACTTGCAACAAGAATAGCTAATGATGTTATGGGTGAAACATCAGAAGATAAAGTTTTCAATGCTTTAGAAACAGCAGAAAGGTTTAAAGAATATTACCAAGGTGTTTTAATAATATCCCAAGACAATGTGGGAACAATTGGGAAAATCCCAAAAATTGTAGAAACACCGGAATTCAAGGTTAAATTATAATAATTCAGATTTTTCTAATGCTTGACGCAAGTCTTCTATAATATCTTCAACATCCTCTATACCTACCGAAAACCTAAAGAACCCATTGTTAAATTCTTCAGGATATAAGTATTGTCTTTCATCATCTTCACCAATGAATACAATTAAACTTTCATCATGCCCCAATGAAACTGCAGAGGTAATTATTTTTAAATAGCTTACAAATTCATTGTGTTTATCATGATCTGCATTAAGACCAAATGCAATCATTCCCCCATAACCATTAAACATTTGTTTTTTAGCAATTTCATGCCCTTTATTAGATTTCAATCCCGGATAAGAAACAAAACTCACTTTTTCTTGTGATTCCAACCATTCAGCTACTTTTTGTGCATTTTCATTGTGAGCTTTCATTCTTAAAGGAAGAGTTACAGATCCCCTCATAATCAACCATGCATTAAATGGACTTATTGTTGCTCCCAGATTGACTTGGGCCTGTTCACGAATCGGGTCAAGCAATTCTTTTTTATTTGCGATGATTGCACCACCCATTGAGTCCCCATGCCCATTAATGTATTTAGTTAAACTTTCAATTACATAATCGGCGCCTAATTCTAGGGGACGTTGATTGAATGGTGATGCAAATGTATTATCAACGGATAGAAGTGCACCACATTCATGTGCAATTTTTGCAATTTCCGCGATATCTGATATTCCTATTGTCGGGTTTCCGGGAGTTTCAATATGGACCAATTTTGTATTTGGTTTAATCACTTTTCTAATCTCCTCTAAATCCGTTGTATCGACAATTGTAGTATCTACTTTAAATTTATTATTGAATAATTCATTCAAAAGTCTATATGCTGCAATATATGTTACATTTGAAAATACAACATGATCGCCGGATGACAAAATTGAAAAAAACAATCCAGATAACGCTCCTACGCCGCTTGCAAGAACAATTGCATCTTCCCCATTTTCAAGGTTGGCTATTTTTTCTTCAAGATATTTCTGATTAGAACCTCCATTTCGAGTGTATAAAATCTTATCTGCACTACTCCAATTAATGTTTGTCGGATCATAAGGCAATTCATAACTGTTTCCCATGGTTATGGGGCGTTTAATTGCATTTGTTTCACTGTCAACATCATTTCCTGTATGTACTGCACGAGTTTGAAATCCTAATTCTTTTCCATATTTTCTTTTTGACATATTATTTTACCTAAAATTTAATTATGGATTATATTAAAAATTACCAGTATATAACTATTGTTATATTTTGACAAAAATATTTAAATAGTACTTTCACAATATTAGAATTGATGAAAAAATAACGATTGTTATAATTTTATAATATCTTTTTCATTGCTCGGGCGAAATTAAGGAAGTGATGAAAATGACAAAATCAATCAATACCAAAGAATTATTGGAAAAAAATACAGAAGAAATTCAAATAATCGATGTAAGAGACAGTGAAGAATTAATTTTAGGAAAAATTGAAAATTCAATTAATATTCCAAAATCAGAGCTATCATTCAATCTTGATAAAATTGACAAAACAAAAGAAATAATCGTATACTGTAAGACTGGTGAGAGAAGCGACAAAATAACTGATGAATTAAATTCTTTAGGTTACGAAGCATATAGTCTTGAAGGCGGTTTTAAAAAATATCAAGAACATATTGGAGGATTAAAAGCTATTGAACTTGATGTAAAAGGCCAAATGTGTCCAGGACCAATAATTAAAATTGCTGATACAATTAATGAAATTCAAAACGGACAGAAAATATATGTTGAATCGGATGAAGACGCATTTGCATCAGACATTAAAATATGGTGTGAAAGAACTGGAAATAAATTAGAATCACTGATTATTGAAAATAACATTATAAAAGCAACTATCATAAAACAAAACCTACCTGAAATTCCAAAGGATGATGATAAAACATTTGTAGTGTTTAGTGGAGATCTGGATAAAACAATAGCTGCATTTATTATTGCAAATGGAGCGGCATCAATGGGAAGAAACGTGACAATGTTTTTCACATTCTGGGGATTGAATATATTGAGAAAACCTGAGAAAGTAAGTGTTAAAAAAACGTTGATTGAAAAAGCATTCGGGTTTATGATGCCAAGAGGGACAAAAAAATTAGGGTTGTCTCGAATGAACATGCTCGGATTTGGTCCAAAAATGATACGCTCAATTATGGATCAAAAAGGAATATTGTCACTTGAAGAGTTAATAGAAAGTGCAAAAAGCCATGGAGTTCGTATTGTAGCATGTCAAATGTCAATGGATATCATGGGAATACACCAAGAAGAATTAATCGATGGGGTCGAACTGGGAGGTGTTGCAACCTTCATAGGCTCTGGTGAAAAAAGTGATATGAGCTTATTTATTTAAAGCAAATGTATAAAATCTCATAGTACATGCAATTGTCTTTAAATTAATCATACATTTCTTTTCTAATGAATGGAATATAATTCTTATTATTTGATTTGTCCAAATCAACATTCGCATAAAGTATTTCTTCATCATCACTTGCAACAGCCAGTGTATCTCCATTGACATCACAAACAATGGACTGGCCATTAAATTCCATTTCATCTTCAATGCCCACACGATTGCACATTGCAATTATTACATTATTTTGGAATGACTGGACTTTAATTTCCCATTTAAATAACTCTTCAGGTTCATCTGCAGTGTTGGCGGTAGGTATTAAAATTAATTGAGCACCTTTAAGTGTTAATGTTCGGATACTTTCAGGAAAATGTCTGTCAAAGCAGATTGCAATGCCAATCTTTCCAAACTTGGTTTCAAATACATTGAACCCATCATCAGATGGATCATAATAGCTTTCCTCAAAGAATTTTTCAGCTTGTTTAATATGAACCATCTTTTGTTTACCTATTATATTTCCATGGTTATCAATTAAAAAAGACATGTCATATGAATTATTATTTTCTAAGACATATAGATTAGGGGCAGCAAAAATATCATATTTAAAACAAGCTTCTTGGATTCTTTTAATGTAATGTGAATCTTGTGTTATTAAATAATTTTCTACATCAATATTTTCGTATTGGGGAAAAAATGGAGTTAAATGTATTTCTGGAAACAGAATTAAATCCACTTTGTTTTCACTAGCAACCCTAATCGAATTAATTGTTTTTTTCAAATTTTCATCAATATCTTCAGATATTTTCATTTGGGCCAAAGCTATTTTCATTTATCCTCCATAGATTATCTGAATCAAATTTATTTCATCACCATCATGGATTACACTATCTTCAATTGCCAACTCGCCATTTTGCTTAGCAACAATCGTTTGGCTAGACTGGTTCAATTCATCCAACAGGTTTTTTATTGTATAATTTTCTTTTAATTGCCTTATCTCATCAATATCTTTAAATTTTAATTTAAATTCCACATTATCACCTTAAATATTGCTATTTACAATCTTTGCTACTTTTTTGGCTATTGCAACTATTGTTAAAATCGGAGGCCTTCCCGGAGCTTCAGGTATTACACTGGCATCTGAAACGTATAATCCTTTGATTTCGGTTTCGAAATTATTGTCTACAACTTCACCTACTGCAGCAGTTCCCCCAGGATGTGCTCCTTTAAGAGAAGTTGCAACAATAGATCTTTCATCAACACCCAATTTTAGAAGTATTTTAACAGCTTTCTCATATCCTTCTTTGATTAAATCAGCATCGACTTTCGTTAGTGTCTTTTCAATATTTCCATTATTATCTATTGTTCCGATACATGTGTCTGCAAATTTAAGCATGATTCCAATGACATCACTTTCATTAGCTTTTATGCCTTTTTCTTTCATTAACGGAAGTAACTGCATGGAATAATGTGGTGATAAAAAATATGGTCCGAATTCAGCTTTAATACCCATCATCAATTCATTTTTTAAATTTGCATCTTTTAGATATCCTCCAATTGTTGTGAATATATCAAAGAATATTTGACCTCCGACATTTTTTATTCGTGAATTTTTTAATATTATTGGGGTGTTCAATGCTCCTGCAGCTACGACAACTTTCTTTGCTTTAAATATTTGTTTTTCATTGTTTTCATTTATTCCAACAACACCTGCTACCTGACCCTTTTCATGTAGTATTTCAATCACATTTAATCCTGTTATCAATTTAGCTCCATATTCCTGAGCTTCTTTGATGAAGTATGTCGCATCCCATTTTGCATCAAACATGCATCCGTTTACGCATTTTCCACAAAATCTGCATTTTTCAAAGTTGATGAACTTTGGCATTGGTTCTACGACATATCCTAAATTGTTTCCTGCATCAGCAATCAGTTTTGTTGCATGTCCCCATGATTTTTTGGGGAAATATCTGACATTTAGTTCCCCACTGGCTTCTAAGAGTTCTTCAAAAATATCTAAGTTTTTATCTTCAAACTGTTGCATTATTGAGTTTGTATAACACCCGCTGCATGAAAAACATGCATTTCCAATTGAGGAAGTTGTTGTTCCTCCGACTTCTTCAATGTTGGTTAAAGTTAATGGCCATGTTAAGAATTCATATTTTTGTTTATCCTCATTTGAAAGGTTATTTTTCAGATGAATTTCTTTATTTTTCATGTATTTAACATAGTTTCCATCACTTTGTTTTCGCCCTTTATCTAATATAAGGACATTTCGTCCGTTTAAAGATAAATCTTTAGCGACTGTTGCTCCTCCGGCACCCGTTCCTATTACAATAACATCGTAAATTTCAATACCTCCAAATTTTATTAACAATTGTTATATTATTCTTTAAATGTTTAAATATTTTCTGTTGGACTGTGAAAAAAATTCAAAAAATATTTATACAATAATTTACATTACTAACTTTATGGAAAAAAATAACTATTGTTATATAGTTTAATTTCGAAGGGATTCTATTTTTTCCATGTTCTCGGGCGTGTATAAAAGTCTTAAGAATAAAAATAAATTTTTAAGCAACTGGTTTCATAAAATCTCTAACCATTAGGAGAAACACATCATTAACGAGCAATAACTCCTTAATATCTAACTATTAATCAACTTCTTAAAGCTCGTTAATAAAAAGAGCATCATTTGATGCTCTTTAAATTTAAAACTTAAAGATGCGTGATAGAATGAATTTAGAAGAGAAAATAGAAATCGTGGAAGAAATTTTAAAAGATAAGAAAGTTGCTATAGGTTTTTCAGGAGGTGCTGATTCGACACTAATAGCTTACTTATCATCAAAGGTTGCAAAAGATACACTGGCCATTACTATTGATAACCATCTGTTGCCAACAGGTTTTGTTGAAAATACTCAAAAACTATCTAAATCATTTGGAATCAAACATGAAATAATTGACATTGATTTTTATAAAAAAGAATATTTTTTATCAAACGATTCAAAAAGATGCTATAACTGCCGTAATTTAATGTACAGTGAAATTGAAAAACTTGCCCAAAAAGAAGGGTTTGATTTTATATGTGATGGCAATAACATTAGTGATTTGGTTATTGACAGACCAGGAATTCTTGTAACTTATAAAAAAGGATTCAATACTCCGTTTATTGAAGCGAAATTAACCTCCAAAGAAATTCATGAGTATTTAAATAAAAATGATATTCCATATTCTAGATCAACCACTTGCCTTGCAACAAGAATTCCAACCAATACAAAAACCACTGAAGAAAAAATTAAAAGAATTCGTGACTGTGAAGACTATATCTACAATAACACTAACTGTGAAATTGTTAAAGTTAGAGATTTGGAAAAATTTGGTATATGTGAAGTAGACAACATTAATGAAATAATAAAAAAGGATAGATTTAAACTAATTAACAACAAATTAAAACAAAAAGGTTTTAAGAAAGTTGCTTTAAATTTATCACCAATCGATGATGATGAATACATAGCCATAGAATATGACAACGGATCATTTAAATACAAACTACCATTTACAATAAATATTGAAAATACCAAAAAACAATTTGAAAATGAAAAATTTATTGACCTCGAAGATAGAATAGATAGCGAAAAAACTACTATTTTTGAAGATGGATTAATAATCGGACGAGGATTTAAAAATTATGATGATGCATTATTTAATTTTATGGAAATACTGCCAAAACTAAGAAGAAATATAAGTGACTAATTTCACTTATCATTCCATGCAATATTGTTTCCAATAATTTAAAATTTAAATTAATTACAATTAATCAACAACATTAAATTTTATCAGTTAGTGTAGAGAGAAAGTAGTAAAAATATCACATGAGTTTTCATATAATAATCTAGTTTTAATGTAATCAGTAATTCCCATAGTCATCATTTCCAATATCTTTATTATATTATTTATTATATTTTTTATATAAAATATTTATGGGGTTAGAAAAATTACTGGTGAAGTGTGGATGAAAATATTTAATTACATGGAGTTTCAAAAAAAAGTAGTGTAGAGAGAACATAAGTATGACAACTATCGCATGCCCTTTCATACTCTTCCTCTCCAAAAATTATATTAGTTAATTAATATTTTAAATTTCAAGATATATATTAATAGCTATTTTTCTTTTCATTTAACAGTTGGTTTTACATTAACAACAATGATTTTTTCAATATTGGATTCCAATATCGGACGGGAAATTATTTTTGGAATTAATGTTGATATTCAATTAGTAATACATAGTATATAAATGAACTCAAAAAAAGTAATACTTTTATATACTTCAAATTGCAAAATTATAATTAGTAATACTGAGTATATAAATGAACTCAAAAAAAGTAATACTTTTTGGCTGTTTGGTAGTTACTGAATTTAATTTTTTAAGACATTGCAAAATTTTGGCAAACTCTTGAAAAAATTTTTGAGTAATACTGAGTATTTAAATGAATTCAAAAAAAGTAATACTTTGAGGTGTTTTATATGATTGATGAAATAACTGATTTCCTATTTGGATTAAAAATGACTATTATTTCTGGCATATTCCTTTTGATAGCAGTTATTTTCATGATATTCGGAATTGATGTTCCAATTTATTTAAACCCTGCATGGGGGACAGTAATTATAAGTGGTATCCCAATGCTGCTTCTGGCAATGACCAGACTGATTCGTGAAAAATGGATTTCATCTGCGCTTTTGATTGCAATAGCAATGGTGGCATCACTTCTAATAGGTGAGATATTCGCAGCGGGTGAAGTAGCATGGATTATGGCATTGGGAGCACTCTTGGAAGACTGGACTGTCGAGAGAGCTAAAAAAGGTTTAAGAAATTTGATTAATTTAACTCCACAAACTGGAAGAAGAATAATCAATGGAACTGAAGAAATAATTCCAGTAGATGAAATAAAAATTGGTGATACTTTAAGAATTCTTCCGGGTGAAAGCGTACCCGTTGATGGTGAAATTATAAACGGCACTTCATCACTTGACCAGTCAATCATGACTGGAGAATCCCTTCCAATTGATAAGGAAGTTGGTGATGAAGTATTCTGTGGTACTATGAACCTGTATGGTGCCATTGACATTAAAGCAACCAGTTTAGGTGAAAATTCTTCACTTCAAAAATTGATTAATCTTGTAAAAGCCGCTGATGAAAAGCAGGCCCCAACACAAAGGATAGCGGATAAATGGGCGACATGGCTGGTTCCTGTTGCACTTGCAATTGCAATTGCCGCATGGCTTGTGACAGGAAACATCGAAAGAGGAGTTACTGTTCTTGTTGTATTCTGTCCATGCGCATTGATTCTGGCAACACCAACTGCAATCATGGCAGCTATCGGTCAGGCCACAAAATATGGGGTGCTCATCAAATCCGGTGAAGCACTGGAAACATTAGGTGGTTTAAATACTTTGGTATTCGATAAAACTGGTACTTTAACTTACGGTAATTTAGAAGTTTCTGATGTTATCTCCCTTAGGGATGATTTGCCTAGTGAGGATTTACTTAAAATTGTTGCCTCATGTGAGAAACTAAGTGAACATCCTTTAGCCAAAGCGATTGTTAAAAATGCAAAAGAAGCTCAGATTGATATTGAAGAACCACAGGATTTTAAAATGTATCCCGGAAAGGGTGTTACATGTACAAATTCTTATGGTAAGGTATATGCAGGAAACTCCAAATTTCTCTCAGAATATAATATTGATGTTGATGTTGATTGTCAATTAGACAGATTAAAACATGAAGGAAAAGCTTCAATAATAGTTGCATTGAACGGTAAGGTTATCGGATTAATTGGTTTGTCTGATGTGATTCGTGAAGATTCCAAAGACATGATTGAAAAATTGCATGACCTTGGAACCGAAACCATATTGCTTACTGGAGATAACTCAGAAACTGCTAATTACTTTGCCGGGCAGGTAGGAATCGGTAAAGTATTTGGCAATTTACTTCCTGAAGAAAAACTTTCATGGATTGAAAAGCTTAAAAGTGAAGGCAGAAAGGTATGTATGATTGGAGATGGTGTGAATGATGCACCGGCACTTAAAACAGCTGATGTCAGCGTGGCCATGGGATCAGTTGGAAGTGATGTTGCGATTGAAGCGGCTGATATCGCACTTTTAGGTGATGATATAGGAAAGATTCCATATCTTAAAAAACTGTCTAATTCCACATTGTTTACAATCAAAGCGAATATTGCAATGTCAATGACAATAAATGCAGCAGCTATCGTCTGCTCTGTATTGGGTCTTTTAAATCCAGTAACTGGAGCGATTGTTCACAATGCAGGATCATGTTTAGTAGTTCTAAATGCTGCACTGCTCTATGACAGGCATTTTGATGATTCAATTAAAAAAATCGATACTGCACATACTGAACATTCACATTATCACTTCCACGATGACGGCGAACATACTCACTCCCACGAAGGTGTTAAAATCATTGACGAAATCATTACAGATAATGGAATTAAGCATATGCATGCTCACAAGCACTCAATAACAAGACAAAGTTGTGAACTTCATCACAACTAACTTTTTCTTTTTAAGATTACTTAACATTAACATCACCCATTTGAAATTCAAAGATAAGTTTGAAAAGGCTCATGATATATCAAAGTTGAATTAAATTTGA
>NZ_JAZKXX010000010.1:0-11709 GCF_045611865.1 Methanobrevibacter sp.
GGATTGAAACGTTTTTCCTGTCTTGCATAACCCATATATGGAACTACAACTCTAACCTTTTTAGCACCCAAATCCTTCAGGTTGGCTATTATAAAGAGCAATTCCATCAGATTTTCATCCTGAGGATAACCTGTTGACTGAATTACTGTAACCTCATCAGGAATGTCTGCGTCAATTCTTAAATACCTTTCTCCATCTGGAAACTTGCGAGTTTCAACATAAACTAATTCTTCACCAAGTTCACGTGCAACATGAGCCGCTAAGTCTTGTGAAGCTGAACCACCTATAATCACATTATCACCAAAAAATTTTATGATTTAATCTTTGTTTTTAGTCGTTAAAAAAGTTAAGTATTTATATTTAAAGAGCATAATATCAAAGATTATGAAAACATCAGGTAAAATATTAGGAGTAATAGTTTTAATAATCGTAGTATTATTAATCTTTACAACCGTTAGTCCTATTTTAATACTTGCAGAGGATACCACCGAAGGAACACCAGGTGTTGATATGGCAGCAAAAATATCTCCTTTAGGTGGTTTTGATTGGGTTTATCCCGGAAGTTCATACAATGCAAATGGAGAGACACTTCACAACATCCATTTGATTGATCCTGACAATCCTTACGCAGCTGCACGTGAAATAATAAGCTATACATATAAATATACGCCACATATCATAGTGAGCGTCAACGAACAGGCAGCAGAGGCAATATTTGGACTTGGGCTTGTAGACAACATCCGTGCAAATGACGCATATAATGGTTATGGCGCTTCAAATGTTCAAGGAACAATGTCCAGAGGAGATGCAGTAAGCACTGCAATGGGCGGTGGTACTTTTAACCCATTGGAAATTCCAGTGCAACTTTTAATGGGAAACATTAAATTCTATATAGTTTAATTTCCCAATTCTTTTTTTAATGAAACATAACGTAAAATGAGAGTGCCACACCAACCAATGAGATTCCCATCTGAATCAGACCGTGTTTTCTCAATGTCGGGTGTCTTGACTGAACCAGGAAAAACGGCATGAAAAATCCGAAAAACGTGAATGTGGCCACAAGATTGTTTTTTGTAATCAGACTCACGAAAAACCCGCTCCAGGATAGAAAAATAGTTGCGATATAGGAAGCTATGATTGCCTTTTTGTTAACCTGCAAAGGTTGGGCATTGTAAACATAGACCTGTTTAGGCCTCAATCCTTCAACAAGTGGAGTTCCACATTTGGCGCAATAGTCATAATCATCCTGGTTTTCAAAACCGCATTTTTTACAAATTCTTGTCATTGATTAAAATTAGCATTTTTTAATATAATTATTTTTCTAGTTTCATCGCAATTTCTTCAAATGTTTCATTATTATAATTGGTATTTGTTAGGTTTGCATAATATTTAAAGCCCAGCTTTTCCAAAACCCTTCCTGATACAGGATTATCAATCCTATAACTTGCATAAATCTGTTTGACCCCATATTTTTCAAAGGCTATTTCGATTAGGGGCTCTGCGGCTTCGGTTGCAAAACCCCTGCCCCAGTATTCCTCGCCAATCCAGTAGCCAAGTTCAGCTGAGTCATCACCCCACCAGTGATTGGTGTCCGGATGAAAGAGAAGACCCACACAGCCTATTGGAATGTCATCTTTAATGACTGCATAAGTTTCCTTTTTTGAAAATATAGTTCTGATAATGTTGAGGCTATCTTCAACACTTTCATGAGGCGGCCAGCCTGCAATTGGTCCAATATTAGGATTTTTTGCAAAATGATACAGGCATTTTGCATCTTCCTCTTCCCATGGCCTCAACAATAGATTTTTTGTTTTAATCATGCTATCTGTGCTCTTACTTATATTTTTTTAACAAAATCTTAATTATAATGCCGTAATTAAAATAGAACTTTCTTATTTACCCAATGTTTTAATTACAAAATCCTCACTAACATTTAATGCTAAAATGATTTCTTCAATTTAAAACCATTATTACTCATATTAATTATATTTTCTTCAGTTTATTTAAAAATATATTTCCATCATATTTCTTAAGTGAGTAGAGGTATATTGGAAACCTTGCATCCTTGCTGATTTTATAGCATTTGGCCTTTTCTCTTTCGATAGTACTTAAAACATGGACCTCTATAGGCTTATCGGATTGATTAACAATCTGGTCATACAAAGCAGTATAGAACCTAAAATATTATACTTTAAATCAAAAAACAATTATTCATACAACAATATTATTATGAGCTTGAAAAAATATTACAAAACCAATTTAAAATAATTTAAATAGTTATTACTCCCATAGATTAAATTATGAAAGTTAAAGATGGAATTTGTGGTTTTGTTGTTGGTGATGCTTTAGGAGTTCCTGTTGAATTTTGCTCAAGAGAAGAACTTGAAGAAAACCCCGTTATAGACATGAGAGGTCATGGGACTTACGATATGCCCAAAGGAACCTGGTCTGATGATTCATCAATGATTCTCGCCACAATGTCCAGCATTATCCATCAAAAAGCCATTGATTATGAAGACATCATGAAAGAGTTCATGAAATGGTTCAATCAAGGCGAATACACACAATACTATGACACATTTGATTATGGGATTACCACATCCGCTGCACTTCATCGATTTAACATGAAAATTCCTGCTCTTGAATGCGGCGGGAAAGGAGATCGAGATAATGGAAACGGATCATTAATGAGAATGATTCCTCTTGCTTTCATTCCAAATATTGATTTTGAAACCGTTGAAAACGTATCCAGCCTAACTCATGCTCACAAAAGAACACGAATTACATGTGCTTTTTATATTGAAATTGCAAAATCCATGCTTTCCAACGATTTGACAATCGATGAACATATCAAAAATGCCGGTGAGGTAATTAAGGAATATTATAAAGATTCAAAAGAATTAAAACACCTTAAACACGTGTTTGATGATGACTTTTCTGCAGGCATTGTAAGCTCAGGTTATGTAATCTATACATTTGAAAGTGTAATATATTGCCTTAAAACTACTGACAACTATAAAGATGCTGTTTTAAAAGCTGTTAACCTTGGTGGAGACACAGACACCATTGCAGGCATTTGCGGTGGACTTGCCGGAATTTATTACGGTTATGACAACATTCCTGAAGAATGGATTAATGAAATTCCTAAGTTTGATTACGTTCTCAAAATGTGTGAAGAATATGAAAAAATCCTTGGGGAATTTTAATGGATTTGGAAAAAACTATCACGAATATTAGAGCTTCCTGCAATAATTATATAGACCCCAACATATTTGCTTTCATAATAAGTGATGACATGTATATGGGCACCAACAATATACTGGAAATTGAGGGTTATGGTATTGAAAATACTGATTCTTACGAAAAAAGACTTTTAAAAATTGCTAGAAGTGAAAACATATTTCTTCCCGTAGGCGTCATGACATTCATGCCAATTTTAAATGAATGTGACCTTTTTTCAGTTGATGATTATCATTTCGATTTGACAAAAGAGGATTTTAACTTATACTCAAGCGATGAAGAAAAATTACTCGGAATTTTAGTTAAAAAAGATTCGACTGATTATATTATTGGAAAAACAGATGTCTGCAGCTGCAGCGTTGATGCGTCATTTGAAAAACTGGCTGAAAGCGACAGTGAATTTTACAAAAAAATTAAAGAGATTGTGGAAAGTAGAATCATCTCTTAATCATATTTTTCTTAATTTCTTCCCACATTGCCTGTTCTTCTCCACAACCGGACATTATTACATAATTATAACGTGAATTTAAAGCCAAACTTGTAAGTTTTTCTATTCTTTTGGCCATTTCATCATAGCTTAACGGGTAAAAGTCAACCTCATCAAAGTCACGCCTAATAATTTCACAATACTCTTCTGCCTTTTCGATTGATTTTCTTCCGGGAACGACAATTATATGGTCAGGATTCATGTTTTTGATAACATCATAATGGTCATAGAATATATCTTCCTCATCCACATCAGGTGTTGTGTAGATAAACTCAAATGGTCCGTCAATATATTGTTTCATAAACATTGCATTGATTTTTAGGGCATCACCATTGTCACCTTGACCTAAACCAACAAATTTGTTGTCTCCAACATCAACCACCTCAAATCTTCCAGGCGGAATGAAGGACATGTCCAAATTATTGAAAACAGATTTGATTGTGGTTTCAATGTTTTCTATTTTTGGTGTAAAAGTAGCATATGCAGTTATGGAAGCTAATGTATTGTAGATATTGTGGAATCCGAATGGAGGAACGGTTATTTCAACTTCAAAACTTACATCCTTTTTAACAATGTAGTTGAATACTGTACCTTCGATTGTCAATTTCCAATTATCTATTCCAAATTCTGCGTTGGTAAGTTTAACGTTAGGTTCTGGACGTTTAAAACCACATTCACATTCATAGATTCCCCTGTGGTTTAGGAAATTCTTAGAATAGTTTAGAGGTTTTCCACATTTAGGGCATTCGATTGATATTGCACTGTCATCTTCAATCTCATCAATTGCAATTCCATAATAATTAACTGTAACATCTTTTTCCTTTTCAAGACCTATTAAAGCAGTTCTTGGATCATCACAATTGGTTACAACAACTCCTCTTTTCATTCCAGCAGACAAGAGTTTTTTAGCTTTGTAATATTCACTGAACGGGTTTTTGACACCTGCCACTTGGGTGTGTTCCTGTGAAATTGTAGTATAGACAACCCCAATAGGATTGATTAATCTTTGAATTGTATCAGGAATTCCATACTTCATGTTACGGATTCCATATTCAAATACTCCGAGGTCTCCTTTTTGTTTTAAAAGACCTGTTCCGATTGAGTTGATTGTATTGTTTTCAAAGCTTTTTCTGATTTGAACGTCACTTGACAATAACTTTATTAAAAGAGTTGTAGTTGTGGTTTTTCCATTTGTACCTGTAACCATCACGGCTCCGGTTTTCATCTCTGAAGCCAATTTAGATAATGCTTCTTCGCCTCCAAGCTTGATTAAAACATAACCCGGAAGGCTTCCACCATTACCTACACCTATTTTGGATAAATTAATGGATAATTTACCTCCAACTTTAGCTAAACTATAACCTAACTTTACCATGTAATTAGATTTATTTTAATAATATATAAAATTTTAAAAAAAAGAAATTAAAATCCAACACTAGTTGGTTGTTGGATTGTTCATACCGGTTTGTGGAACTTTATTAGCTACTTTAGAACCGATATTTTTCATTTTATCAATGAGTTTATCTTTATTTGAACCGCTGATTAAAATGTTTTCCAATACGTCGCTTAAGGTTTCTGTTGGAATTATTTCAATCATTTCTTCGTATTTCTTCTCAATCATAACGTCCTTAAGGTTTGATTTTGGAATCAATACTTTTTTCATTCCAGCTTCTGCAGCCGCTTCGATTTTGGCAGTTGCACCACCAATAGGCATTACATCTCCACGCACGTTAAGTGAACCAGTTAGTGCAACGGTCTGGTCAATCGGGATTTCCTCAATTGCAGATATTACTGCTGTTGCAATACTTACACTTGCTGAGTCCCCTTCAACACCGTCGTAGGTTTGGATGAACTGAACGTGAATGTCATAGTTTGAAATGTCCTTGTTTGTGTACTTTTTAATCAATGCACTTACATTGTGAACTGATTCCTGTGCAATTTCTCCAAGCTTACCTGTTGCAATGATTTTACCCCCGTTTTTGGATTGGGTTGGAGCTGCTTCAGCTGCAATTGGAGATACTATTCCACTTCTGTCACCTATTACTGCAAGACCATTTACAAGACCTATTCTTCCACCTTCAGCAGATACCATACTGTAGTCTTTTCTTTGCATTATGGACCTGTCAGCGATTTGCTGTTCAAGGGTTCTTGCGAATTTTTTAGCTTCAATAACGTGTGCTGCAGTTACAAGGTCATCACCTTTTTCGATTGCAACATCTCCTGCTGATCTGACTAATCCTCCCAAATCCCTAAGTCTTAGTGTTAGGGCATTTTGCTTACCTGACCTTCTTTTAGCTTCCATGATGATTTCATCCAATGCATCAGGTGCGAAGTGAGGAATTCTTCCATCGTTTTTAACTTCCTGAGCTACGAATTGAACAAGTTTTTCCCTGTTTTCAGTTGTATCATCCATATAATCCTTCATGAATACTTCGTAACCGTATCCTCTTATCCTTGACCTCATTGCAATGTGCATTCCTTCAAGGACCTGAAGGTTACCAGATGCTACTAAAACAAAGTCACATGGAACTGCCTGGGATCTTACCATTGCTCCGGAGGAGTTTTCGCTTTGACCGGTAATTGAGTATTGTTTTTCCTGCATTGCAGACAGGAGTTCCTGTTGGGTTTTCATACTCATTGTACCGATTTCGTCAATGTATAAAACTCCCTTGTTTGCCTTGTGTATCATTCCCGCTTCCACACGTTCGTGTGCAGGAGTGCCAAGACCTCCGGATTGATATGGGTCGTGGCGAACATCTCCAAGGAGAGCACCAGCGTGAGCTCCAGTTGCATCCATGAACGGTGCAAATCTTGAGTCCTGATTGTTAACTAATAATTTTGGAGACATATTATTAGTTTTCGGTTTGATTTGTATTGATATGAGTAAAATTAAAGCTGCTGCAATAATTGATTCAAGCAATCTTCCATACATGAATCCAATTACAAGAATCCCTCCTATTGCAAACATTGTAATGATTGTTTTTCTCTCTTCATGGCCTTTTGCAGAACCTTTAGTTGCCCTTACGATTTTCTTACCTTCTCCTGCCGGTACGGTTCTTATTAGGGGATGGTTGTTATCTTCCATATTTGGGTAAACTAAGATGTCTTGTAAGGTTTCATGAGGGAGAATTTGTGCCATACCTTTAGCAAGCATTGATTTTCCAACACCCGGATCACCAATTAGCAAAACGTTTCTTCTTTGTTTTGCCGCTTTTTTAATTGTTTCAATGGACTCTTCGTGTCCTATAACTTGATCAATTAATAAAGGTGGTACTTCAATATCTTGTGAACTTTTAATATTATCATAATCTAACATAGGTTTTGTTTCGTCTTCTTCTTCAACAATAACCTCTTGGGGCAAATCTTCGATAGATTCCTGTTCATCAAATTTCATAAAACACACCTCACTTTAACTAAATTCAACATACTATTATTAAATATAAACTTGAATATATAAAAAGTTTTCTATTTTAGTAAATAAAAGTAACTAAAACAATTGATATCCCATTAAGTGAAAAAAGTACTTAAATCGATATAAAGTATTGAACATATCATTAAAATCAAAACTTTTAATTTAAGAATTAAATAGTAAATTAAATTTTAATTTTGAATTATATAGCTAAAAAGATAATAATATATAGTATTAATTAGATATTAATTATTACAAGGTTTAATTACCTTGTCAATTAACTTGAGGTTGATAACATTTTAATTTCAGTCGATTATGACCCCAAAATAAATCAACCTTAAGTTAACTATTACTAAAACTATTTTTAATATTAATGACAAATACTCATACATGACTCATTGTATCATGGTTCAGGGCACCTCATCTAATGCCGGGAAAAGCATGCTCGTGGCAGCACTATGCAGAATTTATAAAAACAGAGGCTATAAAGTCGCTCCTTTTAAATCCCAAAACATGTCCTTAAACTCCTATACTACTTTTGAAAACGGAGAAATTGGAATAGCACAGATGCTGCAGGCAGAAGCTGCGATGATTGAACCAAGCATACACATGAACCCAGTTCTGCTAAAACCAAAAGGGGACTTCACATCAAATGTCATAATCCAGGGAAAATCCATCGGAGATATGGATTTCTATGACTACCAGCACAAATACCACAATGATGCCCTGAATGCAATAAAGGAAAGCTTTGAAATACTGTCCGAACAATATGACATTATCGTCATTGAGGGTGCAGGATCTCCTGCCGAAATCAACATGCGTGACCAGGATATTGCAAACATGGAAATAGCACATATGGCCGATGCGAATGTAATCCTAATAGCGGACATTGAAATGGGAGGAGTATTTGCAGCGATTGCCGGAACATACGTTTTGCTTGACGATTACGATAGGTCACGTCTAAAGGCGACCGTAATCAATAAATTCAGAGGCAATCTGGATATCCTAAAGCCAGGACTAGACAGGATTGAAGAGATTACCGGTGAACCTGTTCTAGGAGTTCTTCCATATGATGAAACATTAAAATTACCGGAAGAGGATTCAGCCTCTTTAACTACCCATGTCTTTGCAGAGGACAAGGACATCACAATAGGAGTGATAAGGCTTCCTAAAATCGCCAATTTCACTGACATTGACCCATTTGAATATGAAAGCGATGTGGCTCTTAAGATGATTGGCATCAATGATGAAATCGGAGATGTCGATGCGATAATCATTCCAGGAACCCGTAATTCAACAGAGGATATGTTCGCCCTTCGTGAAAGCGGCCTTGCAGACAGAATCATTGAAAAATCAAAAGATGTGCCGATAGTTGGAATCTGCGGAGGATTGCAGATTTTAGGAAACGTGATTCATGATGAGGAAAAACGTGAATCCAAACATGGTACAATTGAAGGATTGGGACTGCTTGATATAGAATCCGAGTTTTCAAGAGCCGGAAAAATCGTTACCCAATCAGAAGCAACAATTCCAGATGATTTGGACGGCATGGCCGGTGAAATATTTAAAGATATTGCTGGTGAAAGCGTTACCGGCTATGAAATCCATGAGGGAACAAGCGAACTTAAGGACTCATGCGGACTATTAAAAATCAGGAAAGGACAAGGAAACAACGATGACGGAAAGATAGACGGCGCTTCAAATGGAAATGCATTTGCAACCTATTTCCACGGAATATTCCACAACTATAACTTCAGAAGAGAATTTCTGAATTATCTGAGGGTTAAAAAAGGCCTTGAAGCAAAATACGGTGAAGATCCATATGAAACCCAAAAAGACTACTCCCTAAATCGCCTTGCCGAAATCGTTGAAGAGCACCTAGATATGGACATCATTGACAGATTGATATTCGAATAAACCGCATTATTTAAAAATGTAAAACCACATAAATATAATTATCAAATTATTTGGAGATTTAAAAAATGATTTTAAATGTAAATGCAACTAATAAAAAATCTGGTGAAGTAATTGCTTTTGCATTAGAAGGCAATGCAGACGCAGGATTCACTTATGAAGGAACACACATGCAAGAAGTAGCTGATAACAAAATCAGAGAAGTTTGTAATGGTTTGATTTTACTCGGTTCACCAATCTACACAATTAAATCTGGTCAAACTGAAACCATAGAAAACATGACCTTCGTTACTGAAGTTACAGCAGAATAATTCTGCTAACTCTTTTTTTATTTTTAATTATTTCTCTTTTTCTAAAACATTCCATCAAATTAAAATTAATACAGATTAATAAAACATATCCATAGTTTCTTCATATGATACGCCTTCACCATCCTCATCAGACGGATATTTATGAAATTTTTCACCGCAAAAAATGCAAAACGTATTATCTTCATCATTTAATTTATTGCAAAAAGGACATCTCATATCAGCCATAATATCTCCTCTTGAACTATCCTAAGAATCTTTGGTATTCTTGAACTTTTTAATAAATACTAGTGTAACAACAGCCGTTGCAATAACTGAAATTATATTGGCAACCATTGAAGGCAAACCCAAACCTTCCGAAGCCTGCAGGATATATGCAAATGCAATCAGAGTACACACGACTGCCGGAGCCAATGTAACAATGTATTTCTTTTCATTTTTAATCAGATAGACTGTAGCGGAATAGAGAACAATTGTTGCTACAATCAATTGAGACCATGCGAAATATCTCCAAATCAAACTAAAGTCTATGAATGTCAGTCCAAATGCTATAAGAAACAACGGAACAGCAATCTTCAGCCTTGACATGAATTTATCCTGGTGGAAGTTAAGTTCATCGGCAATTGTTATTCTTGAGCTTCTAAGTGCAGTGTCTCCAGATGAAATAGGACAGATTACAACACCGATAACTGTTAAAAGCAAACCGGCAGGACCTACCAATGCCATTGCCATTTCATTGACTGCAACTGCAGGAGATGCGCTGTAGATTGTCGCAAGCTGAGGTTGGCCATGGAAAAATGCCATTGCAATTGCCGCCCAACAGAGGGCAACCAAACCTTCCAAAACCATTGCTCCGAAAAACACCGGCCTTGCATCCTTTTCATTTTCCACACATCTTGCAACAATCGGTGACTGTGATGCATGAAAACCTGAAATTGCTCCGCAGGCAATAGTGACAAAGAGATATGGGAAAATGCTTTTGTCTGTCAAATACAATCCCTGAGTTGTAAACTCGGGAATGGTGTATGACGGATTGAGTATTAATGCTCCAGTCATCAAAACGGCCATAACCAATAGCAATGCCCCGAAAATTGGGTATACCCTACCGATGATTTTATCGACCGGAAATACTGTTGCAACCAAAAAAGTAAATGAATATTGCAGTTACACAGATAATAACCGGAATATTGGTCAGGTTGCTAATCAAATCAGCAGCCCCTTTTGCAAAGGTGGCTGAAACAAGAATTCCAGTAATCACGATTAGAACTGCAACGATTGTTTTGAGTCTGGCTCCCAAAAACTTGGAAACGATACCCGGCATTGTCAATCCATCATCGCGCAGGGACATGAATCCTGAGAAGAAATCATGAACGCTTCCAATGAAGATTGTACCTAAAACAATCCATAAAAATGCAGCCGGACCGAACAATGCTCCTTGTATAGCTCCGAATATAGGTCCCAAACCTGCAATGTTTAAAAAATGAACCAGAAAATTCTTGGTTTCAGACATAGGTAAATAGTCAACATCATCCTCTAATCTGTAGGCAGGTGTCTGGCGGGTTTCGTCAACACCCGCAATCCTTTCAATAACCTTTCCATAAACAAAGTAGGATGCAACCAGTACTAAAAAACAGATAATGAAACTATACATCAAGTATATTTTACATGATTACGTTATAAAAAATTTTTGATAGGGTGAACTCTTAATTAATTCAATAATTTAAAAAAAAAAGTAAAAATATTTCCTAGAGATAATCTAAGAAATATTGATTTCGGTTTATTTACCGAATAAAGTTCTTATAAGAGGATCTTCAATTACTTCTTCATCCTCTATACAATTTTGGAATTGCACTCCTTGTCTTACAGGTTCTTCAGGTGCAAATGATGTTGTAACTGCCCAGTATCCTGCTAATCCTCCAAGTGCACCAGCTGCAGCTGACCCTCCAATCACAAACAAGCAGGTTGTAACTGAAGTATACAATACAATTTTTGAAAAAAACTATGTTACAAACCATGCCGCCGTATCCAACAACTTCAAAGATACTGAACTTAAAATGGAAAGTTGTGCCCTTGTTGGAAATTATATACATCTTAACAGCGGCAAAGCATATGGTGATGTTGCATTGGATGATAATGCTTCCCTATTATATTGCTGGTGGGGTCAAAATGATATAGGACACTATTATTCTCCACATAGCTCTGATTGGGACGCATGGAAGATAAATGCATCAAGATGGCTGATAATGACTTTCACATCAAATAATGAAATAATACAACAGGACAAAAACAACATATTGACTGTCAGCCTGCACCAATACTTCGATAATGAAACCAAAGAGATATATGATTAT
>NZ_JAZKXX010000011.1:0-5139 GCF_045611865.1 Methanobrevibacter sp.
TGTTAATGGTAAGCCGAAGACAGTTGCTGGTTTTATAACTAGGGAAACTCCGCACATCATATAGACTGTAAAGTTGAAAGACTTATGCTGAGAAGTATGACTCTGGAGCAGAAACGACACGGCCTTTGATGGATGACAATGATGCTTGACTGATGGACATTAAAGGAATCGGTGAAACGGCCAATCTACAGGATGCAAGAACAAATATGCTGATGACCTCTAAGGGAAGCAGAGTAGTTCGCTAAGATGAATGCTGTATAAAACAGAATGTGGGTTACTCTCGGCATACCATTACAAGTCTTGGATTTAGTCCATAGAACCTTGATCAAAATAGTTTAAATGCTAATTGGAATTCCATTTCTTTTTTTAATATCTCTTTTAATACTCTCTTTTTTTACTTAGTTTCATAAGTTTCAAGAGGTTTTAAAATTAATGTTTTGCAGTTTGGGTTTTCATTTTTAACCAATTGCATAAAGTAATTTCCGTCCTGTTTAATTGAAGGAAATGTATTGTAATGCATAGGAATCACTATTTTTGGATTAATCCATTTTGCAGCTATTGAAGCTTCTTTTGGGTCCATTGTAAATAGGTTTCCTATTGGCAGCAATGCAATATCAGGTTTATATATTTCCCCAACTACAAATTTTAAATCAGAGAATAATCCAGTGTCCCCTGCATGAAAAATCTTAATGTCATTTTTGAAGTCAAATAGGAAACTTCCAGGATTTCCAGCATATTTAATATCCCCTTCAAAGTCGTAAGAGGATGTATGCCTTGCATCAAGCATTCTAATGCTCATATGATCTATGGAAATTTCGCTGCCATAATTAATTCCTAATGAGCGAATTCCCCTTTTTTGCAAATATTGGGATATTTCATAATTTGAGATAACCAATGCGTTTGTGTTTCTAGCTATTTCAATTGCATCCCCGAAATGGTCTCCATGTGCATGTGTAATGCATATGATGTCCGGATTCAATTCATTAATTGAAATCGGGCAGCTTGGATTTCCTTGAATGAATGGGTCGACTAAAATGTTCAGCCCATCATTTCTTATCAATTCAAATGCAGAATGCCCTAACCATTTTAATTTCATTCAATTCACCTTATTTTTATCTTAAATCCTGCAAACTCCATCTTTACAGCTATCAACATCTTTATTTCCATCTTTTTTCTTTTCATTTTCTTTAATTGCATTTTCTTTATTTTCATCACTTATCTGTTTCAAAACTTTTTTAAAATCTTCATAGGATAATGCACCAGGGATAGAATACTTTTCATCTAATAAATAGAATGGTACTGCATGTATGCCGCCCATCAATGCTATTTCTTCATCTTTTTCAACTTCCTTATTATAAAGGTCTGTGTTTAAGACTTCTTCACTTTCCTCTCTATTTAATCCTATTTCATCGCAGATGTTTAATAGCACATCTTTATCAGCTAATTTCAAATTTTTAGTAAAATATGCATCAAATAATGAATTGCCTAATTTTTCAACAAGATTTGCGTCTCCTTTGCTTTGTGCAAATTTCATCAACCTATGTGCATCACGAGTATTTGTATATAATGTGCTTGAATATTTAAAGTCTATTCCTTCTTCAATGCCTAATCTGGAAATATTGCTCACTTCTTTTTCCGCATCATTTAATGATAATCCATATTTAACTGCAAATCTTTCAACAGTTGTGGATTCAACATCTTTAGGCGCGTTTTGGTCTAATTCAAAAGCACGAGTATCAAATTCCACTTCATTTTCTAATCCTAAATCCTTAATGGTTTTTTTTAATCTTGTATTCCCAATGTAACAGTATGGACAAGCGAAATCGCTCCAGTATGTGATTTTCATTTTATCGCCTCTTGAAAAATTATATAAATGTATATATACAATATTTAATTAATAAACGAATTAGTAATTTTAAAGTTACTATTTTAAAAATACTCATTGAAAATTAAATTTTGTTTTGATAATATGATTGAAAATAATATTTGCCCTATTGGATCTACTTTGGATTTTTTTAATAGAAAATGGATTTTTTGTATTTTATCTAATATTTTTAGAGGCATGAAACATTTTTCTGAATTTAAAAAAGCTAATCCTACAATCAGTAATCATATATTGGCCGAAACCTTAAAATATATGGAAGAAAACGATTTGATTATAAAAACAGTTATTGATGATGGCCCTAAATTAAAAACAGAATATTCATTAACTGAAAAAGGCAAAAAAACCAATAGGATACTATATGAAATTACTTCTTATTATTTCAATGAATTGAATCTTGTTGGATATGATGATTCTCAAATTGAAAGCATTTTAAAAGAGTATAAAAACGCTTTTGAACTTGAATAGTTGTCTTTTTAATTCTTTTTTCATTTATATTCCCAATTATCCATATATCAAGATTTCATCCTTATAATAATTCTATAATTGTTGTTTTCTTTTTATATTTTTTTTAAATAATCTGTTTTTTTATAGTAATTCTATAATTACTGCTCTCTTTTTATATTCTTTTCAATAAACTAATTTTATGAAAGACATATTTGATAATTGTAGATTGGGAGACTTGGAACTTAACAGTCGAGTTATAAGGACAGGTCTTTGGCAAACCCAGACAATGGGTGAACTTTATGAAAAATATGAAAATATTGCTAAAAGTGGTGTCGGATTGATTATCACTGAATTAATATCATTATACCCTAAGGATAAATTTTCAGAGTATTCAATTAAAAGTGGTCGTCCTTCTTTTATGATTGATGCTAAAAGACTAGCAGAGATTAGCCATAGTCATGATGTTCCTATTTTAGGCCAGATTGAGTTCATAAAATATGATAGGGGTATCGATTTGGATATTGGTGTTAATTATTTGACTTTGGAAGATATTCGTCAGATTCAGCAAGACATAATCATAGCAAGTCAAAAGCTTAAGTTGGCAGGTTTTGATGGGATTCAATTGGCATTAGGTAATAACTTCTTCTTGTCTAAATTCATTAATCCATATTTTAATCAAAGGTCAGATGATTATGGGGGCAATACATTTAATCGTATGAGACTTGTATTGGAATTGATTAAAGTCATGAAAAATAACTTAAGTTTTCATATAAGCTGTAAAGTAAATGCTTTTGATGGAAGGAAAGGTGGAATTGATGCAAAAGAGAGCATTGAAATTTGTAAACTTCTTGAAAAGGTTGGAGTGGATAGCATTCAAGTGACAAAGCCTTTATCTCCATTGTATTTCACAAAAGATGTTTCAGATGAAGATGAATTGATTGAATTTAGTCAAAATTTGATTGAGAGCACTAATGTTCCGGTTATTTTAGGTGGAGGATTCAATAGCATGGAACATATGAATGAAACATTAAATAAGACAGATATTGATTTTCTATCTATGTATAGGCCTTTTGTTGCTGAAGAAGACTTCTTAGAAAAATGGAAAATTGACGGTGAAGGCACATCAAGATGTAAAATGTGCAATAACTGTTATAGAACAAAAACAAGTACCTGTTACCATTATTGATTTTTTTAAAATAGGTGGATGGCTATTAAATTCTTGTCCCTTTTTAGAAATTATATTATGGTAATTGTTGAGTTACTCTCCCTTTTTTATAGTATTTAAAATAAACTAAATGCATGAAAGACATATTCGATAATACAAAATTTGGCAGATTTAATCTTAAAAGCAGGATTATTAGAACTGGATTATGGGAATCACAAAATGAAGGTACACATGGCCTTTCTCAAGATATCTTTAACAGATATGAAAATTTAGCAAAAAACAATGTGGGTCTGATTATCACTGAATTGATTTCATTATATTCTCATGATAGGTTTAGCGATTATTCAGATTACATCAATTATCCTTACTTCATCAAGGAATTCAAGGAATTGACTGAAATGGTCCATGAGCATGATATCCCTATTTTTGCACAGATTGGCTTCATCAACTGTAATGTCAATGGAAAGCAGATGATGGAAGTCAATGATTTGACTATTGAGGATATAAGAAAAATTCAAGCGGATTACCTTGTAGCTGCTAAAAAAATTGCATTTGCAGGATTTGATGGAATACAATTGAATATTGGCAATAACTATTTCCTATCAAGGGTTATGGATCCATTTGAAAATCAAAGGGAAGACAATTATGGTGGAAATACATATAATAGAGTCAGAATGGTATTGGAGATAATCAAATTCATTAAGGATACAACTGATTTGCATGTTCACTGTCGTGTGAATTTGTATAAGGATCCTGAGGATTCACTTGAGATCTGCAGGATACTTGCTGAAAATGGTGCAGATAGTTTGCAGATTACCAAGTTCCTTTCCCCACAATACTTTAGGAAAGCATTGTCAAATGAAAACATGTTGGTGGATTTTACAGATAAGGTTGCAAGTGAGGTTTCAATCCCTGTTGTCTTAGGTGGAGGATTATCCAATATGAAGTCTATGAATGATTTAATGAACAGAACAAATATTGAATTTTTCTCAATGCACAGGCCATTTGTGAGGAACCAATCCCTATTGAGCGAATGGAAAGAGAATGGGTATGGTGAATCAGATTGCAAAACATGTAATAACTGCTATTGGAAAAAGGATAGCACTTGCCTTATCAAATCAGAATGAATGATATTCTATTTTTTTTAAGTTGTAGATGATTTGATGTCCTCTTTTTATCTTTTTTATTTTATTTTTTTTTAAGTTGTAGCTGGTTTGATGTCATCTTTTTACTCATTTCCTTTTTTAATATTTTTCCAAATTTTTATAATTGCTTTTGCAGTGAATTCTATTTCTTCTTTGGTATGGCTAGCCATTATTGTCAATCTTAATCTGCTCATATCTTTAGGCACTGATGGCGGTCTGATTGCTGAAACCAATATTCCTTCTTCTTTTAGTTGATTAGAGAATCTATTTGCCAGGTCTGCAGGGCCTATGATTATTGGAATGATTGGTGTTTCTCCATCAATTACATTCAATCCTCCGTCTACAAGGAGTTTTCTCATAATTCTTGTATTTATGTTTAGATTGTCCAGATACTCTTTGCTGTTTTCTTTAAGTAGGTTTAAGGCAGTATTAGCGCTAGCTATTGTAGATGGTGAAAGTGCTGTAGAAAATATGAATGGTCTTGATTTGTTTATAAGATA
>NZ_JAZKXX010000012.1:0-38237 GCF_045611865.1 Methanobrevibacter sp.
AATGATTATTAATCAATATTGATTAATAATTTTTCTTATTTTTTTGTAACCTTTCCGTCAATGGCGATATGCCACTCTCCAGGGGAAGTGGATTTGACTTTACGGCAATTGAGGATTTCCACTTGTTTTCCAACTTTTTCGCATGCCTCTTTCAATCGTTTTTGGCCCTGTTCATATGAATCAGAAAACTCATAATAATTGATTATTCCACCATCTTCAATTAAATCAACACTAACATCAAGGAAAGTATAGGCAAGGCCAGGTAAGTTCATAATAATTCTATCAAATTTTGTTTTAAATGATTGGCTGACTTGTCTTACATCGCCGCAATATGTGTGAATGCTACCTTTCAGCTTATTTAACATGATATTTTCATCCAAATATCTTATTGCAGACTCGTTAATATCCACTGCAGTAATGTCAACATATTTATTTCGACCAATAACGATTGGAAATGGTCCGATTCCACAAAACATATCTAAAATTTCTTCACCATCTAAAACACTTTCCATCACACGTTTTCGCTCTGTTGCCAGGCGGGGTGAGAAATAAACTTGGCGAACATCCAATTTCAATCTTGCGCCGTGCTCCTTGTATATTGTCACTGAATCATCAACACCTGATAAAAATTCCAAATCCCGTACGCGTGTTGTTCCTTTTATTGCACTTCTTTTCATGTAAATTGATTTTCTTTTTGTAAATTTAAGTGCAGCATCTCCGATTAGTTGTTTTTTATCTTCCAAATCATCGGGAATTTCTAAAATTACAATGTCTCCAATTGTATCAAAGGAAGTTCTCAACTCTTCGATTTCCCCATGGGTCAATTCTCCTTCAAGTAATTCGGAAAAGTTATGGGGAACTTTTTTCATGGCCTCTAAGTGCATGCAAACTATTTCATAGTCTTCAATATCTTCATTAACTGGAATATATCCATAATTCTTTTCGGCTTTTATCTTATATTCCATATTCATCTGGCCATTTTCCATTAATTTTATACGGGTGTCATTTAATTCTTTTAATGGAACTTTTACACATTTCATAAAGTTATTTATGTTTAAATTATTATAATAATATATATGTTTTATTTAGTGGGTTTAGGATTATTTGATGAGAAAGACATTTCTCTTAAAGGTTTAGATTGTCTAAAAAATGTTGATAAGATTTATGCAGAATTTTTTACTTCAAGACTGTTCGGTTCAAGTTTCGAAGCTATTGAAGAGTTAATTGGAAAAGAAATTGAAGTTCTAGTTAGGGGGGAAGTTGAAGAAGAGCATAAATTCATTGAAGAGGCAAAAACCAAGGATGTTGCATTGGTTACTGGTGGCGATCCCTTAATCGCAACCACTCACAGCGATTTTTTGGTTCAGTGTTCTAAAAAGGGAATAGGCTATGAAGTAATTCATGGATCATCCATCCTATCTTCTGCTCCTGCCATTTCTGGTCTTCAAGGTTATAAATTCGGCAAGGTAACAACCATTCCATTTCCAGATTATAATTTCTATCCTAAATCCCCGTATGAATCAATTGAAGAAAATCTTAAAATGGAATTGCATACTTTAGTTTTACTTGACATTCAAGCCCATAAAGACCGTTATATGACTGTTAATCAGGGTTTAGAATATTTGATGAACATTAAAAATGATTTGGGCCGTGAAGGTCTAATCACTGAAGACACTTTGGCTATGGGTATTGCCCGTGTCGGGTCAAAAGATGTTTGTGTTAGAGCAGGTAAAATCTCTGAATTGATTGATTTTGATTTTGGAGGCCCACTTCATTGTATTATAATACCATCCAAACTCCACATTGTTGAAGCGGAATATCTGGTTGAAATTGCAGGTGCAAGTCCTGAAATACTTGATGATGTTTAAGTTAAAAAGGGGGGGGGAGTTTGGAAGTAGCTGTTCTTTCTACTTCCATGAACATATTCTAAACATTTTGGAGATTATAAAATGGTTGACTGATGTCCATAAAGATATGAAAGTAACTTCATATCGTATATAAGTTATGATTTGATATTATATAAATCTTTTTGTTTTGTTTTAATTCTGCCAGTTATTATTTCTTAATTGTGGGTTTGTTCATTATTTTTTAATAAAAGATTATTTTATATGCATTATTATTCATTTTATATTGGTTAATTTAATTTTTTGTCAAATAATTATACATTGATTAAAAAAAACCACATTTTTCATTAAAAAATCTTACTTATTTATATATTGGTAAGTCCAAAATACTTTTAATGAAATTTGAAAAAATGGGGGATTTTTTTAATTCGGATAATATTGGAAGTTGTTTATTCATTTTATTCATGAGTTATAAAAAATTCATACAAAAAGAGGTTGCAAAATATGATTTGAGTCTGATTCAGGGTTTTTGCATCCTATTAATTTATAATTTCAGTGAAATCAATCAAAATGATTTGGCTAAGGGTTTATTTATTACAAAAGGTGCTGTTACAAAGGCAATCAAAAAATTAGAGGAAGATGGTTGGATTTTTCGTGAAAAACAACATAAGGATAAACGCAATTTTTCACTAAAAGTGTCCAAAAAAGGTGAAGAAATCATTCCAGCTCTTCAGGGGATTGCTGATATGTGGGAGTCAGAAATGGGTTTTGATAGTTTAAACCCTGAGTTTGTGGAAACTCTAAATAATTTAGCTCGTAAATCTGTTCAACTTTATTTTGAAAATGAATAGCAATTATGAGATTCATGATTTTTTTAGTTGTCGTAAATTTAATTTTTTGCTAAGTTTATTAATTATAAAATTTAAAATATTATTTGATGATGGATATAGCTTTAGAAAATTTACAAAAAAGGAACAATTCTCTTAAATCTAGATTAATGCATGACCAATTGAAATGGGGCAGTTATTCATTTAAAAATTTCAGAAGAGAATCATTAAAAATTTTAGAGGCATACAAACATCATAAATCTATTTTTAAAGCTGTTTCAAATTTTGGAATAAATTATAACTTGGCAATTAAATGGTTTATACAAGGACAACTTGGAAATCCTCAATTCAGGGATTTTTATTGTGGGATTTATAGTATTAACAATTATAATGAGGATGTTTCTTTTGATTATCATAGTGTGACTGAAGAGATTGTTCCACAAGTAAATGAACTTGAAGGAGATTATAAAATCTCCCAATATGGTACTGGATGGAGTTATACAACTTATGTCGAGGGTGAGAAGATATTTATCATATCCAATGAATTGGATGCCTTAAAAAAGAAAGTTCTTGATAAAAATCTGCCTTTAAAATAGGGGGAATTCTAGTCTACACCTTTTAGCGATTCAACCATATCTAATTTTTTGATTTTACGTGAAAACATTAAGTTTACAAGAATTGATATTGTAAATGTTATTGTAGCACTCAATATGATATTTGTAAGAGTTAATGAAGGTATTATGTAAGTTGAGTCTCCTGAAGATGCCCACATTAATCTTAAAATATATAAACCTAAAGGCACACCAAATATAAATCCAATAATTGTAAATAATATGTTTTGTGTCAATAACAATCTTCTTAAATCATTACTTTTAAATCCAAGCACTTTAAGTGATGCTATTTCTCTTTCAATTTCTGTAAATGAGAGTAATCCTAAATTATATAAAACGATAACGGCCAGAAGACAAGCAAAGAATATTAATGTGTAAATTAATAGCCATGCAGTTTCGCTTATTTCATCCCAACTATCTCTAATGTCATTGAGGTAGCTTGTTACTTTAAAACCATCATATGTTTTATTCACATGCTCGGACGTAATAACACTTGTTGGCGTGTAATTTAAGCCCAATTCTTCCAATTTATCTGGAGACATGATTATGCCTTGTGATATTGGATCTGCATGAATTTTATCAATTTTTGTTTTTACCCATTTATTTGAACTTGCAATATGCCATTTAACAGTGTCACCAACTTCAATTCCTAGCATGTCTGCCATTTTTCTTGAAATCGAAACTTCATCGTTTGCTATTTCTATTCTGTTTTTGTCAACATCTGTTGGCGTTATTAAATCTGTATCACCTAGAACTAGAAGTGTTCCCGATTTTTTGATATCGTTTGCTTCGATTTCAATACTGTCTTCCATTATTTTATCTCCATTAACATCACTAGCAGCTTTATCAATCTGTGATGGTAATGCGTCTTCATCAATTACTAATTTTGAGTCATAATGGTTAATTTGGTTAAATTCCCAGTCTTTTGCATCATTCAAACCATCATATAATCCAAATGCACCAATTAAAAGTGCACTACAGCCTATGATTCCTATAATTGTCATTAACCCTCTTACTTTATTTCTTTTAGTATCCCTATAATTCCAGCGGATATTGAAGGATAATCTTTTCCAGATCTTTAATTTTTCAATAAACCCTGAAGTCGATATCTTTGGTGGTTTGGGTTTTAGGGTATTTGATGGCTTTTCATTCGAGATGCTTGCAATAGCATAATATGAAATTGCAAGTGAGAATATAATCACTAAAAGCATTACTAATACAAAATTCATGTTCCAAGCAGTGTCCCAGAAAGGCATTTTATATGGCCTGCTCATTGAGGGATAAAACAGAGGGGGCAATATCAGCGGCCCTAATATTAATCCTAAAATAGATCCAATCGAGATTAACCAAAATCCATAGGATATGTAATGGAGAGTTATTGTATTGTTTCTAAATCCATTAGCTTTTAAGATTCCTATTTGGGTTCGTTGTTGTGATATAATCCTTGTCATTGTTGTTAAAAGAATCAACATTGTAATTATAATAAATGCTACTGGGAAAATATCGGCCATCATCTTGTGTTTTGTAATTTCTTGCGAAAATTCACTGACACTAGGATGATTTGATTGTTCAACAAATGAATTATAATAACCATTGAGGCGATAGGACAATAAATCCTCAAAAGTTCCAGGTTCACCATCAAATTTAACATTTAAAACATTATATGGAACAGTATCTTCAGGAAATGCTTTATGGGATAAGTAAGCAAAGCCGATTTTGTTATAATCAGGTATTATGGAATAGGATGATCCATGATAGACATATTCTGGTGAATAGCCTAGTCCTTTGATTTCTTTATCAATTTTATAGCCTTCAGCCTCAAAGCTAATTCTGTCCCCAACTTTTAGTCCTTTAGCATCGGCAAAGCTTTTATCTAACCACACTCCATCCGTATCATTAATGTCTAATTTCTCACCTTCAACCGAGTAGAATTTTGATATCGTATTATTTTCGACAAAGTGCAGCGTAACTTCGGGCTTATTTTCAAAGTCAGCTACTGAATTAACAACTAATTGCCGTTCCATTTGTGTGGTTGGGCCTAAAATGTCTACTTGATATAAAAACAAATCATTTAAATAGGGTGAATAAATCCAGCCATCAGCTAGGTTTGTATCTTCATAATAATGGTTTACATTATCTTCGAGAGCTACGGATTCACTGCCTATGCCCGTAAATACAAACACTCCAATAAATGCCATTAAAAAGATAGATATGAATTGGGTTTTATGTTTTAATATGTCCCTCATCATCTTTTTGAAAAGCATTTTATCACCTCATTGCTTTTAAAATGTGATTTTACAGATTTGTATTCTTTGTTCACATTTTTAGGCTTAATAATTGTAATCATTAAATTTTCCTCTAAGGTATATTTATTTGTATTATTTGTATTAAATTATATTATAATAATAATTTAATAAATTTTTCATGGTTTAATTCAATATTTTAGCAAATTTTTAATATTTTAAATCCTTTGAAGCAAATCTTGAGATTACAAATACACATTAATTTCTTTGCACATCATCAAAAAAAGACTGGATGGTATTCAGCATAGAAATCCACAATTTTATACAATTATCATGATTTATATGTAGGCATTATTGCTGTTTGGCATTTTTTCAATAATTTTGTAGTTAATCTTTAAAAAAATAAAAAAATAAAAAAATAGCTTGATTAAGTTATTATAAAGTCACCAATAACATTTTTATCATTAGATGCAATCATAACTACGGAGTCATCTTGTGTATAAACAAAAACATAGTCATTATCATCAAATTCAATGAAACCGCCTACATCATTAATAGTAGTTTCATTTGCAAAATTGCTTAAAATGTCATCATAGTCTGAATCTGAAGAATTATATTTATAAACAAAAATTCCTACTTCAGTGTTATCTTTTTTATAGACTTTTCCATCTAGGTCATATCCATCTTTTATAAATCCTTCAATTATATTAAAAGGGTTTGTAGAATCTTCTTTATAACCTTCAGGAATATTAAAATCTATTCCTTTAATTGTTACAGTTTCGTTTTCACCAGTACCAAAAAGATCTCCTAAATCAAAAGCAGATACGGCACTTATACTTATTACAACAATCAATAATGCAAGTACTGTAATTATTTTTTTGTTCATAAGTTACCTCCTATACTTAGTTTGATTTTTATATTAAATAAAAATTAGGATTTGTAGATAACTGCCAATAAATCTTTTAATCTCTAGTTTTTTGCGGGAAAACCTGTCAAAAGGCCGATTTTTTATTTGCTAATTTTTTAATAAAATTTCAATATTCATTTATATTTCTTAAAATGCCATGAAAAAACACTAAAACATTTATTAACTAGTGTGCGTAATCTAATTGTATGACAAGAAACAGGCGTGTTACAATCAGCATCAATAATGATATTGACTTGAATTTTCGCAAAATTGCTTCCAATAAAATGTTATTTAAAACTGGATGGTATTCAAAAGCGATTGAAGAGGCAATGTTGTTGTGGATGGAAAAAGAGAATAAATAAATTTTTTTTCTTCTTTTTTTCTTTTTTTAATCATTAAGTATTTAAATTAAACCAATCTATTTAATATTATAGAGTGGTGTTAATAATGGAAAGTGATGAATTTAGAACTGTTCGAGTTTATACTAAAAAGTATACTAGTAAAGACAAAGAAGGTAACACTGTTGAGAAAGAATCTCAGCAAAAACAGGTCAGTCTTAAAAAAGAAGATCCTTTTGAAGATGATGATTTGGTAAAAGTATTGGCACAAAACGACTATGAAAAATTAATCGATAATCAGTTTTCAGATGAAAAACTTGATGAATTTTACCATACTATTGAAGGAAAAGATGCGGAAATTAAAGAGTTACAAGAGCAAATTCAAACTCTCAAAGGATCATTTTTTGACGATGTGGATTCACTTAAAGAACAACTCTCTGATAAAGATGAGCTTCTTAAAGCTAAAGATGAAATTCATGAATTAAACAAGAAAATCACAAGAATTGATGATGAAAGAGTAGCTATTTTTAAAGAACTTGATTATAAAAATAAGATGATTCTAGCTTACAATGTTGAGTTAAATAAGTCTATCTTGAGTGCTATTAATGTTGTCATTGATGAAGCTCGTGAAAATATCAACAGAAGAAACGCTTTGCTTGTTAAGGATTTGGAAAAATCAATTGAAAAATCAAAACATGAAGTTAATGAGAAGAATAAAGCTATAGCATATGATATAAAAAGCACTGTTGAGGATATGAATGAACAAATTAGAAACACAAGTACTCTTAAAATGATTCTAAACAAGAAAAATATTAATTTAAGAGTACCTACTGACGATTTGCTTAAACCTTTTGACTTTGACTTTGATGTTGAACAATTACTTTCAGGCCAAGCATTAGAACTTGATGCAGCTGAGATTTTAAAGGAAGTCATGCCAAAACTTCCGGAACCATTTTCCAAATATATTGACACACTTGATGAAGAGGCCCCTGAAACAATCGATGTTACATCAAAAGAAGAGGATGATGCATGAGGACATTTAACACGGGTAAAGTTACCTTTGAATATCCTGATTCATGGGAAGTTGAAAAAGCAGACATTTTATCCAATCCTGATTGTATTGCAACATTGTCTAAAGGGCAGGATAACTTAATTAATGCAGTAATGTTTCCAACCGCTACAAATCTTGATGACTACAAGATATTCATGGAAGATGCTATATCTGATGATGGTGGAGTTATTTTAGCTTCTGATTTTACCAAAATTGCTGATAAGGATGCGATTAAACTTCACGCAAATATGGATACTCCAGAAATAAACTTCGATATTCACACTTATGTTTTCATAGAAAATGGGGATATTTACATTTTTGAACTTAGAACTTTAGATGTTTCAGGTGAGTCTGAACGTGAATTCAAAAACATTATTTCATCATTTAAAATCTTAAAATAATTGTGTGTATTCAAGCAGGTAATCCATTTGGGTTCTATCAAGAATTTTTAATGTTGAGATATTTTGTGGTGTGGTTCCAGACCTCTCTTCTACAAGATTTCTCAAGGATCTGTTTTTTATATGTGCATGGATTTCTTTTATAACAAATTCCATATTTTCAATATTCTTTTTTTCTAGTTCTTCTTGTGTAATATTTTCATAAATGGAATATGTATTTAAATCATATGATTTTGTGGGTGTTTGAAGCACATTTAAATGACTATAATAATTAGTGGTGTCTGCTAAAAATCCATCAATTCCCATATATGTTAATATGGGCATAAAGGAAAGCTCGGAAAATGGAAAAATAAAGTAACTTGTCTTTTTAGCTTCTTTTTTAAGGGATACTACTATTTCAACTAAATCTCTTGAATTTGTCAAAAGGGCATCTCCATTAGCGATTATGAAACCATTATAACCAATGTCTTCTAATTCTTTTAAGCATTCAATTCTTAAATCAATGTATTTTGATCCTTGGATTACTGCAACATCACATTCATCTACGTTATCCTTTGCAAGTCTCAATGTTTCTTTAACATTAAATTCTGCAATTTCACGGTCAACATTGTGTGCAGAACCTTCACTAGGGGCTATTTTTAATTCCTCTTTAAAAAAGATTTTTGGAGTAAGTTCGCCATCTATTTTTCCGATTCTTCCAGGACCATCATGTGATTTAATTTCGAATTTTTTTATCATTTTTCTCTTCCGATTTGTTATTATTCATATTATATTTTTTTAGGTTAATATAAATTTTTCATATATTGTAATCTTTTTGATTACACAAGCTAAAAATTTAGTAAGCTTTATATATGTTCTTTTAAAGAATATTAGTATGGATTTGAGGAAATAATCCGATGATTGTCCGAGGTGTGTTTTCAATGTCTATAATAAATCGTCTTAAATCCTTGTTCAAAGGAGACAATGAAGAAAGTGACATCAATAATGATGTATCAAACACATCTGATGATGTCCAAGTTACATCTTCACAAATTAAAAATGAAGCTGTCGTAACTGAACCAGAACCAGTTGTAGAGGCAGAAGAAGCAGCTGTGGAAGAGTCAGAAGGCAGTGTTGAAGATTTAGCTTCCGATGACATCGAACCTATTGAAGAAAAAGTTGAAACTATCAAGGAAGAAATCCATGAGAAAGTTGAGGCTAAAAAAGAAGAAATTCATGAAAAAGCTGAAACTATCAAGGAAGAAATCCATGAAAAAGTTGAAGCTAAAATAGAGGCCATCGAAGCTGAAGAAGATTCAAAAAATAAAGATAAAGAGAGAGATAAAATGACTTTATTGACTGATAAAGAATTATTAAATGATAGTAATCGTGATCCAGATTTCACTGCTGAGTTCATTGATGCTGGAATTGAAACTGTTAAACACTGTTTCCAATGTGGTACCTGTAGTGGTAGTTGCCCATCTGGAAGAAGAACTCCTTACAAAGTAAGACAAATTGTCAGAAAATGTTTACTTGGTTTAAAAGAAGAAGTAATCACTGATGATGCTTTATGGATGTGTACTACCTGTTACACTTGCCAAGAAAGATGTCTTAGAAGTGTTAAAATCGTAGAAATCATCAAAAAAGCACGTAACATCGCTGCACACGCAGGTTACATGGCAAAACCTCACAAAATGACTGGAGTATTCGTAATCAACACCGGTCACGCTGTACCAATCAACGATGCTGCAAAAGCTTTAAGAACAAAAATTGGACTTCCTGAAGTTCCACCAACAACTCACGCTTATCCTGAAGCTTTAGAAGAAGTACAAAAATTGTGTAAAATTACCGCATTCGATGAATTAATCGGTTACGACGAAGCAACCGGCGGTTTAAAAGAATAGATTTATGAGGAGAGTTATAATATGGAAATTGCATACTTCTTAGGTTGTATTATGAACAACCGTTATCCTGGTGTTGAAAAAGCTACCAGAAAATTATTCGAAGCATTAGATATTGAATTAAAAGACATGGAAGGAGCATCTTGTTGTCCTGCTCCTGGTGTATTCGGTTCCTTTGATGAAGAAACCTGGGCTACCATCGCAGCACGTAACTTAACTCTTGCTGAAGACATGGGCGCTGACATCATGACTGAATGTAACGGATGTTTCGGATCATTATTTGAATGTAATCACATCTTAAAAGAAAATGAAGAAAAAAGAGCAAAAATCAATGCTAACTTAGCTGAAATCGGCAGAGAATTCAAAGGAACTACCAACGTCAAACACTTTGCTCAAATCTTAAGAGACGATGTCGGATTCGAAAAATTAGCTTCCCTCATCGAAAAACCTTTAGACTTAAACGTTGCTGTTCACTACGGATGCCACTTCTTAAAACCAACCGAAACTATCGGTATTGAAGATCAAGCTGAAAACCCATCCATTTTAGATGACCTTGTAGAAATCACTGGTGCTAAATCAGTTGACTACAAAGACAAAATGATGTGCTGTGGTGCAGGTGGAGGTTTAAGAGCAAGAGATTTAGATGTAACTACTAGTTTCACTAAAGAAAAACTTGACCACATGACTGAAGCTGGCGTAGATGCAATCGTTAACGTATGTCCATTCTGTCACATGCAATTTGACCAAGGTCAAACTGAAGTAAACGAAAGATATGGAACTGACTTTGCACTTCCTGTTTTCCACTTAGCTCAATTATACGGATTAGCTATGGGATTATCAGCTGAAGAATTAACCTTTGATGCTCAAAAAATTGATGCAACTCCTGCAATCAAAAAAGCATTAGGTGAATAGATTTAAGGATTTTTAATCCTTATATTTTTATTTTTTTAGGCATTGAAAACACATTTTGGATTATGTTATCTTTGATGATAACACTTTTTTTTTATTTAATTTTTTTGTTTTAGTTTGCACTAATAATTTGTAATCATGTTTATATAGGATTAACTAAATAGAATTATATATTATATAATAGAGGTGTAATTATGTTTGTAGCAACCTTAGATGGTATATTTAAATATGCTGACCTTCCAGAAGAATATGAACCTTATGTTCAGTTCAAAGCAACTATAGATAAAAGAGAACTTAAAAAGGATGATGAAATAGCTATTTTAAACATAGCTGGTACTTCAACTCATCATGTATTGTTCTTAGATTCATACAAAAGCACTAGTGAAATTGAAAGAGAATTAAAAGATGCTGATGCAAAAATTAATCATACTACTTTAAAGATTATAGGTGGACATTTATGAGTTTACCTTCAGAGCAAAATTGGTTAGTTCTTCAAAATCTCATTACAGATTTGAATAAAAAGGGATATGAAATTCCTAAAGGAGTTAACCCTGAAATGGGATTGATTAGATCTACAATTAGCTCTTATAAAAGAGATCCTTCTCATCCTGAGTTGATTAATGGCCTAGCTAATGCTGAAATGTCTTTAAATAAAATTCAAGGAACTCTTTTAACAATTGCAGAAGAAGAAGGAGATGACTATGTTGACCATTGGCTTGATTTATTAAAACGAGTCATGAGGGGCGAGGAAGTATTTGAATTTGCCCAATCCCGGTCAAAATTTTTAGTTAATTCTCCTCCAGGATTAACAACAGGTAGAATTAATTTAAAAATTCCATTAGCTGAAGAAAGAGTTCAAGAAATTGCAGAATGGAATGGCCTTATCATAGAATTTGAAGATGATGTAACTGTAGAATTGCATGGTGATAAACCAGATCTTCAAGTTGGCTTAAAAGAAATGGGATCATTCTTTTTAGAACAATGAGTGTGTTATTATGACCAAAATATTAGCAATTAGTGATGTTCATGGCGAAGAAAATGAAAATTTATATTCTTATTTGAAAAACCATGATATTGATTTAGTTTTAATTCTAGGTGATATTACTAATTTCGGACCTTTAGATTTTGTTGAAACATTTATAAATAAAGTTGCAGAATGTGATGTGGATGTAATTGCCATTCCTGGTAATTGTGATCCAAATGGAATTTGTAATGCAATTAATGACGTTGCATTTTGTCTCCACAATAATATTGTTGCTTATGGAGATGCAATATTATTTGGTTTTGGCGGTTCAAATCCAACCCCATTTGATACTCCTGGAGAAATGGATGATGACAAAATTTATAGGCAAGTTTATGATTTATTAGCAAATTATGACTATGTTCATAATTCTGAGGTTCCTACAGTTAGAATATTGGCTACACACGCACCACCATTCAATACTGATGCTGATAGAGTTGAAAATGGTGAACATGTAGGTAGCCCTGGAATTTTAAAATCAATTCATGAATTTGAACCTGAAATAAATCTTTGTGGACATATTCATGAAGCAAAATCACTTAGTAAAATTGGAAAAACTACTGATGTAGCAAATCCAGGAATGCTTAAAGATAATGGTGCCGTTTTAATTGATATTAAAGACGGTGTTAATTATGATATAAGTATTATTTCATTGAACGAATAGTTTTTATTCGTTTTAATTCTCTTTTTTTGTTTATTTTTTCTAAAAATCAAATAACAACTTTTATTTATTATTAATTTTAAATATTAATTCGTATATTTTAGATGTGATTATTATGATTTGGGTTACTGGTGAAGTAGATGGTGAAAAATATAAAGAGCCATTTTCTAAAGGAATCATGTCTCGTTCACTTAATGTTGCAGATATCGGATCTCAAAGAGCATATGATATTGCAAGCGATATTGAAGCGGAGTTAATTAAAAATAACGTTGATGAAATTCCAAGTTATGAATTAGCAAATGTTGTTTTTTCTCATCTTAAAAGTGTTGATCCCATCATAGCTGAGAAATATAAAAATTGGAGGTCACTTAGGGCATCTAAAAAGCCATTAATTATTTTAATTGGTGGTGCATCAGGTGTTGGTACATCTTCAATGGCTTTTGAACTAGCCAGTAGGTTGAGATTAAAAAACCTTATTAGTACGGATATGATTAGGGAAGTAATGCGTAAAATTGTCTCTAAGGATTTAAGTCCCGTAATACACAAATCCAGTTTTGATGCTTATGAAAGCATTAGAACCCCATCTATTAGGATAGATTCTGTTATTGAAGGATTTATTAGCCATGTTGATGTTGTAAATGTGGGTATTGAAGCCATTATTGAGAGATCTGTAAAAGAAGGAATTAGTACTATTATTGAAGGAGTACACGTAGTTCCGGGTTTTATTAGAAAAGATTTAATGGAAAATAATAACATAATTGTTTTCACATTAACTGTCGATGATGAAGAATCACATAAACAGAGATTTTATTCAAGATGCAGGCAACCTTGGGTAAAGCGTTCTTTAGAGAGATATATGGATAATTTTGGAACTATTAGAAAAACTCAAAAATTCTTAGTTGAACAAGCAAAAATTCATGATACACGTATTATAAATAATGTGGATATTAATGAAACAATAGATATCATGATTGGTGATATTCTGGATAAATTTGGAGGAAAAGAAGATGTTGGAAAAGAAAGTGAAGGAAATAATGACAACTGATGTAATTACAACCTCTTTAGATGTTGATGTTGTAAATGCATTTGAGAAACTAATGGAATATAAAATTAGTTCTCTTCCAGTTGTTGAGGATGATAAGTTAGTGGGGATTATAACTGCTACTGATGTAGGTCATAATTTAATTTTAGATAAGTACGAATTAGGTACTAGTGTTGATGAAATTATGATTAAATCTGTTGTTACCGTATCTCCAGAAGATACTCTTGAAACTGCTATTAATGTAATGAAAGAGGGTGCTTCATCATCAGGAATTTTAAATCAACTTCCAGTTGTTGAAGGAGATAAATTAGTTGGTATTATTTCTGATGGGGATATTATTCAAGAAATATTTTAATTTTAATTAATATTTCTTTATTTTTTTTAATTTTACTATTTTTAAATGAGTTACTATAAATTTATTTTTTTTCTAGAAATTATTTCAAGTAATTAATTTTATTTACTTCATTGATTTTTGCTAACCTTTATATAATATTAAAATCATATATTATGATTGGCTAGACCGGAGGGTTAGGGGTCCTCTGTAAGCACACACCTCCTTAAGTGCGGTTGAAGTCCAAGAGGCGGCTTTTTAAGAGGATATGAGCCTAGGAAAACAACATAGAAACCTCGTCCTACAGGATTGGTGGTGGTGAGATTTTTACTGGAGGGTAAAAATTAGTCATCTTCAATATGGAAATGGGTCAGGCCCGGAAGGGAGCAGCTTTACTGTTAACATGCAATGCTTGTAGAATCCCGGGGTGGAGTTGCGTTTTCTAGATCACTTATATTTTTGAGATTAGTCCACTCTTGGACGTGCCTTTATATAAATAATTAAGTTTATAAATAAGTTTTAACATATAATGTATTATACTGTTTTTTAATTGTCGGGATGGCCCAGCCTGGTACGGCGTCGGACTGCTAATCCGATGATCATATGATCACCCGGGTTCAAATCCCGGTCCCGGCGTTTTTATAAATCTATTTCTTGGTCATGGTTATAGTCTAGTCCAATAGGGCAAGCATGAACCATCACATATTTAACTTCAGGAATCTCTTTGATGATGTTATCTTGAACAACATGTACAATTTGGTGTGATTCATCTAAAGTCATGTTTCCGTCTAATTGGATATGCAATGATACTGTAGCATATGAACCTAAATAATCTACTTTTATATTATGAGCATTCTTTGCATAAGGGCTGCTATTATCAGCAACGTTTTTTATCTGTTTAATAAACTTTTCAGAAGGTACTTTTCCCATAATATTATCTAGGTTTTCTTTACCAATATCATAGGCTGTTTTTAAGATTAAAAATCCAATGATTAATCCAACAATTGGGTCTAACTGAGGATAACCCATATTAGATGCAACTACTCCAACCAAAACGGCTATTGATGAGAAAATATCTGTTTTTTGATGCTTACCATCAGCTACTATTGCAGGACTTTTAATCTCTTCACCAATTTTTATAATGTAGTTACTTATAATTAAGTTGATGAATATTCCAAAAATAGCCATTAATGCGGCATATACATCGGGTGTTGTAATTGAGGATGGATTTATTAGTTTTTCAACAGCACCACTCATGATTTCATAAGCTACCATCGCTAAAAATAAAACGATTACAAGGCCACTTATAGCTTCTGCTCGACCGTGTCCGAGAGGATGTTCTTCATCTGCTGGTTTTTGACCTATTTTAAATCCAATATATGCTATAATGGTTGTGGCAACATCAGATAAAGTATGTGCTCCTTCAGATATCAATGCATAACTTCCGGAAAGTGTTCCCACGATTATATTAAGTATAGTTAATAAACAATTTGCTACAACTGCAACAATTGCTGCTTTCTTACCACCTTTTTTTCTAAATTCATCCATTTGCTACACGCTCTAAAATATCCATTGCTTTTTTGATGTTTTCATAGGAATTTGCATAGGACATACGTACATGTTCTTTACCATTTGATCCAAATGCAATTCCAGGAACTGTGATTACTCCAGCTTTTGCAGCTTTCATAACAAAGTCTTCATCTTCTATTTTAGGGAATACATAAAATGCACCTTCTGCATTAACGGTTTCATATCCCATTTCATTCAAACGTCTAACAATTAAGTCTCTTCTTCTTTTAAATTCATTTACCATCTTTTTGACTTCATGTTGCGGTCCAGACAATGCTTCGTAAGCTCCTCTTTGCGCAGTTGTGCTGGCGCATGCAACATTATATTGATGAATTTTAAGTAAGTTTTCAATATTATCCTCATTGCCTGCCAAATACCCGATTCTAAGACCAGTCATGGCATATGTTTTTGAAAATCCATTTAAAGTAATTACATTGTCGCTATATTTTGCAGGAGAATAATGTTTTTTATCGTATATGATTTTTTCATAAATTTCATCAGATATTATTAAGAAATCTTTATCCATTGATAAATCCGCAATTGCTTTAACATCTTCTTTTTCCATTACTGCTCCAGTAGGGTTAGATGGTGAATTTAACATTATTGCTTTAGTTTGATTAGTGATTTTTGATTCCACATCTTCTGCTTTTAATTTAAATTCATTTTCCATTGTACAGTCCACTGGTACAATTGTTCCTCCAGCTAGTTTTATACAAGCTTCATAAGATAAGAAACTTGGATCTGGAAGCAATATCTCATCTCCTTTTTCTAGGAATGCCTGTGCACACATGAATAATCCTTCACTGGCTCCAACAGTAACAATTATGTTATCTGGATTTACATTAATGTCATTATCCTTTTTAAATTTTTTAGAAATTTCTTCTCTTAACTCAACAATTCCTTTATTTGGAGTATAATGACTATCATTTTCATCAATTGATTCTTTCATTGCTTGTTTAATATTTTCTGGAACATCAAAATCAGGTTCTCCAATTCCTAAGTTTATTGCATCAGGATTTGTCACTTCAAACATTTTTCTGATTAATGATAATTCAATGGATTTTGTTCTACTTGCAGGTTTTATCATAACTTTTGCCTCACTATTATTAATATATAATATATTATAGTAAATTTATATTTTTCTAGTAATTATTTTTCACATGCTCCACAATTATAACATGGGGATGTTTCACACCATGGTGTTTGTTTTAAATTTCTCAGTCTTTTGTTTTCTATTTTTAAAAATCTTTCATCTACACCAACATCAATATTGCTCCAAGGTAGTTCATCACCAATACTATAATCTGGCATATATTCCATCCATTCTTTTAGTGTAGGGGCTTTTATTAATGATTTTTCAATAATCTCACCAACTGCCCTATTTCCACAAGATAGTATATATTGAATTAATCCTTTTTTAGGACTTTCGCACTTTATGTTATATTTTTTCATTTCTTTTTTAAGATATCTAGTTTTTGATTTAATGTCTTTAAAATCATATGTTTCCCATTGTAGTGGGGTTTGTGGTTTTGGAATAAGTGGATTTACACTAAATTTGACATTCTTTATATTTTTATGCATATTGGCAATTTTTTTCATATACTCTGCAAGTTCTTTTATGTCATCTTTAGTTTCCCCTGGAATTCCAATTAGAAAATATAATTTAATTTTGAAATCTAAATCAATGGCATTTTTTATTACTGTAAAAATTTCTTCATCTAGTATCTCTTTATTTATTACTTTTCGAAGTTTGGAAATTGATTCGGGTGCAAGTGTTATAGTTTTCAGGCCACTTCTTTTTAGGGTTTCTAAAGTTTCTCGAGAAATGGATTCAATTCTAAGTGATGGTGTTGAAATTTGAAAACCATTTTTTTCAAGACCTTCAATTAATTTGTCCAAATCATTATAATCTGAAACTGCAGCACCAATTAATGTAATTTTATTTAAACCGGTATTTTCCCTATTCTTAATAGCTATATCTATTAATTTTTTATAACTAGTTTGCCTCATAGGTCTGTAGAGATAACTTGACATGCAGAATCTACAACCTCTGGTACATCCTCTTGAAACATTTAACATTATGGTATTGTTAAAAATGCTTTGATATTCTTCACTGTCACTTTCACTTAAAACAGGGGTTGTGATGTGGTAAGCATGATTCATATCTTTAACGATATCTATTTTTGTTTGATTGTTAAATTCAGGAATATAGATTCCTGGAAGTTCTAAATAATTTTTAAGGTCTTTATCTTTATTTTCACTAAACTTATCTAGGAAGTTGTTTAGTGTGTTTTCACCTTCGCCAATAATAAAAATATCAATGTAATCAGATAAGGGCATGGGATTTGCTGTAGCACAAGGTCCACCTGCAATAATTAGTGGGTCATGTTCATCACGATCTTCTCTTTTAAGAGGTATTTCAGCATCATTTAGCATTTTTAAAACATTAAAATAGTCTTCTTCAAATTGGAGAGAAAAGCTTATTATGTCATAATGTTTGCTTGGAGTGTTTGATTCAATTGAATTTATATTGGGATAAATTATTCTTTCACACCAAGTATCTTCACGTTCATTTAATTGATTATATAATATGTTGTATCCTAATGAAGACATCGCAGTTCTGTAGATGTTAGGATAAGCTAGTCCTAAATGGATATCTTTTTTTTTATAAGTTTTTTGGAAAATGTTTTTTTCATACAACATATAATCAACTATTTTTTATGTAATGGTCATAATTCTACTTTTTTAGTTAAATGCTTTATTTTTGATTTTATTGCTTTGAATTAAATTATTTTTCTTGATTGGGACAACAATTCATTAATTTTAGCTATAAAACATGATGATATAGTTATTTTTCATATAATGGCTCATTTAATCAAAGTTTCATTTTTTATTAGTTTGTTCAATTTTTAAATTTAATTCAAGTTTTTTAAGCTTATCTTAGTTTATTTCAACATAATTGTTCTTTTACTTTAGATTTATATATGTTTTTAATCTTTTTTAGCTAATTTAACTTATTTACATTGGTTTTTTAGATATTCAAGTTTTAAAAACATTTATATAAGATTAAATTATATATCTTTATCCACTCATTATGAAATACTATATTTTAGTATAATCATATTTTACTATAAAATTTTCGTAATGAGAACCAAGAGGTGGAAAAATTTCGATAAAAAATAAGACATTATGTGTATCATTATTGTTAATGCTGTTCCTTGTTATCGGAGCAGTTAATGCAGTTGATGTGGATAATGTTTCAAATACAGAAGATTCAAATTTAATTTCAGATTGCGTATCTGATCAAAGTAAATTAGAAATTTCTAACGAGGATTCTATCTCACAGACTAATATAGTTAATTCTCATGATGATAATTTAAGTGGTTATCCTGATAATGCTTTAGAAAGCATAGATAGTTCTAATTATGAGGATAATGATGGGGAAATAAGTCCTTCCACTGCAGATTCAAATGCATTGTCTTCAACTAATGATGATGTTTTATCTGCTAAGACATCTACAAATTTAACAGCATATAATACTCATTATTCAAAATCAGGTGCTGTTTTTAAAGTAGCTTTAAAAGATGTAAAAGGTGATGCTTTAAGTAACCAAAAAATCTCTTTAAAAGTAAATGGAAAGACATATTCAGCTACAAGTAATTCTAATGGTGTTGCTTCTTTTACTACTGCTAATTTGGCGGTTGGAACTTACACTGTTGCAATTAAGTATGGAGGTAGTTCAAAATATGCTGCGTCATCTCTTTCAAAGAAAGTACAAGTATTATCCTCTTTAAGTGGAAATGACATGAACAAATACTACGGATATGTTTCTGTATATAATGTAACATTTTATAAGAATACTGGTGTGTTAGCAAACACAAAAGTTTCATTCACTGTTAATGGAAAAACTTATACTAAGACTACTAACTCAAAAGGTGTTGCCAGTTTAGATATTGATTTACCTCCGGGTAGTTATGTGGTTAGTACAACTAATCCATATTCTGGTGAGAAATTATCTAATAATATTGTAGTTAATAAAGACAATACTACTCTTAGTCATAGTCCTAAAAACACATATATTCTTCCAAATCATAAGTATACATTTACCGTTACATTGAAATCTAAAAGTGGTGTTTCAGTAAGCGGTAAAAAGATTACATTTACTTATAATAATAAAGTAGTAACCGCTAAGACTGATGAGAATGGGAAAGCTAGCATAACTATTCCTGTTCTTTCTAAAGGTACTTATTCTATTAGTTATAAGTATGAGGGAGATAAATATTATTCCGGTTCATCAGGATCTGGAAAATTATATGTTAGAGATTCAACTACTACTCTGAAAGCTTCAGATTTAAAAATGAAGTATAATGATGGATCAAAATTTTCAGTTTTAGTAAGAGATTCCAATAATAAAGTTTTAGCAAATAAAACTGTTAAATTTACTCTTAATGGTAAAACTTATACTGTAAATACTAATGCTAAGGGTATTGCTCATTTAAAAGTCGGTGCCTTAAAACCTGCTACATATACTGTAAAATATAAATATTCTTCCATTGGTTCTAAAGATTATAACTATGGTTCTAATAAAATTGTTGTTTCTAAACAAACTGCTACTATAAATGCAGGGGATTTAGTAATGAAATATAAAGATGGTTCGGTTTATAAAGCTACTCTTAAAGATAAATCTGGAAACCTTCTAAAGAATATCACTGTTAAATTTACTATCAATGGTAAAACTTATACCAAAACTACTGATTCAAAAGGTGTGGCAAAATTAAGCATTGGTCTTGAAATAGGTTATTATTCAATTAAAACCACATTATCCAGCAATAATTATAAAGCCAATGGTGTTTCAAAACATGTTTTAGTTAATGGAACTAAGTTTTCTGCTAAAGAGCTTTATGTTATCCCTGGAAAAGATGTATCTTATTCAGTTAAATTGGTGGATGGTAAAAATAATCCAATAAAAAATAAAAATGTGAAATTCACAGTCAATGGAAAAACTTACACTCAAGCCACCAACTCAAACGGTATTGCTAAAGTTGCATTAGGTACTTTACCTAAAGGTGATTACACTATTAAGTTTTCACAAGGTTCATATTCCGGATCTTCAAAGATTCATGTTGTTTATAGTGTGACACTTAGTCAGATTATTGCTTCATCAAAAAATGTTAAAAAATACATTGAAAAGAATTCCAAATTACCTGCAACTGTTAAAGTTGGCAGTTACACTCTTTCAACTGCAGATTATCTATATTTAGCTTCAAAAGCTATTATAAATTTAAAATCAGGTAATCATGGAAAAATAAGCATAAAAAACGTTAAAAATCCAACTAAACCAGGTTCAGCATCTAATTTAGGTGATTTATATGACTATCTTGCTGTTGCAAAGAAAATTGTCAGTACTTCAAATTCAAAAGGAGTAATGCCTAATTCTGTAAGTTCTGATGTTGGAAAAATTGGTTATAAAGGATTAGTATATGCATCTGCACGTGTTGTAGCATTTTATGGTGATGAAAAAATAATGCCGGCTTATGTAACTATTAAAACATTAAGTAGTTCTAGTTCAACTTCAAGTAATTTGAACTCAAAAAATACAATTGCAAACTTAGCGGCTTATCTTGCAGCTAGTAAAAACTGTCAAGTTAATAATCCTGCAATTAAAAGTTTAGTTACCAAATTAACTAAAGGTTTAACTTCAGATAAGGCTAAAGCGAATGCAATTTATAATTATGTAAGAGACCATATTTCATATAGTTTCTATTATGATACTAAATATGGTGCAGTGGGTACTTTAAATGCAAAAACAGGAAACTGTGTTGATCATTCACATTTACTTGCTGCAATGTTTAGAACTGCAGGTTTAGCAACTAGATATGTTCATGGAACATGCACATTCTCTAGCGGAGGTACATATGGGCATGTTTGGACTCAAGTATTAATTGGTGATACTTGGACCGTAGCTGATGCAACAAGTTCTAGAAACTCGTTAGGAAATGTAGTTAATTGGAATACTAACTCTTATTCTCTTAAAGGTTATTATTCAGGTATTTCATTCTAACTATTATTTATTTTTTTATTTTTTATTTTCTTTTTTTAAATAGCTAATAATTTATACTACTTTTTATATAACTAACAATAACAAACTAATTTAAGATAATATCATGAATTCTAAAAAATATAGTAAAGTGGCTGTTGGCGGAACATTTGATAAATTCCACGATGGACACAAAAAGCTATTGTCAACTGCTTTTGAAATAGGTGAAAGCGTAGAAATTGGCGTAACTTCCGATGCTTTTGGTGGTCTAAAAGGAGACATCGATTCCTGTGAGGAGAGGATAGGAAATCTTAAATCTTTTTTTTGTGACAAAAGTAACTTTGTTGTTATACCTTTAGATGATGCTTATGGAACTACAATATATGATGCTGAATTTGATGCTATTGTTGTTAGTGAAGAAACTGAACCTACAGCGGTTGAAATTAATAATATTAGAGTTTCTAAAGGTATGAAACCTATTGATATTGTCGTTGTTAGTTTTGTGTTGGCGTATGATGGTAATCCCATATCTTCCACACGAATTAGGCGTGGTGAAATTAATCAAAATGGGAATATCATAGAATAATCTGAGAAAATAATCGATATGTTTATATGTGCATTTCGATAAATAATAATATGAAACATATGTTTATTAGATAATATGTTTTTTGAGGTGGTTATATGGCAGTAAAAATAGACTCAGATAAATGTGGACATATAGAAAATTGTCCTGTACAAGGACTATGCATTAAACTTTGTGAACAAGGTGCAATTATAGAAGAGGATGGGGATGTAAAAATCGTTCCTGAAAATTGTGATGATTGTGACCTCTGTATTCAAAATTGTCCAAATCAAGCTATTTCAAAAGCATGAGGGATTTGCATGTTTAATGTTGAAAGAAGCGGTGCTGAAGTCCGTAAATTGTCTTATAAAGATGATAATTGTTTAGGATGTGGAATCTGTACTGAGGTATGTCCCACTTCTTCATTAAGATTAGGTCCAACTGTACCTATTGCACGTGGTTTAATTGAAATGGATTTAGTTTCGTGTAATGCTGATTCATGTGTTTTATGTGGATTATGTTCTGTTGCTTGTCCATTCGATGCTTTATCATTAACTATTGATGGTGAAGATATTAAACAAATGGCTAACTATCCTAAATGGGATGTTGAATCTAAAGTTTGTGAAGATGATTGTATCTACTGTGGAAGATGTTATAAAGTTTGCCCTCGTGATGCTATAATATTCGAAAGAATACTTCCGGAAAGACAAGCATTAGTTAGAGGAGAAATTGAAATTAATAAGGATGAATGTATTTATTGTTCTTTCTGTGCAGATTTATGTCCTGCAGAAGCTATTACAGTTAATAACATTCCTACATCTAGTGTAGATAAAGTAAATAATTCTATTGAAGTGGATACTTCTAAATGTGTGTATTGTGGAGTATGTAAGAGAGTTTGCCCACAAAATGCAATTAAAGAAATTTGTTCAACCTGTATGTTACAAGATGAAATTGAAATTCCAGAAGTCACTGGTGACACTTTTATTTTAGATGAATCTTGTGTAAACTGTACATGGTGTGCGAATATTTGTCCAGTTGATGCTATTACTGTTACAAAACCTTTTGAAGGTACTTTAGAAGTTATTGAAAACGAAGAAGAAGAAAAATTCTGTAAAGGCGATTCATGTCATGCATGTCAAGATGTATGTCCATGTAATGCAGTAACTATAGTAGATAATAAGGCTGTTACTGATTTAGAATTCTGTAATTTATGTGGTGCTTGTGTAACTGCATGTCCACAGAATATCAGGGTTTTATCACGTACTGCAATGAAATTGGATAATATTAATTCAGATTCATGGAATGAAATTTTAAAAACTTTATTGGTTGGAAAATAGAGAGATTTACTCTCCATTTTCATATTTTATTTATTAAAAAGTCTCTTTCTTTTTTTAACAAATTTTCTAAATTGTTTTGTGTTTTTTCGGTTATATGGGACATATAACTTCCAACAAGAAGTACAATAACAATTAATCCTCCGACTATTAAGATTAGTTCTGCACTTCCTTGACCTTTGTTATCTAGTTTTTTACTATACATGGGTTCTGTTGTCAAGTATTGTATTTCTAACATCAATGATATCGTCTTTTGCTTTAAGACTGACATCACTTGTATTCATATATGACCGGTATATGGTTAATGCTAGTAATGCAATAACTATTACTCCTCCAAATAGCAAAATGTATTCTGCAGCCCCTTGGCCTGAGTTTTCGTTGATGAATTTTTTCATAGATTTCATGTTTCTCACCATGTTTATAATAGGATTTTTTACTATATTAATATTACTATTTTTATAAAAAGTATTACTTTTGTCTTTTTTTGTCTAATTTTTGTGTATTTTATCCATTAGGTTTATTAATGGTGTTGAATAAATTTTATAGTAGTTAAATATAGAGTGATTATTAATTGATAAGGGTGAAAACGTGGGAAATACAATAAAATTAGTTTCAGGTTTTATTTTATTTGTAATTGGTGTTCTCATAGCATATGAGGCAACTGCATATAACTTGTTAGATCTTCTTATAGCAGTTGGTGGAATCATTGCAATTATAGGTTTTGTACTTATAATTAGCTATTTCTTAGATTCTAGTGCTGACAGAACAACTAATAAGATTAAAGAATTTTTACAGTCTAATGAATTTAATCCAGGTTCATTCGCTGGTTTTGAAAGAAAATCATCAAATCCAGATAGGCCTCTTAAAGTTAGACAAAATTATGATGATTATAGTTATGATGATGGGGATGAATACGAATATGATGGAGGATATGAAGAATTAGATGTTGAAGATTATGAAACTCCGTCTCCTCGTAGTTTTTTAAGAAGTACTGTTGAAGATAATCCAAAAGCAGTTTTAAATGTTGTTAATCAACCAGAAACTGAAGTTAACTTTGATAAACAACTTGATTTTGTTCCTCATTATGATAAACCATTAAAAGTAACAAGGGCTCCTAAAAAACGTGAGCAAGATTACTTTACAGAAGAAATTCCACCATTTGTTGTGGAAGAAACTGATAAAACAAATGAAATCAAACGTGTTTTATCTGAGGAGCCTGTAATTGAAGAAACTGTTGAAGTTAAACCAGAAATTCAAGATTTAACTCCGCCTAGAGATATTAAAATTGATCTTAATGATCCTGAAAGTTTACCAATTCCAAAATCACTTAACAGTTTTGTAATTTATAATGGGGGATTGGTTACTTCAAAAGAGGCATTTGATGAATTGGCAGTCAACGTAAATAAGGAAATCATGTTAGAAATTCCATCATTAAATGATTTATCTGATAGATTTTTATCACATGTTCCAACAATCTATTCTAGAGTAATCATAGATGAATTTGATGTTTCAGACATGTCTTACATGTTCTTAATATCTTCTCTTTTAAGACAAGGTGTTCATATTAGAACTGTACCTAAAGTACATACAGTTAATTTAATCACTGATGATTCACATGCAATGATTATTTCTGAAGGTCAAAATGATTTGGAATATGGTGCAATATATGATGATAGAAGTTCCATTTCAGATATTAGATCCAACTTTGAGAAAACTTGGAGCATTGCATCAAATTTAGATGAGAATATCCTTATGAATAGTATGGCTGGAGGAAATGCATAATGGAAATTAGATGGTTAGGACATTCTGCATTTGAAATTATCTCTGATGATAATGTAAAAATATTAATTGACCCGTTTATTAGCAATAATCCGGCTTGTCAAGTCCCTGTTGAAGATTTAAATCCTGATATTATATTACTTACTCATGGACATTCCGATCATTTTGGCGATGCATTAGAAATATCAAATAGTACAAATGCCCCTATTGCTTGCATCCATGAAATTTCACTCTTTTTAGCTAAACAGGGAATAAGAAACATCAGTGCCAATATTGGTGGGTCATTTGTATTTAGAAATATTAAATTTACTATGCTTGAAGCAAAGCACTCTTCTGATATTGATATGGTTGAAGAAGTTGTTCCTGGAGGATGTGCTGCAAGCTTTTTGATAACATTTGAAGATGGAACTAAAATTTTCCATGCAGGTGACACTGGTTTGTTTGGTGATATGAAAGATATCATTGGTTCAATTTATAAACCGGATGTAGTGTTACTTCCAATTGGGGATAAATTTACTATGGGTCCTTTTGAAGCAGCCCTTGCTTCAATGTGGTTAAATCCAAAAGTAGTTATTCCTATGCATTATAATACATTCCCTCCAATAGAACAAGACCCGGCAATCTTTGCTAACTTTGTTAGTCAGTTTAACCCTAAAATTGATGTTGTGGTCATGAATCCTGATGAATATTTTGAATTTAATCCTGAAAACTACCAGGATTAATATTTTTCATATTTTTTTCTTTGATGATACTCTTCGTCGATGTCACATTTTCCAGATGGCAGTACTCTAATAATATCATCTAAAGTCAATAAATCATCTTCATTGATTTTATTAATTATTTTTTTTGCTATCGCTTCTTTTTTTGTAAAACCTGGTTTTAATACAACATAATTTTCACTGTGTGCCTCAAGTGCTTCTATTGGCCCGGCCATTATGCGTTTTCCTTCATAATCTACAATTCCAATAGCTAGTTTTACTCTTGCACCTCGAATGTAGTTTCTGTGACCCCTTATAACAAATGATCCTTTGGCTAAAAACTCCCCTGATTCTGGTGTTTTTGAAACTTGGTCCGGATGGACCCAAAAAACGTCTTGAGATGTGAAACCCATTGACCAAGCAGATGAAAATGATGCTGCAAACTCCCCAGATTCTTTAAGGATATTGTCATTTAATTCATTACCATTTAATTTAATTGCAGTTGATGTTGCACCATGTATATCTGCATGTAAGTAAATATCATTAGGTTCTAAATATTTTTTCACAATACTTTCATTACTATTTGCATCTCTACCGCCAATAACTAGTATATTGTCGGAGCTTATGAACCATCTAAGTTTTTCATACCATTTTAGGTTCTTTTTAACTCTTTTTTTCGGAACTGCAATATGTTCCATTGCGATATCCTTTTTAGCTTTAATGTCTTCGAGTTGTTTTTCGGTATTTTCAATTGCAATTAATGCTCCTTTAATTTTTCTTTTTGCTTTTTTAGATTTTTCATAATATTTTTCAGCATTTTCAGGTATTGTTAATTTTGGGTCTATGTTTATCTTAGTCCCATCAATGTCTAAGGTCAACACGCCCATTTTATCAATTGATTCATAAATCTGAGCTTCAGCCATACCATCATTTTTAGCTTTTTTTAAGGTTTTTCCAATTTCTTTAAAAGAATAATCTTTACTTCTTGCTGAGTTTACTACATTTATGATGTTTTCTATTGAAGGGTAATTAGAATAAATAACCTCTCCTTTATGTTGACTTTCTTCGATAGTCTTTTTAAAATTTTCAAGTGTTTCTTGTTGTAAACGTAATCTTTTTTCAAACTTGTTAACCTTTTTATTCCAGGCAGCTTCTTTCACATCTTTAATACTTGTATTGACTTTTTTTGAATAAAATTCATCACAAGCTTCATTAAAGTTATCATAATAGGTTTTTTCAAATTCTTCGTATTTAACTAAATCAAGAGCCACAACATCTTCTTTGGAATCCTTTTTAACAATCTGTGGTTTTATTTCTTCATTTTTTAAATTATCGAATAAGTTTTTAAGACTAGTATAAAGTCCGTTTATCTGGTCTTGGTTTAATTCGGATGTTGGTGTATTTTTTTCAATTCCTATTGTTTCGTTGGCCCGTTTAATGATTTCTTCAGCATATAAACTTCCAAGTCCATTCATTGCAAGAGTTCTTACAACATCTCTGTCACCATTCTTGATTAATTCATTAAATTCTTCTTCACTAACATCAATGGGATTAATTCCTCTTTCTTCAGGAAAGATATATTCTTTTTTAGAACTTATATCCCTATGGCTCCATTGTTTTCTCTTGAGTGGTAAAATAATATTGTTTTCATCATCTAAAAGGATTATATTTCCTTTATCAAATAGTTCCACGATTATTGTGTAGTATTTATCTTTTTTCACTTTGATTTCAACTACACGATCAAAATTATGTTGTTTGATGCTTTCAACATGGGCTCCTTTAATCCTTTTTCTTAAAAGCATAGGAAATGTAGGTGGTGTTGTTGGATTTTCAAGCGGATACTGGCTAGTGTGTATTCTGGACCCACATTGCATGACTAAATCAACTCTACCAGTTCCTGGAACGTGGAATCTCATAACAACAATATCTTTTGTTGGTTGAAAAGATTTGTCAACTCTAGCACCATTTAATAATTTATTTAATTCGTTACTAATTGTATAAATGTCAACATTGGACATGGATTTCATTATTTACCACCTTTTCATAGATAATTTAATATATTATAACTTCCTAAATTATATTAATATATTTAATTTAATGGAGGATATCAATGGACGCAACTATTAAAGTTACTACTATTCATTTAATTGCTGCTCTTGTTGCAGCATTGATTTCAACTGCTTTGACTCTCGGTTGGATTGGATTTAAAAATGATATTTTTGCATTCTTTGTTGCTGCAATTATCTTGTATTTCACAGGTAAATTTTCCCAGAAAATTGCAGGTGATGAAATTTCAGGATTTTCTCAATGGTTATGGGATGGAATAGCACCATTCTTCTTTACATGGGTTATTTCATATACTTTATTTGTAATGTATTTATAGACCACCAAAGAATATCCAGATAAATGCAATTACTAATGCAGTAATCAATAAAACTGGAGCTATAATCTTACTCACGGCCACAACAGAACTAATTGTTGAAATCAATTCTGTTGAATTGTTTGGACCAAAAGTATTGAGATTTTCTATTTTTTCAGTTCCAGTTCCAACTTCTACTTTTTCTAAATCTTTTATAGCTTCTATGATACTTATTTTAACATATTCTATTATTTCTAATCTTTTTGTTATACCAATTGGGTTGTACCCTCTTGAAAGTGTATTGACTGTATGGGTATCAGTTGTCATCACTTCTATTTCGTCAATGTCCAAATCACTTACAGAATCAATTATTTCTTGTCTAAATCCTTTTTCCATGTTATTGGAGTCAAATAAAACATAAGCAGTTCTTTGGTTATCTACTTCAATAATCATGGTTTTAATACCGCTTTCACCTATTCCCTCTTGTTTGTCGAATTTTGGCATGTTGTTTTCATAACAACCAATTCTTACATCACTTTTATTTTGATTAGGTTCGATTTTATCAATAACGTCTATCAAATGGAATACTTCCGCATTTCCTGGAAGTACCTCTCCACTTTCAGCAGTAAATGAATTATGACAATCAACAATAACAGAATCCTTTACATTACATTTGCTTCTACTTTGAGCCATCATCGTAAGGCCAACACCGAATTCAATATCGTCAACGGCTTCAGGGGCAAATGTGGATAATATAACCATTCCTTCGTTAAAGAATTGAACTCCAATACTTGCTTTTTGGGAAGTATATCTTACAAATTTACTTGCACTTGGAGAATATTCAATATTTTCTAATCCTCTTTTGACAGAATTTTCAATTTTGTCAATTTCAGATACTGCAATCGGATTGAAATCATGTGTTGAAGGACCATGTGCAACCATTGTGAAATGATTAAATTTATTTGCAAGAAGGGTAGGCATATTGGATCCTCCTAAATCACCAAGAGGTCCTGGATGCACTGAAGGTGAAATAAATAATGCTTTGATTCCTTCTTCAGTTTTAAAACTAATGAATGTAACAACTGTATCAATTGCTTCGCTCATATTCTCAAATAATCCTTCAAGAGAGTTTGATCCTTCGTTCATATGGGCTATAAATAAACTTAATAAATCTAAAACTCCAATTCCTAGATTTTTCTTAAATGGAGATGCAATGATTTTAATAAATGCATAAATGGCTAAAACAAATATTATTCCTGCAATAACTGCTTTAATAATAATCTGGTTTATTACAGGGCCAATAAAACTAGTGTCGCTACTGAAAAATGTAATGAGAATGTACATTGCCAATATGAGTGAGGGTTGGATTAAAGCAGTTATGAATGCTTTTGAAAATCCGACTTTTGCGGTTGCCCAGAAAACAAGAGTGTTAAATCCAAAAATTAAAACACAACCAAATAGCATGGAATTAAAAAATAAATCCATATTGAAGATTCTGCTGACTATAGTTCCACCAATTACTATTAAACCTAAAAAGGTCATGGAAAGGCCGCATAAAAACATGGAATGCTTTATTCTCACATTAATTCCATTTAGTACACTTATGGTTTGTTGGTTCAATGTTCCACTCATAATTGAGCTTATTCCAAAAACTACCAATCCAAATAATCCTCCAGCTATGAATTCTAAAATTCCAACTGACGGGAGATAATCAATGACATAACAGGTTCCACCTATTAGAAAACTGATTATAAACATTCCAATTATTGAATATTGTGTTTTTGGTAGTGTTGTAATATATTTAGACAATCCTGCAACGCTACTCATACTTGACATAATTTTCCTCAGTATTATGTTTAGCCATTAAATTTATTAAATCTAAAAATTTTATATATCTATAATTGTATTTTTCTTAAAATATATTTATTACTATAAAAAGGTGAATTAATGGAAAGAAAATTAAATGTTCCAATTAAAGATGAAAATTTAAATGAGTTAAAAGCGGGGGATGTAGTTTATCTAACTGGCAATATATTGACTGCTAGGGACCAAGCTCACAAAAGGATTATTGAGCAAGGTGCACCTTTAGATATTGAGGGTGCCGTTCTTTTTCATGCTGGCCCAATTATTACTAAAAAAGAGGGCAGCTATGAGATGGTAGCTATTGGTCCTACTACTTCAATGAGGATGAATCCATATCAAAGTGATGTTTTGGATATGGGTCCTAAAATTATCATCGGCAAAGGTGGTATGGATGATACAGTTAGAGAAGCATTAATTAGAAATAATGCTATTTATGTGGTTGCTACTGGTGGTTGTGCAGCATTATATGTCGATGCTGTTGAAGAAATTGAAAGTGTGGATTGGTTAGACCTTGGAATGCCAGAAGCAATGTGGAATTTAAAAGTTAAAGATTTTGGACCACTCATAGTTGCAATGGACAGTCAAGGAAATAGTTTATATGATTAATTTTCCGTGTTAAAAAGGAATACTTATATATAATTTAATTTATAGTATATTTTGATTTACATTAATTGGTAATTTTGGAGAGAAAAAAATTAGAAGTGATAATTATGGCTGATATTGATGAACTTGCAGAAAAAAAATTGAAATCAAGAATGACTAAAATTAGAAAATGTAATAGGGAACCTGAAGAGAAACTAAAGTTTTCAGAAAAAATTGGTACTACTTTTAGAATGGAATTCCATAATAAAAATCCTGAAAAATTACTTGATGAAATTAATATTATTACTAATCCGGATGGTAAAGTTTTATTTGCCGAATATAACTATATGGTTCCAGAAACTGAGGAATTTACTTCCGTTGATATTAATGAAAAACAATTAAAATCTATTTTAGAATTCTTTGAAGATTATAAATTGAAATTAGATGATTCTGATTAAATGATTGTTGATAACTCTTTGGATGAAGTTAAAAAAAGAGAAAATGCATTATCAATTATTAAAGAGATAGTTGAAAATAAAGGCAGATCTTCTTTATATGATTTAACTGGTTTATCTGGTGGATTTATAGCAAATTCATCTGAATTAAGTCTTTTAGAAACATATGTTGGTCCAGCTATTTTTGAAGAGGCTCTTCAAGAAGTGGGTATCCAACATATGGGTGGTGAAAAAGTATTGCCATTAAATAGGACTTCTTCCGGCATACTTGCTACAATTTTAACTCTTGTTGGTAAAGATACTAATGTGGTGCATTATTTGGCAGAACTGCCTGCCCATCCATCCATTCCAAGAAGTTGTAAGTTAGTTGGAGCAAATTATTCTGAAACCGATATTTTTGATGAGTTTTCAATACCTGAAAATACTTCATTGGTTGTTATTACTGGTTCTACAATGGATCATAAAGTAATTGATGAAGACGAATTTAAAAAAGTAATTGAAATGGCTCATGATAGAGATATTCCTGTTTTAGTCGATGATGCATCTGGAGCAAGACTTAGAACCGTAGTATTTAATCAGGCTAAAGCTTGTGATTTAGGTGCAGATATTGCAATTACAAGTACTGATAAATTAATGCCGGGTCCAAGAGGAGGGCTTATGGCAGGACGTGAAGAGTTGATTGATGACATAAAAGTTAAAGTTAATCAATTTGGTCTTGAGGCACAGCCACCAGCAGTTCTTGCAATGTTAAATGGTATTAAAAACTTCAAAGAAGATAATTTGATTAAGAGTTTTACAAGAAAAGATGAATTATTTGATTTATTGAATGAAAATTTCAATAATTTTAAAAAATCACCCACTGGAGTTATGATTTCTCCAGAAAACTTAGCAAAGGAAGTCAATACTTCTCATAATTTATCAGATAATGATTTGGCATTTGTATTCTCATTTATTTTATTAAAAAATCATGGAATCATTACAATCCCACCAGTTTCAATGCCTGGAGCATCAACAACAATAAGATTCGATTTATCCACTAGTGATGCTTTTAATTTGGATTTAAATGATTTAAATAAAAAAATAGTATCTTCATTTGTTGAATTACTGGATGTAATCACAAATGAAGAAAAATGTAGGGAGATTGTATTCAGTTCTTGATTATACATTCTCCAGAAATTACTTTTTCTAAGGTTCCATCAATTTTTTCTACAATTAGTGCTCCTTCCTTACCAATTCCGACAACATATCCATCATAATTCTTGTTGAATGGTGCTCTGACTTCTACAATTTTACCAATTGAATATGAACGTTTTCTCCATTCTTTGAGGATTTCTTCGTATCCTTCATGGTTAAAGAGTTCACTAATTTCTTCAAATTCTTTTAAGAATAATTTAATTAGTTCATTTTCTTGTACTTTTTCTTGGAGCTCTATGGATAAGGTGGTTGTACCATCTTGCATTTCTTTAGGGAAATCTCCAATGTTAAGGTTAGAATCAATTCCAACTCCAATAATGACATTTTCTATTGTGTTAAATTTAGCAGTAGCTTCTGTTAGTATTCCACAAACTTTTTTCCCACCAATCATTATGTCATTTGGCCATTTGATTTCTGGATTTTTGACACCACTCTTTTCAAGAGTTTTTGCAACTGCAACACCGGTAGCCAATGTTATGAGTGGAAGTTTAGAGTGGTCAACATCGGGGGTTAATATGATTGATAACCATATTCCTCCTAATGGGGATTCCCAGGATTTTCCAGATCTCCCTCTTGCATTGGTTTGTTTTTCGGATATTACTACAGTTCCATTTTCAACGCCATTGTCTGATAAGAATCTAGCTACTGTATTTGTTGAACTTACTTCATTGAAAACAAATATCTCTTTACCGATATATTTTGTATCCAAGTCTTTAGAAATTTCTGATGCATTGATGTATTCTGTTTCTTTTTTTCCAATTTCTTTAACTAAATTTACAAAATCACCAAGATTTACTTGTTTAATTTCATCAATTGCATCTTCAGAAAGTTTTCCTTCTTTTTTCAACAATTTAACAATTTCTTCTCTCATTGATAACGCTCCAAATTGTTATTTCTTTTGAAGTTGTTGGTGTTTGACTCTGTTTTGATAAGACCCAACAGCGGCAGATATTGCAGCAATCTTTTTACCAGGCATAAATGTGGATTTTAATCTGTTTACATATTCTGTATCTTCAGCAATGACTTTTTCCATGTCTGCTTCAATAGCTTTTTTATAAGTGTCAATGAAATGAGTATTTAAATCCCCGGAAAGGAAATTAGGATTCCTTAAAATTGCTTTATGGAATGGAATTGTAGTTTTTACACCTAAAATGATGTATTCACTTAATGCTCTTTTCATTCTGTTAACAGCATCGTCTCTGTTTCTTCCATAAGTAATCAATTTTGAAATCATTGAATCGTAAAATGTAGGAATTGTATAATTCATATATACTCCACTATCTAAACGTACACCGGGTCCTCCAGGAGACCTGTAACCTGTAATTTTACCGGGATTTGGTGCAAAGTCATTAAGAGGATCTTCTGCATTGATACGGCATTCAATTGCATGTCCATTTACTTGAATATCTTTTTGCTCGTAACTTAATTCATCACCGTTTGCGATTTTGATTTGTTCTTTAATCAAGTCAGTGTTTGTTACAAGTTCAGTAATTGGATGTTCTACTTGAATACGAGTGTTCATCTCAAGGAAGTAATATTCTCCGTTGTCATATAGGAATTCAACAGTACCTGCACTTGTGTATCCTATATATTCTGCAGCTTTAACTGCACTTCCACCCATTTCCTCTCTTAACTCTTCAGTCATAATTGGGGAAGGTGATTCTTCGAGAAGTTTTTGATGTCTTCTTTGGATAGAACATTCTCTGTCAGCTACATGGATAACGTTCCCATGCTCATCAGCTAATAATTGGAATTCAATGTGACGTGGTTTTTCCAGGTATTTTTCAATAAATACTGTGGAATCTCCGAAGTTTGTGGATGCAACAGATTGTGTTGACTCAATTGCACGTACAAGTTCATCTTCTTCATAAACGGCACGCATACCAATTCCTCCACCCCCGGCGGAAGCTTTTACAATAACAGGATATCCAATTTGGCGAGCAATTTCTTTTGCTTCTTCGATGTCGGTTACACCTTCAGGTGTTCCTTCAATTACTGGGACTCCCGCTTTTTTCATGAGAGCTTTTGAAGTAATCTTGTCTCCCATCTTGTTGATTACGTCACCACTTGGTCCGATGAGTTTGATTCCATGTTTTTCACATTCCTGGCCGAATTTGGAGTTTTCCGCTAAAAATCCGTAACCGGGGTGTATTGCATCGGCGCCTGATTCAATAGCGATGTCGATGATTTTTTCAATATTCAAATATGATTTGGCAGGTGAAGGATTTCCTAATGGATAGCTTTCATCTGCATAGTTTGTGTAAAGGGAAGTGGTATCTGCATCAGAGTAAATAGCTACGCTTTTTATATCGAGTTCACGACAAGCTCGCATAACTCTTATTGCAATTTCTCCCCTATTTGCAATCAATACTTTTTCAAACATTTGAAACCTCAAAGTAATTTTTTTCTGTTAATGATATAACTATATATTAAATTATATATTAAAATATTGATTAATGAAAAAAATTACTCGTAAAAAACATTTAGAAATGAAACTCCAATCCATTCCAACCCATCCAAAACCGAAGGTTGGACTTGAACAGTATACTACTCCATCAGTTATTGCATCTGATTTATTATGGAATGCTGCTTCTCTTGGTGATATTGAAGGAAAAAATGTCCTAGATTTGGGATGTGGAACCGGAATATTTGCTATAGGTTCTGCATTAATGGGTGCAAATTCTTCACTCGGTATAGATATCGACAGTGATTCAATCGATTTGGCTGGTGAAGTTTCATATAATTTGAATGTTGGCAATGTAGAATTCATCCAAAGTGACATTTGTGATTTTAATTGTAGCTATGAAGTAAATACTGTATTTCAAAACCCTCCATTTGGGTCTCAAAGAAAAGTAGATTCAGGTCAGGATCTGAAGTTTGTAAAGAAGGCCATTGAATTGGACTTTGACGTTTTGTATTCATTTCATATGGCATCGACTGAAGAGTTCTTAATGGATTATTATAATGAAAATAATCTGGACATTACTCATATTTTCAGATATGAGTTTCCAATTCCTAAAATCTATGATTTTCACACAAAGGAAAATCGCAATGTCAATGTTATCGTACTGAGGGCAGAATTCTAAGAGCTAACTTGATATTCCTTAAGCAGTATATGTAACCTATTTTTTAAACTTTATTAAGGATAAATTAAAAAGTATTATTATAGTTTTTTAGAGATATTTCCTAATTAAAATATGATGTTGTAAAGTTTGGTATTGTTTTTTCAAATAATGGAAAACATTATGTTTTCATGAAGTAGATATGTTTGGGGATTTTTTTAAGGGAACAAAATCGTGATAAACTCGGAAAAAGGGCATCGATAGTTGAAATAGCTTCAATTTGTGTGCTGACAGTTCTCAATATTGTTGTAGGTTTGATGGGTGGAAGTTATGCATTGGTTGCTGAAGGAATGCATACTCTCACAGACATTGTAACTTCTGTTATAGCATATGTTGGGTTTAAAATAAGTCAAAGGCCTGCTGATGAAAGTTTTCCTGAAGGTTATGGACGTGCTGAAGCAATAGCAGGGCTTATAATTGTTATTGTCTTAACATTCATCAGTTTTGAAATCATGGACATGGCACACCATAAACTCGAAAATATCTCTGCAATCGTACCGCCTGACAACTATGTTGTGCTGATGGCTATTGTAGGCATAGTTTTGAATTTCATTATCAGTAGATATGTCATCAAAATTGGAAGAGAAATCAACAGCCCTGCAATTGAAGCTGACGGGCAGCATCAAAGAACAGACATATATACATCAATAGCCATTCTGGCTGGTGTTGTCGTTTCAAAAATGGGTTTTCCAATGCTTGATCCAATTATAGGTTTTATTATCGGATTGCTGATTTTAAAGACAGCATATGAAATAGGTAGGAAAAATATTCTGAACATTATGGGTTTTGTTCCGAATAAGGATGAATTTCTCTCAAAAATCAATGGTATAGTTGATGACACTCCAAATGCAAGTAATGCACACAACATTAAGGTAGATAATTTTGCATCATATCTAACAGTTACGCTACATGTGGATGTAGATGCAAATCTGACTGTTGAGGAGGCATATGAAATTTCAAATCAGGTCGAGCGAAATATTTTGGAGTTGCCTGAAATCAGATATGTCTGTGTAAAGCCTTGCCCTGACAATGAATGTCAAGACAAGGAATAAATTTTTAAAAGCTATTTTTTTCTAATTTTTATCACAAAAAACAATACCTTTATATAGTGGTGGGCACATATTTCATATTAATATATTCTCTGAGTATAAAAAAGTTGGTAGCATAAAAAGAAGCTACGGATATTATAATTGATATAATATTTTGTAAATGTGTAAGTCTATTTAGTGATAGCTATGTAAATGTAGGGTAATCTTTATATACTTTACTTAATAAAAAGTATTGTAATGTATAAAGATGAGCTATCTATATTTATTCCAAACTCATTTCTTTCTGAGTCTAAAGATCTTAAAATTCGTACTTATAAAGTAGGAATTCTAGGTAGAGCTTTAGCTATTTTTCAAGCAGATAATGTGGTTATTTATAATGATGACCATGTTAAAAATGAAGATGGAGCAGAGGATGGAGAATTTATTGCTGAAGTTTTAAATTACATGAATACTCCTCAATACTTGAGGAAACAAGCATTCCCAATAAGAGCTGAACTTAAGCATGTTGGTATTCTTCCACCACTTAGGACTCCTCATCATCCTGTTAATAGTCAACCAGACGTGGGGGATTATAGACAAGGTTTTACTGTTAAAAGAAATAAGAAAGGAACTTTTGTTGATATAGGTATGGATAAACTTGCATTCTGTAAAGAGCAACTTTCTGTCAAAAAAATATTTGATTTTAAGATTACTAAAATTGCTAAGAAAGAAGTAATAGTCACACCTGATAAACCAGATGACGTTTACTGGGGATATAATGTAATATCCTCTAATAAGAGTCTTAAAAATAGCTTAAAATTAATTAAACCTGATCTTGTTGTTGAAACAACAAGGTATGGAGATTATATTGATTCTATTTTTGATGAATTAAAACATAAAGTAGATGAATGTAAAAGTATTGCTATTTTATTTGGTGGCCCTTATTCTTCAATTCAAGAAGACGTTTCTTTTGGAAATTGGGATTTATTTAAAATAAATACTATTCCAGACCAAGGAACTGAAACTGTTAGAACTGAAGAGGCAGTTGTCGCTACACTTTCTTTATTTAACTTTATTAGATTTTAATTCTCTTTAATTTATTAGTTTTACACTACTAATAGATAACTTGCTCAACTTTTTATACATTAGATGTTTTTAGGACTTTCCTAAAATTATCTTAGCACAGAATGATTTATACATTAAATATATTCTTAATTGTGCTGCATTTTGATTAAACTCAATGGAATATATTGAAATTTAATATTTATCTAGTTGTAATTTGTTTTACGGCTATTTATTAATTCGATAAGCTTATACGTAGTATAATTTTATCAAACTTCGTTAATAGTTATTTAATTAGCTATTAGCTTAAAAAAATTAAAATGATTTAAAAATAAAGGAAAAATATAAATAAGGAGGTTAAATTAAATGGTAAGACATCACCAGCCAAGAAAAGGGTCTGTTGCTTTTAGTCCAAGAAAAAGAGCAGCAAAAGAAACCCCTAGAGTAAAAGCTTGGCCTCAAATTGATGAACCAAAATTACTCGGCCTCGCAGGTTATAAAGTCGGTATGACTCACGCTTTAGTCACTGA
>NZ_JAZKXX010000013.1:0-10274 GCF_045611865.1 Methanobrevibacter sp.
CTCAGCTGGTTAGAGCGCACGGCTCATAGGGTAATAAAGCAGTGCTCTGACTTATTCCTGGGATACCGTGAGATCGCGGGTTCGAATCCCGCCCCCGGCATCCTAATCCCAGGAATTTTCCATCTAAACTATTTTTTAAATGACCTTTTTTTAAGAAAACATAATAATTTTATACTTCTTTTTTGAAATATATCACTGTAAAAGAGAGGCCTATTAAATGATATACAACACACTTGGAAATACCAATCTTGAAGTGTCCAGACTAGGTTTTGGAGCTATGAGATTACCGACAAAAAGTAACAATGCAGATATTGATGAAGAAGAAGCATCTAAAATGCTTGAATATGGAATTGAAAATGGAATTAACTTAATTGATACAGCATATCCTTACCACAGTGAAGGACTTGACGGTAATGGTAACAGTGAAAAATTCATTGGTGAATTTCTAAATGAAAATAGTTTGAGAGATGAGATAATTCTTTCAACAAAGTCTCCTTCTTGGTTAATGGAAAAAAAATCTGATTTTGACTATTATCTCGACATACAACTTGAAAAATTACAGACAGATTACATTGATATCTATATGCTCCATGCATTAACCGAAACCGATTGGAACAAAGTTTACAATTTAGATGTTCTGGACTTTTTAGATGACTGTTTAGCTAGCGGTAAGGTTAAACATGTTGGATTTTCCTCACATACTGAAATTGATTATTTAATTGAGATTTTGGATGAATATCCAAAATGGGAAGTTGTCTTAACCCAAATGAACTATCTTGATGAATACTACCAATCAGGCATAATGGGCCTTAATTATCTAAAAGAATTGAATGTCGGCAGTATGATAATGGAACCTTTAAGGGGAGGAAGATTGGTTCAAAATATTCCGCAAGAAATCCAGGAATTATGGGATATGGCCGAAGTAAAAAGAACTCCTGTTGAATGGGCCTTCCAATATTTATGGAACCGGGATGACGTCGATTGTGTTTTAAGTGGTATGACCAGTCTCGAACAGGTAAAAGAGAATATCAGAATTGCTTCAAAAACCGACATTATCAGCGAAAATGATCAGGAATTGATAAGGGAAGTTGCAAGAACCTATAGGACTTTTCTTGGAAATAACTGTACAAGATGCGGTTATTGTATGCCTTGCCCTCATGGAGTGGATATCGTCAACTGTTTAACCGAATATAACATTGCACACATGATGGGAGATCCTAAAGCTAGTGCAATGCAGTATTTCACTTTAATTGATGATGATTCAAGAGCAGATAGCTGTGTTGACTGCAAAGAATGTTTACCGTTTTGTACTCAAATGATTGATATTCCTGAAGAACTTCAAAAAGTTTATGAATACTTCGGCAGTGAGTTTGACCACTTCTGAAATTTTTAGGTTCATTATTACAACACAAACTTTAAACAATAAATCAATTTTACATTCATTTTTTATATTAATTTGAACAAATTATCATTGAAATTTAAAATCAATAGTAAAATTTGCATCAAATAAAATAAAACTTAAACATTAATATATTAAAACCAACAGAATACAACTATCTAACTATTTTTGCAAAACCTTTATATACAAAGAGATGGAAATATATTTCCAAGGTAGGAAGATACTTTCCGACTACTTTTTATAAAATCAATATTACTTAAATATTGGAGCTTGATTGTATGAGCGATATTAATGAAGAAAAAATGCAAAATGTAATAGAACAAATGAAAGAGGATAACATTAAATTTATCCGTCTACAATTTGTCGACATAAACGGTACTGTAAAAAACATCGTAATTCCATTCAATGCGGAAGACATGCCTGAATTATTTAATGAAGGAATGTTATTCGACGGATCATCCATTGCTGGATTTGTTGGAATTAACGAAAGTGACCTTGTATTAAAACCTGATATAAATACCTATTCTAGATTATCTTGGAGACCAGAAGAATCTGCAGTATGTAGATTTATTTGTGATGTATGGACTCCTGAACATGAACCATTTGTTGGTGACCCTAGAAGCGTATTAAAAAAATCCTTAGCAAAAATCGCAAAAATGGGATTACAATACAACATCGGTCCAGAACCAGAATTCTTTATTGTAGACATTGATGAAAATGGATACCCAATGCCATACGATGAAGCTACTTACTTTGATGTAGAACCATTAGACAAAGGACCTGATTTCAGAAGAGAATTAACCTTAAACTTAGAAGAATTAGACTTTGAAGTTGAAGCTTCCCACCACGAAGTGGCTCCTGGTCAAAACGAAATTGCATTCAAATTTAAAGACGCATTAAAAACTGCAGATGCTGTAATTACATTCAAACAAGCTATTAAAGCTATTGTAGATAACATGGCTACTTTTGACCAAATGGATTACAGAGTAACCTTTATGCCAAAACCTTTCTTTGGTGTAAACGGTAGTGGAATGCACTGTCACCAATCCATATTTAAAGGTGACAAAAACCTATTCTCAGATCCAAACTCAGAAACCGGTCTTTCAAAAGATGCTCTTTACTTTATGGGAGGATTGTTAAAACACGCTCCTGCATTAACCGCTATTACTAACCCAATTGTAAACTCTTACAAACGTTTAGTACCAGGTTACGAAGCACCAGTTTACAGAGCATACGGTCTTAAAAACAGATCTGCTTTAATCAGAGTTCCAGCAGCTCGTGGAAAAGCTACACGTATCGAATACAGAGCACCTGACCCAGCATGTAACCCATACTTAGCATTTGCTGTAATGTTAGAAGCAGGTATTGACGGTATTCAAAATAAAATTGATCCTGGTGAACCAACCGAAATCAACATTTATCAATTAACCGAAGAAGAAAGAGAAGCAATGGGAATCAAAGTTTTACCATCCAGTTTATGGGAAGCTTACCACTCCCTTGAGGAAGACCCATTAATACTTGGAGCTTTAGGAGACCACATTTCACAAAAATTCTTAGAGCTCAAATATCAAGAATGGGACGAATACCGTGTTCAAGTATTTGGATACGAACAAAGAAAATATTTAGATATCTAATCTAAATATTACTTTTTTTATTTTTTAAGTTGGAGTTAATTTATGTCAGAATCTGAACATAGAATGATAGAGATTTTAAGAATCTTGAATGAACAAGATAAACCCACCGGTTCTAAATTAATAGCCGATGAACTAAAAAACAAAGGTTTCAATTTAGGTGAACGTGCGGTAAGATATCACATGCAGATTTTAGATGAGAAAGGTTATACTGAAAGGATGGGTTATTCTGGAAGACAGATTACAAATCTTGGTCGTGAAAAATTAGAAAAAGGATTAATCTATGATCAAGTCGACTTCATTTATTCAAAATTTGAAGAAATGATTTATTTAACTGACTTCAACTATATCACACAAGAAGGAAATGTAGTTGTCAATACTTCAACTATTTATAACGAAGAATCGATTAATATACTTAAAGATATCATTGGAAGTGGGCTTTCTGTCAGTCCTTACGTTAATTTAAATAGGGTTGGAAGCAATGACGAAATTGAAGTCACAACCTTATGCGGAACAACAATCGATGGGATACTGCTTAATGAAGGAATACCATCACAACCACAATATGGAGGACTTCTAAAAATCGAGGATTCACAACCAATTAAATTTACAGAACTGATTTCTTACAAAAAAACATCCCTAACTCCTCTCGATGCATTTTCTTCCTCTGGATTAACCTCCATTCATGACGTGGTGAATAGCGGTAACGGTATTATACCTGCCAATTTCAGATTAATTCCAGGAATTGGAAGACAAAAAGCTGTAGAAATTATCAGCAAACTTGAAAAAATAGGAATTGGTGGCGTAATAGCTATTTCTGAAGAAGGAAAAGACATTTTAGGAATTCCTGTTCCAGACGGAATGGTTGGAATATCAATTGTAGGTGGAATTACACCATTTTGTGCTGTTCAGGAAGAAAATCAACCTATTGACATAAAAATAGCTGAAGAAATTAGGGATTTTAAAACTTTATCACCACTAACATCAAATGTAAAGCATTCCCTAAAAGAAGTAGAACATGATATTCAACCTAAAATACCATTTTTACTTTCAAAAACATGGAATTTAATCCAACAGGTTAATTTTGATGTTGAAAAGAGAAAAGGAGACATCATCTCAAATGTTTCATATATTAATAGGGATGATTTAGATTCTTCTTTGGAAATAATGGAAGAGACATACAATAATAATCCAAAATACATAAATCCATACTACAAATTAATTGACCATCCAACCGATGAAGATAAAGTTGGTATTGCAACAATCTGTAGTTTAAGTATTGATGGAATATTAATAGACAACGGAATTATGAGTAATCCAAAATACGGAGGATTGCTTGAGCTTACCGAACCTCCATTATTTATTGATTTGATTTCTTATAACGGTTCCACAGAAGATCCACATAAAATATTTTTAGCTAAAAATATGACCTCAATAACTAGAAATATAGGACCTAGTAAAATTTTAGCCAGTTTTAAGGAAATTCCATACATATCTAGAGATTATAGTGTTTATCTTTTAGATATATTAAACAATATTGGATTTTCAATTTATAAAATTGGAAAACCAAGAGAACTAGCTTACAATGCAAAAGCAGATAATTATAATTTTGGTGTTGTAACTGGTAGTGGTCTAAACTCAATGGGTGCAATAAAAGAAAAAGGCATTGATGTTGAAGTTAAAGCTATCGAAAAATTATTGCCTTTTGAAAATATGGATAGACTGTAATTAGATTACACTAACTTCCACATCTTCTCCATTTTTTGGATAATGAATAAACTCAATTATATCTTCTTCGACTTCATAAACATCAATTTCAATAGTAGCACCCAACGCACTTTCATCAAGTGAAAGTAATAATTTAAAGCCAGGTTTTCCGAAATATTCTGAAAAATCGACATTTAAGACTTCACCTTCAGCAAAAATACGATTATATGAAATTTCTAGTTTATCATGAATTTTTACATTTTCTTTTAAGTAGGATACAGCTTCTTTTGTAGTTAACTCTAAATTTTTCATGATACTCATCCTCCTAATTAAAGATATATTTAATAATATATAAATGTTTGTCATGAAACGAACAAAATAAATTTTTAATAAAAAAAAGAATTTTAAATGAGTTCGATAATTATTTCTTTGCCCTCATGGATGTGGCGCATTTCTAATAAATCGTCACCAATTTCTTTTAAATCAATTTCTATAGATTGATTTAATATCTCTCCGGTTAACTGCAATCCAATTCTAAGACCTTCACCGGTTACTTCATCTTCTTCAGTTATCCCCAATACTTCACCCGGAGCAAAAATACGATTATATGAAACTTCTAAAATATCATTAACATGAACATTATTTCTAACATATTCAACTGCTTCATCAAGTGTCATCTGAATTTCTTCTACCATACTATCTACCAAAAAATCAAATAAAAAAAGAAAAGAGAAAGGAATTATAAATTCCTGTATTCTCTGATTGAAGTATATTCGTCGTCTAATTCGCCGTAAGTAGCTAATTTTTCTTTGTTAGCTTCAGCACCTAAGTAAAGATTACCTTTACCGTTGAGACCAATATCTCCAGTGTAATGAATATATTTACCTTTGAAAGTAACTCCATCAACTTCAGGATCGACTACAACACCGTCGAGAACAAATCCTTCGAGTAATCTTCCAAGGAATCCATGGATAACAATGTTACCGTTTTTCATTTGTCCACCAGGCCAACGGTTTACGTCACCGTCGATTTCAATGAGACCTTTGGTCATGTGAATACCAGCTAAGATATCACAGTTACCTTTAACGTGGATTTTACCACCGGTTAAACATTCACCACATTGTTTTCCAGCGTTACCTCCGACAACAATTTGTCCTCCAGTCATACCTCTCCATTCACCAATGTAAGAAGCACCAGTGAATTCTTTGGTATTACCTTCGATTTCAAGGTATCCGCCAGACATTTCTCTTCCAGCGTGAGCAGCTGCATCCCCTTTAACGAGAATGGATCCACCGGACATTTCAGCACCAACGTGTAAATCTACACTGCTGTTACATACGATGTTTCCACCGCTCATTTTACAACCGATGTATTTTACTCTGTTTAAATCACCGTTGAGAATCATTTCTACTTCATCAGGCCCATTAGCTTCTCCTTCTACAGTAATTTCGAAGAAGTCAGTAATTGGGAATCTTGAATTTCCAATAGGAACTTGATATCTTGCGAAATCAGCTTCAGTCCATGAGTAAATTTCATCAGGAATTAATTCATCGAATTCTAAAGCGATTGAAGAAGTTTTGATTTGATCAAATGTTATTGTTTTCAAATTAAACACCCCTATTTACCATCAACGTCTATTCTTATTGGGTTAGATACATAGTGGTCGTGTACTGGATAGTTTTCCCATTTAACTGAGTAGTATTGGGTGAAGAACGGCATAATGTTGTCGATAACTTTTTGTTCTTGTTGTTCCCATCCTTTTACGTTAACCCATACGTTTTGACTTTCTTTAACTTTTACAATTTCTTTATCTTTTACTAAGATTTGACCATCTTTAATAGTGTATTCAGCAACATTGAAACCTTCTTCAATTGCATCAGCTTGTTTAGATGGGTCAATTTCATTAGGATTTATGTCATATACTGCAATGTCTGCTCTGTAACCAGGAGTGAGTGCACCTTTATCGGTGAATCCGTAGATTTTAGCTGGAGCAGCTCTTGTAATAGTTGCAATATCGTAGAAATCGTATTCTCTTTCAAGAGTTGGGAGAAGAGTTCTTTTGTTAACCCATTTGTGAACTTCGTTTTCACACATGTCTTGTCTTTTCTCATTACTCATCAACCAGGAGATAATTCTAGGATATCTAGTGAATGGTCCTGCGTTAGGGTGGTCAGTAGTTAAACATACTCTCCATGGATCTTCAATTAACAAGAATAATTCAAGACCGATAGCCCATTGTAAAGTGCTAACAGGACTTCTTTTGGAGTAAATACAAGGAATGATACCTGCTGCAGTTTCACATTCAATATCTTTGTTGGTCCATTTTAAACCAGATAATTTGAATAAGTCATATTCCATAGGAGCATCTGCAGTCATGGTAGTAGTTTCATCGAAAGTTACTTGACCAATATCACAAGTTATGTTATCTTTCTTGTTGAAATGTTTAGCGACTTCTTCAGCACCGGAAGTTACATCTTTCCAACTGTTACCTAAGTAAGAGTGGAATTGTAAGTGAGTCATGTGCATAACTTGGTCTCTGACTTCAGCTGCACCTTTACCTTTTTTAATACCATCCATAGCATCCATGGTTTCTAAGGTTGTAGGTACGTTACCTGGGTGTCCTAAGTCGTTAGGGTGAATGTGAATAGAGTGAGGTAAGTTTAACATTTCGTTAGCTTTTGCTAAAGCAATAACAACTTCTTTGGAAGTTACATCGAAGTATGGTGCTTTATCATTGAAACCATGTACGTTCATACCCCATCCCCATGCTTCACTTCCACATGGGTTTACGATTTTTACACCGTAACCTTTGGAGATTTTTAACCATGCTGCAATAAATGCTGCAATGTCTTCAATATTATTATCTTTTGCATATTCCATTACAAACCAGTTGTTACCGAATAATGGTAAAGCTGGAATATCTAATTGTGGAATAGTTGCAATTTCTTCGTGAGTGTGTTTTGCTTCAAGAGGAGGCATAGCTGCTTCAACAACAGTACCATAACCTAATCTTGAGTATCTGTAACCGGTTGCAGGACAACTTGGGATAGAGAATCCAGATTCTGATCTTAATACTTTAGTTTTTTGAGTAACACCTCTCCTGGAATCTTCAGGCCTATATAATCTTCCTACTACTAATTTAGGACCTGCAACGTGTGCGTGAGGGTCAATACCTGCTGGCATGACTATTTTATCGGTAACGTCTAAGACTTTAGCATCGGATGAAACGCTTTCTACGATTTTACCATCTTTAAACATAACGTCCATCTTTTCCCCATTGACTTCATTAGCTGGGTCGTAGACAATACCATTTTTAAGAATATATTCCATTATATCACCTTTAGAGTGCGTTTGGATTTGGCACATATTTTGGAGCTACGTTTGGCTCTTCTCTGAGTTTCATTACTCTTTCTTTCAATTCACGGACAATCCATTCGTCATCACGACAGGTTTCTGGTTTGTCGATTGCTTTTTTCATGTAGATAGGAACTCCATCCATACGATAACTGGTACCAGCACATTCTACAGCAATGAATGAACCTGGTAATACTACATCAGCCAATTCAGTGGAAGGACCCCAGTGAATATCGATTTGAATAACAGGAATATTAGCTAAGTGTTGGTTTGCTCCGTTAGGGAAGTGAGCACCTGGGTCAGCTGCAATAACCATGAAACAGTCAGGTTCTTTTCTAACTAATAAATCGATAGTGTTGGTTTCACCCATCATATATCTTGGGTAACCTCTACAGTAGTCAACACCGAAAGCGAATCCACATTCAAATGCCATGAAAATGTTAAATCCGTTTACGTTAAAGTGTCCTCTCATTGGAGTAAGACCCCATTTACTGTATTTGTTTAAGTCTTGTACCATTTTAATTGCAATATCAATGTTTCTTTGTTTTGATAAAGTGTGGGTTAAACCTAAACCGAAGAAGAGAACACCGAATTCAGCATTTTTCATTTCTTCTGCTAATTCATAAATATCTTCTTTAGGAATTCCAGAAATTACGTCTTGGTATAATTCTTTTCCTCTGAGAACTGCTCTAATAGCATTGTAGAAACCGTAGTCTCCGTTTTGTTCGAATCCAATCCATTTGTCAGAACATTTTGCAGTGTCTGAGAATTTTGGATCCATAGTAACAACAGTTCTGTCGAATCTTCCTCTTTGTCTGAAGTATCCACGACAGAATACAGCGTATCTTGCCATGTGTCTTGGGTGAGAGTTCATAGCGTTACTTCCAGAGTAAACAATCATGTCTGCTCTGTTTTGAACTTCCCCTAAAGTTTGAATAGGGTAACCTGCGTTTTGCACAGCTTGTAATGAAGGACCGTGACAGATAGTTGCTTGGTTATCTAATACTGCACCAATATATTCACCTAAAGCTACTCCTTCTTTCATACATTCAGTAGAAGTTTCAGACCAACCGTAAAATACTGGTCTTACAGAGTTAGCGATATATTCAGCAGCTTTATCTAAAGCAGTATCCCAATCCACTTCTTTGAGTTCTCCATTTTCATCCCTAATCATTGGAACAATTAATCTTTGATCCATATCTTCCATAATTTTACTTGCACCTAATCTGCATGCGTGTCTTACAGCAACAACATGATTGTTTTTAACCAAATAATCTAAGTCGTCACAGTTACAACCACAAAATGCACAGGTACAATTTTCAACAATGTAATCGTAATCAGTTACAGGTGGTTCATAAGTCATGGTCAATCAACTCCTCCCATTTACGTCCATGATAAACAGGTCTTTCACCTAAAGAATCCATGTTTTCAACAACATCGTTATCTTCTTCATCAACGTATTTTTTGTATACCCATCTCATTAAGTCAGCCATGAGTAATACTTTTCTATCAGTTTTTTCTACAGTACAACGAATACCTTTGTAAGTAGGGTCAGAACAACAGTAAGTGTCGTGGCTTACAATAGTGTTAGCCCATGGACCTTTACAAATGAATACTGTACCTTCGTGAGGTGCATCTCTTGATACTGCACAGTTTACTACTACTTCACCGAAGTCAGTTTTAACAAGTACTGTATCCCAGTTGTTTACACCTAATTTTGCCATATCCCTAGGATCCATGTAACAAGTACCAGAAGCGTTTTTGTATTCTTGTTTTAAGGTAGATCCTCTTTTCTTACAAGCACCTTGGTAAATGTCAGATCCGGTGTTTAACATACATTTTAAAACATCGGTAGTTCCTTCACCAGTAATTTTTACATCAGGCACTACAGGTTTTTCTAAATAAGTATTAGCATAATGCATATTTTAATCCCCCTATTCTAACCATATAGCATTTACTGGGCAAAACATTTGACATGTTCCACACTTTTCACATTTTTCCGGACTGAAAAGTTTAATAAAACCGTTTTCTACCATCATAACAACTTCTTCAGTCTTTGCACCATTACCACCAGCATTTTCAGGACTGATAGCTGCATTTACAGGACAAGCAATTACACAAATCCCGCATCCTAAACAATTATCTTGATTAACTTTAAGTTCCATATAATCACCTAGTCTTTA
>NZ_JAZKXX010000014.1:0-20999 GCF_045611865.1 Methanobrevibacter sp.
TGAAAAATAAAAAAATAAAATATTAATATTTTGTTTTAATCAAAAATATCCTAAATTAATCATTTATTAAATTTTGATTAAATACACCAACTTCACTTATTCAAATCAGCTTTTTCACCATAGAATTGAATGAAAATGTTATTAAATTATAATATTAATAATTATTAAACATGAGTGAAAATATGAAAATAAAAGAAATTGATGCAATACATTTTAAAAACGATACAGCTATAAAAACAATTGAAAAAGTTGTAAAAGATGAAACAATCACATTAACAATTAATGGAAACATTTCACGTAGTTTATCTGCAATTGAAGATTCCCTTAAAGAATTTACAGTAGGATACTTATTTAATGAAAACATGGTAAAATCTTTAAATGATATTAAAAAGATTGAAATTGATGGAATTAAAATTAATGCTGAAATTGATGATAAGCTCTTAAAGACAAATGAAACTGTACTTTGCTCCGACTCTGCAGGAGGCTGGAGAAGTAAAATAAAAGAAGTGAATCCCGTTGAATCTGATTTTCAAGTAAATGTCCGCGAATTGATTGACAGAATTGAAGAGTTAAAAGACAACGCCGAAATCTGGCAGACCACCGGTGGGACACATGTCGCTGGAATCGTTTATGAAGATCAATTTGTAGTAAAAGAAGATGTCAGCCGTCATGTTGCAGTTGATAAAGTAATCGGTTATGGTATTTTAAATGGTTTCGATTTGTCAAAATCTTATGTAATTTATAGTGGTAGAATGCCTGCGGATATGGTAATAAAAATGACTAGAGCTGGTGTTCCGATACTTGCATCAAATGCGGCACCTGCAAATTCAGGTTATGAAATAGTAAAAAAAGGAAATATTACACTTGTTGGATTTCTAAGAGGCCAACGCTGTAATATATATAATAATAAAAATAGAATAATTTTTGATTAATTATTCTAAAACTGTGTGTCTTGCTTTTAAGTCGCTTTCAGTCTGTTCCATTTTCTCCATTAACTCGGAAACAATGGCATCTAAAAATACAAGGGTTGTTAACTCAAAAGCGGTTCCTAATGGTGTCAATGAAGTATAGTTACCATGTATTTGACGTTTCATATAATTTTCATCATCAACTTCTTTTTTAGTTCTTCCTTTAACAAGAATATAGCTATCAGCTAATTGTCCTAATGTGGATTCGGGATAAGATGTTAAAGCTAAAACTTTTGCTCCCCTATTTTTAGAAATTCTGGCAGCAGACACTATAGTGTTTGTTTCACCTGACCCTGAGATAGCTACAATACAATCATCCCCATTAATCGCTGGTGATATTGTTTCACCGACAACATATGCTCTTAAACCTAAATGCATTAATCTCATTGCAAATGCTTTTGCAGCAAGCCCTGACCTACCTGCTCCTGTAACAAAAACATTGTTAGCGGCAATAATTATATCTTCAAATTCATCTATTGCCTTTTCGTCTAAAAAGTCTTGAGCCTTTTCAATATTATTCAATATAGCTTTGATAGAAGTTTTCATTATTTCCATTTTATTCAATCCCAAAATCAATATTATTAATTATGATTACAATTTTATATATAATTGATGGAACTTGAAAGTACAGGATTAATTAGTTTGGATATAAATGGTAAAATCTATGATTATAAGTTATATCAAAGCTTGGAGTCCCTATCCAGAACAAAATCCCAAAGAAAATCTGCAAAAGAATTAAATATTTCCCATACTGTATTTAATAGGAGATTGCTAAAAGCAGAAGAAAAATTAGGATTTAAAATTACCCAAAAAGTTGGAAATGGAACTCTCCTTACAGACAATGGATTAAAATTACTTGAAGAATTTAGGAAATATGCAATTCAAATTGAAAAAACAGAAAACATCAACATTGTAGGTGGCCATATTAGTACTGGACTTTTAGAAAGTATTCCAACTGATTTTAATACAAATATTTACAGCAGCAGTGATGAAGACGCATTTGAACTTGCAAAAAGAGGTGTTGTAGATATGCTCACATTAGATGACCCTCTTATTGCTTTTGAAAGAGACATTAACTTCATTCCAATAGCTTATGATTACCTTGTTTTAATTTCAAGCCCAAATTCAAAAAGAATAGATAGCATATCAGATTTAGAAGGACTTGATTTTGTAAATGTAAATGGATCAGCACAGAGACTTGCATGGAATAGTTTAAATCATTATGATATTGAATACAACATTGCTGAAAATGTAAACTCACAATTTGATGCATTCAAACTTGTTAGAAATTCAAAAAACCTACATACCTTTTTAAACGCAAGTTATTTTAAAGGAAATGAACTTTTAAAGTTTGATACACGCCATGTTATTAGTGTTGTTAAAGTTAACGAATCCAAATCCGAAATAGATGATTTTATTAATTATTTATTAAGTGAAGATGGTCAGAACGCAATAAAAAATCAAGGCTTCACACCAATGGAATAATACTTTACAAATGCTCTAGGCAAATGTAGATTATAATATTTATATAAATTTATAGATGTGACAGGGTGTTTTTGTGAACTTGCATATGAACAACAATATGCACTTTCAAAACATTAAATAATGATAAAACACAATATTAAATTGATAGATTAAAAGGCGATATTATGGTAAAAGAGATAGATTTACTAGCAATTGGTCATACCGCTCATGATTATATTATTAGAGTACCTGAATTTCCAAAAGCAAACTTTTCAGCCCCTATAACAAATATGAAAACTTTCAATGGTGGAGCTGCCGCGAATGTTGCTTGTGTTGGAGCTAAATTAGGTTTAAAAACTTCACTTGTTTCTGCTGTTGGTGGAGATTTCAAAAAAACTGAATACTTCGAACACATGGAAAATTTAGGTATTGATATTGAATCATTAATTATTGTTCCAGGTGAAGCAACCCCTACCGCATTTGTTTTGACAGACGATAATGAAGATCAAATCAGTTACTTCTATTGGGGTGCCGCTCGTGAATTTGCAGAAAGTAAAGTGCCAACATCTGCAATAAAAGATGCTAAAGCTATCCATTTAGCAACTGGAGACCCTAATTTCAATTGGAAATGTTCAGAAGAAGCTAAAAGTGAAGATTTGCTCGTTTCATTTGACCCTGGTCAAGACCTTGGAATGTATGATACTAAAAAACTAAAAGATGTTATTGAAAACACTACCATCCTATTCGGTAATCATCATGAAATCGAAAGAATATTGAATGCTCTTGAAGTTGACTTGGATGGCCTCAGAGCTTTAGGTCCAAAGATAATCGTCAAAACCTGCGGGGCCAATGGTAGTGAAATATATTCAAATGAAGAAAAAATTAAAATAGATGCAATTAAAAGAGAAGCCATTGATCCAACTGGAGCTGGAGATTCTTATAGAGCTGGATTTTTATCAAGATTCCTAAATGGAGAATCATTAGAAGAATCCGCTAAGTTTGCATCATCAGTTTCATCATTTATTGTTGAACATCAAGGATGTCAAACAAATATGCCTAGTTTTGACGAGGCATTTGAAAGAATGAATGGATTTTACTGAATCTATTCTTTTTTTATTATTTTTTTCAAGTCAATTTTAATTTTGTCAATGTAGCTTTAATTTGACTATAACATTTATGAAATACTATTTTTTTAAAAATCACCTTAATAAACTCAATATAGCTTGAATAAGAAACAAATAAACCTACTAATTTAAATACTAAAAAATAAAAATAAGAAATTATCAAAATGAATTGAGAAATTTATAAAATATTTTGGACTGTTTTAAATTTTATTTGAGTAATGATGTGATAGAATGACACAAATTAGTGATGCAAAAAAAGGTATTTTAACCGATGAAATGAAACATGTTGCTAAAATAGAAAATGTTTCAGAAGATTTTATCTTAAAATCAGTGGCAAACGGGACTATTGTAATCCCAGGAAATGTAAATAGGGATATTGAAGCTGCAGGAATTGGTGCAGGACTTAGAACAAAAGTAAATGCAACAGTTGGTACTTCCACAGACATTGTTAACTTTGATGAAGAAGTTTTAAAAGCACAAATTGCAATAGATAATGGTGCAGACTGTTTAATGGAATTAAGTATCGGTGGAGACTTGGATGTAATCAGAAACAGAGTACTAGACATGTCCCCATTACCAGTAGGTTCAGTACCAGTCTATCAAGCAGCAATTGAAAGTATTAGAAGAGATGGTTCTGTAATTTACATGACTGAAGATGACTTATTTAACACCATCGAAAAACAAGCAAAAGATGGTATTGACTTTATGGCAATCCACAGTAGTATCAACATTGAAACTTTAACCAGACTCAAAAGACAAGGCCGTGTAACCGGTTTGGTCTCCAGAGGAGGTTCATTCATGTCCGGATGGATTGTTGAAAACGAAAAGGAAAATCCATTATACGAAAATTTCGATTATGTTTTAGAAATTGCAAAAGAACATGATGTTGTTCTTTCACTTGCTAATGGTATGAGAGCAGGATCTATTGCTGATTCAACAGACAGGGCCCAAATCCAAGAATTAATCATATTGGGAGAATTAATTGATAGATCCCGTGAAGCTGGAGTACAATGTATGATTGAAGGACCTGGACACATTCCAATTAACGAAATTCCAACAAACGTAATGATTCAAAAGAAAATGTGTTCAAATGCTCCATTCTATATGCTCGGACCTATTGTATGTGATGTGGCGCCAGGTTATGACCACATTGTATCTGCAATCGGTGCAGCATCTTCTGCAAAAGCTGGAGCGGACTTCATCTGTTATGTAACTCCTGCAGAACACTTGGCATTACCTAACCCTGATGATGTAAGAGAAGGAGTAATAGCAACAAAAATTGGAGCTTATGCTGGAGATTTGGCTACCGGCCAAATAGATGGTTCACAAGATTTAGCAATGGCTGAAGCTCGTAAAAATCTCGATTGGGAAGCACAATATGAATGTGCAATGTTCCCTGAAGCTGCACGTGCAAAAAGAGACCAAAGGCCTCCTGAAGAAGAAGACACATGTACCATGTGTGGAAACTACTGTGCAGTGAAAATCGTTAACGAATGGTTAGACCAATCTGATTCTGACCTCATCAAATAGATATTTATTATCTATTTCTTTTTTTTATTTTACAACACCACTGTCAATTATATATTTTTATATATTAATAATTACAAAGATTATTTTAATATAAAACTTATCTTATTATTAATTTTTTATTGAAACGGTGAATATAGATGACACATTGGATTGAAAACATAGCTAATGAATTAAGTAAAATGGATGTAGAAGAACATATCATCGCAAGTGGAACTTCAATCTCTGGTTCAATACACATTGGAAACTCTTGTGACATATTTGTAGCTAACGGAATTGGAAAGAAATTAAGAGAAAAAGGAAAAAAAGCTAAAACAATATGGATTGCTGATGACCACGACCCTTTAAGAAAAGTTCCATATCCTTTACCTGAATCTTATGAGAAATACTTAGGAATGCCATACTCAATGATACCATGTCCAGATGGCTGTTGTGCTAACTTTGTAGAGCACTTTGAAAAACCTTTACTTTCAGTAATGGATGATTATGGAATTGAGATGGAAACTAAATCCGGTTTTGAAATGTATAAAAACGGAGATTATAACGATTACATTAGAACTTCCCTTGAAAAAGTTGAAGAAATTAAAGAAATTTTCAACCAATACAGAAGAGAACCATTAGCTGATGATTGGCTTCCTTACAACCCGATTTGTGATGAATGTGGTCGTGTAAACACCACTTATGCTTATGATTACGATGGTGACATTATAAAATACAGATGTGAATGTGGTCACGAAGGCGAAATGGACATTAAAACTGGAAACGGAAAACTCACCTGGAGAGTGGAATGGGCAGCAAGATGGAAAATATTCGGAACCACATGTGAACCATTTGGAAAAGACCATGCAGCCAGTGGTGGATCATATGATGTAAGTAGCGTAATTTCTGAAAAAATCTTTGATTATCCTGCACCTTATCCAGTGCCATACGAATGGATTACATTAGATGGTGAAGCAATGAGTAAATCCCATGGAGTATTCTTTGCACCTGAAGAATGGTTAAAAATAGGTCCGGCTGAAAGTCTTCACTACTACTTATTTAGATCAAAACCAATGAAAGCAAAAGACTTCTCACCAAAAATGCCATACTTAGACTTTATCGATCAATTTGATACCGTTGAAAAAGTATTTTATGATGAAGTAGAAGCACCATCTGAAAAAGAAGAAAGAAAATTCAAAGAAATCTATGAAATAGTGCAGATTAATCCTGGTAGCCCACTACCATTCAGACCACCTTTCAGATTTTTGGTTAATGCTTACCAAATTGCAGGAGACAACCTTGAAAAAATCTTTGAAATTCTTAAGAAGAACTCACAATTAACTAAAAGCTTTAAAGATAAGGAATTTGGTGATTTAACTGAAGCTGAATTAGCTCAATACAGAGAAAGAGTTGACAATGTAATCTACTGGTTAGACACTTACGCGCCTAAATTTGTAAAATTCCAAGTGCAAACTAAAAAAGTTCCTAAATTACCATTAACCGATGAACAAACTAAATTTTTATCTGATTTAGCTGACTTAATGGAAAATACTGAGTTTGAAGATGCAACAGCATTGCATGATGCAATGTATGAAATCTTAGAAGCTCAAGGATTAAAACCACAAAAAGGATTCCAAGCTATCTACAAAATGATACTCGGTCAAAAACAAGGCCCTAGAGCAGCATCATTCTTGTTAAGCTTAGATAAAGACTTTGTTGTAAAAAGATTAAGACAAGAAGCTTAATCTTTTAAATTTTATTTTTTAAATCAAACTCTTAAACTCTTTTTTCATTAAAAAATCATCTGCAAATTGATAGTCTAATTTTTCAAATATTTCTATTAGTATATCTTCCCTGCTATCAAAACTAACGACAACACTTTTAAATTCATAATCCATTGCTATTTTTTCAAGTTGTCTAATTAATTTATAAGCAATTTTTTCACGGTTATCATAAGAGTTTAAAAATAATGTAGTGATTTCAGCAGAATCAGCATCATATACCTTAAAACTAGTGCATCCAATAGCTTTACCAAAATTCATTAAAAGCAAAACCACCTGAGGTTCATCAATTTTACATCCAAAAGAATCACAAAATTCCTGAAATCTCTCATCTCGCTCATCAGTTACAATTATTTCCATCATTTAACCTCAGTTGAATTTCCTACTTTTTCAAGTTCTCTATCCCATATCTCCGAATTATTGCAAACAAAATTTAAAAATAAATCCCTGCATTTTAAATCATTCAATACAACAACTTCCACATCATTACACTTAAGTAAATTTTCCGCCCCCATTAACGTTGTATTCTCCCCAATTACAACACGGGGAATATTATACAATATAATTGCACCAGAACACATTGGGCATGGAGATAATGTAGTATATAATGTGCATTTAACATAATCTTCATAGTTTAAACGTCCTGCATTTTCAAGTACGTCCATTTCAGCATGTAAAACAACAGAATCGTTTTGAATAAGCCTATTATGACCTCGGGATATAATTTCACCATCTTTAACCAAGACTGCACCAATAGGAATTCCACCTTCAGCTAAAGATTTTCGAGCTTCTTTTATGGCCTCATCCATGAAATAATTATCTTGAGTCATTTTAAAAAAAAAAGAATAAATATAGATGAATTAATCATCTATTTAAATCTGTTAAACAATCCTTTATTGGATTCTTTTTCTAATGCATCTTCAAGTTTACTAATTTGATTATGTAAATCAGTAATTGTCTTTTTAGATTCATTAGATAATTTATCATAACTACTTTCCTTAAGTTTAAGTTGAGTTTTAAGTGAAGAAATTTCTTCTTTATATCCATCAATTTCTTTTTTATTGTTAGTATCAACTTCATCTTTGTAATTACCAAGATCTATAAGTTCAGCTCTTAGTTTATCAACTTCTTCAGAAAGTGATATGTTTTCTTTTCTAGTTTCACTTAATTTATCTTTTAAATCATTAACTTCAGCAGTTAATTCTTTGTTTTCATTTTTAACTTCATTAACATTAATTGAAGCTAATTTTTCTTTATAATCGTTGATTTTAGCTTGTAATTCTTCTTTAATAGAGTCTATTTCAGATTCTAATTTATCTGCTCTTACTTTATTAACTGCTCCTTCAGCACCTAATTTTCCTATTTGGTTACTTAAATCAGCGTTGATATCTAATTGATCAAAGTATTTTCTAGTACTTTTTTCAAGTGCGTCAGTTAATTCTCTTTTAAGACTATTTAACTCAGCATTCTCTTTTTTAAGTTTAGGAATAATTTTATTAGTTAAATAGTTTAATTCGCTAGATTGATTTGATAATTTCTTTTCTTTTTCAGCTAATTTCTTTTTCAAATCATCTAGACTAGATGAATCTTCAGAGGATACGTCTTGAGAAGCTTCTTCTACTTCCTCTTCTCCCATCTCTTCAGCACTTGATTCTTCGCTTGATTCCTCAACCACTTGCTCTTCAGCACTTTCATCAGTAACATCTTCTTTAGCATCTTCAGGTTCCTCGGTAATTTCTTCAGCCACTTCATCTGGCTCATCAGTAACTTCTTCAACAAGTTCTTCTTCAGCTACTTCTTCAACAACAGGTTCCTCAACAGCTTCTTCAATTACTGGTTCTTCAATAGGTTCTTCAACTGTTTTTTCTTCATTATTAGGTTTGCTTTTAAGTTTATCTAAGTCTAATTTTATTTTACCACCATACATGGTGTTTATTGGTTTATCATCGGACATTAATACCACCAAAATAGCAATAATAATTAAAAGTTCAACTACAATATACAACTTATACCTTTGAATTTTTCCATATTTAAGTATTATCAAATAATTTTAATTATCATGAAAATCAATAGATTATATGTTAAATTAATTTTGTAACTTGGGCGATAACCATGGATTATTTTGATAGATTGGAAGCTGAAACCCATCACCTATACGAAATAGCTAATGAAGCAAGATCTAAAGGTTTGGATGTTGAAACAAAAACTGAAGTACCTCTTGCAAAGGATTTAGCTGAAAGAGTAGAAGGGCTTGTCGGTCCTGAAGGTGTGGCTCAACGTATTAAAGAATTAGAGACTGATATTGATAGAGAATCTGTTGCATTTGAAATTGCCGCTGAAATTGCATCTGGCGAGTTTAAACTAACCGGTGAAAAGGCAGAATGGAACGAAGAACAAAGATGTGACCAAGCTTTAAGAACAGCACTTGCTATCCTTACAGAGGGTGTTGTAGCAGCACCACTTGAAGGAATATCACAGGTAAAAATCAAAAAGAACTTTGATGGAACAAAATACATTGGAGTTTATTTTGCAGGACCTATTAGGAGTGCTGGAGGTACAGCGGCAGCATTATCTGTTCTTTTAGGAGATAAAATCAGAAGAGCTATTAATATTGATGAATTCAAACCAATTGATGATGAAATAGAAAGATATGTGGAAGAAGTTGAGTTATACGAATCTGAAGTTACAAATTTACAATACTCACCAACAGCAGAAGAGGTGAGATTTGCTGCCAATCATATCCCTGTTGAAGTAACTGGAGAACAAACTGACCAAGTAGAAGTATCTCACAGAGATTTGGAACGTGTGGAAACCAATAATATACGTGGTGGAGCTTTGCTTGCGATGGTTGAAGGTGTTATCCAGAAATCCAAAAAAATTAAAAAAATCGCCAATAAGTTAGGCCTTGATTGGGATTGGCTTGAAGAGTATTCAAAACCTAAAAAAGATGATTCCGGAAGTGATGATAGTGGGGATTCAGACATCATCAGTGAACCTAAATATATTCAAGATATTATTGGTGGAAGGCCTATTTTAGGTTATCCCTCTGAGAAAGGTGGATTTAGGCTAAGATATGGCAGATCCAGGAATACTGGCCTCGCCACTATGGGGGTTCATCCTGCAACAATGGCTTTACTTGAATTTTTAGCTGTTGGAACACAGCTTAAAATTGAATATCCTGGAAAAGGTAACTGTGTTGTTCCAGTTGACTCAATTGAAGGACCAATCGTTAAGCTTAAAAACGGCGATGTTGTTGCTATTGACTCTATCAAACAGGCACGTGAACTTAAAAAAGATGTTGTTGAAATTTTATTCTTAGGAGACATGCTTGTTGCATTTGGAGAATTTTTAAGAAACAACCAACCATTATATCCATCAGGATGGTGTGAAGAATGGTGGATTCAACTATTGATGAGAAGTGAAAACTTCAATGAAGATAATAATGATTTAGATTTACATAAACTTGAATATGAATACCTTCCTGCTGTTGAAGCTTTCAGTTTATCTAAAGACTATGACATTCCACTTCATCCAAAATACACATATTGTTACAATGACGTGACCATTCAAGATTTAAATTCATTGATTGATTTAATTGAAAAAGGTAAATCCGACTACAAAGCAGGTGGCGAACTTAAACTTGATTTATCTTATCCAAAAAGAGTTTTAGAGGTTATTGGCGTTCCTCATACTGTGCGTGACGGCAAAATAATAATTGACAAAGACCATTCTTATGCTCTTTTAATAACATTGTCTAAAGAATTACCTGAAAAGGAGACCACTTTAGAAGCTGTAAATGAAGTTTCACCTGTTGAAATTAAAAATAAAGCTCCTGCATACATTGGTACCCGTGTAGGTAGACCTGAAAAGTCTAAAGAAAGATTAATGAAACCTGCACCTCACGGGTTATTCCCTATTGGAAACAATGGAGGTTCTAGAAGATTAGTTGCAACCGCTGCTAAAAAGGGAAATATCAAAATCGACATTTCCAGAAGAAAATGTACCAATCCAGAATGTGGAATTAGTTCATTTGGTTCTCTTTGTCCTAAATGCGGTTCTCCGACTGAAATCGGGAAACCTTCAACAAAAAATATTCCTCTTGCAGGAATGCTTAAAAAGGCATCCGATAATGTTAAGGTTAGAAGAGTGGATGAAGTAAAAGGAGTAATAGGTATGATCTCTGAGTCCAAATTACCAGAACCTCTTGAAAAAGGAATACTTAGATCTAAAAATGAAGTATTTACCTTCAAAGATGGAACAATACGTCATGACTCAACTGATTTACCATTAACTCATTTTATTCCAAAAGAAATTGGAGTTACAGTTGAAAAGCTTCTTGAAATGGGTTATGAAAAAGACTGTTACGGAAATCCAATTGAAAATGAAGACCAAATTATCGAACTTAGAGTTCAGGATGTCGTAATTTCAGATAACTGTGGAGAATACTTACTCAGAACTGCACAATTTATTGATGATGAACTTACAAGATATTATGGAATGGATCCATTCTACAATGTTAAAGAAAAAAGTGATTTAATTGGACATTTAATTGCAGGTCTCGCACCACACACATCTGCAGGAGTTTTAGGAAGAATCGTTGGATTTACAAAAGCATTGGGTTGTTATGCTCATCCATATTTCCACTCTGCAAAACGTAGAAACTGTGACAGTGACGAAGATGCTATAATGTTGCTTTTAGATGCTTTAATAAACTTTTCAAAATCATACTTACCAAACACTAGAGGAGGAAGTATGGATGCCCCTTTAGTTTTATCATCCAGAATTGATCCTGAAGAGATAGATGATGAATCTCACAACTTAGATATCTTTGAAAGATTCCCTGTTGAATTTTATGAAGAAACATATACTCCTCATAAACCTGCTGATGTTCTAGAATATATTGACAATGTTGAAATGCATTTGGGAACACCTGAGCAATATGAAGGATTAATGTTTTCACACCACACCTCAAACATTCACGCAGGCCCAACAGTTTGTCTTTATAAAAGATTACCTTCAATGAGAGAAAAAGTTGAAGCTCAAATTTCTCTTGCTGAAAGTATTAGGGCTGTTGATCAAAGAGGAGTTGTGGAAAAGGTATTATCATCACACTTTTTACCAGATATCATGGGTAATTCAAGAGCATTTTCCAAGCAAAAGGTAAGATGTACAAAGTGCGGTTCCAAATATAGAAGGATGCCACTTACTGGAAAATGTAAATGTGGAGGTAATCTGATTCTTTCTGTTTCAAAGGGGTCAGTTACAAAATACCTTGAAATATCACAGGAACTTGTAAATAGATACCCTGTTTCACATTATCTAAGACAACGCTTAGAAATTCAGGAATATGGTATTAATTCACTATTTGAAAGTGATAAATCAAAACAAAGTTCATTGGATGTTTTCTTCTAGAGAGCACATATTACTTCACAAATGCTCTCGGACATTTAATTTTTAATATAAATGTAATAATATATTTCAGAGTATATGAATTTTGTTCGTATTAATACGAACATTATATATACAAGTAGAAACTAAGTATAACATAGATGTTCGTAGAAATACGAACGATTAATTATACAAGTCTTTACAAATAGTATAACAGTTAGAAATCTAACTCCAAATTATACTCATATTTTAATAAACTTAGGAAAAATGGTGTGTTTAAATGGAAAAAATCTCAGAATTAGGAAATAACTTAAATGAATCCGTTAAAATTAATGTAGAAAAAAATAACGGAATAAAAGAAAGATTCAGTTACGAAAAATTAGTAAAATCTTTAGTAATGGTTGAAACTCCATTTTTTGAGTCCGACAAAATTGTAGCTACTGTCGTGTCCCAATTATACGATGGAATTAAAACCAAAGAAATCAAAAAGATTGTATACGAATGTTTAGAAGATATTGACCCTGAAATCGCAAACAAGTACTTAGCAAGCACTCAACTAAAAGTACGTACTTCAAGAGATACTATTGAAGCATTTGACTTATCTAAAATTGCTAATACTTTAATTGAAGAAACAGGTGCAAGCCAAGAAACCGCTTTTGAAATCGCAACTGAAACTTGGAAAGAACTTAAAAAATTAAATGTTGAATACTTAACCGCCCCAATGATCAGGGAAATGGTTAACACAAAATTAATCGAATATGGTTTAGAAGACTTAAGAAGCCGTTATACTCGTTTAGGTATCCCTGTATACAACATTACCTCATTAATTGAAAACGGTAACAGAGATAACGCAAATATGATTCATAACCCTGAAAGTATTCACAAACATGTGGCAGACGAAGCATTAAAACAATATGCACTCTTAAAAATGCTCCCTGCACACTTAGCTGACGCTCACATGTCTGGTGACATTCACATTCACGATTTAGAATTCTTCGCAGGAAGACCTCTCAACTGTATGCAACATGATATCAGAACTTTCATCAAATACGGTCTTAAAGTAGACGGTACCGGTGACCACACCTCCATTGCAGGTGCACCAAACCACATGGAAACCTTAATGAACCACACTGGTGAAATCATGCTTGCAGCACAACAAAACATGTCTGGAGGACAAGGAATGTCTTTATGGAACGTGTTTGTTGCACCATTTGCAAGGGGAAGAACCTACGAGGAAATCAAACAATCTGTTCAAATGCTTGTTTACAACCTAAACATGGCTTATGCTGCTCGTGGATCCCAAGTTCCATTTACTAGTATGGCACTGGAATTTGGTGTTCCTGACTTCTTAAAAGATGAAACTGCTTACGGACCAAAAGGTCAAGTAGTTGGAACCTACGCAGATTTCGAAGACGAAACCAGATTAATCCAAAGAGCATTCACTGAAACCTTGCTTGAAGGAGACAATGAAGGTAAACCTCATTTATTCCCTAATACAATTTACACCTTAAGACCTGAAACAATGACCAGTGAATACGAAGAAGACATAAGATTAGTTCACGAATTATCTGCAAAATACGGTTCATCCTACTTTGTTAACATGTTCCCAGAATACAGAAACCAAATGGCAAACTACATGGGTTGTAGGACCTGTTTACAAGACACCTGGACTGGCGACTGGGATCAAGACTGTTTAAGAACTGGTAACTTAGCATATGTAACCTTAAACTTCCCTAGAATTGGATACCAATCCAAAGACGAAACCCAAGTATTCGAATACTTAGATGAATACATGGATTTAGCTGTTGAAACCTTAATGCTTAGAAGGGAACAAGGATTAAAATGTTTAAACGATTTCCACATTTTACCATTCTTAAAACAACAAGTAGCAGAAGATTCCTACTACAGAATCCAAAATTCAACTTTATCCTTCGGTTTTGTTGGGCTTAACGAAATGTTATTATCTTTATTCGGTGAAGGTATTGAAAATGCTGATGCAAACAAGTTTGGTGTAAAATGTCTTGAATACATTAACCAAAGAGCTAAAAAATTACAAGAAGAAACTGGACTCAGATGGTCCGTTATCCAAACTCCTGCTGAATCTACTGCATACAGATTTGCAACTCTCGATAAAAAACAATTTGGAGATCAAGCTATCGTACAAGGTGATGGAAATGCAAATTACTACACTAACTCCTCACATGTACCAGTAGACACAGGCTTATCCTTAATCGAAAAAATCAAAATTGAAGAACAATATCACAGTTTAACTCCTGGTGGACACATCTTCCATGCATTCATGGGAGAATCTTACTCAGACCCAGATTCATTAATGAGTTTAACTAATAAAATTGCTAAAAAATCCGATATCGGATTCTGGGCTTACAGCTCAGCTTTAAGCTTCTGTTTAAAATGTAAAACTTTAATGAAAGGACTAAATAATGTATGTCCTACCTGTGGTGAAAAAGAAGATGTGGAATGGTATGACAGAATTACTGGATACGTTCAACAAGTAGGACGTGCGAAATCTGCATCTGGAGGATGGAACCCAGGTAAACGTCAAGAATTAATTGACAGAAGAAGATTCGAAGATAACTAAATATAGTTATCTTCACACACCATTTTTTTAACACCCAAACCATCAATTAATTATTTTTTCAAAAAATTAAATATTCCATTAAAATACTAAAAAACTAAAAGTATATTAATACCATTAAACTAAAATTATAATATTATCATATCACTGATGATAATTGTTATTTTCACATTCTATGTTACTAGTATTTATGGGCTTTTTTAATACTAGGTAGCTGATAACATAGATTTAATTATATACCCAGACTGAACTGATTAAGAGGTTATACAATGCAAAGATCAAGAGGATTAAAAAGTAGATCAAGAAAAAAAATGACTAAAGTACAAAGACCGGGCAGAACTAACCCAATTACTAACAGACTCCAAAGATTTGAAGAAGGAGACTTAGTTCACATTACTATTAATCCATCCATCCAAAAAGGACAACCTGCTCCTAGATTCCATGGTAAAACCGGGAAAGTTATTGGTCAAAAAGGAAAAGCATACATTGTTGCTTTAAAAGATGGAAACAAACCAAAAGAATTAATAGTAAGACCTGATCACTTAAAATTACAAAACTGATTCCTATGATTGGAAAAGAGATTATTGAAAGCGAACCTATTTCAGGTGCTGAAGTTAAAAAAGTTCTTGAAGAATTCTCAGAAGAAAACGAATTAAACTATGAGCAAAATCTTACATTAAACCATCTTGCAAGATTCAAAAGATATTCTGCTGAAGATTCCCAAGAAATTATCGAAAAACTTCAAGATGAATTTGGTTTAAGACCTAAAGTCGCTGTTCATATTGCAGATTTGGTTCCTAAAGATTTAGCAGACATGAGATTAATTTTTGCTAAAGAACCGGGTAAAACCGAAAAAGAAGACATGGAAAAAATCCTTGAATTCTTAGAACAATATGATGTTGAAGAATAGTTTTAAACTATTCACTTTTTTTTATTATTTTTAAAATATTTCATTTACCGAAACTGCTCTTTTTTTAGATATCTTTATTACACTTGAAAAATAGATTTATAGAATAAGATATATTATAGCCATTTTAAGCTATGATAAAAAAAACTAATAGTGAGTGATAAAGATGGATAATAAAAACAAAAAAGGAAAGATGCCGGCAGTTAAAAAAGAAGAAAATGCTGTTGTGCTTGATTACCTAAGCCGTGGTTATGTTAAGTCTGATATGTCCAAATTCGGAGGCAAACCTATTGCTCAAGCTATTGGTACAGAACAATTCACTTTATTAGAATTAGCTCCTAAAAATGGTGTTGATTTAGAAATCCAAGACACTGTATATATTGGAAAAGGAAAAAGAGATAAAATATACAGAGTATTGGGAAAATTAGATTTTGAAAATTTAACCGCAACAAGTAGAATTGAACTAGATTATGCAATTCGTGACATTGTTGAGGCAAATGAAGACAGATTTGTAGAGTTTTTCAATACCACAGAAGCTATTAGTACAAGACAACACTCCCTAGAGTTAATTCCAGGAATTGGTAAAAAATACATGTGGGATATTATTAAAGCTAGAGAAGAAAAACCTTTTGAAAGTTTTGAGGATATTTCCCAAAGACTTCCAGCATTAGCTGATCCTGCAGGAATGATTGTAAATAGAGTAAAACAAGAATTAGACACAACAAATCCTAAAAGAGGAAAAAACAGATATTACATATTTACTCAAGCTCCAAGAAGACCTAGGAATGGAAGATGAAAGTGATAAATTGACTAGTGAAACTTCCCAATCCCTATCCAAAATAACTAAAAACATTTTAAATCAAAATGGGATAAAGTTAAACAAAAATCTTGGTCAGAATTATCTAATTGATAAAAATAAACGAGATCAAATCATTAACTTTGGAAATATTGATAAGAATGATGTAATTTTGGAAATCGGAACAGGAATTGGAACACTGACAATTGAACTTGCCAAAAAAGCTCGAAAAGTAATAGCTATCGAACAGGATAGCAAAATATGTGACATATTAGCCAAAAGAATTAAAGACGAAAAAATAGATAACGTAGAGCTTATTAATGATGATGCATTGAAAGTTGAATTTCCAAAATTCAACAAAATCATCTCAAATCTACCTTATCAAATCTCATCACCTATAACTTTTAAATTTTTAGATTATGATTTTGATTTAGCTATATTAATGTACCAAAAGGAATTTGCTGAGCGAATGAATGGTGAAATTGGTACAAAAAACTATTCTAGACTTTCTGCAATGCTTTATTTTAAATGTGATGTAGAAAAATTAACTGATGTTAGCCAGGAAAGTTTTATTCCAAAACCACAAATTGATTCAACTGTTGTCCGCTTAACTCCTAAAGAAAATAAGATTTCTGATGAGGACTTTAAAGTTTATTCAAAATTTACAAAAGCACTATTCCAACACAGAAATAAAAAGATTAGAAATGCGCTGATTGATTCCAGGCACATTGTATGTGACCTTGATAAAAAAGAGATGAAAAAGAGAATCAATGAAATACAAGACAATGAAATAAATGATTATCTCAAAAAAAGAGTAATAGTGCTTCATCCTGAAGAGATACTATTTTTATCAAAAGAAATGAATTCAATACTAAAAGATTAGATTATTATGGCCGATTTTATAATAAATACTGACGATAATGTTTATGTTCCTGCAGAAGACAGCTACTTACTGGCTGATAACTTGAAAATCAAGGAAGGTCAAAGTGTTTTGGAAATTGGAACAGGATCTGGAATCGTTGCAATGTATGCTTCAAAAATAACCGACAAGATAACAGTGACAGACATTAACTTTGATGCCTGTGAACTTGCACGAAAAAATTTTGAAGACAACAATATCAAAAACATTGAAATTTTATTCGGCAATTTGTTTGAACCTGTGAAAAATAGAAAGTTTGATGTAATTTTATTTAATACTCCATATCTACCAACTGAAGATGGTGAAGTTTTAGATGACACTTTAAATTATGCATTCGATGGTGGATTAAATGGTAGGAAAGTTATTGATTTATTCTTAAATGAATTGGGAAATCATTTAAATGATGGTGGAATTGTCCAACTGATTCAGTCTTCGCTTTCAGGTAATGAAGAAACTTTAGAAAAACTAGATAAATTAGGTTTTATAGCTGAAATTGCTGCATCAGAACATTTCTTTTTTGAAGACATAACATTAATTAATGCTTATAAGATATAAAAAGGTGATTTAAAATGGAACAATGGAAAATGTCAATTCTAATAGGAGTTGGACTGATTATTCTTGGAACAATATTTATTATAATTAGAAAACACGTAAGTATTTGGTTAGTAATAGTACTCGTATTGGGTATAATCGATATTGCATTGGGATTACTTAGAAAAAATAGATAAAAGGAGAATTAGAATTCTCCATCAAAAACAAGCTCTGCTGGACCTTCCATGAAGGCTCCAAGAGCATCGTCTTTTTCATATACATTGAATTTTAGGTCCCCACCAGGTAAGTGAAGCAATACGTTTTCATCAAATAAACCTAGTTTAAAACCAGAAATAGCTGTGGAAGTTGCACCAGTACCACAAGCAAGTGTTACACCAGCACCACGTTCCCAAGTAATCATTTTACCTTCATTTTTAGAAATAACTTCTACAAAATGCACGTTGATTTTTTCTGGGAAAACTTTATGAGCTTCAATAGCCGGACCGTATTTGTTAATGTCAACTTCATCCACATTATCAACAAAGATGATAGCGTGAGGATTACCTACACTAATAGCTGTCAAATTAAATGATGTATCCAATACATCCAATTTTCCATCTAAAAATTCATCTTCATCTGCAGTCATTGGAATTTCAGGAGTTTTAAATGTTGATAAACCCATATCTACTTTAAATAATACCGGTTCATCGTTTTCTAAGGTAATTTCAATTGTTTTAATTCCTGCTCTTGTTTCAACAGTCATTTTTTCTTGTTTTAAAATACCTTTTCTGTAGACAAAGTCTCCAAAACATCTTATACCATTTCCACACATTTCAGCTTCGCTTCCATCAGGATTGAACATTCTATAACCAATGTCAGCAACATCAGATGGTTCTACAAATAAAACACCATCTCCACCTACTCCAAAGTTTCTATGACATAAAATTCTACATACTTCTGGTTTATCTGCTTCAAGTATGACTTCTCCTTTACTTTCATCAATTATTGGGAAGTCATTGCCTATCCCATGCATTTTTGAAAATTTTAATCCTTTTAAATTTACCATAGTATCAACTTATTTTAAATGTGGTGGAATTCTTTGTTTTGCATACAAGTCTTCAAATGTTTCTCTTTCGCGAACTAAGATAGGACCTCCGTCTGAAACTAAAACTTCAGAAGCTAAAGGTCTTGAATTATAATTAGAAGACATTGTAAATCCATATGCCCCTGCATTTAAGATACCTAAAATATCTCCTTCTTCAACATCAGGCAATGGTCTGTCACGTGCAAACAAATCTCCGGATTCGCAAACATTACCTGCAACATCTACTTCCTGGGTATTTTCCGCATCCATTTTATTTGCTACAACAATATGATGGTATGAACCGTACATTGCCGGTCTTAAAAGAGTGTGGAAACCTGCGTCTACTCCAATAAATTTTCTGTAACTTTGTTTTACACTGTTTACGGTTACAAGAAGCACACTTGCATCTCCAACCAAGTATCTTCCAGGTTCAAGATACATTGCAGGTGATCCCATATCATATTGTTCTAATTTTTCTTTAAATAAACCAACATTAACTTCAGCGAATTTATCCAAATCTACGATGTTTTCTTCAGGAGTGTATGGAATACCTACACCTCCACCAAAATCAACAAATTCAAAGTCGATTCCAGCTTCTTGGTGTACTTTTCCTGCAATGTCCATTGTAGATTCAATAGCTAATTTAAATGGTTCTGGGTCTAAGATACCAGATCCAATGTGAGAGTGCATACCAACAGGGTTGAAACCTAATTCTTTTGCCATTTCATAAACTTCAACAGCCTCATTGTCCATGATACCAAATTTACTCATTACTCCTCCGGTAATACAGTGGTCATGGTGTCCTGCACCAACCATCGGGTTTACTCTAAAAGATATTTTTAATCCTTCCGGATCAACAATTTTAGATAATCTTTTAAGTGCTGATACGGAGTCAATGTTTAAGACTGCACCTTCGTCGTGGACAAATTTTAATTCATCATTGGTAATGTTATTACCTGTAAATAAGATTCTATCTCCTGAAAATCCAATCATTTTAGAGATGTGAACTTCCCCCGGAGATACTGCATCAATACAACAACCTTCAGATTCTAAAATTTTCATTACTGCAAGGTTGGTATTAGCTTTACATGCGTAAAATACTTTAAAATCTTTGTAGTATTTTGAAAATGCAGAATAAAATCTATTATAATTATCCCTAATCCTATTTTCATCAATTACATAGGTTGGAGTTCCAAATTCTTCTGCAATATCACATGCATCTGCTCCACCAATATCTAAATGGTTTTTTTCGTTAACTTTAATATTTAAATCCATAATTAAAACTCCTAAAAAAGTTACATTATGTTTTTACCTATGATGACGATGATATTTATAATTAGTGAAGGAAATAATTTTTCCGTTGAAATTAATTACTAGAAAATTAAAATAATTAAGTAGTGATAATATGGATATGCCTTATGGACTGACAGTACGAGGAATAATTAAAAATGACTCTAATGAAATCCTAATTGTAAAAAGACATCCTAAAAGCAAAACGGATCCTGGAATGTGGGAATTGCCTGGTGGTAAAGTAGAAAAAGGTGAATTTTTCGCTGATGCTCTAGTTCGAGAAATCAAAGAGGAAACCAATCTGGACTGTAAAGTAGGAGACTTCTGTGAGGCCATTCAAAATGATTATATGCACAAAAGAACCGTTCAGCTTATGATGTATCTAACTGACATTACAGACGACGTTAAAATAAGTGATGAACATATAGATTGGATGTGGGCCAATATCGAAAAAATTAAAACATTGGAAGTATCTACTTCTTTAAATAAACTATTGAAAAAAAGGAGTCTGTAAAATTTTATAGGCTTATTTGATTTTTATATGTTTTTGTGTCCAATTTTGCATTTGGAAGTCTAAAAATGTCAGAATTCCTTTTTTAGTTTTGTATAATTTCTTTATTATTTCTGGATTGGTTTGTCTGTAGT
>NZ_JAZKXX010000015.1:0-24125 GCF_045611865.1 Methanobrevibacter sp.
TCTATCCTCTCTCAAAACCATAAAAAACACAACCAAGAAGTTAATTAACTCTAATAATAGATTGTACTTCCTAGTATAAATAATTAAAGGATAAAAAAATAAGAAAAAAATTTTAAACACAAAAATTATGAGTCGGCCTCATTTTTCATAAAAAATAGTTATCCATACAATTTTTATGGGTTTTATAAAAATACCATTAAATTAATCTAGTTTGAGCATCGATATAGCTGGGTTCATTAACCTCTTGTACAACATCACTCTCTTTTACCTCACCAATCAACAATGGCGAATTAGGATTATGTAACTTTTGGTTCCTTTTGACAAGATTTATGTTGCTGTTGGCATAACAATATAGAAATTATCTACTACTTTTAGTGAAATTTGTTCTACAACATACGAACAGATAAGGGCGAAAAGTAGCGGAATTATCTACTACTTTAGCAATAGATATTAAACAGATATTACTTATCAAATGCTCTAACAAAAATTGGATATAATAATCATTAACATATATAAAACCAATTATAAAAATTTTTAAATTAAACCAAGGAGGAAGTGTATGCCCGAATTCAAACTTATTGAAAAGTTACTATACAAAAGCGAACAGAACGATATAGAAGCCGAGTTTATAATTGGAAACGAAACATTATGGTCAAGTCAAAAAGTCATAGCAGAAATATTTGGAACAACATCAGCCAATATCTCAATGCATTTCTCAAATATAATCCAAGAAGGAGAGCTAGATGAAAAAGAAGTAAGCATATCTTCTAAAGACCTTTTTAAAGACAATCCCAATTTTATTAAGAAATCCTTAAAAAAATCAAATAATCGAGGTAGGCCCCAAAAATGGTATAATCTTGACGCAATCATATCAATAGGGTACAGAATAAACAGTAAAGAAGCAACACAGTTCCGCCGTTGGGCTAATAAAATATTAAAGGAATATATGATAAAAGGATTTGTCATCGATAAAGAACTTCTGAAAAAAGGTGGAAGATTTACAGAAGACTATTTCGATGAATTATTAGAAACCATACGAGAAATAAGGGCTTCAGAGAGAAGATTCAATCAAAAAATCACAGACATTTATGCAACAAGCTTTGATTATAACAAAGATGCAGACATAACAAAAGAATTCTTTGCCACAGTACAAAACAAACTGATATATGCAATAAGCAACCATACTGCAGCAGAACTCATAGAAACACGAAGCGATATTGAAAATACCCATATGGGATTGACAACATGGAAAAAAGCACCAAATGGAAAAATACTCCAAAGTGACGTGGTCATATCCAAAAATTATTTGAATCAAAATGAATTATCAAGATTAAATAGTTTAGTAGAAGGTTTTTTGAATTTAGCCGAATCACGCGCAGAGGATAGAATCCCAATGAGTATGAAAGATTGGAAAGAACTGCTGGATGACTACCTTAAACTTCGAAGGCTGCCAATTCTTGTTGGCAAAGGTAAGATATCTGCTGAAGAAGCACGAGAACATGTTCTTGAAAAATATGAAAAATTCAGAGTAGTGCAAGATGAAAACTTCATTTCTGACTTTGATCAAATGATTTTAGATATTAAACGGCTAGAAGGAAAATAATATAATTGAATATAATTTAGTTTAAAATAGTTTTTGTTGATAATCAATGTAACTTGGCTCTTTAATTTCTTTTACAACCTCACCGTCTTTAACCTCACCCAACAATAATGGTGAATCTGGATTATGCAACTTTTGATTCTTTCTGACCAACTTCATGTTACTGTTGGCATAGCAATATAGAAATTATCTACTGCTTTTTCGATTTTTGTTTGATATAATGTGAACAATTAATGCTTAAAATTATCACAATTATCCATTACTTTTTAGAATTTATCTCTATATTCGTATAGAATTATCTTAATGCTCCAATCGGAATTACCATTACCCCATCTTTTCGAACTTTTGCAATTGGAATACCAGTTATAACCGCTAAAAAGCTAGGTTCCGGGATATGTGTATTTCCCTCAGCAATTTTTTGTTTAATCAACTTATCCATTTTTAATAAAGTTTGAGCACCCTCATCAATTCTTTTATCCCCTAATTTAAACTCAATTAATCCATAGCGCCCATCAGCAATTTGCAAAACACAATCCACTTCCAAAGTACCATCATTATAATACAATACTTTTCCACCCAATGGTGAGGAATATACTTTTAAATCTCTTATGCACAGGGTCTCAAAAATGAATCCAAAAGTTTCCAAATCATAGATCAACATTTCAGGAGTTACATTAAGACCTGCAACTGCAATTGATGGATCTATAAATTCCTTTTTTTCGGTTTTTCTTATTTTTTGCTTTGAACGAATATTTGGAGCCCATGCTGAAACATTATCAATAACAAATAGATTCTTTAAAACCGTAATATATGAATAAAAGGTAGGCTCAGAAATTTTACCATAATTCTCTTCAATATCTGCTATTATTTTTGTATTACTAACTAATGTTGAAATGTTGCGTGAATAAGACCTGAGAATTGCTTTAAATAATTTTGAATCACGTTTAACACCATCAATATTATAAGTGTCATCACGACATATGTTATCAAAATAAGAAGAAGCTACGATTAATTGTTTTTGTTTGTCTTCAATATTCAGTGTTTCAGGCCAACCGCCACGAGAAGCCAAAAAAGTTAAATCGCGTAAAGATAAATCTGAAGTAATTCCATTAATTTTAACATCTTTATCATTAAATAAATCAACCAATGAAATTTTACCATTGGAATCACCACTTTCATATAAACTCATCGGCCTCATCATCAACCTATGAATCCTTCCGACTCCCTTATGATTTATTTTATAATTATCAACAATTGTAGAACCTGTTAAAATATATAAACCATAACCGTCTGTTTTATCAACGGAATACCTTACTGCATCCCACAATTCGGGAGCCATCTGCCATTCATCAATCAATAATGGTTTTTCCCCATCCAATAAGAGCAATGGATCCACATCCACCAGTTCAATATATGATTTACCTAATGTAGGATGTTGCAATTCAATTATGGTTTTGGCAAATTGAGTGGCCGTTGTTGTTTTACCACACCATTTTGGCCCGACTATTAAAACAGCCCCCATACATTCAAGCATATCCTTTAATTCTTCATCAACATACCTTTTAATATATTCCATATTATCACCAATTAAGTGATTATACTAATTTTATTTAAGTAATTATAGTAATTATATTTAAGTGATTAAGCTAATTTTATTTAAGTCATTTCCATACCCCCATTAAAACGCATACAATCAATCCAGTAGTTACCATAATTTTTTAAGATAAAACTTATTTAAAGCTTGTTGAAGCCAGTTTGTAAAATTGCAGTGAAAAAAACATGATATATAAAGTTTTTATTAAAAATAGATTTAAATTAACTTTTATTGCATATCAATGTAACTGGGTTCATTAGCCTCTTTTACAACATCACCATCATTAACCTCCCCAATCAATAGTGGCGAATCCTGATTATGCAAATTCTAGTTTCTTTTTAACTAGCTTCATGTTGGCGTTGGCATAACCCCATTTACCAAATACCCATTTACCAGATGAATTCTAAAAATATAATTTAAATATTCGAAAGTACAGAATTATATAAAAAATTTTAAATATTTTAAATAATTATAATAATAAATAATGAATTATGTTTAGTTTTTTAATTTTTTGATGAAATATAATTCATACATTAATTTGGTGATTGAAATGGAAATTAAAAAAGTAGTAGTAGCTGGTGGAGGAGTATTAGGCAGTCAAATTGCATATCAATCCGCATTCTGTGGATTCGATGTTACCGTTTGGTTAAGAAGTGAAGGTTCAATTGAAAGAGCCAAACCTAAATTTGAAAGATTATTAAACATCTATTTAAGCACACTTGAACAAATGAAAACGGATAAAACTGCATACTGCAGAGGATTCAGTAAAAAAACTGACCTAAGCAATGAAGAGATAGACTCCTTAAAAGAACAAGCTCAAAAAGCATTTAACAGTCTAACATTAACTACAAGTTATGAAGAAGCAGTGGACGATGCTGACCTTGTAATTGAAGCAATTGCAGAAGATCCTAATCAAAAAATCCCATTTTATGAGGAGTTAGCTAAATATCTTCCAGAAAAAACAATTGTTGTGACAAACTCCTCCACTTTACTTCCAAGCCAATTTGCAGAATACACGGGAAGACCTGAAAAATATCTTGCATTCCACTTTGCAAACAACATATGGGCCCAAAACACTGCAGAAGTCATGCCACATCCTGGAACTGAAGAAAAATACTTTGATGCCATTGTCCAGTTTGCAGAAGACATTAACATGGTGCCAATTAAAGTCTTAAAAGAACAACCTGGATACGTGCTTAATTCATTGCTCGTTCCGTTCTTATCTGCAGGACAAGCTTTATGGGCTGAAGGAGTTGCAGAACCTGAAACAATTGATTTAACCTGGAGACTTGCAACCGGTGCACCAAATGGACCATTCCAAATTTTAGACATTGTAGGTCTTGTAACTGCATACAATATTAATCTTATGGATCCTAGGTCCAAAGACCCTGAGACAACCCAGGGAAAAATTTCCCTAAAACTTAAAGAAAAAATAGATGCCGGTGAAACTGGTATCAATGCAGGTAAAGGATTTTATGAATATTAAATGAATATATCATTTAATATTTTTCTTTTTATTTGAGGATGTGACGCGAAGTCACTATTTTTTTAATTATATTTTGCTATTTTTCTTTTAATTTAATATACAATAAGTACAATCATTTATTATAGAGATTAAACTTTATAGTTGTTTTATTTATGGTTTTAAAATATAATAATATAAATCAGACTATGTTAGTCCCCAATACATTTAAAACAACCATTAAAATAGTAAAAGATAATGATTTAATCAAAATCCATCATTTGAGCTTAGATGGAAGAAAAATCAAAGCAAAAACATCAATTAATAAATTAACTTCTTTTACAACATCACTCTCATTAACATCTCCAATCAGAAAGGTGAATCCTGATTATGCGACATTTGGTTCCTTTTGACCAGCCTCATGTTACTGTTGGCATAACACACTTTAAATTATCTACTACTTTTAGTAAAATTTGTTTCATTAATTGCGAACAGAAGATGGCAACTGTAGAGAAATTATCCACTATTTTTTTGTCAAATTTGTTTCAGAAATACAAAACAAATATCGCATATTAATCCCATATAACTAAAATAATTAAAAAGTAACAAGATTATAAAAAAGAGAAGGTTTTTGGAGGTATGAAAATCACATCATCTTCCTTTTCTATGAAATCTGTTTTATTTGAAACTACAATCCCATGATCGGCATCATATTTATTCATTGCTTTTTTTACTTGTCTTTTTGTTTTGCTTCCTATTCCTGATTCTATTGGTATTGCACTGCCGAATAATTTTTTAACGATAAAATCAACACCTCCCTTTTGTGAATCATAATAAACATTGAAATCAAATGAGACATTATTATTGTTTAGATTAAATAGATTGGATGCTATTTGATTTTCCAATAGTATCCCCTCATATTCACTTTTTGATCCTGCACTGTTTCCGAATTTTATGTTTATGCAGTTTCTGATGCTCGGTGTTGCGAAGTTATATTTCCATGGTTTTTTGACTTTTTTGGAAGCTCCGCCATAAGCTTCACTGTGAAATATCAGATGTGTCTTTTCTAAGGTATTGATAATATTGTTTATTGTTGCTTTGCTGCAATTAAGGTAATTTGATAGTTTGTCATGTGATATTTCTCCCGGTTTTTGTGATGCAAGATATACGAGTGTTCTATAAGTCAAGTTTTGATTGTTCCGGTTTAAATTGAATACATTTGCCATATCGACAGTTATCACTTTGGATATTATTGTCCATATTTTTGATACAATTATGTCCTCGAATTTGATGTTGAATGATGCAGGAAAACCACCATAGTTTAAGTAAATGTTCCAATCATTTAATGGATAATCTTCTAATCCTATTAAATCCTTTTGGATTTTCAGCTCCTTTTGCTGTGCAGATTCTATGTTTCCTGTGAATATCAAATCAATCAGGCCATTTCTTATATCCGTTTGGTAGTTGTATTTTAAGCTCAAGTGCTGGGAATAGTTTAATGGCATTACCGGCAGTATATTGAGCCTTCTGGCTGCATCGGAATTGTAATTCAGATGAAGTGATGATGAACCTGTCAATATCAGGAAAATGTATGGAGATTCATCATAGATGGTTTTACCGTTCATTGCCCAATTCTCATCAAAGTGTGCTTCATCAATGAAAATGAAAACCGGTTTGTCTAAAAGTGCGGAAGTTGTATTGTGAATTTTATCCAAATAGATTCCTATTATTTTTTTGATATCTGTTTGACCTGCGAAATTTGTTGTTTCGCATGAGATATATAACAAATCACTTGAATTGAAGTTTTTTTCCTTTAACAAGTATTCATAGCATTGGTATAGTATAGTTGTTTTTCCAACCCCCCGAATTCCTGGAAGTACAAAGTATCTCTCTTCAGATTCCCCATCTAAAAAACTATCAATCATTAATCTGAGCTTATCAAATTCGTTTTTGCTATTGAACTTGATGTTTTTATATGATAACTTCCTATTTAGAATCATTGGCACTTCAGACAGCTGTTTTATTATATAGTTATAAATTACATCTTCCATCATTTATCACCTTCACAATATATGTTTAAAATTTATGAACATAATTATATAAATACTTGTTCATAAAATAAAAATACATTTATATAAATACTTGTTCATTATATGCAAACAAAATATGTGATTAAATGGTCACATAACTGAACATCTCACGTTTAATATCAACACTTCAAAAAAATAAATATTTCCCAACTGCACAAATGCTAAAAAACACAAATGTGACAGTCCAAAGGCCTTAGTTTAACATAATTTTTGCTGTAAATTAAAGTATCTGGGTTCATTAACCTTTTTACACCATCATCATCTTTAACTTCTCCAATCAACAATGGATGGGTAGAATCATTCCGTGTCTATAATTAACAATCCATTTTTAGATACAATACATTTATATAATTTTTTTAACAAAGAATAGTTATCAGTGTTAACCATTATGGAGGTTATAAATTGGATAATGAAGAATTGGTTTTAAAAAACACCATATATGCAAGCGGATTTTTTTACTACATTACCAAATCCCATAATTCCTATTTATATTCATTTATGAAAAATCTGAATATAAACGGTAATGAATACTCATTTTTATTATATCTTTATCATAACAACGGTTCAACACAAGTTGACCTTGCTGAAAGTTTTAAAATTCCAAAATCACAAGTTTCAAGATCATTTAAAAAATTAGAAGAAAAAAACTTAATCATTAGAAAAAAAGATGATAAAAATAAGAAATTTTACAAGATATTTCTAACAGGAAAAGCAATCAAAATAATAAACAAATTATCAAAAGCCGAATTAGACTGGAGTGAAATGATTTATAAACAATTAGCTTCCAGTGATAAAGAAGCACGAGAAATATTAACCAGAGTTGCAATAAATGCTTTGAATTTTACCGATGAGAGGTGTAAAAAATGAAAAATAACCTATTAGACCTGACATTAAAACGAAGATCAATAAGAAATTATCTCAATGAAGAAATTGATGACGAGATAATACAAGAGATATTGAATGTTGCTCTAACTGCGCCCTCCTCATGGGGAGGCCACCCAGTTCATTTTATTGTTGTAAAAGACAAGAATATGATACAAAAAATAGCCCACTGCAAAGCTATGGGTGCAGCTCCATTAACAAAAGCCAAAGTATGCATCGTTGTCATGGCTGATACATCAAGATGCGAACTTTGGATAGAAGATGCCTCCGTTGCATCTACATATATTCTACTGGCTGCTGAACAATTTGACATTGGCGCATGTTGGATTCATATAAGAAACCGTGACGGGCAAATAAAAACGGCAGATGAAGAAATCAGAGATTTATTAAATGTTCCAAACAGTTTCAGAGTTTTAAATTGTGTGGCATTAGGCAAAAAGGGAGAATTTAAAAATGAATATCTAAAAGAAAACTTATCCTTTGAAAATATTCATTATGAACATTATTAGGTGATTAGATTGTTTGATTTTAAATTAGGATTTGGATTTATGAGATTACCTCTAATCAATGATAATCCAAGTGATATAGATTATGAAAAAGTTAATAAATTAGTTGATTGTTTTATTAAAAATGGCGGAAGTTATTTTGATACTGGCTTTCATTACCATAACGGGAAAAGCGAAGATGCCATTAAAAAATGTGTCATAGAAAGATATCCTCGAAGTAAAGTCCAAATTGCGGATAAAATGCCAATATATGGAATGAGACGCAGAGACAAACCTGAAATAATATTCAACACTCAACTTGAACGTTGCGGTGTTGACTATTTCGATTATTATTTAATCCACAACACATCCGATATTTTCTATAATGGAATAGCCAAGAAACTGAATGTTTTTGACTTTGCTAGTGACGCTAAAAATAAGGGATTGATAAATCACCTTGGAATCAGCCATCATGATACTGCAGATGTTTTGAAACAAGTTTTGGATGAAAATCCTGAAATAGAATTTGTACAGCTTCAGATAAATTATGTAGATTGGTTAAACAATGTAGTTCAAGCAAAGGAATGCTATGAACTTGTCGAAGAATATGGACTTGATGTGTTTGTAATGGAACCTTTAAAAGGAGGAAATCTGATAAATGTTCCAGAAAACGTAAATAAATTGTTTACAAACTATAATCAAAAGTCTCCAGTAAATTGGGCATTATCCTATGTGCTAAATTTAAAATCAGTACAGTTAGTGTTAAGTGGAATGGCCGAATTGGAACATATAAAAGAAAATACTGAAATTGTGAAAAATTTCAATGGATTGGATGATAATCAGTTAGACATCATTACCCAGGCATGTGAAATAATAAATGACACAACAGCAATACCTTGTACTTTTTGTGACTATTGTGCCGAGCACTGTAAAAAAGGAATTCCAATATCAAAATATTTCTCAATTTACAATGATGAAATGAATTCGAATGTCGATCAGATGCTGAACTTTTTGTATTATGACAATTATGCAGAAAGATATGAAAAGGCATCTGAGTGTGTAAGTTGTGGAGCATGTGAAAAAGTATGCCCACAGCATATTGAAATTAGTAGTGAATTAGAAAAGGTAGCAGAATTATTTGAAAGGTGATAAAAAATGAAAACAGCAGTAATTGTAGGTGCAGGAAAAGGAATGGGCAACAATATTGCAGAAAAATTTGCTCAAAATGATTTCAGAGTAATATTGATTGCAAGAAACCAGAACGCTTTAAATGAATATGTTGAAGAATTTAAAACAAAAGGATATGAAGCATCTTCCAAACAGGCAGATGCGTCAGATATGGATTCATTAAGCAAAGCTTTCGATGAAATATCCGAAGAATATAAAAATATTGATGTATTAATCTACAATGCAGCATTTATGCAAGGTGGAAACGCTTCCAAATTAACACCTGATGAAATGATTGAGCATTTCAAAACCGATGTTGTTGGAGCGCAATTAAGCACCATCAAAGTCCTCCCAAAAATGAAAGAACAAAAAGAAGGATGTATTTTATTTACCGGAGGATTATTTGGAGTCTATCCGAATGCATATCATGAATTTGCATGCATGTCCATGGATAAAGCGGCATTAAGACAATTAGCACAAATGCTCAATGAAGAACTGAAAGATGATAACATTCATGTCGGAATTGTAAATATAATGGGCAATGTTGGTGAAACAGAAAAATTTGCACCGGAAAACATCGCGGAAGCCTACTGGAAAATGTATGAAGAAAAAGAAAACTTCGAAACAAATTATGAATAAAACTAGAATAACCTGGTTTGTCTATCAACATAGCTAGGTTCCCTAACCTCTTTTACAACATCACCATCTTTAACCTCACCAATCAGCAATGGTGAATCTGGATTGTGCAACTTTTGATTCTTTTTAACCAGCTTCATGTTGCTGTTGGCATAGCAATATTTACATCCATGAAGGCATGTGTTATATGCTCCAATATCTCTTCCAAATAAACAGTTGCAATCACGGATTATGTATTTTCCTTTGGGCACTTTTAGATTAAAACCTATCGCCTTTTCGAGGACTTCCTTGGTCATACAACCTGACGAATCAAAACCGAAACGGTCAAGAAGAGTGCCTTCAACACAGGTCTTCATATTAAAATCATATTGTTTTGCAATCCTTGAGAAATTCTCACCAATGAGTAGCTGCTCTTCTACGGTGACTTCATTTGCCTCTGGAAAATTCCTCAAAACCTTCTGGTACAGGTCAATGAAGCTGATTGTGCAGTCATGAGTAAATCCCGAAAGTTCACATGCCATCTCTTCGAATTTATCTATATGAAAATCCAAGCCATACTTTTGTGAGATGAAAATGGGATCATATCTCCAGGCGACCTTTCGAGGCCCTAAAACCTCAGACAAATCCTTGAAAGATTTGATAACATGTCTATAATCAGGAACATTAACCTCAATGTCCTTGCCGTAGGGAGTGATTGTCACAAACCAGAACTGATTGTAATCACTGATTGAATTCATTTTCCTTAGCATTGGCCTTGGATTTTTTGTGCAGAAGCATAAAACATCAATAATTTCAGGATTTAACGAATAACGATAAACATCATTGTTGAATGGATTTCTTGAATAGACAAAACCTTCCTGAATCCTATTTAAAAACCATTCACTAAAAAAAGCAGGTATGTCGGTTCTTGAACCTGTGTTAATTATCATAAAAAAAGAAAAAGTAAAAGAGATTTATAAATCTCTTCCGAATATGTGTACAGCTGCTGTACCACCGGTTCCACCGATGTTGTGGGTCATACCGATTTCAGCACCTTCAACTTGTCTTCCTCCGGCTTCCCCTCTAAGTTGCCATACGATTTCAGCAGCCTGAGCAATACCTGTAGCACCTAACGGGTGTCCACGTGCCTTAAGACCACCGGATGAGTTTATTGGGAAATCACCATCGATTTCAGTTTGGCCTTCTTCGATTGCAATTCCTCCTTTACCTTTTTCGGCAAAGCCTAAATCCTCAACTGCCAGTAAACCATTGATTGAGAAACAATCGTGAACCTCGGTTACGTCAATGTCTTTTACTGTGACTCCGGCCATTTCATAAGCTTTTCTTGAAGCGACCTTTGTAGATTCAATGGTAGTCAAATCTTTTCTGTCGTGTAAGGTCAGTGTTCCGGAAGCCTGTGTGGAAGCTTTAACGTAAATTGGAGTGTCAGTGTACTTTTTGGCATCTTCTGCAGGCACCATCACAACCGCTGCCGCTCCGTCTGATACCGGAGAACAGTCAAGTAAAGTTAAAGGGTCAGCAACCATTGTTGAGTTTATGACCTTGTCGACTGTAACTTCAAACGGAAACTGAGCATTAGGGTTTTTGGATGCGTTCTTGTGGTTTACTACTGAAAACTGTGCTAACTGTTCACGGGTAGTACCGAATTCGTGCATGTGTCTTTTAGCAATCATTGCATATAATGAAGGGAAGGTTGCACCTTGCTGAGCTTCCCATTCCTGATCTGATGCAGTGGCAATTGCTGGTGTGGCGTCAACCACATCAGTCATCTTTTCAACACCTGCTGAGATTACAACATCATGATAACCTGATGCAACAGCCATAATTCCTTGCCTTAGTGCAAGACCACCTGATGCACAAGCAGCTTCAACTCTTGTGGTTGGAACAGGGTTTAAACCCATATGGTCTGAAATCAAAGCAGCAATGTGTTCCTGCTCGACAAATAAACCTGAAGACATGTTTCCAACAAACATAGCTTCAATATCATCACCATCACATCCTGCATCAACTAGAGCTTTAACTCCAGCTTCAGCAATCAAATCTCTAAAGGATGAATCCCATAATTCACCGAATTTTGTTTGTGAAACACCTATAATCGCAACATCTCTCATATTTAAGCCCCCTTACATTTTAATTTTGCCTTTGAATTTAGCATAAACAGCATAATCGACATATGTTTTGTCATTGATGATTTCTTGTGTTTTTGGAGCTAAATCTCTTCTGTTTTCAATTTCATCAGTCACTTCTATTGTAAATCCGTCACTACCTGCACCTGAACCGTAGGAAATGACAAAAATCTTATCACCAGGTTTTGCAACATCCAAGATATTGGATAAAGCTAAAGGCACAGCACCTGAGTAGGTGTTACCTATGTTAGGTGTGAGAAGACCTTGTTTAATTTGTTCTGAAGTGAATCCTAACTTCTTACCTGCCCTTAGGTAGAACTTACCGTTAGGCTGGTGGAAACAGGCGTAATCATAATCTTTAACTGTTGTGTCAGTTTCCTCAAATAGCATTTTAGCAGCGCTTAATACATGCTTGAAGTAAGCCGGTTCACCAGTGAAACGTCCACCGTGTGAAGGATAGTCTTCACCTTCCCTTCTGTAAAAGTCAGGAGTGTCTGTTGTGAAACTGCAGGTGTGGGTAATTTCTGCTAGAGGATCTTTTTCACCTATAATGTAAGCAGCACCACCTGCAGATGCAGTGTACTCTAAAGCGTCACCAGGTGCTCCTTGAGAAGTATCAGCACCTATCGCAAGACCGTATTCTATTAGACCTGATTTTACAAGTCCCATAGTCATCTGAATACCTGCGGTACCTGCCTTACATGCAAATTCCAAGTCGGCTGCAGTGAGCTTTGGAGTTGCACAGACCGCTTCAGCAACAATGGAAGCGGTTGGTTTTACCGCATAAGGGTGTGATTCGGAACCGACATAAACGGCACCGATTTTACTTGGATCAATTTGAGCTCTCATTAATGCATACCTTGCAGCGGTAACTGCAATGGTAGCTGTGTCTTCATCGGCAGAAGGAACGGATTTTTCGTTAACTACGAGACCGTTTGATAATGCTACTGGGTCATCTCCCCAGACCTTAGCGATTTCTTCTACCTTAATTCTGTATGAGGGAACATGTGCCCCATAACCTATAATTCCTACCATTAAATCACCTTAAAATAAACATAATATTTAAATGAATATATATTATTCTTATTATTATATAAAACTAACTAAAAAAGAGTATTTTTTGGGTAAAAAACAAATTTTAAAAAAAGATTTTGTTCAAGATGCAGTCGCCGGGATTCGAACCCGGGTTGTAGGCTTGGAAGGCCCAAGTAATAACCAGACTATACCACGACTGCATAAAAAATGCGGCGTCCGGGATTTGAACCCGGGTCTCTAACGTGGCAGGCTAGAGTCTTAACCAGGCTGGACTAACACCGCATGAAAAATAACAACAAATAAAATTATGTTTTAATAATATATAAAGGTTTGCATTATTTGTTAAGGATTTGTTTTAGGATTAGTTTGTCTTGATCGTCTGGGGTTTTTAGGATTAAGAGTGCTGCGAAGTAGACTACTATAGATACTGGCATTGCTAGCCATAAGTTTAGGTTTAGGAAGTAGAGAGCTATTGCTAGTATTCCTGACGCAAAAATAATTTTAATTATATCATAGATAAAATGCCTATTTGGAAGCTGATCTATTTGTTTAAGAACATGCATGAATAAAATAAATACCAATGCTTCACTAAATACTGTTGCAACAGCAGCACCATAAAAAGAATATTTTGGAATTAAAACTAAATTTAACATTATATTAAATAAAGCAGCAATACAAGCGATTTTTGTAACAGAATATTCTTTATATGCTGCATTTAACACATTTGCAGCATTACTATTAATAAAAATAAAACATATTGTCCAAATTAGAATATTCAAAATAGGTCCCGCACTTGTAAATTCAGAACCATAAATATTAATTATATCAGAACTATAAAAACATGTAAAAACTGCAATTGGGATTGATACAGCAGACAAATATTTTGTAGATTTTATAAAACTAAGATTCAATAATTCTTTACTATCCTCAAATAACTTACTCATTACAGGAAAAATTACAATACCATAAATTGAATAAAATATGGTTAAAAATGAAAGTAATTTATATGCTGCATTATAAAGACCGGCATCATAAGTACCTGCAAACTGCGTAATCATAACAACATCTATTGAGTAATATATTGTTGTGAATACCCCTGAAATAGCAAATGGAATACCACATTTTATTAATTCTTTATAAAAAGTAGGATTAAAAGAAAATTTAATTTTAAAATAATGTTTTCTAATTGTTAAAAATACATATATAAAAGAAATAATATTTGAAAATATATATGCTGAAATCAACCAAAACAATCCTAATGAAGAGAAAATTACAAGAATCAAAAATACAAATATAGATAAACTATTAATAATATTTGTAATTGCTTGAAATTTCAATTGTTCATGGGCTTGAAAAGAAACTTGTAAAATTCCAACTAATTTACCACTTACATTCACAATCGCATATAAAAAACATGCCAAAACAATATAATTATCCCAACCCAACACGAATAATATAATTAAAACAACAAATAAATAAAAAATCGATAACAACAAACTTAAAGTAAACGAATTATTTATATATGTACTTTCATTTTCTAAATCTGTGGAAATAGACCTAACAATATAAGTTATAATCCCAAAATCTACGAAGACAATAAATAACCCTGAGAAAGACATAGCCGTTCCAAAAATACCATATTCAGAAGGTCCTAAATATTGGGCTGTTAAAATAGTCCAAAAAAATGATAATACACTAGTAATAAACTGTGCAATTAACATCCAACTAAGATTTGCAAATACTGTTTTTACCTCATTAACCATTATATTACCTTAAATTATTTTTTAGCAATTATACAAATCCATTCATTTTCATAATTAATGAAAGCTTTAAAATCATAAAAACCAGCATTCCTAAGATATTCTTTTAAAACATCCTCAGAATAGATTTTCATATCCAATAGTTCCACTAAATCATCGTATTTATCCATTTCACCTTCACGGTAAACTGCTTCATTACAGATAAATAAAAAACCATCATTTTTAAGAACCCTATTAACTTCCTTTAAATCATTGATAAAGTCCGGCCAGAAGTAAATTGTCTCAAAAGCAGTTGCAATGTCGAATGTTTCATCGTAAAACGGCATTTCAGATACAGATCCTTGCAGGACATTGACAATTCCTTTGTTAATAGACTCCTTGTTTAATTCAATTGATTTTTCAACACTAACATCAGAATAATCAATTCCAACAACTCGACCGTTTTCTGAAATCTGTTCTGCAAAGCGTTGGATATTTCTTCCACCACCACAACCAATATCTAGGATTTTACTGTCTTTTTTTACTTCAAAGTGACTTACACCCCACTGAGCCATTGCTTCATGGGATTTATTCATTCTGTCCAAGATTTGGTGGCCTAACTCACCAACAGGTTTTCTTGCATTTTTAATTAATTCTTTATCTTCAATGTGATGACCAGTATTAACTTTATCATTATCACTCATGATATCACTTTTTCATTCCTTTACGTGTTTTAATAGCTTGTCCTGTGTTAAATTGCTCAATTTCACATGCGCCCAACAATGCTTTTCCATAAGCAAGCAGTTTATCCTCTTCATTAACAATTAAAACTTCATCTTTTGCCCTTATGTTTTCATCGCATTCCACAACAAATTTACAGAATACACTTTTCCCATCAAGTGCAAATGGCTCGGAGTCTTTGTTAACAACAACCCTGTTTTGTGGATAAGGCATTTTACCATGAAGTCTCCTAGCACCTTCTTTTGATAAAATTAAGTAGGAATCAGATGCTCTCATATTAACAATTAAAGCTTTTCCATCATAAATATGTCTGATTTTTCCTGTTTTCTTACTTTTTTCGATGTTGATTTTTCCAGTAAATAATGCTTCACCAGCCCCAATTCCAAATTGATAATCTGCAATAGCTTTAACCTTTTTAATATCATCCTTAGTGTATTTTATCTCATCAGATTGAGAATATTCACCATATGATTCAAGTTCTAAGTTGTTTACAACTCTTGAATGAATTAAAACTTGTTCATAATATTCGCTGAATTCATTGATGAAATCTTCTAAAAACTCGATAGCATCAACATCACGAATTCTTGGAGCATCATTTTGACTTAATGGATAAACCTCATCAATTTCTAGAGGTATTAAACCAAATGGAACATCAAGCACCATGAAATCTGTATCATTCAAGTCAATTTCACTTTCCTGACCCTGAACATAAAATTCACCAAGCTTTCCAGAGGTAAATTTTGAGTAAGGTTTTCTTGAAGGTGGCAAAATCACCAAATTACTTTTTTTAGGCATTTCACGAAGTTTCTGCATATGTCTTAGTACTTCTGACCTGCACAATGATTCAGGACCTGTGTAGAAAAATGCTGATTTTTTACTTCTTGGATCATATTTTTCCAAATCCTTTGAGTAGTTTCCAAGTTGTCTGACAGCTTCTAAAAGTGCAGGGTGAGATCTACAACGCTCTTCTACAAGTTCCATCAAACTTCCTTCATAAATAGCTTGCTTGATTAGTCTTAACTCTGCAAAAGATACATGCAAGTTATGTTGAGCAATTAAATCTCTACGTTTTTCTTTTGGCATTGCTCTTAAATCATCTGGAGTGTATTTACTGCATACCTCGCAGGAACATGGCATTTCTTGCAGGTTTTCAAGTTTGAATGTTCCTCTTGTGGATAAAAGCCTGTCATCTTCTGCATATAAAATGTAAGCTGCTGAGTCAAACAGATCACAGCCCATTGCAACACATAATGCAAATATCATTGGATGACCAGCACCCATTAAATGTCTTGCAGTATTATCTGGTAATTCGCCCATTGAGTTCATTACAACATCAACGAGGTCTTTGTAGTGATATGATTCCATTAAAGGTACAACTGCACCTATCGGATACAAATCAGCATCAAGTTTTGACAGTTCCTTTGCACATTCACGTCTTAAATCAAGAAATGTTGAACCCTGAACAACTGAATTCAATAACATTCCCATGTTCTGTTCTTTTTTATAATCTACTGCCTCTTTTGCTCTTTCCAAAGTAATTTTTAAATCTTCTTCTGCTTTTTCCCTATCAACAAAAGGAGCAGTTGGAATGTCAAGACTAGTTCCAATATCAGTTTTAATCAATTCCTGAAACTCAATTACTTCTTTATTTGTTATTTCAACATCACCATAAACTGATAGCTGAAAAGATCCAGAATCAGTCATGATTGGACCATCAAAGTTGATTAATTTGTGTAATCCTTCATCAATAGCTTTTTGTTTTAAATTTTCATCTTTATAAATTAAATAAGCATTGGTAATGACTATGTCTGCACCATATTTCCCAACATCAATAGTTTGTTTTCTTGGATGAATGACTGGCATCAATGCAGGAGTCTTAACTTCCCCATGTTTAGTTTTTAAGACACCAACACGCCCCATATTATCTTTTGCTTTAATTTCAAACATTTATTTAACCTTACTATTTCTATTACAATAAGTTTTAAATTAGAAATTATATAAATTTTGCTCATAAAACAAATATTGAATTAAAATTTCAAAAATTTATAATAAATAAAATCTAAAAATTAATGTTAGATAAAATGAGTTATGAAAATGATGCTAGAATAATTAATGATGATATTTTTGATTTAATTACTGAATATTTCAGCCAAGAAAAAAGTAGTCAAAATATTGGAAGTAGGGTTGATTTTTTTAATACTTACAACAATTATTTTGTTTTAACAGATGATGGATCTTATTCTATTAATTCACGTGAAATAAATCATAAAGTTGAAACATTACATACATCCACAGGTGCAATAAGTGAGTCATTTGAGAAATTTATCAAACCAATGAAATTCAATTACTCTAAAGACATTGCCATATTAGATATATGTGCAGGATTAGGATACAATACATCAGCAGCAATAGCTGATTTTATGAAAAACAGTTCTACAAATTTAACTATTGATATGGTTGAAATATCAAAAGCAACACTAGCATGTGGGCTTTTAGTGCCCTCCCCAATTAAAGAACATGACATCACCAAGAAAGCTATTGAAAATGAGTTAATAGCTCAAGATTATGCTAACTTAAGTTTAGAGAAAACTGAAATTCCCTCAAATATTGATATCACTGTTTATATTGAAGATGCAAGACAAACTGTGCAGAAATTAGATGACAATAAGTATGACGCCATATTTTTAGATCCTTTCAGCCAAAATATGGCTCCCGAGTTATTTTCCATTGAATTTTTCAAAGAATTTAGGCGAGTTATTAAAGATGATGGTATTGTTGCAACATATACATCTTCTGCACCTGTGAGAGCCGGTTTTATCGAAGCTGATTTTTATATTGGACAAGGCCCTATTTTTGGAAGAAAACAGGGAGGAACTCTTGCAAGTCCAAATCCATTAATGCTTGACACTTCACTTCCAAAAAATGATGAAATAAGAATTGCCCTATCTGATGTTGGAATTCCATTTAGAGATCCAAATCTAAACAATTCCAGTGATTTCATTTTAGATAAAAGAACTGAAGAAAGACATCTTGCACGGCATAGCACTAAGATATCTTCAGCTGTTAAAACACCAATCTTTTTAGCCTGTGAAATGGAAGATGAAAAGCTAAAAAGACGTGTAGAACGCAATTTAGCTAAAATGAACATTCCTTCAACAATGTCCGATGAAGCAAAATACATTGTTGAATGTGAAAACAATTACTCAAAAAAACAAGATAATGAGAATAACTCAAGAAATAGAATTTTAAATATGAAAAAAAGATTAAAAGAAGTTAAAGATGGAAGTTACGGATAAACGTAAGTTCCACTTTTAAGTAAATATGCTGTTTCTTTTGTGCATGCAGTGGCTTCTGATACAACTGTTAAGTCACCACCACTACCACCATGGTTATGACCAAAAATTGACCAGTCACTGTCACAGTTTGCACAAACAATAATACCTTCAGCACTACTGCCTTCACCGTTACCTGTTACAGGAAAAGTCCCCCAGTTTCCAGTTTCAGAATCTGCAAAGAATATGCTCCAGTAAAGTTCAGTACTTCCACAGTATGGGCAAACCCTTGCAAATTCAACTATATAAAATGTGTAACCATATTTGGATAACTCACCAGATGCAGATGCTCTTCCAACTGCCAAAATAGTTTTCCCATCTTCAGAAACCCCATATTTGGTATAAACTTGACTTCTATTAGAACTCAAAACAGTGATTTTTTTAGTTACAGTGTATCCACTATCTAAATCTTTACAAGTAACAGAATAACTTCCTTTTTTTAAGTTAAATTTGACACTTGCAATTCCTTTAGAATTGGTTTTAACTGTTTTAGTTTTACCATCAATTGTAATATTCATTTGGGTATTTTTTGCAACTGTTCCGTCTTGTTTTAAAAGAGTTGCCTGATATGTTCCAGTTGTACCATCTTTTCCATAGATGTCACTTGCTTTAATAGAAGCTAATTTGACAACTACCTTAGTATATAATGTATAACTGGTATATGGATCAACAGACCTGAAAGAATAAGTTCCTTTAGACAATTTAAAACTGACAGTTGCTACACCATTGGCATCTGTTTTAGCTGTTTTCTTAACTCCATTAACATAAACATAAACTGCTGCATCTTTAACTAATTTATCGTTTTTGTAAAGCTTTACTTTAAACTTAGAAGTTGAACCTGTAAAAACAGTCATTGAACTTGCAGACAATGTAGGTGAAATTTTAATTGTATTAGATACCTTTTCACCAGTCTGAGTATTGGTTGTGACCATTTTAAAGGTACTTGGTTTTGAAACAATACTTATGCTTGCCACACCTTTTGAATTAGTCTTAACAGAAAATGTTTTTCCATGACATGAGAATTTAATATATTTATTCTTCAAAACTTTACCATCAGTACCATAAAATGTTGCAGAAAACTTTTTAGAACTTAAATAATGTTTTGAAACATCACTTGCAACAACTGAATGTTTTACAGTAATTTTATTTGAAATTTTATATCCATTCGGATGAATTGCATAAACAGTGTAAGTTCCAACCTTTAAATCTAAATCTAGTTTAGCCACACCTTTTGAATTGGTTTTTTTAGTATAAGTCTTACCATTTAATTTGAATTTTACATTTGTATTGGCTAAGGCTTTACCATTTGTATTTAAAAATGTAGCTGAATATTGTGTGCTGCTTTTATAAGTTTTTGTGATGTCTTTTCCTGAAACAACCGGCAAGACTTTAACTGTGCTTTTTGCAGTTGTTAAATTATTATAATTAGCAGTGACACTATAACTACCTACCTTCAAATCTAGAGGCAGTGAAATTTTACCTTCATCATCAGTAGTTTTATTGTAATTAACACCATTAATGCTAACACTAACAGAAGCATTGGAAACAGGACTTTCACCTTGAGATAAAACTACTTCATAACTCGAATTACCTTTATAATACATGTCCACATTACTAGTTGTTAAAATATAGTCTTTTTGTTGATTTGAACTAGTAAAGGACTCATTTGTAGAATCAACCCCAATCGAAACCGAAGGAGGTTCTTCATCTACATCACTAATTCCAACATCATCAGTTGAGTTTGTATCAGCAGCTGATACTACAGACAATGATAACATGAAAATTAGTGTTATTAAAATTATACTAATTTTTTTACCAAACATAAACGTTAACTCCATTTAACATTGGTTCTTAAAATTAGTTAAACTTTAACTTATAAAAAGCTTTTGATTTTTAAAAAGAGTTCAAATAAGATTAATTTATAAAAAATAAGTTTAAATATAGTTATAAATAGTTAAAAAAGTTTAAATTAAGCTAAATTATTATCAAAAGACAAAATTAATGTTAAACTGAAATCATTATAATCAAGGATATTTATAATGTAGTTTATAAATAACCCAACGAACTCATGAGAAATCAATTCATTTCAAATTAATGGAATGGAGTTAAGTTAAATAATTAACGATTTGGCAAAAATAACAATTAATTATTGGTTAAATCCAAAATTAAAGGTGAAATAAGCAGAATAATAAAAAAATGAAAATAAGGTTAAAAATACCTTATTCTACTGTTACACATTTTGCTAAATTTTTAGGCTTATCCGGATCATGACCCTTTTCAAGAGTGATATAATAAGCAATTAATTGCAATGGTACAATATAAACCAATGGTGCAATAATCTCTTTAACATCACCATTGATACCAATAACATCATTAGCTTTTGCTTTTAGGGATTCATCATCTTTTGAACCTACAACAAGCACATAAGCTCCACGAGATTTAACTTCCTCTAAATTACTCATGGTTTTCCTATAATTATCCCCCGGAGGTAGAACAACAACTACTGGAATTCCTTCATCAATTAAAGCTAAAGGACCATGTTTAAGTTCACCTGCAGCATAACCTTCACCATGAATATAGGTAATTTCTTTAAGCTTTAGAGCTCCTTCTAGTGCTGTTGGATAAGAATACCCTCTTCCAAGATAGAAAAAGTCATCTGCAAAGTTATATCTTTTAGATATCTCTTTAATATATTCAACATCTTCAAGAGCTTCATCAATGAAATCAGGTACTTTTTCAAGTTCTTTTAGAAGTTCTACATTTTTAGAAATTAATGCAGCAAATAAGTAAATTGAAGTTAATTGTGCAACATAAGTTTTTGTTGCAGCAACACCGATTTCAGGACCTGCTTGAGTTTGAATTACATATTGAGCTCTTCTTGTAATAGATGATCCTGCAACATTAACAATTCCCAAAGTCTTTGATGTTTGATTTGCAACATCCAATGCCTTAAGTGAATCAGCAGTTTCACCAGATTGTGATATGAAAATAACTAAAGTCTTGTCATTTAGAGTATTTGCAGAATATTTAAACTCAGATGCAAGAATAACATCAGTTGGAATACCTGCAAGAGATTCTATTAAGTATTTACCAGTTAATGAAGCATGATAGGATGTTCCACAAGCAACAAAGCATATTCTTTGAATATCCTCAATATCATCAATGATTTCTTGAATATTATCCTTTTGAGTTAAAGTATTTCTAACAGCTGTTGCCTGTTCGTTAATTTCTTTAATCATGAAATGGTCATAACCTTCTTTTTCAGCCATTTCGGGTGTCCAATTAATAGTTTCTATTTCTTTATTTACCACATTATCAAATTCGTCATGGACAACAACACCATCTTTGTCTAAAATGACAATTTCACCCATTTCAGGATATATTATATCACGAGCGTATTTTAAAATAGCTGGAGAATCTGAAGCCAAATAATAACCCTCTTCACCAATTCCAACAATCAATGGTGAGTCTTTACGTGTTGCAACGATTTTATCTGGTTCATTTACTGAAATTGCTGCAATTGCATAAGCTCCTTCAATTACATCAATTGTTTTTCTAACTGCATGTTCAAGGTCGAATTTTTCAGCCATGAACTTTTGAATTAAATGAGGTATAACTTCAGTGTCTGTATCTGATTTAAATACATGACCTTCCAAAATTAATTTCTCTTTAATTTCCAAGTAATTTTCAATGATTCCATTGTGAACGACAGCAATTGTTGAATCTTCATCAACATGAGGATGTGAATTTAATTTTGATGGGTCACCATGTGTAGCCCATCTTACATGAGCAATTCCAAAGTTTCCCGACATGTCTGTGAGGTTTAAACTTTTATCCACTTCAACAATTTTGCCTTTATCTTTTTTGATGTGGATTTTTCCTTCATTGAAAGTAGCTAAACCTATTGAATCATATCCCCTGTATTCTAATTTAGATATGCAATCAAAAAGAATTGGCGCTACATCACGGTCTTCTTTTAGTATACATCCAACAATTCCACACATTTAATCACCTCTGATAATCGTAAATGTCTTTATACAATTTTACAACATCCCCAATTATTAAAATAGCAGGAGTGTTGATTTTTTTATCGGAAATATCACCCAATGTTCCAAATACAAGATTTTCATCTGGAAGTGTTCCGCTTTCAACAACACAAACTGGAGTGTCAGCTGAGCGATACTTCATTACTTCAGTTGTGTTTTCTTTGATATTTCCAATTCCCATCAATATAATTAATGTATCAGCAGTATAATCCCAATGCACTTGGCTTTCTTCTTTTGTTGGGTCTTCATGACCAGTTACTATTGTAACTGATGTTGCTACTGCCCTGTGAGTTACTGGTAGTCCAAGAGAAGTTGGTGCTCCAATAGCTGAAGTTACACCCGGAATAACTTCAAATTTGATATCATGTTCCATTAAAGCCAATATTTCTTCTCCACCACGTCCAAAGACGAAAGGATCCCCTCCTTTAAGTCTTACTACATTTTCATGGTTTTGAGCTTGCTCGATGATTAACTCATTGATTTCATCTTGAGTTTTGTAATGCTCACCAGCTTTTTTACCAACATAAATCCTTTCTGCAGTTTCAGGAGCATGAGCCAATATTTTTTCATTAGCTAAGTAATCATATAAAACAACATCAGCTTTATTTAATACCTTTACGGCTTTAAGAGTTATTAAATCAGCATCTCCAGGTCCTGCACCAATTAAATAAACTACCATATTATCACATTATAAAAATCCTTTAAAGAAGTTTAATCCATCATCTGAACCAAATAATTCTTCACAGGCTCTTTCAGGGTGTGGCATCATAGCACAGACAAGTCCTGATTCATCACAGACACTTGTGATTGCTTCCATTGAACCGTTTGGGTTTTTACCTTCAAATTGTAAAACTATTTGGTCCTGATCTTTTAATAAATCCATATTTTCTGTGTAGAATCTTCCTTCAGCATGTGCAATTGGAAGGGAAATTGTTTGATCTTTTTTAAATGCCTTTGTAAATGGAGTTCTGTTTGTTGCAACTTTCAACTCAACCCATTCACAATTAAATTTAGGATATTCATTAGTTATGAAAATTCCCGGAACAAGACCAATTTCTCCTAAAATTTGAGCACCATTACAAATTCCCAAAACAGGTTTTTCTTCTTTAACCAATTCTTTAATTCCATCAATTACTGGTGTAATGGATGCCATTGCGCCTGCTCTTAGGTAATCTCCATATGAAAATCCA
>NZ_JAZKXX010000016.1:0-3625 GCF_045611865.1 Methanobrevibacter sp.
AAAAGGTGTTCATATGTCTAGGAACCCGGAAGCTATTAGCGAAGTTCTCGAAACCGTTGCTAAAGATTCTACTGTAGACATTGAATCATTATGTGCTAAGATTGTAGACAAAATGATGACCAAACATGAATATGCAGAACGTGTAGAAATATCTATGACTACTGATTTTATGTTCATGAAAGAGTCTCCTGTGACTAAAAACAAAACTCAAGAAATGGCTGAGCTAAAAGCTAAAGCTATTGGACTTAGAGATGATAGCGGCAACGTAACAATTAGAAAAAGTATTGGTGCAGAAGTTGTTGGAATGACTGTATGTCCATGTGCACAGGAATCTGTCAAAGAATCTGATAAGAATAAATTATTAGAGTTTTTAGATGAAGAAACTACTCAAAAAGTTTTAGATACTGTTACTTTTGCTTCACACAACCAAAGGGGAGTTGGAACTGTATTAATCGAAGTTCCAGAAGACAAAATTGTTAAAGCAGAAGACATCATTGAGATTATTGAAAGTTCAATGAGTTCACCAGTGTGTGAATTACTTAAAAGACCTGATGAAAATGCAACTGTAATGAATGCTCACAGAAAACCAGTATTTGTTGAAGATTGTGTTAGAAACATGATGGAAAAAATGGCTAACAAATATGCTGACTTCCCAGATGACACTTTAATTACTGCTCGTCAGGAAAATCATGAAAGTATTCACAGACACAATGCATTTGCAGAAAAAGTAACTACCCTCGGTGAGTTAAAAGAAGAATTAAACATTAATTAGGATTGATTTAATGAAAAAAACATATGAAATTGCCGGTCAAGTAATGGGCTTTTTTGATTCCTTTAAAGGATCAAGACCTGCAATTAATAATGATAAAATCTTAATTGTTAGAGGAAAATCAAGAAAAGTCATACCATTAGCTGAAATGGAATCAAAACTTTCAGAAGTTGGTGAAATCATTGGAGGAGAAGAATTAGATTCCTCTTCAGAAAAAATTTCTGAAATCTTAGAAGATGGAGACAAACATATTCAAAACACAGAAGGAACAACAAATTCTGTAGATACCAATGGATTCATAAGAATGAAAGAAGAATTAGAATCAATGGGGCTTGTTGTAGAATATAAAGTATTTGAACTTCCAAGTTTTGATGTAGTTATCGCTATATGGGAAGACAAAAATGAACTTCCACCACTCTATGTGGAAGTTACCGTTTCAGAACGTGAAGATTAAAAATGCAATCAAAATTAACTAAAGAAGATATTCTCCAAATATTGAACGCAACTGATAGTGAAATAATCGATTATATGTCACAAACAGTGAAGTTTAGGGAGAATAATCTTATTACTTATTCTAAAAATGTTTTTATACCATTGACTGAAATCTGTAGGAATGACTGCGGGTACTGTAACTTTAAAAAGAACCCCAATGATTCCGAAGCAATAATCCTTAAAAACAAACAAGAAGTTCTGGAAAGCTTAAAAGAAGCAGAACAATACGGTTGTAAAGAGGCATTGTTTACATTTGGTGAAGATGCCGATGAGGAAGAGATTGTTCAATTAAAATTAAAGGAATATGGTTATGAGTCAATGATTGACTATATTGTTGATATTTGCCAAATGACTTTAGATGAAACAACATTATTGCCCCACACCAATGGTGGAAACTTTAGTTTTGAAGATTTAAAAAGATTAAAAGAAGTTAATGCATCATTAGGTTTGATGCTTGAAAATTCATCATCTAGATTAATGGAACTGCCTGCACATAATAAAAGCCCGGGTAAAAATCCTAAACTGAGATTAGAAACCATTTCAAATGCAGGAAAGCTTAAAATTCCATACACCACCGGCATATTGATTGGAATTGGTGAGACTAAAGAAGAAATTGCCGATTCTTTATTAACAATTAGAGAACTCTCTGATACATACGGCCATATCCAAGAAGTCATAATTCAAAATTTCACACCGATACCTGGAATCGAAATGGAAAATTGGCCAGAACCTAGTTTTTTAGATATGATTAGAACTGTAATTGCTGGAACCCTATTATTTGGAGAAACTGATGTTAGTATCCAAGTTCCGCCTAATTTAAACAATGATACTGCACAAATCTTTTTGTTGTGCGGTGCTGATGACTGGGGAGGAGTATCTCCAGTGAGTCCTGATTATGTAAATATAACTTCACCATGGCCAGGAATTGATGAACTTAAAAAATTAACTGAAGATGCTGGTTTTGAGTTAATTGAAAGGTTATGCATTTATGAAAAATACATTAATGATGAATGGTTAAATTCCAACTTATTAGAAAAGATTTCTAATTTAACCTAGCATCGACAACAACATGCCATACACCTGGAGAATACTTTTTAATTTTATTTATTTTTAGCAATTCCACTTCCCTATCTCCCGCCTGAGCATTAATTCTCTCAATTGGTCGAGTATCAATTAATTTTTCAGGAACTGTTTCATGGTAATGCAGAATTCCTCCTTTATTCAAACTATCAATTGCTACTTTTAGATAATGATGTGTTGTTTTGACATAACCCATTATAATACGATCCGCTTTATAATTAGGAGTTTCGACCATACAATCCCCTAAGATAGGATTAATATTGGCCAATTTATTTAATTTTATATTTTCACATAGAAATTGATAAGAATTGGGATTAATTTCAATAGCATGGACCTTTTTGGCATTTGCATGAACGCCTATTGGAATTGAAAAATAACCGATGCCCGCAAACATATCTATAACAGTTTCTCCATCCCTAACTAATTTAGCTATCCTTAATCTTTCATTATTATTCCCTTTTGACCACATTACTTTAGCCAAATCTAATTTGAACAGACATCCATTTTCTTTGTTGATTGTTTCAGTTTCCTCGCCATACAAAATATTATAAACTGGCTCCCTTTTAGTTCCTTGAATCTGATTAATTTTCATTATAGTTTTAACATTATGTTTCTTTGATAACTCTTCAAAGTCATCATTAGAATAATTATTATCTAAAACTAAAATATCCCCAATTTTTTTATATTTCATTTATACCCCTTTGAAAGAAAACTTTATATATTGAAATAGCTAATATTTATATTGTTAGTTTATACTAATTATTGATTCTGATTTTAAATAAAATTAACATATGAAAGTGTTAATTTGTTTTGTTATATTACCTATGAGTAGTTGAAATTAGATATTTTAAATACTTATATGAGGTGTATTTAAATGGATGATAAAATACTAGAAGGTACAACAACCGTTGGAATTACATGCAAAGATGGTGTTGTATTCGCAAGTGAAAGAAGAGCTAGTATGGGAAACTTAGTAGCTCATAAAGTAGCAGAAAAAATATTTAAAATTGATGATCATATTGTAACAACCATAGCTGGATCTGTGGGAGATGCTCAAAGTTTAATGAAAGTCATTGAAGCTGAAGTTTCTTTATATCAAATGAGAAACAACGATGCTATTAGTGTTAAAGCAGCTGCATCATTAACTGCAAACATCTTACGTTCAGGACCAATGTATGTTCAAACATTACTTGGTGGAATGGATGGAGATAAACCATCTCTTTACTCACTCGACCCTGCTGGTGGTATGATTGAAGATACTTATATCTCAACTGGATCAGGTTC
>NZ_JAZKXX010000017.1:0-56063 GCF_045611865.1 Methanobrevibacter sp.
TAAAGAAGAATTTATTGAACAATACCTTCCAAAAGATGACTAATCTCATTACAGTAATGTAGGTGATTAAATGGCACAAGATATTATAGATGGAATTAATCCAACTCGTATGGGATTATTGTCTCTTAAAAATAGGACAAAACTTGCTGTTAAAGGGCATGGTTTGCTTAAAGAGAAAAGGGATGCTTTAATCAAAGAGTTTTTTGATATCTTGGATCGTGTCAAAGGTATTCGTGAAAATGCAGAATTAAGTCTAAAAGAAGCTAATGTTGCTTTACTTGAAGCTCAAATTGCTATGGGTGATTTGTCTGTTAGAAAAGCAGCATTATCTGTAAAAGAATCTATTGATGTTGAAATTTCATCAAGAAGTGTTATGGGTGTTGCAGTACCTGTAACTAATGTTAAAATGGAAAAACGATCCATTATTGACAGAGGTTATGGTTTCTCTGATACAACCATACAATTAGACGAAGCTGCAAAGAAATTCGAGGAATCTCTTAAGTATTTAATTGAACTTGGTGAAGTAGAAAAAACTATTTTCTTACTCGCTGAAGAAATTGAAGCTACTAAACGTAGAGTAAATGCTTTAGAGCACATTATGATTCCAAGATTCCAAAATACTGAAAAGTATATTGATATGAGACTCCAAGAAATGGAAAGAGAAAACTTCGTTAGATTGAAAATGATTAGATCAACTATTGAGAAAAATGAGAAAGCAGCTGCTGCGGCTGAAGAAGCTAAAAATGCAGAAGCTTAAATTTTTCTTAATTTTTTTCATTTTCTTCTATTTTTATTTATTTTTTAATATAAAATTCAAAATAGTAATATTTTTTAAAAAAAATTATTTTTAGTTAGTTATTGTAAAAATTTCATTACTAGAAATTCTAGAAAACAGGTGTTAATATGAAAAGAAATCCAATAGATCAATATATGAATGATCCAGATAATAAAGCGAAGGTATTCATTTGGGTTACACGAGCAATGATAGTTACTACTTTTATGATAACACTTGGAGTAATTTTGTTTATTATACACCTTGTTGGTATCTTATAGACTTTTCATTTACAATTTTACTAGATAATTCAACTCTTTTGCATAATTTTTCAAAATCTTTATCTTTATCTATTATTGTAAGTAATGGTTCTGATTTTTCGGTAATTGACCCGATATGGGGCAAGTCATAAATATTGTCCAAATCTATTTTTTCATATTTGTTTTGTTCAGGTGAGTAAATTATTTTTTTATAAGAATAATATTGTGGTTTGCCAATATCAATGATTTCACCTTGACACGCTTTGATGTGTGCTTCAAGCATATTTATTCCCAATGATTTTTCTACACATTCAAATGTTCCCTGAATTCTTGGATTTATTTCAATTACATACAATCCATTTTCATTAAGAATGTAGTCAACACCATTCGAACCAATTAAATTGAATTTTTGAGCTAATTTTTCAGAGGTTTCTTCCATTCTACTAATTATTCCATTAATATCTTTAACATCACTCATTATGGATTCATTTGTTAAAGGTAGGATATTTCCAACATATACAAAACTATTGTTTCCAAAATCATTTTCACTGAGCAATCTTGAATTCATTATTGTTTTTGACTCACTTTCACTTGCAAGTATTGATGAACTTAGGCTAATTCCATCGACATATTCCTGCATGATGAATTGCTCATCGTTTAGTTCCAATGGCATTTCATTATCTGCAAGTTTAACACCATACCCTCCACTTCCTTGAAGTGGTTTTAAAATAAATTGAATGTTAGGGTAACTTTCAAGAATCTCATTAACTTCATATGCATCACTTACACAAAAAGTCTTTGGTGTTAAAAATTCATTTTTAATTTCGTTATAAAATTTGAATTTATTTTCAAGTTTTTCAACTTCTTTATTTCCTAAAATTTTCTTTTGATCTTTTTTGGAAAAGTCACTTGGTGAAACGCCAGAAATTGGTATGATATAGTCAACTTCATCAATATAGTCTGATGATTCTTCTAAAAGTTGGGTGCTGTCAAACTGCTTTTCAAATTCTCCACAACTTTCGCCATAATTTTCTTTTAAAATAATTCTTTGATTTTCAATTGTTGGAGTATCTTGAGTTGAAAAATAACTTGTAGAATATATTTCATAATCTAAGTCTAATGCACTGTTAAGCATACTTCTTGTATCAATTCCAATAAGTAATAGCTTTTTCATAAATTATCAGTAAAAAAAGTTTTTAGTAGTCCCGAGCGGAGTCGAACCGCCGTCTCCGGGTCCAAAGCCTAGAAGGATTACCACTACCCTACGGGACTATTATTGTTGTAGTGTATACAACATTTAATATATATTTATTATGTACTATTTAAACCTATCGGTTATTTGATAAATTTTGATAAAATAAGCATTTTTCGTGCCACATGCAGTTAAAACAGATTTTAGACACGCTTTCTTTTGTATCAAAAATATTATCAATTTTTTCGAATAATTCCTGAGAATTATATTCTTTTGAAATATCAAATTTTTTTAACACTTCTTCATCCATGCTAATGATTTTTTCATTTTGGAGTTTATCCTCACATAAATCATTTTTTAAATTTGGACAATATTTACAAATGTCGTCAGGGGATTTTGTAAGTAAAACTGTTGTGTCTTTTAATTTTCGTTTAGAGTTGACATCAATCATATTTCTAGTAAAGTCTTCATCATAGCCATAGCCTTGAAAACCCTTAAGACATAACAAATGATGCCCTCTTAAAATAAGTTTCATTTAAATCAAAAAATAAAAAAAAGAAAGGTTATTGAAAACCTTTTTAGTCTTTTGGTAAAAATATTTTAGATACAGATGCAGCACCTAATATTTTTACAATATCTCCTGCAATAAATGGAATAAGACCCATCATTAAAAGATCAACAACACCAAAGGTTGCACCTTGAGTTAAGCTCATCCATAATGCAAGGCCGATAAGTCCTGGAATGTAGATTAATGCAAAGTTTGCAATTCCAATAACAACAGCCATTCTTGTAAAATTACGTGCTTTTGCATATTTTTCAGTAATAGCTCCAATAAAGTAGGATGCTATAACAAATCCTATGAAAAATCCGCATGTTGAACCTAAAAATGTCTCAAGCCCGCCGGTCATTCCTCCAAACCAAGGAACAAATGCAATACCTAAAACAATGTATAATATTTGGCTTAAACATCCGTATTTTTTACCTAATAATAAACCAGAACATAATACTGCAAATGTTTGGGCAGTTATAGGAACTGGAGTCCATGGGAGTGGAATAATGATTTGCGCCATTATACCAGTAACACATGCCATCATTAAAGACATGATTAATTTGGTTGTAGTACTAGCGTCTTGAATTCTTTCGAAAACAGTTTTCCTAGTGCTGTAATAATTATCAATATTGATATTCATTTTTTACCTCCAATTTCCATTTTGTTAATTTAATCTATAGTTATTATTTTAACGTCTTGTGGTTTTTTAACAATGTTTACAGATTTAAATGCAACTAATTTTTTAATTCCTTTTTGTGATGCTACATCAACTAATCTTTGGCTGATGACACCGTCGAAGATTACAGTATCTGCAGTTCCATCTATATTTTTAATTTCTTCATAGATGTTTTCTACTTCAACTTCTTTAGTCATGTTTAATGCTTCATCTAAGATAGCTCCACTTCCAGAGCCTTCAAATTCTTTTAACATGTCTTTCATTAAACTTACTTCATCATCTTCGATTTCAGGTTCTTCTTTAACAATAGGTTTTTCTTCACGACGGTTGTATTTATGTTTTTTGTTGTTGTTTCTATCATTTCTGTCGTGACGTTTATTGTTTTCTTTTTTATTGTTGTCATTTAAGATATTTGAAGTTGCTAAAAATTGTGCAGTTGGGACTTTGTCTCTAAGTGCAATTAAGACTTCATCTTTTTCTAAGTCTTCAACTTCTTTTCCTTTTGGTGCACGGGTAATGTAGTCCACATCGCCTATTTGTAAGAGTTCTTTTAAGATAAGTTCTCCACCTCTGTCACCGTCAACAAATGCAGTGGTAGTTCTTTTTTTACTTAATTCTCCAATAGAACGAGGCACACTTACTCCTTCAACTGCTACAGTATTTTTAATGCCGTATTTTAATAAGTTTAAAACATCGCTACGTCCTTCTACTACAATGATTGCATCAGATGTGTGGATGCTAGGGCCAGCAGGGAGACGATCTTCACCATATTCGGAGATTTCATGCACACGCATTGCTTCTCTTACTTCTTCAATCATTCTCATACTAGTTGGGCCAACGCTTTCAACCATCTTCTTGTAGATTTCTTTAGCACGATTAACAACTTGCTCTCTTTTAACAGCCCTTACATCTTCAACTTTGGTGGTGCGAATTTCAGCTTCGCAAGGACCAACACGATTAATGGTTTCGAGGGATGCTGCAAGAATGGCAGTTTCAACTCTATCTAAACTGGAAGGAATTACGATTTCACCTTTAGCTCTTCCACTATTGGAGTGGATGTTAACTTGGATTCTGCCAATTCTTCCAGTTCTTTGGAGTTCTCTTAAATCTAAATCATTACTAAGTAAACCTTCAGTTTGTCCAAATACTGCACCAACAACGTCTGGTTTTTCTACAATACCATTAGCAGTAATTTGGGCATGAATTAAATATTTTGTTGTAGTTAATTCTTCACCTTTTCCCATATTTAAGCCTCCTAAGCTTATTAATCGGGATAATTTATGTGATCTAAAAATTTAATGATTTTTAGTAGATAAATTATACGATAAACATATTTTTCATCAGTCTTAAGACCTACTATGCACTAAAAAAAGAGTCGATACATTTGGAGTGGTTTACTATTAAGGTTTAATTTATTTTCTATTTTATTGGTTGTTTTTTAATTTGAAAATTTCCTACGTTATATTTTTCCTTAATACTAATTTTTCTCCTGTCTTTGAATTAATTATGAATTAATAATTATAATAATGAATAATGTAATAAACTCATTTGAGTGCATAATAATTGTAAAGTATTTTTTTATAATACTACATTAATTAACTTTGGTAAAACTAATATATAAAAATATGTTATATATTATTAATGGTGTAGTTCAATATTATATACAAGTGAGAAAATTTGGTGAAGGTATGTCAATAAGTCCAAAAGATGTTTTAAATAAGAATAAAAACTTAAATAAACGTATTGATGTAGATAAAATTAATCTTGATGATGTTACTGTTGATGATTTAAAATTTAACGGTAAAAATTATGAGAATTATATTAATTTAATTTCTTTACTTGAATGTGTTTCAGCATGCCAAATCTCTGATGCATATAATGGGATTTCTAAAAGATCAGGGACTATCCAATCAATCAAACCAATTAATAATCAAAAGGTTTGGGGTAGAATATTCACGGCTGAAACATATAGTGATGATTGGGGAACTTCTGCTCAGGCAATTGATGGGGCAGAAGATGGAGATATATTATTTTTTAAAGTAAGTGATGATAAAAAAGCTATTTGGGGAGAACTTGCTTCAACATGTGCCAAGGATAATGGAATTAAAGCGACAGTTATTTACGGTGCTGTTCGTGATTTGGATGCTCTTTTATATATGGATTATCCAGTATTTGCAAGTAATTTTTGTCCAAATGCAGGTTCTGCTTTAGGTTTAGGTACTTTAAATGAACCAATTGATGTTGAAGGATATTCAATCAATCCTGGAGACTTTTTCTTTGGTGATGAAAGTGGTATTGTTGTTATTCCTAAAGAATTATTTAACCAAACTATGACTGCAACATTGTCGGTTAAAATTAAAGAGGCAAATATCATCGATGATATTGATGGTGGTAAGACCCTAGCCGAGATAGTTGGGTTAAAATGAAATAGAAAACCTTTTAAATATAAAATAATTTTTATATATAAATATATCGATAACTTTATATATGATGACTGTATAATTATATAAATGATACAGATTTGATTTTAAGTTTGATTTTATGAAATTTTTAGGAAATAGTTTGCATATAGCAAACTCTGGAAAATTAATAGCACGGTCTGATAAAACACCTTCACCTGGGGCAATTGTTTTTGATAGTAATAAAAACAAAATAGGTAAGGTAGGCTATGTATTTGGTCCCACAAAAAGACCATATATTTCCATTCGTCTATTCAAATCGGCGAATAGGAAACGTATTGAAGAAAATTGTGGTGAAAAACTGTTTGTATCAAAAGCAAAATCGAAAAAACCTAGAAAAAGGAGGATGAAAGCACGACACAAGAAATAAACGAAACTCCAATAAGAGGACAAGCTAGATCAATGAGAACTGAAGAACAAAGAGAAGTGTATAATGCTGAAAGACGTACTGTATGTCCTGAATGTGGTTCTGAAGATTTGTTTGCTGATTATGAAAGAGCTGAAGTTATTTGTAATAACTGTAATCTAGTTATTGATGAAAACCTTGTAGATATGGGTCCTGAATGGAGAGCATTTGACCATGAACAAAGAGATAAACGTACAAGGGTAGGGGCTCCAATTACATATACTATTCACGATAAAGGTTTATCTACCATGATTGATTGGAGGAATAAAGACATATACGGTCGTGACATTCCTGCAAGAAATAGAGCACAATGGTACAGATTAAGAAAATGGCAAAGAAAGATTAGGATTTCCGGTGCAACTGAAAGAAACTTAGCATTCGCATTAAGTGAACTTGATCGTGACTCTTCAAGATTAGGTCTTCCAAGAAGTGTAAGGGAAGCAGCATCAGTTGTTTATAGAAGTGCTGTGGACAATAAATTAATCAGAGGAAGAAGTATTGAAGGAGTAGTTGCAGCTTCTCTATACGCTGCATGTAGACGTTGTAACGTGCCACGTACATTAGATGAAATCGCTGAAGTATCTCGCGTAACTAAAAAAGAAGTGGGTCGTACTTATAGATTCTTAACCCGTGAGTTAAACATTAAATTACCACCAACTTCTCCAGTGGATTATGTCCCAAGATTTGCATCTGAACTTGGACTTTCAGGTGAAGCACAATCCAAAGCTATCGAAATTATCGAAAAGGCAATGGATAAAGGTTTAACATCTGGTCGTGGACCTACTGGTGTAGCAGCAGCCGCATTATATATTGCATCTGTTTTACTCGGTGAGAGAAAAACACAAAGGGATGTTGCGGATATTGCTGGTGTAACTGAAGTTACAATACGTAACAGATACAAAGAATTAACAGAACAATTAGAAATGGGTGTAACTTTATAATTTGCCTAAAATATTGATTAATATTGTTGAAAAACATTAATTAATCATTCTTTTTTTATTTTAAAAAATAGAAATTGTAGATGAATAATCTTAAAATTAAGATAGCGAATATTTTTCTATTCTATAGATTAATTCATGAACAATTCCATCATTATTCCTATTTTTAACTTTGTCCAATTTTTTCTGATATTTTGGAAGGTTTTTTAAGAAATCGGCTACTCTTTGAGCGCTCATTACTTCGTGATATTCTCCGTAACCTAATTTTTGCACATAAAATCCGTTTAATGTTTGCTCAAAGTTTCCAATTGCCGGAACTGAATAGATAGGTTTTTTAAGGTATATTGCTTCTGATATAAATGTAAACCCACCATTACAGATTACCGCTTTAGATGATGCCAAATCGTCATAGAATTCATCTTCATTAAATTCTTTATAAGTTAAATTACCATCTGCTTCATTCTTGTTGAAACCATAAACAATAAATTTCTCATCTTTCAAAGCTTTTAATTTACGGACAAGCTTTCTACTTTCTTTACTTGTTTGATAAACGATAATATGGTCTCCTTTAGATGCCTTCAACTTCATTATATCCTCACGGATGATAGGGGGATATATGACTGCATGTTTTCTAGGTCTGATTTTTGGATAAAAGAAGCTTGTTAAAATATGGATTTTTGGTTTAACAACATAAGTTTTAATAACTCCTTTAGCTTTAATCATTTCCACATAATGATCTTTAGGATAGTCAATTTTTGTTTGTGTAATCATATGGATGTTATCTAAGCTGATAAGGGGAATATTTCTGATTTTTGAAAGCATTGTTGCATATATTTCAAAATCAGTTACAATAACATCAGGGTGTAGCTGTCTTGCTTTTTTATATAAATTTTCATATCCAACTTTAATATTGGTTGGATTTCTTTTTAAAGCGTCAGCTAAAGTTTTAAGATTGTTTACCTTATTGTTAATATAAACTGTGTTAAACCCACCAATTTCATAAACATTATCAAATTTAGAATTCAAGTATTCATATGCCCTATCGCTGGAAAAGATGTAAACATCATATTTATCTTTAATGCGGTCCACAATCACTCCAGTTCTGATTGCATGACCCATTCCTTCACCACAAACACAGTAAAAAACGACCTTTTTATCTCTTTTGCGTCTACTACTGGATTTAACCATTAAACGTGTTTCTTCAATTTTTTGAATGGATTCATCATACTTTTCTTTAAGTTCATTAACTTGTTCCACTCTTTTTTCAAGGGGAGCTAATCTGGATGTTGTGATTCTCTCTTTTCCATGGTCAAAATTATAATTGAGTTCGGAAGCATCTGTTCTTTTTCCTAAAAAATCATTAATAGTACTCTTACCATATTGTTGTATTAATGTTTCAATTCCTTCTTCTTCTAATCTTCTGGTTGAAACACCAATTTTTGCATTTCTTAAGACTCTAAATGGTTCTTTTTTAGCTAATCTTTCAATATAGTCAGTATCTTCACCAAATGTTAGAGATTCATCAAAGCCCCCACATTCATCATGGAGTTCTTTTCTAGCTATTATTCCATAACAACCAGCTCCATGGGGTTTGATTTTTTCGACTCCAATCATGAAGTAATTAGCAAAATCATGGAATAATTTATCATCAACTTTATTGGACATTGGAAGCATTTGAGTAATAGCTATTCCAAGTCTTTCCATTCTAAATTCGTATAAAACATCTCTTAGATAATCATCGGTAAGTTCTAAATCAGAATCAAGGAATAATAAGTATTCTCCTTTAGCTACTTTGGCACCATTATTTCTACCCACTGCTGGAAGACCACCATCGACAACTATACAACCATATTCCTCTGCAATTTCTCTTGTTTTATCAGTTGAATTAGCATCGGCAACTATGATTTCATAGTTTTCAAAACTTTGTTTTTTTATACTTTTTAGAAGAATTGGGAGGTATTCCTCTTCGTTGTAAGTAGGTATAATAATGCTTAAAATCATATGTTATGATTTATTTTCTAAATTAATAAGTTTTTGTGAAATATATTTTAGGTGTTATTTCCCACCTGCATTAAAAATACTTATTTTTTTCTCATTTGTTAACATTATCATTGCTGTTATTGTTAATACAAATCCACAAAACATCAGAATTGTCGGAATTTCACTGTAAATTAAAACTCCAAATATTAAAGCTGCTAGTGGTTCTGCCCCTGATAGCAGTATTGAAGATATGCCGGAGTCAATATAGTTTAAACTCACAGTAGAGAGAATATATGGGAGGGCAAATGAGAATGTTGAGTGTATTATTAGGAATATGGTGCAAAGCAATGGATTTATTGAAACAAAATTTGCAATTTGGCCAAAGTTGGTAAATGGAATCAAAGCTATTGAGATAAATATTATTGCATAAAAAAGTATTGTAAAAGTGTGATTTTCATTTTCAATTGATTTTTTAGAGGCCATTAAATAAATTGCCCAAAATAGTGCCGCACCAACACCAGATATTATTCCAAATAATGGAATGTTAGTTAGGGAGCTTTCTAAAATTCCTGTTGTTAGTACACACCCAATTATTGCTAAAACCATACAAATCAATTTCTTTTTTGTAATTTTTTCATTAAATAAAATGTATGCAAATATTAATACAAAAATTGGAGCTATCGAGAGAAGTACTGCTGCAAGAGATAAAGGAACAGTATTCATTGATTCATTATAGCTCAAATTAAGTCCAATAATTGATATTGCACAGACTAAAAATAAGGGAATGTCCGATAAATCTATTTTTATTAATCTTTTGTTTGTTGTTAAAATTACAATTAATAGGGGAATAATTGCGATTGAAAACCTTAAAAACAGCAAAGTCGTGGAATCAATTCCGTTTTGGGTTAGTGTTCGAACAAATATTCCACTTGATCCAAACATAATTCCTGCAAGAATTGGTAAGATTAGATAGATTTTTTTCATCGTATCCCTACAGATAAGAGTAAATATTCCAAGAAACAGTGTAATATTCGCACGAATTATTTAAAGGAATCTTTAAATCATTTAATAGTTCCATTTCATTGTAACTTGGGTCAATTCTATAAGTGAGTTTATTATAGTTAGTATTTTTGTCAAAATTAACAACTTCAACACTAATATTTCCCAAATCGATATCATCACTTGGATTTACAATATCTACTGTGTAATAGTCAGGTTCTGCTCCTGCAAATGCTATTGTAAATCTTAAAAATATTATAAAAAATACTAGAATGATAAATGAGGATCTTTTAAATAGGAATTTAATATCTTTATAGACGGGTCTTTTATATTTTGGCTCTCTAAATTCATTATTTTCAATTAATTTTTGGTCTTTTAATAACCAACCTATTATGGAATTGATATAATAACCATTTATATATATTAGATATAGTCCGCAAATTCCAACAATTGCTGGAGTTGCAAATAATCCTCCGTCAATTGCTCCAATTAATAAACAGCTTGAAAAAAATGCAAATAAAATGTTTGTAGGCCATGCTCTTTTTTGGCTTGCCAGAACTAAAGTTATGAATAATATTGGAATTATTAGAATTATCAAAAATCCGATACTTGGAACGTAGGAATATAGGCCAACACCTGTGTTAATGTCATTTTGTATAAATGGACCAATTATCTGACTTAAAATTTCTCCTAAAATAGATTTTAACAAGTGGGTATGTAAAATACTTGTACTGCTCATTGTATTTGACATGGAGCAAAAAATAGTATTAAGTTTAATTCCCATTTGCAATCTAAAGAGGATTTCTAAAAGAATTCCTAAAGCTAATAAAACCCAACCAAGTAGCATCGATACTTTAAAATATTTTTCAATATTAATCTCTTTTTTAATTGCTTGTGATAATATTAAAAATAATCCGATTAATCCGAAAAGCATAATATCTTTTCCTTTTGAAGACCCCATTAAAAATAAGTAAGTAATGGGTCTTATAATAGGGTTAAGAATATTAGTTAAAAAGATTACACTAGCAATTAGTATAAATATAACTCCAACTATTAGGGTTTTGTTAACTTTCATTAACAATAATTTAATATTAATAGTTTAAATAGATGATTATGTTTCAACGCATGTGAACTATTAATGAAAACGTATAGCCGATTTTATCATCGAGTTTTGAACACTCACAATAAGATTATGCAAATTAAATAGATATGTATATATATAATTCAGTTTATATATAAAATTATGATTAATCATACATATTAATCAGGTTAAAAATGAGTTTTTCATAAATAAAAACTAAAACTTAACTATATATAGTTGAAAAGAATTTTTTAATAAATAAACATGGAGGTTATAATATTTCAAAGGTTAATAAAACTTTATTATTCATTTCAATAATATTTGTTTCATTAATTGCTGTTAGTGCAGTAAGCGCTACAGATGATGTTGCTGATGTAACTGCAATTTCAGATGTTGATGATTCAAGCATTATATCTGTTGATAGTGAAGATGAATTAATAAGTGTTGATGATTCAGAAGCCATATCTACAGATACTGAAGATGAATTAATAAGTGTTGATGATTCAGAAGCGTATGGTGAACCAGAAGAGTATTTTGATGATTGGGAACCATTATATAGTCGTGATTCAAATAATTATGAGGGTACTACTGGCTTTGATATTTCTAGTTGGCTAGAAGGCACAGGAATCGTTTACAATAATGGTACTTTGGATATTGCTGGTTTGTTAAATGGTACTGGAATCAGTTTAGGTAATGGTACTTTGGATATTGCTGGTTTATTGAATGGTACTGGAATCAGTATTGATAACGGTTTGTTAAATATTGATGGTTTGTTAAATGGTACTGGTATTAGTATTGTTGATGGTGAGTTAGATATTTCCAGTTTGTTAAATGGTACTGGTATTAGTATTGTTGATGGTGCTTTAGATATTTCTGAATTTTTAAATAGTACTGGTATAGAAAAATTCTTGAATATTACAGGAATAGATTTGAATAAATTGTTAAATGGTACTGGAGTCACATTTAATAATGGTACTTTGGATGTTACTGGTTTATTGAATGGTACTGGAATCAGTTTAACTAACAAAGGTATCGATATTTCCGGCTTGTTAAATGGTACTGGAATCAGTTTAATTAACAATGGTATTGACATTGCTGATTTATTGAATGGTACTGGAATCAGTATTGATAACGGTTTATTGAATATTGCTGATTTATTGAATGGTACTGGAATCAGTATTGATAACGGTTTATTGAATATTGCTGATTTATTGAATGGTACAGGTATTAGCATAGAAAACGGCTTATTGGATGTTACCGATTGGTTAGATGGTACTGGAATCAGCTTTGACGGCGGTATTTTTGATATTGCTGGTTTGTTAAATGGTACTGGTATTAACATAGAAAACGGTTTATTGGATATTGCTGGTTTATTGAATGGTACTGGAATCAGTATTGATAACGGTTTATTGAATATTGCTGATTTATTGAATGGTACTGGTATTAGTATTGTCGATGGTGCTTTGGACATTTCCGGTTTGTTAAATGGTACTGGAATTGTTATAGCTAATGGTGTTATAGATATTTCAGAGATATTAGATACTATTGATGCTGAAATTTCTGGCGTATTAGATAATATTTCTGCTTTCTTCGATAATGTTTCTGATTTATTAGATAATATTTCTGCTAAATTAGAAAAAATGGGTATTAATGTCACAGCTATAATAAGTAGCGTCACTGATGTAATAGATGATATTTCTGCTGAATTAGAAGATATTGTCTCAAAAATGCCTGAGTTAATAGATGAGATTACTGCTGATGTTGTTGACATAATTGATGAAATTATGAATATAAATGTTACCAGCATAATTGATGATATTACTGAAGAAATTACTCATATTGTTGATAATATAGTAGACGATATTAATGCTGAAATATCAAAATTAATAGACAAATTCAGTTATTCCATAGTTAGTGAGGATGTAACTAAATATTACTCTCAAAACACTGCATTTAAAGTTGCCGTTAAATTCGGATCTAAAAATGTAACTAGTGGAAAAGTCATATTCACTATTAATAATAAAGAGTATGAAGCTAATATTGGAAGTGATGGTATTGCATCCGTTAATTTAAAAAATCTAAAACCAGGAAAATATTACATCACTACTCAATATGGTGAAAAAACTATGGTTCAAAACGCTATTGTCGTTAAAAAAGCAGTAATAACTAAAAACGTAGTTAAAAAATACAATAAAGCAGGCAAATTCAATGTTAAAATCTTAAACGCTAAAGGAAAAGCCTATGCTAAACAAACTGTAAAAATCAAATTCAAAGGTAGAACTTACAGCATTAAAACTAATAGTAAAGGAATTGCTACTTTTAAATTACCTAAAAGCTTAAAAGTTGGTAAATACGCTATTAAAACATCTTATGCTGGTTTAACCGTATCAAACAAAATTACAGTTAAAAGCTAAATTTGTATTTCATTAAAAATTTTCAATGTTTTGAGTTTTAAACTCAAAACCTTTTTTTAATTTTAGTTCATATAATTTAAAGAACAACTTTTTCTAAAAATATCAGATAGTTGAACTCCATCAAAGATTAATAGCAATTTGAAGGAACAAACAATCAAGTGAAAAATTCTGATTAAGAGTTTATTACAAAAATCTAAAATTCATAAATTTTATAAAATTAATTTAATGAAGTCTTTATAAAGTAACTAATTGAATAATAAAATCAACTATTTTTTGACAGTATATATAAAAAAATAACATATAAGTATAATTAATTATATACTATAACTGATGAGTACAATTATTGAATTTAAAAATGTGGTAAAAGAATATAAATCTGGAGATCACATCTTAAAAGCTATGGATAATGTTAACTTTTCAATTGACGAAGGTGAATTTGTTGTAATTCTTGGCCCATCTGGAGCAGGTAAATCAACACTTTTAAACCTTTTGGGAGGGCTTGATTTAGCTACTTCTGGTCAGATTATTGTAAATAATCAAAATCTGGAAACTTTTGATGATAATCAACTAACTGAGTACAGGGCAAAAAATGTTGGGTTTATTTTTCAGTTTTATAACTTAATCCCAAATTTAACAGCGCTTGAAAATATAGAGTTGATGAAAGATATTGTAGACGTTGATATTAATGGGCTTGAAGTTTTAGAATCAGTTGGACTAAAAGGTCATGCAAATCAATTCCCCGCACAATTATCTGGTGGAGAACAACAAAGAGTATCAATAGCTAGGGCCGTTGCTAAAAATCCAACTATGCTTTTATGTGATGAGCCAACAGGTGCACTTGACTCAAAAACAGGTGTGCTAATTTTAAATTTACTTCAAGATATGAGTAATAATAAAAACACTACAGTTATAATTGTAACTCACAATTCAATACTTGCAGAAGCCGCCGATAAGGTTATTAGAATTAAAAATGGTCAAATAGAAAGTATTGTTGTTAATGAAAATCCAAAAAAAGTTTTTGATTTGGAATGGTGATTTTGTGCTTACTAAAAAGATGTTGAGAGACATCAAAAAGCATAAGGCCAAATTTATATCTATCTTTTTAATGGCTTTTTTAGGAATTTTTGTTTTTACGGGGTTGGGTGGAGAATCACTTGGCCTTGAAGCTAATGTTAATCAGTTTTATGAAGATACAAATTTGGCGGATGGTTGGATTTATTCTCCTTACTTAAATGATTTATTTTTATATCAGATTGATTATCTGGGTGCAACTACACAAATGGAGAGACAAGTGGTAATTGACTCGCAAGCAGACTTCGAAAACAAACCAGATGTCACGCTGCACTTTGTTGAAAATAATACAATATCCAAATTTTATTTAATTGAAGGTAAACCATTAGATATCAATGATTCAAATGGGGTCTGGTTAGATAAAAGTTTTGCTGATGCAAAAGGCTTGAAAGTCGGAGACAATATCACATTTAATTTTGAAGATTATGAAATCACAAAACAGATAAAGGGATTAGGTTACTCTCCAGAATATGTCTATCATGCATCAACATATTCGGTGCTGCCTGATTTTAACAAGATTGGTTTTGCATATTTATCGTATAAGGCATTTCCGGGAGATATGGTTCCATATAATGTTTTAAATGTTAAATTTGATGGAACACCTGAAACCTACAATGAATTATTATCTTACAGATTGGATGGGTATTATATTTCATTTCTTGATAGGTCCGAACATCCAAGTGTAAGTCAGTTTTCAGATCAAATCAGTTTACAAAAAATGATGGCTGATATTTTCCCTGTTGTATTTATCTTAGTTTCAATGCTAATACTGTTAACAACAATGACAAGGATGGTTGCTCATCAAAGAACTCAAATTGGTATCCTAAAAGCTAATGGATTTAAAAATCGTTCAATAATTCTGCATTATTTGTCATTTGGGTTCTGGGTAGTTTTAATAGGTTCTGTTTTAGGTTTGGTTTTAGGGCCAATGATGTTGCCTCAATTAATTTATTCAATAATGAGTAATATGTTTATATTGCCTTCATGGGAGCCTGTTTTTAGCATGGATTTTGTTTACGCGACAATTTTAATGGTTTTAATGTCTGTAATCGTTTCATTATTTTCAGCTAAAGTTATTTCAGATGAAAAACCATCAGAGTCCATTAGGCCAAGAGCACCAGGGGTTTCTAAAACAAGTTTCATAGAAAGATTTAAATTTTGGCATAAATTGTCATTTAATATACGTTGGAATTATCGTGATGCTAAAAGGAATAAATTCAGGGTGTTAATGACAATTATTGGAGTATTGGGTTGTACTGCACTTCTAGTTTGTGCATTTGGACTTAACGATTCAATGAATGACTTAAAGGAGTGGGAATTTCATCAAATTAATCATTATGAATCAGAATTGGTCATAAATGATGAAGCTAGTCAAAGTGAAATTGATGAAGTTGCAGATGCCGTTAATGGGGATGAAATTATGAATAACATCATTGAAATAGAATCCTCGCAAGTTAAAAAGAGGGGTTCGATTTTAGTTTTAGATGGTACTGATTTGATAACTCCAACGGATTCTAATTGGAATAGAATTGAAATTAAAGATGATGAAATTTCAATATCTCAAAAAATGGCTGATTTATTGGGTGTGGGTATTGGTGATACTGTAAGATGGCATATTATGAATTCAAATAAATGGGTTGAAATAAAAATTGATAAAATTCATGCCGACCCTAATTCTCAAGGGCTTATAATGTCAAAAGAAAAATTACAGGATTTAGGTTTAAATTACACTCCAACAGGTATTGTGACAGATGAACAGGTTGATAAAAACTTTTCTGCTGTTAAATCAGTTTCTACTATGGAACTTCGAGTTGAAAATTGGGATGGTATGACACAAGCAGCATTGGTATTAATATTCATTTTAATAATTTTTGCAGCTCTTTTGTCTGTGGTTGTACTTTATAATTTGGGATTATTATCATTTACAGAACTTGAAAGCGAAATTGCAACATTGAAGATTTTAGGGTTTAAAACGGGTGCTTTAAGAAATATACTTTTAACTCAAAACTTATGGTTTACAACTATAGGATTCATATTGGGTCTTCCTGTAGGTTACTACATATTAAAAACAATGTGGGAGTCATCTGGAGATTCATTTTATGTATTGCCATACATATCTCTTACAAACTTCCTACTCAGTGCAACTATAACATTTTCCTTATCCATAATTGTAAACTTAATGTTTTCACAAAAAATTAGAAGGTTAGACATGGGTGAATCACTTAAGAATGGGGAGTAGGTTTCAACTTAGCTTTTTTCTTTAAAATTTTAAATTTTAATAAAAAGTAATATCTACTATAAGCATACAATATTTTAATTGTAATGTTTCCAATTGAATATTTTGCGGGTTTAATTTTAATAGGTATATGTGCCGGTTTTGCATCAGGACTTTTAGGTGTAGGTGGTGGATTTTTAATAGTTCCTCTCCAATACTTTCTGTTAAAATATATTGGGGTTCAACCTGACCTTGCAATGCTTATATCTCTTGGTACAAGCTTGGCAATAATTATTCCGACGTCTTTAAGTGGTGCATATAGGCACACTAGGACAATGGATAATATCGTAAAGCCGGGAATTCGTTTAGGTATTTTTGGAATAATAGGTGGATCTATTGGAGGATTTGTTGCATCTGGGCTGCCGTCAAGAATCTTAGAAATTATTTTTGGTTGTTTGCTGCTATTCATTGTTATTAAAAATATCATAGACATAAATAAAGAAAGGAATGAGGCAAAAATTCCTTTTAATTTGCTTTCAACTGCAATTATTGGTTTGATTGTTGGATTTTCATCAGGACTTTTAGGTGTTGGTGGGGGCGTATTTTTAATAGCAATATTAACATCACTTTTAGGATTTTCATTAATTGAAGCCATCGGAACATCTTCAGTATTTATTTGCCTTACAGCAATTGGAGGCTTTTTATCTTATGTTGTTTCTGGATGGAGTGTTTCCACATTTCCATATTCAATAGGTTATGTTAGCATTATAAATTTTGCATTAATAGCTTGTTTTTCAGTTCCATTAGCTTCAATAGGTGCTAGATATGCACATAAAATACCTCAAAAGAAATTAAAAATTATATTTTCAGTTTTAGTTCTGTATATAGCTTTGAAAATGTTAGGAATTTTACCATAAGGTGATATTATGAGTGGAGAGAGAAAAGTTGGAGAAAATTTTGATTCAGATAAAGCAGATAGTATTTTTGACAAATTAAAAAATGTTGAAGGAAAAATAAAACCTAAAAAAGAAGATGGTAAATTAAAAAATATTTCTAATCTGATGAATGAAGCTAAATATTTGGAAAACAAGGGAAAATTGGATGAGGCGATTGACTTGTATAAGCAAGTTATTTTTGAATTGCCTGATGCTTCAAAAGCATATGGTGCACTAGCTAATATCTATGCAAAACAGGGTGATGTAAATTCTGAGAATGATGTTTTGAAAAAAGCTATAAGTAATTGTAAGGACAATAAAGATTTTAAAAATAGATTAAAAGAAATTGAATGAATTTTTAATATTTTAGGTAGTCATTTTAGATAAATGCCCATTCCTAATGCGGTTACTTGATAATTATCACCACTGATTCCAATTGAACTGTACTGGATATCTAGGCCAATTATTCCATTCCCGCCGGCAGCTTTAATTTTGTTTACAAGTTTGATTAAACATTCGTCTTTTCCTTTTTTTAACTTGTATAATGTCTCTTGTTCAAATTCATCATGTTCGGGTGGTGTTTTTATTGTGGCTTTTTCAACGATTGCTGTTGAATTGAATTGCCCTAAGTTAGTCACATTTTTATCTAAAACATCAGTACTTGTTATAAAATAGAAATTTAAACTATTAATGGTTTCATTGCTTTTCATTTCATCAAATTCATATTTTTCAATGATTTTTGGTTTTACAGGTTTTTTGAGAATATATTTGTATATGAATGATTTGATTTTATTGTAAATGTATCCGGTTATCTTTTTAAATATCCCTATGAGGTAGAGTAATGTTCCAAGCCCTATTCTGATGATGAGGTAGTTGATTAGTGTAGGAAATGCCGCCTGCAGAATTACAATTATTGATACGATTGTAATAATGTTCAATCCTAATGCTGTGTTCTTTAATATAAAGCTGTAAAATGTGGTGTATGCAAAAAGGATAAATGCACTAATTGCACCTATGGATTCACCAATCATCTTTCTGGCAAGGATGGTTTCAGTATATCCTGCAATTAGGGGTGCAAAAATCAAACCTAAATTCCAACCAAATATTGCAATTTTAAAGTATAAAAATATCTGATAAACAATAAGGCCGATGACAGTAGCTATTGTGATGCATAAAATTGCTTCACGCAAATATTTTATTTGTTCATCTTTTTTTTCTATTTTCATGCTATTCACATTTGACTGCAGTGCCATAAGCAGTTACAAGGATTGTATTTCCCATTGTTCCGCCAAGGTTATCATATGAAATTTTAAGACCTATAATGGCATTTGCTCCCAGACATTCGGCTTTTTCTTCCATACTTTTTAAAGCAATATTTCTTGCTTTTTGGAGTTCTTCCTCATATTTTGAGGTTCTTCCACCTACCACATCACGAACTCCAGAAAACAAATCTTTATATATGTTAGTACCGATTAAAGATTCTCCAGTCACTAACCCTTTATAATTGATTATTTCATGTGTTTCTAGCGTATTTGAGCTTGTTAAAATCATGTAAATCCCTTATTTCATAAAGGTCATTATTGCCCAAATTATCAAAAAGATCGCAATAACTATATATAAAATTATTTGAGATCTTTTTCTTTGTTTCAATCTTGCATCCCAGACTTTTTGACAATCTGGTGAGCATACAAGTTCGTTTAATGGTATTGGGGTTCCACAAATTGGACAATGTTTATGAGGTTCTACTGCCATTTTTTCATCTCCTATATTTTAAAAAATTCTTTAGTATTTTTAGTAACTTGAATTGCAAGTTCCTCTGAGTCAATTCCCATGCAAATTGCAATTGTCTTGAGGATGTGAGGTAAATATTGAGGTTCATTTCTATTTTTTTTAGGTTTTTTATCAAAATTTTTTGGTATTAAAAAGGGAGCATCTGTCTCTATCATTAATTTTTCAGGAGGTATTGCACTTACGGCTTCTTGTAAGTCTCTTCCTCTTTTCATATCACAAATCCATCCAGTAACTCCAATATAACAACCTAAATCAATATAGTTTTGTGCTTCTTTTTTTGTTCCAGTAAAACAATGTACTACGGATTTTTCAATAATGCTGTCATGTCTTTTTAAGATGTTGTATAAATCTGTATGTGCTTCTCGTTCATGTAAAAACAATGGCATGTCAACTCTTTCTGCAAGTTCTACTTGAGCTTCAAACCATTTTCTCTGCAAATCTTGTGGTGAAAAGTTTCTATTATAATCAAGACCACATTCTCCAATAGCCACTACACATTCATTTTTGGCTATTTTTTCTAGTTCATTGATAGTATGGCCATTACAGGTTTTCGCATCATGAGGATGCACTCCTGATGTTGAAAATAATGTCTCAGGATATTTTGATGCATATTCTGCGGCAATCTGACTTGAGTGAACATTGGTTCCAGTAATAATGAATTGATTAACACCAACTTTTTTTGCTTCTTCAATGATTTCAACACGATCTTTTCTAAAAGAAGAGTGCATCAAGTTTAAACCAATGTCTATGAGATTTTTCACTTTTTTCACCTATTCATTAATAACTCTTGTACCTATACTTTCGCCATTAACAGCTTTAATTAAGTTTTCAGGTTCAAAACCATTGGTAATGACAGTTTCTAAGTTGGACCTTTTAATCATTTGAACTGCTGTTGTGTCAAAGAATTCATAAGTTCCAGCTTTAACATCTTTACCGCTTAAAAATTCAAGAAGTGCAGTTGCTGTAATTTCAGGAACAAGTTCCGCATCATCAAACTTATTTGGGTCTTTAGTATACATTCCATCAACAGATGTTAAGTTTATAAGTTTATCTGCATTAATATACTCTGCTAAAATGGCTGATACTGCATCAGTACTGTGTGCAGGTTCAGTTCCGCCCATAACAATGATTTTTCCTGTAGCGGAGAACTCCAAAGCCTCTTGGAAGTTATGGGGAACTCTCTGGTATGCGGCGTCTCCAAGTGCAGATAACATTAATTTGGCATTGATTCTTGTAACTTCAATTCCAATATCATCACATTGTGCTTCTCCAGCTCCTAAATCACGAACTACTCCAATATAGTCTCTTGCAGGTTTTCCGCCTCCAACAACGATAAATAATTCATGTTCGGCAGATAAATCTTTTAAGATTGCACTATATTCTTGGAATTTCTTACAATCATATTCTTTAAGTAATATTGATCCTCCGATAGCAACAACGATTTTCATATATTCACCTTATATATAATGTATCTTTTAGATATTATTTAAATTTTAATAAGGATTAAAACAATAATTAATTTTAATGAATTTAGAAGAACAAATATATCTTAGAAAATCATGCAGGAAGTATTTGGATGATGAAATTGACATGGATTCAATTCATAAGTTCCTTTCATCTGTTAAACCCCTAAATGATGATATTAATTATTATTATAAAATTTTAACTCGTGATGAAGTTAATTTACGTACTCGTTGGTCTGCCCCATATTATTTAGCATTATTTTCTGAGAAAAAAGAAAATTATTTAACAAATATTGGTTTTGTTTTCCAGCAAGTTTCTCTATACCTTCAAAGCGTTGGTATTGGGAGTTGTTGGGTTGGCCTTGCTTCTTTAAAGGAGAAGAGTTCTGAGTTTGTAATTGTAATTTCTTTTGGAAGATCTGAAAATATGACAAGAGATATTTCAGATTTTAAGAGAAAACAATTATCTGAAATTAGTGATTTTGCAGATGAAAGACTAACGCCTGCTCGTTTAGCTCCTTCAGCTGTAAACTCTCAACCTTGGTATTTTAAGCATTCTGATGATGAATTTGATGTTTATCAGGTAAAACAAAACTTTGTAAAAAGACAATTTCTTAAAAAATGGAACCCTATTGATGTGGGCATTGCTTTAGCTCATATGTACGTGGCTAATGAAAAAACATTTGAATTCTATAGAAAATCAGATTTTGAAGAAATTAAAGGTTATACTTACATTGGAAGTATTAAAATTTAAAAAAAGAAAAAATTAGAGGATTATGCATCCTCTTCAGTTAATCCTTTGTATAATAAACCTGCAATGATTGCACCTACAATTGGAGCTAGGATAAATACCCAAACTTGTTCGAGTGCTTGACCACCAAGGAATAATGCAGGTGCTAAACTACGTGCTGGGTTTACAGATGTACCAGTTAATGGAATTCCCATAATGTGTACAAAGGCAAGAGTTAAACCAATTACAATACCTGCTACAGCACCATTTTCTGCTTTTTTAGTAACACCAAGAACGGTGAATACAAATACAAAGGTTAAGATAATTTCAACAATTATGGCTCCGATTACATCTAATCCAACACTGGATGCAGATCCGAATCCATTTTGTCCAAGTCCAGTTGCAAGATATCCTCCCAGACTTGGTGCGGAGTTAATTATTGCTGCTAAAAGAGCAATACCTACAATAGCACCAATACATTGGAAAATAATATAAGCCACTAAGTCTTTTGCTTCTAATCTTCCATCAATCCACATTCCGATTGAAACGGCAGGATTGATGTGACATCCTGAGATGTCTCCTATTACATAAGCCATAGCCACAATGGATAACCCGAATGCAAGAGCAATTCCTAGGGTACCAAGTACAGAACCAGCTATAGCTGCACTTCCACAACCAAATAGGACAAGAACCATTGTTCCGATTAATTCTGCGATATATCTTTTCATAAATTTTACCTCATATTAATATTACATTATATCTTTATTAATATCTTCTCATTCTCTTTAAGAACCTATATACTATGAATAATACTAATAAAATTAAAACGAATGGGAATATATGTAGTAATATTGAATCATTAACTTTATCGAAGTGATATTCACTTTCAAAGCCCATATGTTTTGCATCAGTATGATTTTGTGTTATTTTTGCAAAGTTGTATAATAGGTCATAATAACCAATATGCGCACCTTCGTATTCAATTGAGTCTGGTGCTCTTCCATTTTCATCCATATAGTTTTTAACGATTCCGGCCATTTTCATATAGTCATAAATTGAATAAGAATCTCTTACTAAAAAGGAAATTCCCATTGGATTTTCAGGTTCGCTATATTCTTTTGGAATATCAATACCGTCCCCATTTAAATAAGCACTTGTTTGGTACAGTAACTGAGGGGCAGAGTATGAGCCGTATGGTCCTTTCATATCTTTATCATGGCTGTTGACAAGCATTTTACTTGCATTCGCCATTCCTTTAGGAGACAAGTTGTTTGTTACAATTAAAGAATCGCTTAAAACTTTTGTATCATTACCATGAGTGTTAACAATATTCACGATTTCTTCTGCAAGTTTCCGGTTCATTTCTTCATCATAGTTGCTGAGTATGCCGTCATGTGCATTGTTTGGGAATTCTTTTACAGGTTGAAGATAGTAAATTCCTGCATTTTTAAGAAATGTTCCAGGGTCACGGATTCCTGCAAGTGATTCATTTGAATAATTGTCATCCCATGCTCTTCTAAGATAATTTGAATTGTTGTCCAAATCATAATCTCCGATATTAATTAGAATAATCTGCTTATTTGTGCCAACAGTTGATGTTGCAAGTTGCAAAAAGTTCCCGGCATCTGCAGCGGCCAGATTTATAGACACATCACTTGTTACACTTATAGACCGCCATCCTTCTCCAGGGCTAGGTGCTTGGTTATCAAGTATCACTTGGAGTTCTCCTCCACTAATCTCTTCTATATAATTTTTTAGGGAGTTCAATAGTTTTAAATCAGTATCATGGTCTATAATATTGTCTGAAGTTAAAAACACGGTTTTAGTTGCGGATACATCTTGTATGAGTGGAGCAACTATTAATATAGCCATGATTAGTATTGCAATTTGTTTTTTCATAAATCTTACCTTGTATTTTAATTATTATTAATATATGGATGTAATGCCTAAAATATTTTTTTGATGTTGGCTTATTAAATTTTGTTTTAAATCAAATATTTTTTATTTATATTAAATTGTATGGCTTTAAAAAGAAAAATATAAATATAAATCTTAACAATAGATTTTTTGAGGATTTAAAGAGGTTATCTTTTATTTTCAGTTAAATTTTGCATTGATTTAATTAAGTTTAATTTGGTGTATTAAATTGGAATAATCTGATAAATCATAGCGGAATATTTGTTTGGAAAATATTTTGTGTTAGAGTTTAAATTAATAAACATCTATTGATTTGTATTTTATTTTAAAATTTAATAATAAATAATTTTTCTTTTTAAATCTAGACTTGAAATAAAAAGTTTAATTGCTGGTTAATAGCTTTTTTGTTAATTAATAGTGGTTAACATTGTCCTCAAGGAGATAAAAAAATGTTAAAAAGAATAGCTATTAGCAAAAAATTCCTAATCTCATTAATCTTTATTACATTAATGTTTACAGCTATTGGCGTAAATGTTGATGGTGCATATGCACAAGATTTAAATGAAGTCGATGGCGATTTGGAATTAGAATTAGATGATGGAGATAAACTAGAAAATTCTCAAGGTAATGAAGAAACTTTAGGTAGAACTTATTCATTGAATGGAGGTACGTTTAGTGATATTCAAAATAGGATTGATAGGGCAAGTGATGGAGATATAATAGATTTGAGTGGAGAGTTTACCCCCTCAAGTTCTGGAGAGGGGATTGTTTTAAATAAATCATTAACATTAAAATCTTCTTCATCAGCAACTTTAAATGGAAAGGATACTACTCAAATCCTTTATATTAATAAAAAAGGTGTAGGATCCACTATTGATAATATAAAATTTATCAATGGGGCTTCTCAAAATGAAGGAGGAGCTTTAAGAATTTCTGCTAAAAATATAAATGTTATCAATTGTCAATTTGAAAATAATCATGCAAAAATTTCTTCAGGTGCATTACATACTAATTATGTACCTAGAACTGCGGAAAATTTGGTTGTTCGCAATTGTCAATTTAAGAATAATTATGCTGGAAATGCGGCAGGAGCACTGGGTGTATTTGGGTTTAATTTTTTGATTGATCAGTGTACTTTTGATTCAAATCATGTAAACTATAATACTAATTGTTATGGTGGTGCTGTACAAGTTGGAGTTGATACGGATGAGTCCTATGGGGTTTTAAGTAATTGCAGATTTATGAATAATTATGCAGTATCACAAAACGGCATTTCTCATGGGGGAGCCGGTTGTGTTAGGAATGGAACTTCATATATAAATTGTATATTCTTAAATAATGTTGCAGATCATGGTGGAGCTTTGACTTATCATGCTTCAGGCAGTTTGGAAAATTGTGAATTCTATGGTAATTCTGCAAATAAATATGGGGGTGCAGTTTCCATTTCATTAGAACAAACTACAATGGATTTGACAGTTAAAGATTGCACTTTCAACGATAATTCTGCTCCATTAGGGGGTGCTATGAGATTAAGTGGAATGAATATTGGTATTGAAAATTCATACTTCAATAATAATTATGCATCAGAATATGGTGGAGCTGTGTCAATTGATGCACAGGATGTTAGCATAAGCCAGTCCAGTTTCAATAATAATGTTGCAAACATTGACGGTGGAGCGGTTTATATTAATGGTCAAAATACTTTAATAAAAGATTCAGAGTTTTTAGGAAATGATGCCGTCCCGGATGTGGCTAAAATCAATGATGGTTTAGGTGGAGCTATATATGTAAACAGTAAACAAGCTAATATTCAAAATAACGTATTTAATCATAATACTGCTAGAAATGGAAGTGCAGTTTATTATGATAAATCTGGTGAAAATTTAAAATTAAACAATAATATCATGTATCAAAATCAGGCATGGGTTTATGCATTGCCAGTTTATGCTCATGATATTTATTATGGTGAGACAGAACAAATAAGGTCTATAATTTATGGTGGTAATAATATTGCGAAATATAATAACTTAGCTGTTTCAAATGCAATTTATAATGCTGCCATAAATCAGAATATCCAAATTGATGGCGAAACTCCGATTTCTGGTGCCACAATGGATGGTAGGTTATACCAAGATGACCGTGAATACAACATGGATATTAATTTAAAAGTTACCTATCAGGATGGAAGTGTTGTTTATGATAATACATTGTCTTCTTCATATTTGGGGGAGGTTTCAGATGTATTAACTAATTTGGCACCTGGAACATATTATGTTACTTCAACACATGCCGAAGATACATATTATAAAGGAATCAGTAACTCCACTTCATTTAGGGTAATTTCAAAAGTAGACAATCAAATCTTAAAATCAACAAGCCAGGAGGAATATAATTATGGTGATATGGTATTGTGGACATTGACTATTGCCAATAATGGTCCGAATACAGCTACAAGTGTTGTTGTAGATGATATTTTGCCGGAAGGAGTGTCATTCATTAGTTCTGATGTTGGCAGTTATAATCCTCAGACTGGAAAATTAACATTCGAAAGTCTTGCCGTAAATGAGGTAAGGGTTGTCAATATACTAACAGAAATCAAAAAAACAGGATATATAAAAAATTCTGCATCTGTAACCTCTGAGGAATATGATATTGATTTAACTAATAATCAAGATGATTCAACAATTTTTGTTAATCCTGCAAGCGATCTACAACTAAAAAAATCTGTAAGTAACTCTACTCCAAATTATAATGATATTATTACATGGTCTATTGAAGTTAAAAATAATGGTCCGGATGATGCAACTGATGTCAAAGTAGTTGATGTGCTTCCAAATTCATTAATTTGGATGGAAGATAACAGTAACGGTAAATATAATCATGAAACAGGATTGTGGAATATCGGGGAGTTGGCTAAAGGGGATTCAATTAACTTAAACATTGTCTGTCGGGTTAGTGGAACTGGCATTACTACTAATTATGCCAATGTCACCTGTAAGGAGTATGATTATAATAAAAGCAATAATTTTGATGATGAATCAATAGATGTTCAGCCAGCTGTGGATTTAGCTATTGAAAAATTGGTAGATAAATCTAATCCAAATTATCTTGATTCAATTAAATGGACTTTGATTGTTACAAATAATGGTCCGGATGATGCAACTGATGTGATTATCCGAGAAAATATTCCTCAAGGATTGGTTTTAACTAACTATGTGGCAAGTAAAGGAATCTATGATAATGGAATGTGGGCAATGTGTTGTTTAAATAAAAGTGAAGTCCAAACTCTGGAACTTGTTTGTAGAGTAGATAAAACTGGTAACTTTAATAATGTTGTAAGCATTTCTTCAAAAGAATATGATTACAATCCTAAAAATAATAATGCTGAGAAATCTATTGAAGTTCCACCCGCCAGTGATTTAGAAATAATAAAAGAGGTAAATAATACTAATCCTGACTTTGGTGAATCAATAATGTGGACAATTACAGTTAAAAATAATGGTCCAGATAGTGCAACAAATGTTGTTGTTAAGGATTTGTCATCTCAAGGATTCCTATTCACAGATTATACTTCAACTAAAGGTGTTTATTCTGGTAATGAATGGAGAATTGGTTCTTTAAACGTTGGTGGTGTTGAATATTTAAATATTATTGGAATTGCTAATGCAGTTGGTGAAATAAGTAATTATGCAGAAGTATCAGCTAATGAATATGATTGGAATGAAGATAATAACTATGATTCAAGCTCTGTTGATGTAGAAGCTGTTGTTGATTTGGCTATTGAAAAACTTGTTAACAATTCTAGCCCCAATTATGGGGGTGTAATTAAATGGACTTTAATTGTAACAAATAATGGTCCTAATGATGCATCTAACGTAATTGTACATGATATATTGCCTGAAGGGTTAACATTACTGGAATCAAGTTCTTCATCATATGATGGAAGTATTTGGGATATCGGATATCTAAATGCAGGAGATAGCAAACAGTTGGATCTTATCTGTAAAGTTTCAGCTACTGGGAATTTTGTAAATTATGCGCAGGTTTCTGGCGATGAAAATGATCCTGATTTATCAAATAATGGTGATAATGCAGATATTTATGTTCGTCCTGCAAGTGATTTGTCAATTACCAAAATAGCTTCTAAATATCATTATAGGGTTGGTGAGATAGTCCAATATCGTATTGAAGTTGTCAATAATGGTCCTGATAGGACAGAAAACATTAAAGTTGATGAAGTTTTAGGTAATTCATTATCTTTAAAGGATTATAGGACCAGTATGGGCGATTTTGATGAAGTTTCCAAAACATGGAGTATTGATTCTCTTGATTATGGGGAATCTGCAACATTATTAATTAAAGCTGTTGCTAATGAGGAAGGAATTAGTGAAAACGAGGTTTCTGTATCTAGTGATAACTATGATTCTGATTTGAGCAATAATGAAGACAATGCTATAGTTGAAGTTTCAGATGAACCGCAAGACACTCCTAAAATACCTAAAAATCATGAAATAACTAAAAATATTATTAAAACCAAATATTCTGTAAAAGCAGCTCAAGAAATTCTTAAAAGGAATGTTTCAGGTAATTCCATATTTGTGTTGTTGATTTCATTGATTTTTACAATGGTTTTTTTAGGCAAAGGCATTTCAAATAAAAGATGAATTTAAGTAGCATTTTTGCTACTATTTTTTATTTTTTAAAACGATTTTTCAAAATTCTTGAAGTAAGCGAATTATTAATTTCACGATTAATTATTTTATAACTTGACTTAATAACTGGCCAAATACTGCTCCATTTTTTTAATTTAAACGAAACCTTTATATAAAACATCCAATAAATATTAGATTAGATATTGATGAAATAATATTTTTTTATAAAAATTAAAGAGTGAATCAATATTTTTGAATAAACGAAACGAGGTGTAATTATGGCTGAAGAAATGATTGAAGAAACTTCTGAAGAATACATGGATGAAGATGAAGAAAAATTACCTTTCGCTAAAGCTGAAGTTGTACGTTTAATGAAAGAAAATCTTGATGATGACAAGATGGTTAGGGAAAGAGTAAAAGTAGAAATGAACAAATTCTTAGGTGATGTTTTGAAAAATGTATGTAAGCAATTAAATGATTACCCTTACACTACAATTGAATACGAAATGCTTAAAGAATCTACTTACCCTTATACTAACATCGAAAGAATCAACCAAGAAAAAGAAAGAATTTTATTACATTTAGAAGCTATTAAAGCTGATTGTAATGCATTAGCTATGGATGTACAAAAAACCTTAAAATTAAAGGATGTTGTTGAAGAAGACTCTTTTGCTAGTTTTTCAGCACCTGCTGAAGACGAAGATGAAGAAGAATAATCTTCTTCTACCTATTCTTCTATATGGCTAAAACCTGTTTTTAATTCACGCAATTCCTCTTCAGGAATTTCCTCGATTTTAACATTTTCACTTACAATATTACTTTGACCAAATGGGTCATGTATTATTAGTGTAGCAGTTCCGTTTCCTTTTTTTAACTCTAAAATATTGTTAAGAGTATTTTCTGCATTTTTTTGAGACTCTGCATCATCAAATAAGTTCATTGCTTTTTTAACTGCTTCTTCAAAACGAGTAAGGATACCTTCAACATTTGTTACATAGCCTTCAGATTTTGGACCAGGTTCTACTTTAACACCAAGTTCCGGTATTGTTACAGTAGCAGATTGTGATCTGACTACCCTAATTGATAAGTTATTTTTATTAATTTCGATTGTGTATTTTGCAGGGTCATTTTGTTCCAAGGCTATTACGTCACTGTGTTTAAATCCACATTTTGGACATTGTATTGTTGTTTCTAAAACTTTACCGAAGTGAGGTATTTCAATTTCTTTCATCATTGATTTAGCAATACCTTCAACAGAACAAGCTGGGCATTTAATAATCATTTCATGTATTTCTTCTTCATTCATTTAAGACATATCCTTTATCATTTAATTGTTTTATAATTTCATCAAGTTTTTCTTGGTTGGAAGCACAAATAGTAGTTTGTCTGTACTCAGATAAGTTATATAACTCAGATAAGTATTCCTTTTTATCTTTATTTTCAGAAATGTTTTTTATAAAGTTATTTGCAGATTCCACATCTCCAACACCAATATTTCTGATTAGTGGTTCTTTAAAGCCTTTAATGTTATATGTTACTTTTTCGATTGAACCATTATTTTTGTTTATAATTATGTCAATAACATCTGCTAATTCATCAACGTTATTAGTTAAGTTGATAGTTGCACAGGATTTATTAATTATGGCCAAAATCTTATCTAACGTTTTATCAATGGTTTCTGTATTGATAACTGGAACATTATTCATTTCAGCTTGTTTTAATAGGTGGTCATGGATGATTCTATTTTCTTTAAAGAAATCAAGTTGTTTTCCACCTCTATGAATTTGAACAGCTCTTTTAACAAATCTTTCCTTGTGTGACTCTTCATCTGAGCTTAATACAAAAAAGTAAATATTCGCATCTTCTCTAAACTGTTCTATGTCGATTAATCCAGGAACTAAATGAACTCCTTCAATAACAATATCGTCAAAGTCAGTTATTGCCCTTTGGATAATTTTTTCCAATGCCGGAATTACATATGATGCATGTTCGTCAAATCCTGCAGATACCAAATCATCATAATTGGCGAATCTGTTCTTGTTTCTTAAGTTCTTATAAGCATCATATGATGAGCTGTGTAGTGCAGGTGCATACTCTTTTCCAATAATTCCCCTTACAACAGCTCTAATAAAATCACTTTCAATTAAATGTTTTATATCAAGTGTTTTTGCAAGTTCTGCCGCAATAGTTGATTTTCCGATTCCTGATGCACTTCCAATCAATATAACATAAGGTTTTCTCATGTTAATATCACCCAAATTTTTGTTTGTTAATTAATTTTTTGTACCTTAATTTATTAATTATTTTTCGTTAAAACATTTACATTTATTAATATGAAAAATTATAATTAATAATATAATATTTTTTTGAAAATCTTTTAGAAAAATGGTATACTAATAAACTTACATGGTTGTTATAAATTATAAGTTATTAGGGGTGAAATTTTGTACTCAGTAAAATCAGTTAAAGAAATTCAGGATTTAAATCCATTCATTGTTGTAGGCTGTGGAGGTGGAGGAGAGAAATTCTCCAATCTCGATGGTATTGAAGCAATTGGATACATTGATGATGATGTTAAAAAGCAAGGAAAACAGTTTTGTGGGAAAACAGTTGCCGGTAGTTTAGAAAAATGTTTAAAAAATGCTCCGGAAGCTAAATCAATGGTTATAATGTTACCAATTGGTGCTGAAGGAACTGCATTGAAATATGCCGTTCAAGCAATTGATGCAGGATTAAATGTTATCACTTCATTTAGATCATTGTCTATTGCTGAAAATCCCTCTTTAAAGAAGTTTGCTGATGCAAAAAATGTTGTTGTTAAGGAAATTGGTCCTAGATTGGATGTTGTTGAAAAAATAGCTGGTGCAGCTCCTAAAAAATCATGTGAAGTGTTACCAAAAATTTCTTATAAACCAAAAGCACCTGTAATTTTCGTTGGGGGAACTTCCCAGGAATGTGGAAAAAGAACAACTACCAAAATGTTAGGTATTGCAAGCAGTGAAAGAGGCTTAACCCCTGCAATCATATCTACCGATGAGATGGGACTTGAAGAACCTACTGATTTTAACTTTAGAGCTGGAAGTTTATCTGCTATGGATGTTCCAGCAGCAGTATTGTCTGCTATTAAATATGTTGAGGAAACAAAACAACCAGATATCATTTTCATTGAAGGTCAATCCAGTTTAACTGAAAAAGGAAACCCTCACCCAAGAGGTTTATCTGCAGCAATTTTAATTGGTGCTTCTCCTGATGCAGTAATTGTTGGACACAGACCTAATCACCCTTACAGAGAACCTAGAGGCATTGAAGAAGAAATTAAAGCTATTGAGGCTGTTGAACCTACAAAAGTTGTTGGTTTATCAATCAATCTTAAAAATGCTGATTTAGATTTATGTCCTGAATACTTTGAGTCTACTTACAATTTGCCTTCTGAAGATGTTTATAATAATGGTGCTTCAAAATTATTAGATGCTATCTATAAATATTTAGAGGAGTAGTTAAAATGAGTTTTACTGATAACTTAAAAAGAAGTTTAGGCTTTGAAGAAACAGAATCCAGTGGTAAAAAAGAAGGAGAAGGCTTTAATTTTTCTCAATTTTTAAATGATGTAAAAACAGGTGTGAACAGAAGTCTTAATGGTAATAATCCAAAACCACAAAATAATCCTCAACCAGAACAATATAGGCCAAAGCCAAGGACTGTACCAAATCCTCAAGCAAATCCTACTCCTGTTTATGATGATTTTGATGATTTTGTGATTACTCCAGAACAACCATTCTATGAGATTGTTTTAATTAGGCCAAAAACTATTGATGATGTTAATTATGTTGTTGATCAGGTTATAGAAGAAAAAAATCCTGTTATCTTGGATTTATCCTTTTTACAAAAAGAAAGTCCTGCTAATTTCAAGTTAGCTGGTGATAAAATTAAACAAATGAGGGCAAGATATGATGCTCAGGCATTATTGCTTGCACGTACTGAAGAGAAAAATTTAATTATTATTTCTCCGAAAAAAGTAAAAGTTGTTAACAAAGGTTAAGTAGATTTTTTCTACTTTTCTACTATTTTTAAGAATTTCAAGTATTTGATTAATACGTAAATTACTAGTATTATTGCGATTACAGTTTCTATTATTAATATATTGTTTAATAAGTTATTTTTACCAATATTTGCACATATTCCTTTTGTTGCAAGGGCGCTAATCACAAACGGGAAAGTGAAAGCTGAAAAACTAGGGTAAAATTTGATATTTATATGTTCTATTAATTTATATAGTGCAAAAATGTAAAATGGACATGCAATGGAATATAATCCTATTAAAAATGTTGTGTTAATTATTTTTGCCGAATTTATGTAGCCCACAATCAATATGCTAAATAGTGCTGTGAAAATACAGATTAATGGTTTGTTCACATCGGGGATATCCCTGTGTTTGATGTATCTGTAAAAGATAACTGGTGTGCTTAATAGCATTCCTACAAACCCGCATATGAAGAATATGAAACCCGTTTCTTCGACACTATGTGAATGTGATGTAATTGCAGCCATTGTAATCCCAACAAAGACTATCCAGTATGTTGGATAGACGGCATTTATATCAAAATTATGTATGATAAAATGATAGGTAAAGTAAATCATTAGCATTATATGCAATCCAATTCCTATTATCCATATGACATATGCAATACTTGGTATAAATGGTAGAAGATATGTAGATAAAAGCATCACACTCATGGAAAAAGTACCGGAACTACTTACAAGCACGGGATTTTGGAAGTCATTTTTAATTTCATCAGGGTATAAAATAACTTTCAAGATTATCAAGATTAAAAATATAACCCCTAAAGTTCCAAATAAATATCTTAAAGCAGGATGAATGTCCTGTAGGAGATTACCTAAAGATAATAATGCTAAAATTAATCCAGAAATGGGAAGAGGTATATTTTTAATAATATTCATCGTATCAGTTAGATTTTAAAGTATGATTCTGCATTTTTTCTAGCCACTTTTTCAATTAATCTATTTTTAAATCCTAATCTTTTAAGTTCCCTTATTGTTTTAGGTACTGAAAGAGGATCGGATGGTTTATTACTCATATCACTGTTTAACAAGAAATTATCAAACCCGTATTCTTCTAAAATTGATATGGTTTCAGCAGTATCCAGTTTCTGAGGTTGTATTGTTAAACCAAGCATATAATCTTTATCAATAACATCATCAATGATATCTAGGTTAATATGATCAATTACAGCTTGTTTTTCATTCAAATGTTCTGGAACAATGTCTAAAATAACATCCAAAACTTCCTTTTTGTTTTTTCTTGGAGTATGTATGATTACTTTTGATTTGGTTTCGTCTGCAATATCCAACTGTTTTTTAAATACGTCAATTTCACATTCTGTTAGGTCTTCCAAACCTATTTCACCAATTGCTACGATTTTTTTTGCTTCAATCCATTTGTATAATTCACTAAATATTAAATCATGGTCTTCAATGGCATTTGTTGGGTGGATTCCGAGTGCGACTTTTAAATCAAGTCCATATTCACTAGCCCGTTTGGTGTCGTATTCTAAAATTCTGTTTAGATGGTTTAGTAATATGCTTTCATTTTCGATTTTGTATGGATAAAAGCTGCAGGTTATTGCAGTATCTATGCCTGATAAGTACATTTCCCTAAAATCTTCTCCACTTCTTGCATCTGCATGTATATGTGTATCAATCATGTTTTCACATCAAGTTTTAGTTGTTATTAGTATATTGTTCATGTTTTAAAAAAATTCCTAATTTATTTTATTATTTTTAAATTTTATGGAAGTGCTATCTGTCGCATTTGTTCACTTCAACTGATTTTATATCCTTAGTAATAAAAATTATAAAATAAGTAATACAACTGTGGTGAATAATGTGAATAAAAACAAAATGTATTTAAAAAACTATAATTCCATTTCGGATGATGTAAAATTTGCGACTAACTCTGTAGTTAGATTAAAGATAATGGCGACATTGTACAGAGAATCTCAAAATATGAAAAGTTTAAATGAAAGCACTGGTTTGAATTATAGTTCAATTTCCAGTGGGATGCATGATTTAGAACTAAAGGATTATGTCTATCGAGAAAATAATAAATATCATTTATCAAATCGTGTTAAATGTCAAATAAAAGCCATAATAGAATTTGATGAAATGATGACTGTATTGGATGAGTTTTTCAATATTTTAGACAAGCATTTTGTAGAAATGCTTCCGGATAAATCAGTAACAGAGTTGTATATTCTAGGTAAAGCCAGTTTGATGGAGGCAGATGATGTGGATGCATTTAGAATATATAATTTCATCGAAAATTCATTATTTGATGCAAATGAGGTAAAATGCATATTGCCTTTTTATTATGAAAACTTCAACAGCAAACTTAATGGACTGATACGAAAAAAGAAAAAAGTTGAAGCATTAGTTCCAAAAAATTTGCAAACAACATTCGAGATAAAATCAGGGATAAAAAAACTATCTACATTTAAAGGAAATCATAATTTCCTACTAATTGTTACGGATAAAATAATGATTTTAGGTTTCTTTAAGGAAGATGGTTATTTTGATAAAAATAGATTATTAACCTCTAAAAATCCTGATGCGATTGGATGGGCTAATAATTTGTTTGAAAATTTTAAAATTAAAAATAAATGAGTTTTAAACTCATTTATAATATTTTTCCAAGTATTCGTTTAGTTCAGCTATTGGAATTCTTTCCTGAGCTTCTGTATCTCTGTCTCTTACAGTAACTTGATTGTCTTCTAATGTATCAAAATCAACTGTTATTGCAAGAGGAATACCAATTTCATCAGCTCTAGCATATCTCTTTCCAATAGTTCCACTAGCGTCATATTCAACAGTAAATCCAGCCATTCTTAAATTTTCGGTTAACTCTTGAGCGATTTCACGAGGACCTTCTTTATTAACGAGTGGGTATATTCCAAGTTGAACTGGAGCTACTGATTTGTCGAATTTGAAGTAATCTTTTTCTTCTGTTTCGGTAAATGAGTGTAATAAAACAGTATATGTAATACGATCAATACCGAAAGATGGTTCAATAACGTGCGGGGTGATTTTTTCACCAGTTATTTCTTCTTCAATATCTTCGAATATGAGTAAATCTTCGGTTATTTCATAGACTTTATCTAATTCGACAACATATTTTCCTTCACTGTCGATTGCAGATTTTATTTCGCTAACATCTGCATCTTCGATAGCTTGTTTAACTTTAGGTGAATCTCCTTTAAATATTGGTCCAAATTTGGACAAGTTTGGTTTTACAATTGTTCTTTGGACTTTTTTAGGTTCATCATATTCAATAAATACATTTAAGTCATCGTTACTGAACTTGGAATGTGATGTTAAGTCATAATCTCCTCTGTCAGCTATTCCAATGATTTCTACCCACCCATATTTATCTGTTTTAGCTTCAACATCCCAACAATCAAGAGCATAATGGGCCATTTCTCCTTTTAAGTGTTGTCTAAATCTTAAAGCGTCTTCAGGAATTCCAATTTCAGTTAAAAATTTATGTGCTAGATATAATTGGTAAATTAACATTTCATTAGCTACTATCCCTTTATCAAGTGCTTCACGAGCAGTAATTTCTAAAGGTTCTAAGTCATTTTCCTGAACTTCTTGTGAATTTAAGCGTAAAACTACATTTTCAATTTGTGAAAATTTAGGATGACTTTTATCTTTTGGGTTTAAAAAGATTTCAGCTTCTGCCTGTGTGAATTCTCTGAGCCTAATAACACCTTGTCTTGGTGAAATTTCATTTCTGTATGCTTTTCCAAGTTGTACTGCTCCAAATGGGAGTTTTCCTCTGAAAAATCTTTCTAAACGTTTGAATAATATGAAGATTCCTTGTGCTGTTTCAGGTCTCATGTAACCTACTTTATCTCCTTTAGCACCAATGGAAGTTTTAAACATTAAATTATAATTCCAAATGTTGGATAAGTCTCCACCACAATCTGGACATTTAATATTGTTGTCAATGATGATTTGGTCAAGTTCTTCATTTTCAAGACTTTCTACATCTTCGCCAATCACTGCTTCAATAATATGGTCTGCTCTGAACACTTCTCCACAGCTTTCACATTTACACATTGGATCTGTGAAGTTGTCAACATGCCCTGATGCTTTTAAGACTTCTTTAGGCATTACGGTTGGTCCTTCAATTTCGTAAAAACCTTCACCAGAAACGTATTGTTTTCTCCATTTTTGCATAATGTTATTTTTTAAACTTGCTCCAAGAGGGCCGTAATCATAAAATCCAGATACACCAGAATATATTTCAAAAGATGGCCATAAGAATCCTCTTTTTGCACTAATATTGCTCATTTTGTCATGATTCATAAATATAATCTCCAAATTATTTTTTCAATTCGTAATCTTGTTTAACTCTACTGCTTTCAGGGCGAGTTTGACCCATATATTTACTATTTCTACTTGGATGGCCGTAAGGTATTTCAGAAGGAGTAGTCATGGTTTCAAATACTAGTTGGCATACTCTTTGACCAGGATAAAGAGCGACTGGCATTGCACCAATGTTGGATATTTCTAAAGTAATTTTTCCTTCAAAACCCGGGTCGATGAAGCCTGCTGTAACGTGCATGGTAACACCTAATCTGCCCATACTTGAACGGCCTTCAACTCTTCCAACCAAATCATCAGGTACTTTAACATACTCTGAAGTAGTGGCCAAGGCAAATTCATTAGGGTGGATTATAAATGCTTCGCCTTTTTTGACGGTTGTTGATTCCATATATGATGCAACATCTTCTTCATCTTTTGGGTCAATATAAGGTTTTCTAATTACTTTAAATACTTTAAATTCATCTCCCAATCTCATATCAACAGAAGATGGTTGTATTTGTTTTTCATCTTTAAGAGGGTCAATTACTATTTTTCCTTCTTCTAAATATTTTTTTATAGTTTTATCACTTAAAATAGCCATTTTTTCACACAAGTTAGTTTATAAATCTTTAATTTCAATTAAATCTTCCATTCTATTGATTACGTTGTCGATGGTTTCATCACTGTAGTCAATTGTAATGGCATTGAATTTGCATGTATTAACGCAAAGGCCACAGCCTCTGCAGATATCATAATCAATTGTTATTTTATTATCTTTTAAACTGATGGCATCAAACATACAAACTTCGTCTAAACACTTTTTACATAATTTACATTTGTCTTCATGAAGTTTAACTTCTACACCATCAAGTTTTTCTAATTTGTCGCTTATGTCATCATCTAAATTAGGATATACCTTCCACAAACAACAGCATGGGCAGCAGTGGCAAATGGTTAATAAACCTTTACCTGGTCTTATATTCATCCATACAGTATCGATTTTATTTCGCCCAATGATGTGGCTTAAACCGGCAGCATCCGCTTTATCTACTTGGGCAAGAGCTTCTTCAACTGTTGCCTTTTTACCAACATGTTCTGGAATTTTTCTTGATGTTGGGCCAAGGAAAATGCATCCAATATCTTGAGGATAGTCCTTGCAGTCATTTGAAGTTCTACAAAGACAGCTATTCATTATTACAATATCATCGCAACGTTTAATAACTCCTTTAATGATTTCGGTTGGTAGGAACTCTGAACCTTCTGATTCTATCTTTTGATTGATGTTTATTGTATTTGGTATAACAAGGATTTCATCATCTTCAAACAGCATCTTATCTACAATTTTCTTGTAAGCAGTTGATTTTTTAGTTATCTCTGCTATCCAAAATCTCCAATTGAAGATATATTTGAGGATGAAAATACTAATATCTACAAATCTAGGGCGCCTCATTGTTCACCAAGTTTAATTTTTAGTCTTCTTAATATACCTTTTAAGGTATGTGCTTCTCTACCAGTTATAAATGCTCTTGAAACGATGTTATTGAAGGTTTTAAGACCATTTTTCTTTTTATGCTCAGGAATATCCAAATAATTGATTAACTCCTGCATATCTTTGACTAGATACTCTTTTTCCAAATCACTACTTTCAACAAGGCCTTCAACACCATATTCATGTTTGTTTTTGAATAGTTCATAAAATATTATTGCTGCTGCATGTGAAATGTTCATGATTGGATATGTTGGATCTGTTGGAATTGACACACAAATATCGCAATTTTCTATTTCTTTATTTGTAAGCCCATTTCCTTCTCTTCCAAATAAAATTGCAGTTTTATTTGAAACATTAATTGATTTACCAAGGTCTTCCGGTTTTATTGGAATTCTTGATAGATTATAACTTCCTCCAGCCATTCCAGTTGAAGCAACTTTAAAATCTATTCTTTGGGATTGGTAAAAATCATCTAATGTAGGAAATATTTTTGCATTTTCTACAATGTATTTACCATGTGTGGCTTGATAAAATGCTTCATTTGTTAAAGTTGGAGGGTTTATCAATATTAAATTTTTCAATCCAAAGTTTGCCATTGTTCTTGCAAGAAACCCAATATTTCCAGGAGTTTCACACTCTACAAAGACAATGTAAATATTTTCTTTAAAGAGACTTATTTCTTGTTCTTCCTTTTCACGAACAAGTTTAACTCTTCCTGTTCCTCTGGATTGCTTTTTGGATGCTGCTTTTCTTGCGGAAGTTGATTTTTCTTCGCTTTTGCTTTCTTCTTTTTTATCTGGTGAACTCATTGAAGCAGTTTCCATTACTTTTTGTTCACTCACGGCAGCATCTCCTATTTTAATCAACTCCTAAATTATTCATAAGCTTTATCTAATAACTCAAGAATATGCATTGATTTGATATTTTCACAACCAATTGCATTTAAACCATCTTGCAAGTTTAGCTCACAAAATGGACATATTGTAACTACTGCATCAGCACCAGTATCTTTAATCATTTCAGCTTTGGATTTTGATAAATCAAGTGCAATTTCTGGTTTTCCGGATTTTATCCCACCACCGGCTCCACAGCATTGGCAAGGATATAGCATTTCATTAAATTCAACGCCAGGAATCATTTCAATAATTTCTCTTGGCGCATCTTTGATTCCTTGACCTCTGCCCAAGTGACAAGGGTCGTGGTAGGTAACGGTCATGTCAACTTCTTTTAGTTTGTTTGCATCAAGTTTATCTACTAAAAATTCGCTGATGTCCATCACATTAAGCTTTGAACCATATTCCGGATGGTTATTTTTTAAAGTAGCTCCGCAACCTGAACAGATTGTAATTACAGTATCATAATCTTTGAAAACTTCTTTATTTTTATCAACAAGTTCCTGAACAATGTCGGTTTGACCGGTTCTTAAAAGTGGGGAACCACAACATACTTGACCTTCAGGAACATCAATATCAATTCCGTTTTCTTTTAGGATTTTAACTAATTTGTGACCAATTTCTGGGAACTTATAGTCAACCATACAGCCGGTAAAGAAAGCTACTTTTGAACCAGTATAATTTTCTGCTTCTTCGATAAATGATGCTTTGTCTGTTTTTATTGACCTTCCATTTTCTAAAATATTTTCTTTAAACTGAACATGTTCTGGGAGTGGTCCTGAACCATTTGCAACTGCAATAGCTCTCATTTTTTCTATCGCATCACCGAATGTGTTGATATTTTTAGGGCAGACTGCTAAACATTTGCCACAGCTGGTACAGTTGTATAAACCTTCATCCAATGCTTCTTTTAATCTATCAAAGCTTTCTCTTGGGTCGGTTTCAAACTTATCAATATATCTCATCAAATAAGGTCCGCCAAACTCTTCTGTTGCTATATTGACAACAGGACAGGTTGAAAGGCAGGAATAACATTCGATACAACTTCTGACTTTTTTTGTATCTTTGGTTTCTTCTTTGGTAATAGTATTGTCAAGCTCATTTTTGTGATCACATTGAAGGGACAATTCTAAATCTTTCACTTTGGCTTCAATACTGCTTTTATCAACAATCAAGTCTTTAATGATCGGGAATTTCAATGGTTCAATGATTGCTCCGTCACTGATTTCCTTTTGACATGCGAGGGCACCATTTCCTTTAAATAAAATTCCACATGATCCACACTGGCCTGCCCTACAGGAGCTTCTAAAACTAATGTCAGCATCATATTTGTCATTGATTGCTTGAAGTGCATCTAAAACCTTCATATAGGGTGTTTTTTCAATTTCATAACACTCTAAATGAGGTTCTGTGTCAGTTTCACGATTGAATCTTGAAACATATACTTTAATCATTTTATCCCTCCAATTTATTAAGCATACAAAACATTATAATATATTATTTATATCTTAAAGTATTATATAATAATGTTGTATTAATGATTGTTTTGAGGAAATTATAATGAATTTAAAAGAATTAGTCACAGGAGTATCTGGTGAAAAACAATTTTTGCTAGGTAATGAAGCTGCTGTTAGGGGAGTTATAGAAGCGGGGGTTTCTATTGCAGCTACTTATCCCGGAACTCCTTCATCAGAGATTGGAAATGTATTATCTGTATTGGCTAAAGATGCTAATATTTATTTTGAATTTTCTACTAATGAAAAAGTGGCCATGGAGGTTGCAGCAACCGCAGCGGCATCCGGTTTAAGGTCATTTACATTTATGAAACATGTAGGTATGAATGTTGCTAGCGATTCATTCATGACAACAGCATATTCAGGTGTCAATGGTGGAATGGTTATATTGTCCGCTGATGATCCATCATTATTTTCATCTCAAAATGAACAGGACACTCGTAATTATGCAAGATTAGCTAATGTACCTATTTTAGAACCATCCAATTGTCAAGAAGTTAAAGATATGGTTAAATATGCATTTGATCTGTCAGAACAATTTAAAATTCCAGTCATTGTTAGAACTACCACCCGCGTATCTCACATGAGGGGTGTTGTGGAATTTGGCGACGTGGCTGACAATTCATCAAATAACGATAATCACTGGAAGAGAGGTCACTTCAACAAAGACCCATCAAAATATGTTCCGGTTCCTGCATTTGCAGGGGATATGCATGTAAGATTATGGGATAAAATTCACGAAATCGAAGATTTGACAAATAATAGTGAATACAATCATGAAATTGTCTTAACTGATGATAAAAAGTATGGAATAATTGCTTCAAGTAGTGCTTACAATTATGCTCATGATGTTGTCAAATTCAATGATTTGAATATTAATATTTTAAAATTAGGATTTTCATATCCTTTTCCACAGGATAAAGTTGCTGAATTTTTAAAGGATTTGGACGAAGTTTTCATTGTAGAGGAAGTAGACCCAATCATTGAAAAAGATACATTAATTACTATTGGTGCTAAAAATCTCAATGTTACTGTTCATGGTAAATTAGATGAAACTTTCCCGCTTTATCACGAATTCAACTCCGATGTTGTAGCAGATGGATTAAACAAAGTATTAAACTTCAAAGAAGATGGTGAAATTAAGTTTAGCGATAGTTTAGAAAAATTATCCGAAGATATTCCTTCCCGTGCTCCAGTATTATGTGCCGGATGCCCTCACAGAGCAATGTATTATGGAATAAACAAAGCAATTGAGGAATTGGGCTTAAAACCGTCAGATGTAGTGTTCGCATCAGATATTGGATGCTACACACTTGGAATTAATCCACCATACAATGCTGCAGATTACTTGTTGTCAATGGGATCAAGTGTTGGTGACGGATGTGGATTTTCAGTTTCAACAGACCAGAAGGTAGCAAGTTTTATTGGTGATTCAACATTTTTCCACAGTGGTATTTCACCATTAATCAATGCAGTCCACAATAAGCATAACTTTGTTTTAACAGTTTTAGACAATAGAATTACAGCAATGACTGGTGGTCAGCCAAACCCTGGAATTCCAATTGATGGAATGGGTGATGAAGCACCGGAAGTGTCAATTCGTAAATTGGCAGTTGCTTGTGGATGTGATTATGTGCGTGTAATCAATCCGTTTAACTTGGAACAAGTTGTCAAGACTTATGTGGAAGCGTTTCAAAGAGATGATACTGCGGTAATTGTATCAAAAGCTCCTTGTACATTAATTAAAGGTTTAACTAAAAAGCCACCTGTTAACTTTATTGAAAGTAACTGTAATAATTGTGATAAATGTGTAAGTGAACTAGCATGCCCTGCTATTTCAAAAATCAATGGAAAAATAACCATTGATAAATCACAATGTGATGGTTGTAATGTATGTATACAAGTTTGTAAATATGGAGCTTTAGAGGCAGGAAGGTGATAATATGGATAATCATTATAGTATTTATATTTGCGGTGTAGGAGGTCAGGGAATTATTAAGACTTCCACAATCATTGGTGAAGCCGCAATGAACCAAGGTTTAGAAGTAGTGATGAGTGAAATTCATGGAATGTCTCAAAGAGGAGGTTCCGTTTCAACCGAATTGAAAATTGGAGGTTACACTTCATCAATTATTCCAAAACAAGGTGCAGACATGTTGCTTTCTTTTGAACCAGTTGAAACAATAAGAGGGCTCGATAAGGTAAATAGTGAAACTAAAATTGTTTACAATACACACCCGATAATACCTTCTTCAAGTGATAATGCTTATCCTAGTGTCGACAGCATTACAAAAACTTTAAAAGAAAATTTCAAATATGTGCTTCCAATCGATGGAACTAAATTAGCTATGGATGCAGGCAGTGTTTTATCTTTAAATATGGTTCTTTTAGGCGCAGTAACTGCGGATGATAATTTTCCACTTTCTAAAGAATCTGTCATCGATGCAATGAAAAATAACTTAAAACCAAAGTTCCATGAAATGAATTTAAAAGCTATCGAAAGTGGATACAATTCAATTAAAAGTTAAAAATTTAAATACTATTTAAAATAAAGATTTAAACAGAAATGAAGTAGTGGTTATTATGGCTTACAAAATTGACAATGCTATTATAAAAAAGGACAGGGATGGTAAAATTTCCTTAATTGATCCAGAAAATGTTTTCGGTGATGTAGATGCATTTATTGCAGTTAAAAGTGAAGATTTAATTACTATTCAGCTTTTAATCAATGGTATCTTATCAAATGACTTTAAAAACTGGAAAGAATTGGGTTCTATTCCTGACAATGAACCACTAAAAAGCCTATTCATACGTTTAGGTTATTCAAGAGATGACATAGCTACAATGTTAAAAGAATTCTAGTTATTTTCTTTACTTTTTTTAATATAAAAAATAGGGTAGAAAAGAATTTAATCTTTTCTATAAATTTTTAATATCGTTTTCGTCTAATATTTTAACGTCACTTTCTTCAAGTGCTTTTATTGCTTTTTCCATATTTTCTAATCTCATAACTACGATAGCTTCATCTGTTTTGCTGCTTACAAATGCATATAAGTATTCTAAATTGATTCCTTTTTCATCAAAAACAGCTAAAGTAGAGTTTAATCCATTAGGTTTGTCTGGAACTGCTAAAATAATGACATCATTTTCTTTTACAATGAAACCATCTTTTTCAAGGGCTTCAATTGCTTTTTCGTTATCTGAAACAATCAATCTTAATATTCCATATTTTGTTGTATCAGCTATTGAAAGAGCACGAATGTTTATGTTTTCTTTAGCTAATGTGTCAATAGCTTTTTTAATCCTTCCTTCTTTGTTTTCTACGAAAATTGAAATTTGTTTTACTGCCATTTTATCACCTTAATCAAAATTCCTTTCATCAATTACACGAACAGCTTTACCTTCACTTCTTGGAAGAGTTTCCGGTTCACAGATTGTTACATCAACTCTTAAACCAGTTTCAGATCTAATAGATGCTTGGATTTGTTTTTCAACTTTTTCCATTTCTTTCATTTCATCAGAGAATAACTCTTTTGAAGCTTCTACTTTAACTTCAACTTCATCTAAAATATCTGGTCTAGTTACATGAATCATGTAGTTAGGGCTGATTCCTTTGATTTTAAGTAATGCTTTTTCAATTTGTGATGGGAAAACCATAACTCCTTTGATTTTTAACATGTCGTCACTTCTTCCAGTGATTCTTGTCATTCTTACAGTTGTTCTTCCACATTCACATTTTTCTCCAATAAGAGATGTTAAATCTTTTGTTCTAAATCTTAAAATAGGCATTCCAGTTTTAGTAAGGGATGTTAGGACAAGTTCACCTTTTTCACCGTAACTTAAAGTTTCCCCAGTATCTGAATTAATGATTTCTGGGTAAAATTGGTCATCTTGTATGTGCATTCCATTTTGATAACTGCATTCTTGTGCAACACCAGGACCCATTACTTCAGTTAATCCGTAAATGTTGTATGTTTTAATTCCGAGGGATGTTTCGATTCTTTTTCTCATTTCGTCGGTCCACATTTCAGCTCCATGAATTCCTGCTTTTAAATTAATGTCTTCAAGAGCAATACCTGCTTTTTCTCTGGACTCTCCGAGATACATGGCATAAGATGGAGTACATGTTATAATGTCACTTTGGAAATCAACCATTGTGTCAAGTTGTCTTTGAGTATTTCCAGCCGAAATAGGTAGTGTAATTGCGCCCATTTTATTTCCACCGTGGTGGATACCAAAACCACCAGTGAATAAACCGTATCCGTATGCATTTTGAATGATGTAGTCTTTGTCAGCACCGGCCATTTTAAGTCCACGTGCAATACATTCTCCCCATATATCCAAATCATTTTGGGTGTATGCGGTTACAGTTGGTTTTCCTGTTGTTCCAGAAGATGCGTGAACTTCCACAATTTCTTCACGAGGTACTGCAAGTAGGCCTAAAGGATAAGCTTCTCTTAAGTCACTTTTTGTTGTAAAAGGTATTTTTTCGATATCTTTTAAAGTTTTGATATCATCTGGTTTTACACCTGCTTCATCTAATCTTTTTTTGTAAAATTCAACATTTTCATAAGCCATCTTAACGGTTTCTTGTAGTCTTTCTAGTTGAATTTTTTCTTTTTCTTCTTTGTTCATACATTCAGCTTTTTCATTCCAAAACATAGTATCCCTATTTTTTTGATTTTATAACTTTGTGTAGCTATTTAATTATTATTATTTTGTCATTGCTTTTAATTATTGTGTTATGGTTAAAAACTCATTTTAATGCACATATTTGTACAATAATGTATATTTATGCGATAACATTTATATATTTATTTTTCTAATATATAATTGTAATATTAATCTTTAATATTTAGAGGTAATTATTTATGGACGTCATGATTTTAGCAATTGTATTTATAGTCTACATATTCGCGCTTGTTTTTGTAGGTTATTATGCATACAAAAAAACTAATTCCTCTGAAGACTTCATGATTGCTGGTAAAGATACACATCCATTTATCATGGCAATGAGTTATGGAGCTACTTTTATTTCGACAGCTGCTATTGTTGGTTTTGGAGGAGTCGCTGGTGAATATGGTATGAGTGTTTTATGGTTAGCATTCTTAAACATCATTATCGGTGTATTCATCGCATTTGTATTTTTAGGAAAAAGAACTCGTCGTATGGGTCATGCATTAGGCTCATTGACATTTCCGGAGTTTTTAGGAAAACGTTTTGACAGTAGATTTATCCAATATGCTTCAGGTTTAATTATCTTCTGTGCAATGCCAATTTATGCTGCAGTAGTATTAATTGGGGCTGCAAGATTTTTAGAATCATCTTTATTAATCGATTTTAGTATTGCACTTCTAATTTTATCCATTATCATTACATTCTATGTATTATTTGGAGGAATACGTGGTGTAATGTATACTGATGCCTTACAAGGAACAATCATGGTTGTTGCTATGGTATTTTTACTTGTATTTGTATATTGGTTACTTGGAGGAGTCGACACTGCAAACACTGCACTTTCAGGAATGGTTAATTTATACCCTGCTGATGCTATTTCCACAGGAGGTACGGGGTGGACATCGTTTCCGGAGTTTGGAACTCCATTCTGGTGGTCACTTGTATCATCTACATTAATTGGTGTGGGTATTGGGGTACTAGCTCAACCATCTTTGATTGTAAGATTCATGACAGTTAAATCTGATAAGGAATTAAACAGATCAGTTTTAATTGGTGGTATCTTCATTGCTGTCATGCCAACTACTGCTTATATCGTAGGATCACTTTCAAATGTATATTTCTTCGATAAACTAGGTAAGATTGCAGTAGATGTGGTTGGAGGAAACATCGATAAGATTATTCCAACATTTATTACAATGGCCCTTCCGGAATGGTTTGTATACATTTTCTTACTCTCTTTGATTGCAGCGGCAATGTCTACAATATCTTCACAACTTCACACTCAAGGAACTGCATTTGGTGTAGATATTTACTCCACTTTAAGAGATAAGACAAAAAGAAAATTGGATGATGTTTCAATTTCAAGAGTAGGTATTTTAATAGCTATTATCTTAGCTTTAGTAATGGCATTTTCACTTCCAGGAAGTGTAGTTGCACTTGGAACAAGTTTATTCTTTGAAATATGTGCAGCAGCATTCCTACCAGTGTTCTTAGGAGCACTCTACTGGAAAGGAATTACAAGACTGGGGGCTATTGCAGGAATTCTTTCAGGAACATTTGTAAGTCTATTCTGGTTAATTTTCATGTTCAAAAAGACTGCTGCAGGTCTTGGAATTTGTAAATTCATATTTGGTGTGGAAACATTAATACCAACTGCACCATGGCCATTTATTGATGTAATGCTAATAGCAGTACCTATAGCAGCAATATTTACAATTGTTGTAAGTTTACTTACCAAACCTCCAGCTCAAGAGGTACTTGATAAAGCATTTTCAAACATTGATACAGGAAGTGATGCATAATGGCAATTTTAGGTATCGAAGACCCATGGATTTGGGGAGTATATCTTGGAATTATATTGTCTACCCTTTTATGCGTGGTATATGGTATTGTAAACTGGAATAAAGGAGATTAAATCCTTTATTTTTTCTTTTTCTTTTTTTAACAGAAAAAATAATTATAAAAATTGAGAATTTTTTCTAGATATGCTGTTCAATCTACATGATCATTTTACAATTATTGAGATTTAACTATTAAACTAATTTAACTAATTGCATTGTTAATTAAAATGTTGGTTTTGAGTTTAATTTTCATTTAATTGGTTGTAATTTAAATAAAATGATAGGTAGTTTGTCCTCTTGAGGGGAAATAAAAAAAGTAGAATTTAATAAGGTGCATGAATACCTCACCTTCTCAAGGCGAGGTAGTTCAAGATTATTTTTTAACTATCGCAGTTCTTTTAGTAGTAAATGTTACTACACTGGTTTTTTTGTAACTTGCTTTATAACCAACTTGTGTGCCTACTTTAAGATTTTTCAAGACACTTGATTTAATGGTAACTTTTGCAACACCTTTTTTGTTGGTTTTTGCAGTATATGTTTTGCCCTTAAATTTAAAAGTAATCTTTTTGCTTTTGAGTGGTGAAGAATTTTTCTTAAGTGTTGCAGTTAAAACTAATTTGCTAGCAGATTTTTTAACTGTAACTTTATTTAAGGTTATTGTGGTTTCTTTAAATGTACATTTTGATTTACTTCCACCATATATGTGTTTTCCAGATTTTGCAAGATTATCATCAAAACTACATTTTACAGCTTTTGCACCATGTGTTTTATCTGAATCATTATATCTGAATCCATATATTGCTCCACCTCTGGCTTTTGCAACATTATCTATGAATTTAGAATTTTCGATTAGACATTTGTAATAGGTAACAGTTCCACTAACCCATTTTCCATTAACATAGTTTCCACCAATTTCGTGGCATCTGAAGTATACTGCACCACCATATTTTTTTGCGGAGTTTTCATTGAATTTTGAATTCTTAATATATAAATCCTTATTTGCAAATACGGCACCACCAACTGAACTTGCTTTATTTGAAGTAAATGTGGATGAGGTAATGTCAATTGGACCGAAGGCATATATTGCTCCACCACCACGCCCTTTAGCAACATTATTTTTAAAAGTACAGGATTTTACGTTTTCTTTTTCAAGTGTAATTGTTTTTTTTAATATTAACTCTAAAATAGAATTTATATCTTTAGTTATATCAATGTTGGAAGAAGCGTTTATGAAATAATCAATTGATTTTAATAGGGATACTGTAAGAACTGCACCTCCATCTCCTTCAATAGCTGTGTTTTTATTGAAAACTGAATTTTTATATTCCACATGCCCTATTGAGGCAATTGCTCCTCCACAGTATTTAGCACGATTATTGGTAAAAGTACATTTAGTAATTGTTAAATTACCAAAATTAAGTATGGCTCCACCGTAATAATCAGTATAACCATTTGTGATTTTTATGTCATTCAATACGATTTTATTGTTTTTGTTTAATTCAAAATTAATAAGAAAGATTCTGGATTTGGATAACCCGTTTAAAGTGTGTCCATTACCATTAATTGTTAAATTTTTATTGATTGCGATACCTTTTGTATCAAATCCCTCATCATAAGAATAATCCTTATCTAAATTTATTGTAGACCCTGCAGGGGTAAGGTTAATTATCTCTTGTAATTGTGTAAATGTTCCTTTGGCCTTCGCATTAAGAATGTCTTCTTGTGTTGATGTGATTGCATCAGCATTGATTTCTTCAAGGGGTTGGTCATTATCTTCGCTTATTTGAACATCCTCATTGTCAATAGCACTAACGGTGGTGATTGACAATAAAATGATGAGTAAAGCCAAGATTATCAAACTCTTTTTAAATCTCATTTTTGCACCTTATTTTTTTAATTGTTATGTTTTTTGTCAATGATATAATATATTTTTTTTGAAGATTGTTTAGGCTCTTTCAAAAACTTGTGTGATTTTTTTCTTTTTCATTTTTTATGTTCCAATGATTTAGTTTTAGCATGAATCTTGTTAAAAGTCCTTGTTCTATTTTCATTGTTCTTTTTATGTGTTTTGGAAATACTTTTTGAAAGATATTTTCAATTTTATTGTTCGTTGATGGAATGTTCGAGTTTTCAAGGTGTGTCGTTAGTTTTTTATAGTAAGGAATGATGAATTTCCATATTAATTTGTCTGTAAACTTATTTTTTGGATAATTTTTTCTAATTAATTCATCTCGCAATTTATTTGCTTCATTCAAGTCTTTTGCATCTAATGCTTTAAATATGTCTTGTTTTAAATCGATTAATTCATCATGTTCTTCACCATTCAATTTATTTTTGTCAAAATAGTCTTTAAATCTTCTGTTTATCATTTGTTTGACGTGAAATTTGCAGAAATGATGTTTTACATTTAATTTATCTATGGCTTCACGATATTCATGTTTTAAATCAGTCCCAATTGAAATCTTCTTCTGATTTCTTAGTGATTCGTTTAAAAATTGATAAATAGTCGTAGAATCTTCTGATTCGACCAATTTAGCTGAAACAAGAGTATTTAATTTAACGTCGAATAATGCTAAAATGTAGTTCCATTCTCCATTGATTTTTACCCAATGACTGTCAAATAAGTAATATCCAGAATAATACCAATTTTTATAGTTAAATTGATAATTAGAGTTCAATATGATGTTTTCTATGCTCTGATGTGAGATTTCAATGTTATGTTGTTGTTTTAAGTCAAATCGGATTTTATGGAGTCCTGCCCCATAAATTTGATATAGATTTTCAATACAATCAATAACAGGCAAAGTAATATTAGAATTAGAATAAACAAGAGAAGATAAGTCAGTATAAAAGACTTTACCACATTTTTTGCACTTATATTTCTGAATAGTGCAAATTCGCTCACCAATTCTTAAAAAAATAAGTTTTCTTTCATAAGTTCCATTTTTAACAGTATGATGAGACTTACAACTTGGACAAACTACAATTCTATTTTCAAAATGAATTTTACCACGTTTTTCCAACCTAATTAGATTATTCTCAATATTTTCACAACCAAATCGAGAAAGATCATCAAATTGACGGAATTCAGAAAACTCAGGTACAAAATCGGAAAGTTTATATTCTTTTAACTCCATACATTCATATGGAGCTTTTATATTGTTAGTGGACATATTAATATATTAGCTCCACTTAATATATTAATTTTACTGCTTTTAAATTAAAAATAAAGAAAAAATAGAACGAGAAAAATTCGTGACTCAAAAACTAGCAAAAATTCAAATCACACAAGTTTTTGAAAGAGACATTGTTTACAAAAAACAATATATTTACATAATAAGAAATATTAAATTATTAATAGTATAATTTATTTTAATTTTAATGAGGTTTAAAATGAGTGGAAGAGATATTGGTAATATTGTTGAAATTACAAAAAGTGATGCTAAGGCAGCATTTTCCAATCCAGTTGTTATCTTAATTTTAATTGCAATCATTATTCTACCTTCCCTTTATGCGCTTGTAAATATAGATGCCTGTTGGAATCCTTATGAAGAAACAGGCCAATTAGATTTTGCAATTGCAAATATGGATAAAGGTGCCTCTTATGAGGGTCAAAAACTCAATATTGGAAATGAGTTGGTTGGTGATCTTAAAGATAATGACAAGTTTGATTGGAAATTCATGTCAGAGGATGAACTGCGTGAAGGGGTTCACGACGGCAAATATTATGCTGGAATCGTCATACCCAAAAATTTCACAGAAAATGTTGTTTCAATAACATCTGATAATCCTAAAGAGGCTAAACTTGAATTTATTGTAAATGTGAAAGCAAACCCGGTTGCTTCTAAGATAACTACCACTGGTGCAAATGCGGTTTATACTGCATTAAATGCGAAAATTGTTCAGTTTATAGATTTAGCAGCTTTTGATAAGCTTGGTGAGTTGCAAAGTGGTCTTGCATCTGGTTCTAGTCAATTGGCTAGTGGTGGAAGTCAACTTGCAGCTGGTGCAAGTCAAGTTTCTGCAGGTGAATCACAACTCACTTCCGGTGCATCCCTCATTAAAGCTGGTGAAAAAAAGATAACTAATGGTACAGAAGCCATTGATAGTGGTTCAAAACAGGTCGAAAAAGGTTCAGAAGAGCTTCAAAATACTATTGATCCTTCATTACTTCCGGAGGGTCCTGTTCGTGATTATGGTGAAGCCAATGTGGAACTTGCTGAAGGAAGCAGCAAATTGGCAACGGGTGCTAGTGAGTTGGCAAAAGGGTCTAGCAAGTTGGCTAATGGTTCAGTTGACCTGGTTGATGGTTCATTAGCTCTTGCAGCAGGTTCAACTCTGCTTTCAAATTCTGCAGCACAGGCATTGTTTGCAGCATCTTCCGCTTTAGGTTCTTCTGCGGATTCACTTTCAGCAGTAACTGGAATTAATGAAACAATGCTTGGAGATTATTTGTTTTCTCCAGTTAAGTTTGATGAACAAGAAGTGTTTTCAGTACCTAATTTTGGATCAATGGCATCTCCATTTTATTTAGTATTGTCTATGTGGGTTGGTGCTTTGATTACTTGTACATTATTGAACCCTGGAAACAGTGAAAATACAAAATACACTCCTTTTGAAATGTATTTCGGTAAGTTATTGCTGTTTGTAGTAATAAGTATGCTTCAGGCATCTGTCACTATACTCGGTGCTTTTGGTTTGGGAATTTATATTGTAAATCCTATATTGTTTATCATATCTGCAATGATAGTGTCGGTGGTATTCATGGTTCTGATATATTCCTTTACTTCAGCATTGGGAAATGTTGGAAAAGGAATTGCAATAATTCTTTTGGTATTTCAAATATCTGGAACTGGGGGAATGTATCCGGTTGAAATCATGAAACCGATCTTTGGAATGTTGCATCCATTTATGCCAATGACATATGGTATCTCATTAGTGCGTGAAGCGCAATTGGGTCTTGTTTGGTCAAATTATTTGCCTTCATTAATCACACTTTTGGCAATTGGAATTCTAACTGTTATTATAATGCTTATTGTTAAAACAAAAGCAGATAAACCAGCACATTATCTTGAAAAACGTTTAGAAGATAGTGGGCTCTTTTAGAAGTTGCTTTTCAACTTCTATTCTTTTTTTTAAAATTAGATTATTAAATTTAGATTAAATATAAAAAATAAAAATAAGGATTATGGGAAAAGGTTTACTCCCATAGCTTCAAACATTGATTGAGCACCTAAAATAATTATGGCTACTCCACCAAATATTTCGATATAGTCAGCATATTTAATAGCTATTCTTGTTCCGTATGTTCCAAGTAATAACCAGATTATTACTGCAACTAGGCTTAATCCACCTAATGTAATTGGATTTACACTTGCAACAGCACCTTGTGATGCTAAAATTAGGTTTTCAATGTTTCCGAAAATAAGTAATCCGGTAAATGGAGCGTAAGCTTTTAAATCCACCATTTTATTCGCCCCTTTTAGTAGCTTTAATGTTTTTCACTGCTTCATAGATTGCTTGAATACCTAATATGAATATTGCAAGTCCACCAATAAATGTGATGTAATTTGCATATTGTATTGCAAGATTTGTAGCTACAGTTCCAATTAGCAACCAAAGGATTACTACAATAATACTTAATCCCCCTAAAATTTTAGGGTTAACACCTTGAACAACACCCTGTGATGCTAAAATTAGGTTTTCAATGTTCCCAAATATAATTAATCCCATGAAAGGTAAATATTCTTCTAACAATTTATCACCAATATATATTATTGAATGATTAAGTATAAAAATGTTAATTATTTTTCAATCATGAAGAGGATTCCTAAACAATAGGTAAAATAGGGAAAATATTAATTTATTTTTCTTATTTTATTTTTTTTAACAACTTTTTTTTAATATTTTTATTGTAATTTTGTAAATGCAATGTTAATTATTTTGATTTTCGATTTACATTTTTTTTAGATAGGTAATTAATTTATATTCGTTTTTTCTTTTTAAAATGGTTATTTTGTTTTATAATCCTTTTTTAAGACGTTTTGATTTTACGATATGTTTTTTTAATGAATAATTCATAACAAAATCTTTATATTGGGATTACCAAAGAATATAACAAGTGGGATTATATTTGAAATTACGACATGTAAAAAACATGTATTTTGATTTAAATCTGCTTGTTCCAAATTAAAATAAATTATAGATAAAATTAAGATTATATATTAAATTATAATCCAAATTAATGTCAATTAAAAAAGTTTGATTATATTAATATGCCGTTATGAATAAATTTATATATCGTAACTAATAGAAATATAATTGCTAATCATGATATTAAATTGTAATTTGGGATTGGGAAATGAATTGGGAAAATAGTATCCTAAAACTTAAAATGAATTTTATTTAATGATATTAATATTATTTTAAGGATTTTGATATTATTATTTTTAATTTTAACAAATGGGATATAATTAAATTGTCAATCATGTCATCCGAATTAAGTTGATATGTATATGAAGTTTATTCGCATTTTATTTTACTAATCTTTGTTTAGTTATTTAATGTCTGATTGTGTAATTATTAAAGAGGAGGACACTCATGAAACTCAATAAAAAGATGTTAATTGTAGCAGTTATTGCTGTAATAGCAATCGTCTGTGCAAGTTCTGTAGTTAGTGCTGGTTTCTTCGACTTCCTAAGTGGTAGTAATGGTAGTGATGCTAGCTTAGATGGAAAAGAAGTTAATTTAGCAGCGGCTGCTAGTTTAAAAAATGTTTATGATGAAAAGTTAATCCCTATGTTTGAAGAAAAATATCCTGGTGCAAAAGTTACACCTACATATGGTTCCAGTGGGGATTTACAAACTCAAATTGAAAATGGTTTAGAAACAGACGTATTCATGTCTGCGGCCAATAAACAAATGAATGCTTTAATAGATGAAGGTTTAGTTGATAACGATACTAATCTTCAATTTTTAGAAAACAAAGTTGTTTTAATCGTGCCTGCAGACTCTGATGCAAATATTTCTTCATTTGAGGATTTAAAAAATGTCGATGGTACTATTGCTATTGGTGATCCTGAATCTGTACCTGCAGGCCAATACGCTAAAGAAGCATTAACCAATCTAGGCATTTGGGATTCTATCGAATCTAAATTATCTTTAGGTACTGATGTAACTGCTGTATTAAACCAAGTAGCTCAAGGATCTGCTGATTGTGGTATTGTATATGCTACCGATGCTAAATCTACTGAAGATGTTAAAGTTGTTTGTGAAGCTCCTGAAGATGCATTAGATACTCCGGTTATCTATCCTGTAGCTATGATTAAAGATGCTAAAGATGCTGATGCAGCACAAGCATTCCTTGACTTCTTACAAACACAAGAAGCAAAAGATATATTCGTTGAATATGGATTTACTATTCATGAATAAATCTAAATTGGATTATTCACATGATTTCATGTGAATAATAAATTTTTTTTTTAAAGGTGATATAGAACATGATGACTGATTGGTCCCCGATTTTAATTTCAATGAAAACTGCAAGTTTATCAATTTTCATAACCTTTTTTGTAGGTTTGATTGTTGCTTGGGGTATTGTTAAAATGAAAAATGACTCAATAAAAATAGTACTTGATGGTATTTTTACACTACCAATTGTATTGCCTCCTACTGTAGTTGGGTTTTTTTTATTGTATATTTTTGGTGTTAGGGGACCTATAGGAAGTTTTTTTATAGAATTTTTTGCTGTAAAAATTGCATTTTCATGGTATGCGACAGTTATTGCAGCAGTCGTCATGTCTTTTCCTTTAATGTATCGTTCTGCTCGAGGAGCATTCGAACAAGTTGATTCTAACTTATTGGATGCAGGTCGTACATTAGGCATGTCAGAATGGAAAATTTTCTGGAAGATTTTATTTGCAAATGCATTGCCGGGAATTATCAGTGGTGGAATTCTTGCATATGCTAGAGGTTTAGGAGAATTTGGTGCAACAGCAATGCTTGCAGGTAATATTGCAGGACAAACAAGAACTCTCCCTATGGCCGTTTTCTCAGAAGTGGCTGCAGGTAATATGGGAGATGCTTTTAATTATGTAATAATAATTGTCGTTATAGCGTTTATAGCTATTTTTATCATGGATTTTGTTTCTATACGAAAGGAAAAACAATGGAAATAGTTTCAAGTCATGGGGATTAGGTTATGAGTAATAAATCATTAAAAGTTGATATCCACAAAGAACTTAAAGAATTTGACTTAGATGTTAATTTTGAACTTAAAAAAAGGTGTTTGGGCATTCTTGGACCTTCTGGCTGTGGTAAAAGTATGACATTGAAATCCATTGCAGGTATTGTGGATCCAGATGACGGTGTTGTAAGTTTAAACACTGGCAAAGAAACAATTTATTTTGATTCTAATAAAAAAATTAATTTAAAACCTCAAAAAAGAAATGTTGGGTATCTATTTCAAAATTATGCTCTATTTCCTAACATGACTGTTGAAGAGAATGTGGGTGTTGGATTATCCAAAGATGATGACAAGGAAATAGTGGCTAAGTTGATTAAACGTTTTCATTTAGAAGGTCTGGAAAAAAGATATCCTAGGCAATTGTCTGGAGGTCAACAGCAAAGAGTAGCTTTAGCCCGTATATTGGCTTATGGGCCTGACGTCATATTGTTGGATGAACCGTTTAGTGCTATGGATACTTTCTTAAAAGAACAATTACGTATGGAGCTTGCCAATCTACTAAAAGATTTTGAGGGTTT
>NZ_JAZKXX010000018.1:0-18633 GCF_045611865.1 Methanobrevibacter sp.
TTTTGACGAATTTCATCTAAATCGCTCATATCAAACTCCCCAAATAAATTAATTAGTATTTTTCAAGTTCAGGAATATCTTTAATGATTTCAGCAGAAATTTTATCTAAGAATGATCTTCCTGCTGGGGTAACAACTCTTCCACCTTCAACTTTTTCAACAAATCCTGCATCTTCTAATTGGTGTAATGCGTTTCTAATAATAGATCCGCTACCTTTTCTAAATACTTCAGGACGTACACCACGGTCTTTTTTACCACCGTAGAAAGTTCTTAAACTCATAACTCCTACAGGACCGTCCATGTAAACTCTTCTGATAATAGAAGCAGTTCTTACATACCACCAATCTGCATTTTCTGGTTTCCTTTCTTTGTGAACACCAGTTTTAACAAAATTGGACCATGCAGGGGAATTGATTTTATCATTATTTTTAAATTCTTCTGCGACTTTTTCAATTAATAAATCTGCAGGTACATCAAATACAGTAGTCATATTAATTCTCCAATTATTTTATTAAATAATGTAGCTTAATCCACTGTAAATTTAAGACCTAAAAAAATAGGGCCTGTAACTCTAAATTTAAAATGTTTAAGGCTTTTTTTTATAAATAACAGCAACATGTCCTCTAACATCAATGAGTTTAGCTCTTGTTTGAGTAACAATGTCATCTATATATTTATCTTTATCTCTAGCGATATTTTTTGCAAATTTAAGTTTGACAATCTCATTAGCTTCCAATTGGCGTATAATCTCTTCAATGACATTATCATTGACACCATTTTTACCAATATTAATTGTCATAGCGGAAAGAGCTCTATTCATCATTTCTTTTTTATCTTGACTCATATTTAGCTCTCCTTTTTAACTTTTTTTCCTTATGATAAGGAATTTTCATAACATGGCCACATTCACCACAAAAAATGTTAACCTCCGAGTTAACTAGCCGGACGGTGCAATTATGACCAGGGTAGAGAAACTTCTTACATTTCCGACAATATCTTCTTGACCATTTTTCAGGGACTTTAATATTGTATTTAGTAGATAATTTCAACGCAAGTTCTACGTAACGATGAGATCGTTCCGGATGGTTGATGAATTCCATCTCAGCACGACTAAAAAGAATTTCCATTCTTTCAATCGCTATTTCAATCATCCACTTAGGTCGTTTTCCTCTACTCAAAGATATCCTCCTTCTGTAGGATATAATATTCATTAATTGGATTAAAATGATTTGCGCAAATTAAAACAAAAACCATAGTTAAAAACTTAACCTTAGGTTAATATGAATATTAAGAATAATTATGTTTGTTACTATTTATAAAGGTTGTGCATTTTTTGGATAATTTGAAAAAAAGTAAAATTATTGAAAAAAAATTAATTAATTAAGAAGTCCATAAAATCAATTTCGCCGACTGAATAATCTGAATCACCATCAATAATAGAAATAATCAAATCAACAATCTCATCAACTGATAAATCACTTACATCAATCTCGGATACATTTTCACCATGAATTTCAAAAGCTTCTGAAGTGCAAACCCCTAATGCTTCAGCTTCCAGGTTTTCACGGATTTTAGATTCTGAATAATCACGGGCATTTAATCTTTTTTGTAGAATTTCAGGCCTAACCCTTAAAACTATTACCTTATCTGCCCCATGACATAAATGAGACAAATGCCCTTCAAAAATAGTTAGTTTATCACTAATAAGATTAGAAACTTCATCATCCAATGCATCTATATCAATGACTTTATATCCTTTATCTTCGTCAATTCCTAAAACAAAATCGTTTTCGATTGCTAAATCATTAATTTTAATTAAGTTACAGTTTAAACGATTTGATAAAACTTCACTAACAGTGGTTTTTCCTGTACAAGGAGTTCCAGTTATAAAAATAGTTTTATACATAAAAATCAAAAAAAGAAGAATTATTTTTTGAGAATAATTCTTAAAACATCTTCATCTTCAAGCACATGGTCCGGACCTACTTTTTGACCTGGGAATTTGACTGAAGTTCCCCAAACTTTTGCATGACGGAAGTTTTTAACGAATTCCCTATGAAGTTTTCCACATGCATCTATTACAGTAGAACCTTTTTTGATAACCAATGGATCTTCCATGTCTGCTTTACGTCCTTGAGGCTTTAGATAAACACGAACCAAATCTAAATTATCAAATATTAAATCTTTTAGCTCGTCGATATTTGTTTTTTTGTCAGCAGAAATTGGAATGAAATCAGGAATGTATTTTTTAAGCTCTTCAATATAGTTTTCATCAACTAAATCGACTTTATTCAATAAGATTAACATTGGAACATATGACTTGTTTCTGTCCAAAACATCAATGAACTGGTCGATTGTTACATCATCTCTGAAAAGTACATCTGCATTGTGCATTCCATACTCATTAATTATTGACCTGATTGTTTTTTCATCCAAATGGGTAAGTGGACAAGTTGAAGAAACTTTTACCCCACCAAGTTTTTTTCTCTTAACCGTAACATCAGGTGGTTTTTCATTAGGTCGGATACCAATATTTCTAAGTTCGTTTAAAATAACATCCAAATGTTGTGGATTTAAAGTATCAAGAACAACTAAAATTAAATCAGCTGTTCTAGCTACAGATAAGATTTCTTTACCTCTTCCTTTACCGCTACTTGCACCTGTAATAATTCCAGGAATATCAAAAACCTGAATTTTAGCATTCTTATGCTCCATTACACCAGGAACAATATCTAATGTTGTAAACTGATATGCTCCAACTTTACTCTCCGCATTGGTAATCTCATTTAAAAGTGTGGATTTTCCAACTGAAGGAAAACCTACTAAAACTACAGTAGCGTCTCCAGTCTTTTTTATATGGAAACCTTGGCCTTTAGAACCGCCACTGCTTCTTTGAAGAGATTCTTCTTTTAATTTAGATAATTTAGCTTTAAGTTTACCAATGTGGTGTGAAGTAGCTTTATTATATGGTGTTTTTTGAATTTCTTCTTCGATAGATTTGATTTTATCTTCTATTCCCATTAAATATCACCAAAAAAATAAAAAAAGAAAAGATTAGGGAAATCCTAATCAATTATTTAAGATCCACCGGCAACAGTATTATCAAAGTTTACTTTAAATAGCATTACACCACTTTCAGCATGTACCGGTTCAAATATGTTTTGACCGCTACCACCTAAAAGGTATAATTGAGTAAACATTGAATTAGATAATTCGTTGCTCATTAAAATCGGTGTGTACTGATTATTTTCACCCATGATGAATAAAGTGTAATTTCCATCAGAAGCACCTTTAATGGATTCATTTTTAACAATGTATCCATCTTCAATTAAAATAATGTTAGATGCTTTAAGTGGGTTGTATTCAGTATCATTTACCATTATTGGTTCACCACTATCTGTGTAGACAGATTCAGTGTATGCAGTGGTTGTATTGTTACCATTACCTCTTTCAATTACAGCATTAATGGTCATTCCTTGGTCTTCAAGTAATGTTAATTTACCAGTGTGGCCTGGTTGAACCTCTACTTGAGATGTAGGTACATAATAGTTGTAGTTTTCAGAGGTTTGGTTTTCAAAGTCCCATGCACCAAAGTAACTCCACCAACCTGCTTTTTGAAGCATATCTGAAGATGCAACAAATATTACCGGACGTGGGTCTTTAGGGTGAGTGTAACTTACAACTTCTTTTGCTTGAGCACTAGTTAAGTGATACTTATTAATTAATGTGCTTTGAGCATCACTAGCTGTTTTTGGTAAGATATCAATGAGAATATCAGTAGCTTTACCAGTATCACCAGTTATCTCAGTTAATATTGTATCAGCTTGTTCTCCAGATGAATCCAACATTCTAAATATGCCTGCAGACAATTCAAGATTATCAGTTGTCATTGCTTGACCTAACCAGAAGGCACGTTCACCTGTCTGGGACCCCCCATCGAATGTTACTTGTTTATCAGCAGCAATCTCAAAGAGGTAACCGAAGTCCCACCAGGATGTGATTACAGTATCATCAGGTTGAGTTTCGTCAATCCATTTCATTGAATTGTACATTGGATCACTAGTACCCGGAACAACGGTGTCTGAAGTTTGCCAAGCCCCACAGATACTTGGTGTGATTAATGCGAGTACAATAGCTATAATTACAACATATTTTTTAATTGGAGTTTTTTGTGTTGCTGAATTTGATTTCAATCCATAAACAACTAATAGACCAATGGCAAAAATGGCTACGAATAAAAGAACTCCAAAAATTAAATTGATGGTAGCTAATGGAACACCTGCAAGGAATGCGCATAAGAATACAATTGCAAGAGTCCATTTATCATCGTCCAATTTGTTTTTAACGTAATCTGTAGCAAATCCTACAAATATACCTGCCATAAGCCCGAATGGCAATACAATTGTGGTAATGAACCTTGAACCTCTACTTACCGCAAGTGCAGTAACAACTACCCATACAATAAATAATGTACCGTATAATATAGTTAAACGTTTGTCAGATAACAATTCACCAGTTGAACCAAATTCAAAGTTACTTACATTAAGTTTTAATTTAAATCCATCATCGATTTTTTTAGCAGATGAAGTTCTTTGTGATTTAAGTGGCTTTTTAGAAGTGGAAACCTGATTTTCATTGTTTTCTTTTCTAAGTTGTAATGCCCTTTTAACAAATGAGTATAAAACAATTAAACCAGCAAATAATACAGCAATACCACCAATACCGTTTACTACACCATTAGTATTAGCTAGGAATGCTGAAGTCATGCCCGCCCCAAGAAGGTTTGGCATTTGCATCTCTGCAACGGAAATAAGTACGTTCGGGAATCCACCAACAACTTGGGAAGCAGATTGCAATGAAAGCAAACCGAATAATGAAGAAAATATTCCAATTACTCCGTCAATTCCACCATAGAAAATAAATGCAGCCACAAATCCAATAATTCCTAAAATTATAACAGAAAGGAATGCATTTTGATGGATAAACCATTTAATTTTATTATCATATCCTTCCCGAGATTCTTCTCCAACATTAAAGTAGTAACATGCAATTAAGTATGCAACTGTAAATATTCCCATAAGACCTATGTAAAAGATATAACCAGTCCATGATTGTGAGAATAAACCAATTGAAATAATGGATATTATTGCAAATAATATTTTAAAGATAATATTTTTTGCCCTTATACTCTCTACAAAGAAGAATATAAATAACAATGAAAATATGTAATAGAACATATCTGTATCGAAAAATCCAGGGAATGTGTGTGCAAAGTAGTTCGGTGCAAGCACAATAAGCAATGTTGCAACAATTGCACCATAATCGTTTGTCAATCTTCTTGAAAATATAAATGCCGGAATTACAGTTAAAGTAGAAATTATAGCTCCTGTCCAGAATGCAACTTCTTTAACAGATAAATCTCCAAAGAACTGATTAGCTATGCCATGTAAAAACGCCGTAAGTTTTACGATACCCAGCTCGTAAACAATTTCATTACCCGTTGGGGCATACCTATGCATATCCCATTCACTACCATTTACCATTTCATCTCCGACATAACCATGATCTACATAATCCTGAGTCAACCTTAAGTTATAATATGAATCCATTTCACTGAAATAAGGAAGACCAGAGGAATCGATGTAATCAGCTTTATAATCATCAGGAATTTCATTTAAATCTGCAGCAGGCATTTTTAATGCAAAAACAACTGCCATCAAAATTAAAATGATAACTACTGACTTAGTTATTGTCATAATTGTTTCTTTATTCATCTAAATCCTCAATAAAATTTGTTACATAATATTGTTTTGCAAATCAAAACAACTAATATATTTAATTATAATATAAAAATATCAAGTTAAATTTAAAGAATATTTTCATTGGTATATATTTATATTTTTTAACCTTATTAAGTATTTTGCATATTAAATATATATTAAAAAAATTAGAAAAAAATAAAAAAAGATTATTTTAGTTTACTTTCAAGTTCATCAACAGAACATGTAAAGTTACACTTTGGAAAACCTTTACAACCAATAAATTCACCGAAACGACCTGAACGTTTTAAGAGTGGCTTTCCACATTTAGGACATTCCCCAACTTTTTCAGGAGTATAAGTTTTTGTTTTATCCTTACCACAATTAGGATCAAGACACATTTCCTGGCGGTTTCTGCCTTTTCCAGCAGCAATCATCGGCAAACCACATTTTTCACAGGTCTTTTTAATAATATTTGCATTTCTTGGAAGTGAATATGTAATCTTACAATCCGGATAATTGGTACAACCTACAAAGTCACCATAACTGCCTGCCCTTTTAACAAGCTTTCCACCGCATTTACACTCCCCAACAATATTGCTTTCCTGATAAGCTTCATAAAGTTTGGAACCGATTCCCTTCATGTTTTTATCAATGTCATTTAAAATTTCTCTGACATCCTTTTTACCTTCATCAATTACAACATCTTTAGTGAATTCGTCCTTATTAATGCCTTCAAGCTTATTTTCAAAGTTTCTTGTTAGTTCTTCACTTGTTAAATCACTACAATAATCATTTAAAGTATCTATTAAGTTTTCGCCTAGCTGGTTAACTTCGATTTTAGTTCCATCTATGTACTGCCTATCATACAGTTTATCAATAATATCAGCACGGGTTGCCTTTGTACCAAGATTTTTCTTCTCGAGTTCTTTAATTAAGGAAGCCTGATTATAACGAGCCGGAGGTTTTGTTTCTTTTTCATCAGAAATTAACTCTTTTACACTCATTACATCCCCTTCTTTAACATCAGGGAAGTTTTCATCATCTATTTTTCTAAACGGATAATGATCCATCCATCCTTTATGAGTGACTCTTCTTCTTGAAAACTTGAATTTTTCACCCTCAATATCTAAAGTTGTCTTCATAGTTTCGAATTCCGCAGCTTCAAAGAACACTGCAATGAACCTATAAACAATTAAACTATAGATTTTTTGCTCATCACTGTTTAATTTTCCAGGTAAAATGCCTGTCGGATGTATTGGTGGGTGAGCAGCATCCTCTTTTTTACCGTTATGAGGTATTAGTCTGGAAGGAAGTTGGGAGATATGCTTTTTAAATTCTGGGTTGGCAGATAATTGATCAAAAATTGATTTAAAACCTAAACTTTCAGGTAATTTTTGAGATGAAGTACGTGGATAAGATGTATAACCCGCACTATAAAGGTTTTGAGCTGCAACCTGTGTTCTTTTTGGAGAAAATCCAAATACATTGTAAGCTTCGGCCTGAAGACCGCTTAAATTAAATGGAACAGGTGTTTTGGTTTTTGATTTTGAAAATGCAATCTCATCAACAACAGCATCTTTGCCATTGCACTTATTGAATATTTCTTCGGCCAATTGCCTATCAAAGATATTTCCATCAACATGCTTGATTTCAATACCCTCAAAGTCAAGAATAGCCCTAATGACCCAATAAGGTTCTGGAACAAATTCTCTGATTTCTTTTTCACGTTTAACTAGAATAGACAATGTAGGAGTTTGAACCCTACCAACGGATAATTTTAAAAATCTGTGCTTGGTTTTACGTACAGAATCGGATAATGCTATAGAAATATTCATTCCAAAATAGTAATCCAGGATGTGGCGAGCAATACCGTTGTCTACCTGATGCATGTCAATGTCAATTCTGTTTTCATAAGCTTCAATTATGTCTTTTTTAGTTAATGTGGAAAATTTCATTCTTGATGCTTTTTTTAGTGAATCTCCACCACATGCATATTTTAAAGCATTGTAACCAATCAATGTTCCTTCAACATCGTAATCGCAAGCATGAATATAGGAGTCAGCATCTTTTCCGAATTTTTTAATGGCTCTGAGATAGTTTTTTGTAAAAGCACTGCTTTTACTTGCTTCGTATGATGGAACCCAATGAAGATTGAATGACACTCTGTATCTTGCCTCTTTTGGAATTAGAGAGTATAAATGTCCAACTCCAGATAATACTGTAATATCCTTTGAATCCCTTTGAAGTTCCCAATATTTAACTTTTTTATTATATACTTTCTTTTTAGCACTTGGTGAAAGTGCTTTGGCAATTTTTTCAGCTGAACTCGGCTTTTCGCAAATAATTACTTCATGCATTTTTATACTATCTCCCCATCCATTAAAAAATAATAACTGAATTTAATTTAAAATAATATCTAGTATAAAAATATTTCTATGAAAAAAAGTTATAAATCTTCGTTATAAAAACGATAAAAATCAGCACAGAAATCGCAAATAGGATATTTTCCATTACGATAATAGGCAAGGTCTGCCTTGTTCATGTCAAATTTTTTACCGCAGATAAAACAAGTTTCAATTTTTTCTTCTGACATGTTAAAACCTAAAAAATAAAAAAAAGATAGGTTAATTGTTTAACCTATATTGTATTTTTGTAAGAGTAAGATCTCTTCTGTAGATACTTTTCCACCTTGTTTGAATTTTTCAAAGATCTCTTCAGCTCTTTCTTTTTCTTCACGGTTTTTATTAGAACCTGAAGATTTGTTTTCATGTTTTCTTTTCTTAGGTTTGTTGGAACCTAATTTTTTGTTGATTACATGAATGTCACTTAAGATAGCTTTAAATTCTTCGTGTTTTTCAGATGCGTTTTTACGTGCTTCGATGAATTTTTTGTGTGCTTCATCAGCTGCAGTTCTTATGTCATCAGTTTTTCTGAAGTAAGTAAGCATTTCTTCGTGAGCAGCTTGAGCTTTTTCTGAAAGAGTAATAACTTTTTCGTGCTCTTCTTCAGATAATTTTTTAAGCTCTTGAGCTTCGGATTTAACGGATTCATCTTCATGAATTTCCATTAATTGTTTTCTGAGATCGTTTGCATTTTTAACAAGCTGATTTTCTTTTTTAATGTCTAAAACGCGAGTTTCAATGATTTTATCAATCTTTTTGATTTCGTTTTCTATTTTGATTTTATCACGTTTTCCTGAAGACCATTCTAAACTTTTAATTTTATTGTTTGCATCATTACGAGCTTTTTTAGCTTCTTCAACAGCTTTGTTAATTTCATTACGCTCGTTTCTGAATTCAATAGCTTTGTTTAAGTTTTCTTTTAAAGATGCATTTAATTCATCTCTAATTTTACGTTGTTCTTTAGCTATTTTGTTGAATTCTTCTCTTTCTTCAGCAACTTTGGAGATTTCAGCTTCTTTTTCATCTTTTTGTTTTCTTACACCTTCAATAGTGTCTGCGAGAACAAAGTTGGATTCAGGAAGACCTTTATCAGCTTTTTTAGGTTTAGCTTTTTCTTCTTCAGTAGCTTCATCTTCAGATTCGGATTCTTCAGCTTCAGCTTCTTCAACTTCTTCGGATTCGGATTCTTCTGCTTCTTCAACAGTTTCTTCAACTACTTCTTCTTCAGCGGTTTCAGCTTCAGCTTCTTCAGCTACTTCTTCTACAGTTTCAGTTTCAGCATCATCAGTGGTTAATTGATTAAGAATTTCACATAAGACTTTGCACAAGTCTTTTTCTTCTACTACTACATCAGCAATTTCTTTTACAGAATCTTTTGCATTGAATGCAATTCCGCAACCTGCTGATTCAATCATGGAAATGTCGTTAGCGCCATCTCCAACAGCAACTACTTCATCTAAAGTAATTCCTGCTTCTTCGACATGGTCTTTCAATACATCTAATTTGGAACCAGATACTAAAGGACCAGTCACTTCACCAGTTAATTTACCATCTTCGACTGTGAAACTGTTAGTATAAACTGTGTCAACTCCAAGTTTATCAGTTACTTTATCAGCCACTACATCAAAACTACCACTAATGATAGCTACATCAATATCTTTTTCTTTTAGACAATTGATGGTTTTGCAAGCTCCAGGCATTAATGGAAGATCTTCAGCAACTTTTTCGATATCTTCAATAGAAGTTCCTTCGAGAAGTTGAACTCTGTCTTTAATAGAAGTTTCAAAGTCTATTTCACCTTGCATAGCTTTTTCAGTAATTTCAGCTATGTCCTCTTCAACATTTGCTAATTTTCCTATCTCATCTATTGCTTCACCATCAATAATAACGTTATCTAAGTCAAATACTACAAGTTTTATCAATCATACCACCAATTATATTAAATCTAGCTCACTTAATCTATCGTAAGCTCTTTCGACACCTAATTTAGCGTCGCTTTTTGTTTTAGCACCAGTACATACAACTTTACCGGAACCAAATAATAATAAAACCACTTTAGGGTCAGATAATCTGTATACTAAACCAGGGAATTGTTCAGGTTCATATTCAGTGTCTTCTAATTCTAAAGCTACGGCTTCTAAGTTTAATGTGGATTCTAAGTTTGCAGAAGCCACAATGTTTTGAATTTTAATTTCAAATTCATGAGGAATTTCAGTATCAATTGTCCTCATTAAATCTACAGTTTTCTTGATTGCCAATTTAGAATCATCTATAGATTTTGCTCCAGTACAAACAAGCTTACCAGAGCTAAAAATTAATGCTGCTGTTTTAGGATCTTTAAGTTTAAAAACTAATCCTGGAAACTGTTCACGATTAAAATTAACCCCTTCTAAAGCTTCGGACACTTCAGTTAAGACGATGTCCTTACCAATGCTTGCAGAAGCAACAATGTTTTCAATTTTAATATCAACATCGGTCAATTTAAAACCTCCAATTCTATTAATAAAAGTAGTTAAGTAAAATTTAAGAAAACAAAAAATTAAATTTTTACTATATAAATATTTTATTTAAATAGTATATAAAGTTATGTTTATTTAAATATATTAAGAAATTTTTTAAAAAAATAAAAATTTTTAAATTTTTAAAAAAAACTTAAATTGTATATATAAAATGTAAAACAGTATTAGACAATACCCCTTTATAAAGTTTACTAATTTTTAAGATTATTTTTATAAAAATACTGATTTTGAAAAAAATTAGATATCGTTTTGATTTTTATACTTTTTAATCAACAAAAAGTCTTCAAAATGTAACTTAAATTACATGTTTTAAATGCATATTTTTATATGGCCTATTTAAATAGCAACAATTTTATTTATAAAAGATTAAAATTTAATTGTTGATTAAAATGATTGAAGTTGAAGTGAAAGCTAAAATTAACAGCTTTAAAGAAATGGAAGAAAGACTAGAAAAAGTCGGTGCAACCAAAAGCAAACATGAATTTCAGGAAGACATTTACTTTCAAAGCCCTATTGTAGATTTTGCAAAAACCGACGAGGCATTAAGAGTTAGAACAACAAATAATGACATTTTCATAACATATAAAGGCCCTAAAATAGATCAACAGTCCAAAACCCGAAAAGAAGTTGAAATGAGCATCGAAAGTGCCGAAAAAGCTAAAGACATTTTTGAGGAAATTGGCTTTAGGGAAGCTAGAACCGTTAGAAAAAACAGACAGTATTATACTTTTGAAAACTTTGAAATTTCACTTGATGATGTTGAAGGTTTAAGCCCATATATGGAAATTGAAATTGCCCTAGACGATGGTGAAGACTACAGTAAAGCACAAGATAAAATTTTCGAACTTTTTGAAAAATTAGGCATCACAGAAGGTTTTGAGAGAACTTCATATATGGAACTTTTGGAAAAAATATAATAATAATTAAATAATAATATTATATATTAAATTTAATTTTACTGAAGTGATTATATTGCAATATTTTATTAGTCATTATAATAAAGAATGTGAATTAACATTCCCTGAAGACATTACTATTTATGATACAACCTTACGGGACGGTGAGCAAACCCCTGGAGTTTGTTTTAGTTTTGATGAAAAGCTAGAAATCGCAAGAAAGCTAGACCAATTTAAAATTCATCAAATAGAAGCCGGTTTTCCAATAGTATCTGAAAAGGAAAAAGAATCAGTTAAAGCAATAGCTAATGAAGGCCTTGATGCTACAATTTTAGGTTTGACTAGAACAAAACCAGAAGACATTGATGCTGCCCTTGATTGTGATGTGGATGGTGTAATTACTTTTGTTGGAACTTCAGATGTTCACCTAGACCATAAAATGCACATTACAAGGCAGGACGCAATTAATTTATGTGAAACCGCAGTTGATTATGCCAAAGATCATGGATTATTTGTTGCATTTTCAGCAGAAGATGCTACAAGAACAGATATTGAATTTTTAAAACGCATTTACTCAAAGGCTGAAGAATGTGGAGCTGACAGAGTCCATATTGCGGATACCACAGGCGCTATTACTCCTCAAGGTATCGATTATTTAGTCCGTGAACTTATTAAAGATTTAAAACTTGACCTTGCCGTTCACTTACACAATGACTTTGGATTGGCCGTTATAAACTCAATTGTTGGGGTTTTAGCAGGTGCAAAAGCTGTTTCAACTACCGTTAATGGTATTGGGGAAAGAGCAGGTAATGCATCACTTGAAGAACTTATTATGGCAATGAAAATATTATATGGAAAAGATTATGGATTTAAAACCAAATACATTAAGGAATTATCCGACCTTGTATCAAAGGCCAGCGGTCTTCCAATCCCATACAATAAACCTGTTGTTGGAAACAACGTGTTTAGGCACGAATCAGGAATTCACGTCGATGCAGTTATCGAAGAACCATTATGTTACGAACCATACCTTCCGGAACTTGTTGGTCAGAAACGTCAATTAGTTCTTGGTAAACATTCCGGCTGTAGGGCTGTTAGGGCCAAATTGAATGAATGTGAACTAGACGTTAGTGACGATGAATTAATAGAAATTGTAAGACAAGTTAAAAAACAAAGAGAAGAAGGTAAATACATCAACGATCAAGTATTCAGAGAAATTGTTAAAAATACTAAAAAATAGGTCATTATTATGAATATTACTGAAAAAATATTGTCTGCAAAGGCGGGCCATGAAGTTACCCCTGGAGAAATAATTGAAATTCCAGTGGACCTTGCGATGTCACATGACGGAACTTCTCCACCTGCAATTAAAACATTTGAAAAGGTAGCAGATAAGGTATGGGACCCTGAAAAAATAGCCATTATCTTTGACCATAATGTTCCAGCAAATACCATTGGTTCTGCGGAGTTTCAAAAGGTTTGTCGTGAATTTATAAAAACCCAAAATATCACTAAAAAATATATCCACGGCGAAGGCATTTGCCATCAGGTAGTTCCCGAAATGGGATTGGTTGAACCTGGAAAGGTCATTGTCGGAGCTGACTCACACACCTGCACTTATGGTGCATTTGGAGCATTTTCAACAGGAATGGGTGCAACAGACCTTGCAATGGTTTGGGCAACTGGTAAAACATGGTTTATGGTTCCTCAAGCAATTAGAATGGAAGTTGTAGGGAAAATTAATCCTTACATTGCACCTAAAGACATCATACTAAATATCATTGGAGAAGTCGGAATTGCAGGTGCAACATATAAAACTGCCGAATTTTGCGGTGAAACCGTAGAAAACATGGGTGTTGAAGGAAGAGCAACCATGTGCAATATGGCAATTGAAATGGGTGCTAAGAATGGAATAATGCAACCAAATCAAGAGGTTATCAACTACATCTCTAAAAGAACCGGTAAAAAAGAATCTGAATTAAACATTATAAAATCAGATGATGATGCAATATATGAAAAAGAAATGTTGTTTGACATTGATGATATGGAACCGCAAATCGCATGCCCAAATGATGTGGACAATGTTAAAGACATATCAAAAATTGAAGGAACAGCAATCGATCAATGTTTAATCGGTTCATGTACCAATGGTAGGCTTTCTGATTTAAAAGACGCTGCAGAAATTCTAGAAAGTAATGAAATCAATGATGATGTCAGATTATTAATACTTCCAGCTTCAAGAGAAATTTATAAAAAAGCAATGCATTTAGGCTACATCGATACTTTCATAAATGCGGGGGCAATTATATGTAATCCTGGATGCGGACCATGTCTTGGAGGACATATGGGAGTTTTATCTGAAGGAGAAGTTTGTATTTCTACAACAAACAGAAATTTCAAAGGAAGAATGGGAGATCCAAAATCTTCAGTATACTTATCAAACTCAAAAGTGGTTGCTGCTTCAGCAATTACAGGGGTTATAACAAATCCAAAAGATTTATAGTGATTTAAATGACACAAGACAAAAACGAAGCAAATAAACGATTAATCGAAAAGATAAACGACCTTGAAGACAGTTATGGTCAGAAATTCTCAAATACGCAAAAAATTCTTTTAACAACAGATGGTTCCATTACAGCTATCTTAGATGTGTTATACGGAAAAATCAATTTATTCACAATAGATCAGCATTTTGGAATAGCTGATGGAGAACATGCAAAATTAGTTAATGTTAGCGAAGGCGATGAAATTAACTTTAGAGAAGTTATAATGCATAAAAATGGCAAACCTTTAATTTATGCAATTTCACATGTTCCTCTTGAAAGGTGCAGTGAAGACATCTGCCGTGACCTGCTTCGAGCAGATATTCCGATTGGTAGGATTTTGAAAAATTACCATATCGAATCTAGAAGGGAAGTAAATAGGATTTTCATCGAAAAACCAAATTCAAGATTACAAGAATTATTTAACACCGATGAAGACTTTTTAGCTCGTGATTATGTTATCATTCATGAAGATGAAATATTAATGTGGATTAAGGAAATGTTTCCTGTAAGCTATTTTACAGAAATTTAGGAGGTAAACATGTTATTTAACAGCAATGTCATAAAAAATGAAATAAAAGAAAAGATAAAGGAAGTAGAAAAAGAAAACAACGTTAAACTCTCAACAACACAAAAAATAGTACTTTCAACTAACGGACCTCTTTCATCTGTCCTCAATGCCTTATTCGGAGAAGTCCATTTATTTACATTAAAACAACGTTTCGAAAAAGCAAACAAAGATGTTGCAGAGAAAGTTGATGTTGAAGAAGGTGAAGAAGTACATCACAGAGAAATTATTGTCCATAAACACGGCCGTCCTTTAATGTATGCACTGTCATACCTTCCTAAATCCCGATGCAGCGAAGGAATTATTGAAGATTTAGTTGGAGAAAAATTAGTGCTTGGTAAGATAATTCGAAAACATAGAATCGAAACATTTAGAGAGATAACAGACATTACAATCGAAAAGGCAACCCCAACACTTAAAGAATTATTCCAAACAAATGAAAAAATGTTAACACGTGAATATGTAATGATACATGATGGAAAAATATTGGTATGGACTAAAGAATCTTATCCTTTAAGTTATTTCACCGATGAGGTGTGATTAATGGGTGTTAAGCTAAAAGACATTGTTGAACCTAAATCGATAACATTTAGAGACTTGGAAGGAAGAGCAGTATCTATTGATGCATTCAATACACTATATCAATTCTTATCAACAATAAGACAACGAGATGGAAGACCTTTAACTGATGAAAACGGTAATATTACCTCTCATTTAAGCGGAATACTTTATAGAAACTCTTCAATGGTTGAAAAAGACATTAAACCAATTTATGTTTTTGATGGTAAAGCACCCGAACTTAAAAGTGAAACACAAGCAAAAAGACGAGAAATAAGAGAAGAATCAGAAAAAATTTACAAGGAAGCTTTGGCACAGGGTGATACTGAAAAAGCCCGAAAATTTGCAATGAGATCTTCTAAATTATCTCCAGAAATAATTGAATCCTCTAAAAAATTATTAACATTAATGGGAATCCCATATATTGAAGCTAAAGGAGAAGGTGAAGCACAAGCTGCATATTTAGTTGCAAAAGGTGATGCCTATGCTGTTGCATCACAAGATTATGACTGTTTATTGTTTGGAGCTAAAAGAGTTGTTAGAAACCTTGCAGTTAATTCAAACCTTGGAAACTTGGAATATTATGAATTGGATAAAGTTTTAAAAGAACTGAATGTTAACCGAGAAGAATTAATTGATATGGGAATTTTAATTGGAACTGATTTTTGTGATGGTCTTAAAGGAGTTGGTGCAAAAACCGCTCTTAAATTAGCTCATAAAGGCCAGTTAAAAGAAAAAATAGCTGAACTTCAAAAAGAATCCAGCCATGATTTAGATGAAGTTCGTGAAATATTCCTAAACCATAACGTAAATACGGATTATAAAATTAAATGGGAAATTCCAAAACAAGACAAACTTATCGAATTTTTATGTTATGAACATGGATTTTCCGAAGATCGTGTAATAAAAGCATCTGACAGACTTAAAAATTTAAATTCATCACAAGGTAGTCTTGATGCATGGTTTTAGTTAAAATTTAAATACTTATTAAACTAAACTATTACATGGATTCCTATAAAATACAATCTACCACCACACACCCCAGATTGTATAAACACAAATAGCAGCTGTAATGGATGCTGCGAATGCTATTTAAGGAAATATTTATGGAATCCATGTGTTGATGGTTTCTCACCACCAATTACCCAGGAACCATCAATACTCTAATAAGGCGGAAATTCTTCGCCAAAAACTTTTTTTGCATACTTTACAGCCAATTCAACTTGTGGTGCATATTCTTTTAACATCTCACTTTCAAAATGTTCTCTTGAAGGTGATTTTAAAATTAGTTTTAAAAGTTTTTCATAGGTCTCAATAGCCAAATCCCTATTAAAATTATATCTTTTAATAACATCAGGAGTTAATTTCTCAAAACATGGAAATTCCAATGTTTTGCAAACAGTATCAGTTGAAAAATAAGTCATTCTAATTAATGGAGAAACTGATGAAACCAAAACATGATTTCCCAATTTAATCAACGGAGGAATACCTGTTTTTTTATATCTTTCCATTGATGTTAACTTTTCATAATTTCTAAGGTCGTAACAGTGCAATTCCGTATAAAAATCAGGGTTGAAATATTCTATCAAATTTAAGATTTTCTGACCTATTTCGGATTCATAGTATTCTTTTTTAATTGTTGAAATGTAGGGAGTTTTATCGAAATTATAAAAATAGAACTGCCCTGAAGATAAATCTTCAGTGTCAATGTTTTTGATGAATTTCAGAGAAGTTACACCTTCATTACCGTGGACTCCACCAATAAATAACTTGGTAGGGCCTTTGCCATTATCTATGTATCTAAAATAAGACATAAAAATAAAAAAAGTGAAGGAATTATGTTCCTTCTTGCCAGTTAGCCATGTAAGCTTTTTGTTTGTCAGTCAATGAATCAATTTCAATACCCATAGCTTTCAATTTCATTGTAGCTACATTGTAGTCGATTTCATCAGGTGCTTTTGTAACACCTACAGGCAAATCGTTTTCCAAGATGTGTTTAGCAGACAATGCCTGAACAGCAAAACTCATGTCCATAATTTCTGCAGGGTGACCTTGACCACGGGCTGCAGAGAGGTTAACTAATCTTCCATCAGCTAAAAGGTAAATCTTACGACCATCTTTTGTTGTGAATTCTTCAATACTTTCACGTACTTCCTTAACTTCAGTTGAAATAGCTTCTAAATCAGGTCTATTGATTTCCACATTAAAGTGACCTGAGTTTGCAAGCATACATCCGTCTTTCATGTATTTGAAGTCGTCTCCACAGATAATATCGGCATTACCAGTTACTGTGATTATTAAATCAGCTTGTTTTACAGCTTCACGAATGGTCATTACTCTGTATCCATCCATTCTAGCTTCAAGTGCACGAATTGGATCTACTTCAGTTACGATAACATCCGCTCCGAGACCTGCTGCCCTAAGTGCTAAACCACGACCGCACCAGCCGTATCCACAAACAACAACGGTTTTTCCTGCAATTACCATGTTGGTTGTTCCCATGATTGCATCAAAACTGGATTGTCCTGTACCATATCTGTTATCGAATAGATATTTTGTATAAGCATCATTTACTGCAATAACCGGGAATTTTAATGCCCCATCAGCGTGCATTGCTTGGAGTCTGTGCACACCGGTTGTGGTTTCTTCACAAGCTCCTTTAATGTGGCTTAACAATTCTGTTCTTTCATTGTGCAAAACCATTATCATGTCTGCTCCGTCATCAATGATTATGTCCGGTTTGTGGTCAAGAACCATGTTAATGGTTTGGTAGTATTCCTCATCATCTTGTTCTCTCCAACCATAAACATTTAAACCTAAATCGGCCGCACCTGCAACCGCATCATCATGAGTGGATAGAGGATTACAACCTGTCATTGCAACTTCGGCCCCACCAGCCATTAATGTTAAACCTAAATTAATTGTTTTAGGTTCTAAGTGTAAACATGACCCAATTGTTATTCCTTTAAATGGTTGGGTTTCTAAATATTCTTGTTTAATGTGTTCTAAAACAGGCATGTGTTTTTGAACCCATTCAATTTTTCTAACACCTTCAGGTGCTAAAGACATGTCCTTAACTTTACTCATAAAATTATCTCCTTATAAGAATGATATTGTTAATAGATATATCTTTAAGAGTTTTTAAATTTTGGCATATTTTTTAAAAAATGGCCATAATTTACAAAAAAAGCAAAACTTTAAATGTAATGATAAAAATAGATATATATGTTAGATGCCGGGGTGGCTCAGCTGGTTAGAGCGCACGGCTCATAGGGTAATAAAGCAGTGCTCTGACTTATTCCTGGGATACCGTGAGATCGCGGGTTCGAATCCCGCCCCCGGCATCCTAATCCCAGGAATTTTCCATCTAAACTATTTTTTAAAT
>NZ_JAZKXX010000019.1:0-15111 GCF_045611865.1 Methanobrevibacter sp.
CACCCCAGTCATCATCATCCCAATCATCAGAATCATCGTCCCAGTCACCCCAGTCATCATCATCCCAATCATCAGAATCATCGTCCCAGTCATCATCATCCCAATCATCAGAATCATCGTCCCAGTCACCCCAGTCATCATCATCCCAATCATCAGAATCATCGTCCCAGTCACCCCAGTCATCATCATCCCAATCATCAGAATCATCGTCCCAGTCATCCCAGTCATCATCATCCGAATCTTCTAGGTCATCATCATCCGAGTCATCTAGTCCATCATCTCCGTCATCAGAATCATCATCCACATCATTCCATCCATCATCCCAGTCATGAGAATGATCGATGCTTCCAATATCAGTATTTATTGCATCGTTTCCATCTGCAAGTATATTTTCATGTGCGCTTGCTGCTGAAATTGTCAGCATCACGATAAGCAATGAAAATATAATTATTTTATTTTTAAATTTCATTTATTAAACCTCGATTTTAATTTTTATTCCTAATTCTCTTTAAAAACTAGAAATAATGTTTTTAGCTTAAAATGAAATTATTTTAAATATTAAAATCACCATTTTTTTAGCGTGTTTATTTTATAGAAAATAATAAGATTCAAGCTAAAAAAATTATTCCTAATATTTAAATTAAGAAAAAATATTTTTCATTAATTTAATTTACTTATAAAAATAGTGGGAAAATCCCTAAAATCTTTTTAAGGAATTGTGATTTTAATTACTCCGAATAATGCGAAAACTGAAGTATTTTCTACAATAAATGGAGCATTAACATTATATTTTTTAAAGAGAACATGATCGTGGTTATCTTCTTGTTCCTCATTGGTAATGGTATCGAATTCACTAACTTCTGGAAGATTATCATAACTAGCATACTGTTTAGTGAAACTAGTGTTAGTACATTCACATCCAATCATGTGGTAAAAAGTATGTTGGATATCTTCGGATATATTGCTTGATAAACAATTAATCGGCTGACTGAACTTAAAACGTTGTATTCCTACAGTTGCATCAGAATTGTCATATACATCACGCCAACAATCCCCATCAGAGGATTGTAAATCAGATTCCATATCATCATATGAATTAATATAAACATCAGGAATTGTATTTAAATCGAATGTTTGATTTATTAATATCATATTGTCCTGAATGATTAGCATGTCTGAAATATTGCTGTCAGATTCTATAAACAATTCCATTTCATCATCCAGGCCATCAAAATTTATGATTGAATCTATATCCTGATAAAGACTGTAATCTGAATAATCAGAGCAATATTTATGGTTTCTTAACGTTGGATTATTATTGGACGGTGAAATATTAGTCATTACATTATGGGTCGATGGAGAGTTCATAATCTTATCAAAGATATCAAGAACTGCATTTACATCAAATAAATTAATATTGGAATCTATATATTTCGCCCCTGCGCCCATAAAACTAATTAAATCAGATGTCAAATAATTAATAGTCTTAAAACCAATATGAATGTTGCTAGTGAAAACATCTCCAATTTCATTTTCTTCAATGATGTTTTTTAATGAATTCTCTTTTAAACAATCAAAATATTCGCTGCAACAGGAGTATGTTTTTGCAAAAAAATATTCGGCATTAATATTACCTGATAATGCCTCAAAACCCATATCTTCAGATGATTGAGAATCAGAAAACATTCCATCAATACTACGTTCATTAACTGCACCACCTGCATCATCACTTTTAGAATAATGTGAAAATGAAGATGATTTGTGAATAGCCATATTCTTATTAAAAGAAGCGCCAGCAATAGCTGAAGCACCATTGACTACAACCTTAAAATCATGGTCGTCCAATGGATATGGAGAAATATCCTGTTCAATATCCTCATCAGATGTATTTTCCTCATCATCAATAACATTATCCTCTAGAACTGAATCTTCACTAATATCATCAATATAACCTGAATCAGCGTCTAATTCAACGTAATCTGAAGTTGAATTAGTTCCATCATCCATGGTTATATCTTCTGCACTAACAGCAGACATTAGCATGAATATCATTATTAATGAAAATATGAGTATCTCTTTTCTAAATTTCATTCGCAACACGATTACAAGGTTTATCAATTAACATATAAATACTTTTCGTTTTTTTATTTCAACTAATTCGACTTAAAAATTAAATTTCTATCATCATTAATTCTTAGATTAAAAATAAAGTATTAAAATTTAGTTTTATTATGATATACTGTAAATTATATGTTTTATGGCTTATTAAATCTTCATGAACTATTTTTTTAAAGGAAACTAATTTTAACACAATTAGTAGTTTTGTAGAACAAAACTAATATCAATAAAATAACAAAATTATACTTAACAACCAAAGAAATTATAATCAAGTGATTTGAAATGGGCTCAAACAAAGAATATTTAGAATATGTACTTGATCAGCTATCCGATTTGGAGGATATAACCTACAGGGCAATGATGGGAGAATACATCATCTACTATCAAGGAAAGATTATTGGTGGAATCTATGATGACAGATTCCTTTTAAAACCTGTAAAATCAGCAATTAGCATGATGCCTGACGTGAAAATGGAATTGCCCTATGATGGTGCAAAGGAAATGCTGCTTGTCGAGGATTTGGAAGATAAAGATTTTCTGGCCGAAGTCATAGAAGCCATGTACGATGAGCTTCCATCCCCAAGAAAACGCAAATAACACCACCCGAGCAATATTAACCAGACACTGGTCCAAACAGCAATTCCGAAAACGGAACTGAAACATATGCCTCAATAGGAGCTGCAATAATCAGCAATATCATTGAAAAAATCATGAGGGCAATACTTTGAATCAATATCCCCTTAGTCTTTTCAAATGCTTCAGAGGCTCCTTGGGTTTCACTGCTTCTCCAGGCCCTTATGAATCTCCAGATGAACAGGAAAAGCACTATTCCAGCGGCAGACTGTATGACAGTTGCTGTGATTTCAAATATTCCATGAGGAATCAGATAAACAATATACCTCACTCCCCCATTTGGAACCAAAACAGTGAAAAATTGGCCCAAAAGCCCTAAATTAACCGCATTATACAACAATGACACGATTGCAGGAATTGCAAAGAACACTGAAACAACATATGTTACTATTCCTCCCCAGCCATTATGTATAAAAAGCTCTAAAGCATCAGAAGCATCAAAAGTATCAATAACTCCACCAGCAGAATAAGTCGTATTTACCAAATCAGCACTGATTCTGGAAGCTGACAAAACCCATGCTAAAATAAAGACGGCTATGAACAATACATATAACCCAATTATCAATTTCTTATTGTCCTTTAATGATTCAATCAGCAGATTTTTGAATTTAGTCACAATATCCATATTTAACCCCCAAAAGTCGTGTTAATATCCCTCATCTTCAAAGAATTTTTTAACCTTAAGGTAGAATTCGTCGCTTGTAAATCCAAAGTCATTGTTGAATGATTTATAGGCCAGCTCACAGTCCTTTTCCAAATTGAATCTGAAATCTGCACATTCATCAAAAAATTTATCAAAACAGACTTTGGAATGTTGCGGAAATGGAACTTCATCAAAGGAAACCTTATCAATCACCATATCCATGGCACAGGAGAGAACGGTTAACTGAAGGGCAGATGCATAAGCGTCATAGAACTCCCCATAATCCAGATTTACATTGAAATAGATCATGAAATTAATCATCACGTGGGAAACCCAAATCAGGGAATTCGGTTCAAATTTATCCAGCCGCAAATCAGTGAACTTGAAAATCAATTTTTCCAGATTGCCGTCATTGTCCTGGCAGAATTCTACAAACTCCTTAAATGAATAATTGGTTAAATATTTAAGATATGCATCTTTAATCTCATCATCACAAGGATATTTGGAAATTTTTTTCAATTCCTTTCGCGTTAGGACTTTTGGATAATTAACCATATTATTCACCATAGAGTTTTTAAGAAATTCATATGACTTTAACTGTAGATTTTATTGTATCTTTCAGGTAAGTCGCCGCAAATGTGTAGGTTTTGCCTTTCTTGAGCTTTTTGATAACATCCTGTTTGATTGTTACTTTGGCAATTCCTTTCGCATTGGTTTTTGCATGATAGCTTTTGCCTTTGAACTTGAATGTTATTGTCTTGCCCTTAACGAGTTTACCGTTGATTTTAAGCTTGGCCTGCAAGGTAAATGATTTAGCAGTCTTTTTGACAGTCACTTTACTTGTTGTTAGGACCTGTTTTACGGTAACCTTGTTTGTGTAGGTTTTACCGTTGTACTTGGTTGTTATGGTATATTTACCCGGAACGTCAGTTATTTTTATTTTGGCAATTCCATCCTTATCGGTTGTTACTGTAGTGGTTTTTTTGTTGATTAGGAATGTGACTTTTTCACCTGCGCCGATAGCATGGCCATCATCAGTTACAACCTTAACGCTGAAGTATGATCCTCCAGCATAATCAACTGAAATGTCATTATCATTGATGATTTTGGAATCATCTTTAACAGTATAGGCCTTTATTGCACAGACATAGTTTCTAGGAGTGACCTCCGCCCAGCCCTCAGGAGTATTGATTAGTGAAACATTTGATTGGTAATGTTGTCTTGAGTTGCGAATTATTGGAGCCCAATTTGACTTAATCACAACATCAAACTTATCTCCTTCTTTAATCGGAACATATGAATCCAATTTAATAGTATGGAAACCTCCGAATGGAGAAAGACCTGACTGTATATGTTTCAATACACCATTAACATAAATTTTAACTGTATATTCCACATTGCTATCGTTAAAGTATGTTCCAACAGCTGCAAGCAAATCATCCTCAACAGCAGTGAAATTATTAAGATATTCATTATAATTAAAGTAATATCCTAGTGTTCCTCCAATATCATACTGGTAGTTTTTATTATACTCAACCGTGTTTTCCAAAAGATAGGCAAATGATATCTCAGTTGCTGCAAAGGTCTTATCATAATATGAAATATAGTAATAACCTTCATCACCAGCGTCCTCTCCCCAACTGTTTTTGACTATCCATGCGCCGTCATCAGGAGGTGTAATCAGGAAATTATCCGCAGAATAATTGTCATCCCAACCAATCAAGACAACACAATGGTCACTAGCCAAAGATTCATTGCAGTATTGTGCAGATGTGTTCAAATTAAGGTATGGAGGCATCTGTTCAGCACAATATGTAATATCTACAGCACCATATTTTAAAATGACCCGTTTCAATTGGTCAATATCGGAAGAACTGTTGAGAGGAGGTATAAAAATCACATCCTGGAAATGAACACTATCTTCTGATGCAATGATTGGTGAAATTTTACCCAACTGGTCATATGTATCATATTCAGATGAAAATACACCAAACCAACTTAATGCATACAATACACCATTTATTCCAAATCCACCTTCCATCAGTCCGATTTGCCCATAAGGAGAATATTGCAGTGCACTATCCTGCATATTATTTTCAGAAACGTCCATTTCAATACCTAAATACCTCAATATTGCAGATTCAATTGCTCCTGTAGCACCAAATGCCCAACAGGATCCCATACGACCTTGGTCTCTGACAGGTGTGGCCCATCCCCAATCGCGCAAATCAAATCTGGACGGAAGGTTGGCCACATCAATGGTATTGTTCAATATGGTCAGTTTCATCCCCTCGGCAGCGATTATTGTACGATAATTTGTATTATTGAAACTGCAGGAGTCATCGCTGCTATACGTATTGTTCTCCAAAATGGCAAGGGACCAATCAAATACTGTGAAGATATCATCAAAATTGCCTTCCTGATTGGTATTATTCACAAATGTATTGTTTGAAAAATAATAATTTGAATCATAAAGATACAGCGCACCGCCACATTGGGCAGAACTGTTTATGAATTCATTGTTATCTAATCTAAGAAGTGAATTATCACAAAAGATTGCACCTCCAAAGGAGCCTCGAGGACCATCAAATTGTGCATCATTTCCGATAAATATTGAATCTGAGATGAAGGCAGATTTTAGGCAGGAGAGATATATCGCACCTCCGTCAAACAGCACATCATTGTTTTTAAAAGTACAGTTTGTTAAATAAAGGCGACCGTCATATTGCATTAAAGCTCCGCCAAATCCAGAATAACAGTCAATGAAATCACAATTATGAATACGTGCAATATTCATTGAATCATATGCATTAACATCCACCAGTATTGCACCTGCATTCTTTTCGGAAGTAACATTGACAAAAGTACAATTGTTGATTTCAGCACTCACCAAATCTTTTACCCCAATTGCACCGGCAGAAGTTATGGCATGCAAATTAACAAATTGGCAATTCTGAATCATTGTTCTTGTAGAACCCCTAACAGCAGTATAGTTGGAAGTAGAATTTGCAAACAGGGAGTTTAATATTGTAATGTTACAGTTTTGGGCCTCAGTATAAATGAACCCCCATTGCAATATTTTAGAGTTCATCATAACAGCATTATCAACATTCAAGACACTATCATCAAATAACCGTATGACAGTAAACTTGGATGTGAAGTCAGTAAATTTATCATTATTACTGAAATATGTTCCATAAACTGCAATTACACAATTTTCAGCAGTATTATTCATTAAAACAACATCATTTGTTGTCAGACTGCAATTCACCATGATACTAAAAACACTACCTCTCGAAGAATTTGCATTTATAAAAGTAAGGTTATTTATTGTCACGTTTTTTGCAGAAATCTGAAATATTGAAGATTGACCGCTTGCATCGATTGTATGGCCATTACCTAAAATGACAAAATTATCCTGTCCAATAATGATAGGCGTGTTGTTATCAGAACCATTATTAAATTTATAATTATCCTTTACATCAAAAACACCGGTTGAATTGGAAATATCATCCCTCAAATCCGTGAATGTTTTTGGCTCGCCTACAGCAAGAACATCATCTTGAGTAGTTTCTAATATATCCTGATTATCATCACTTAAATTATCCTCAGAATAGGCATCTGTTGCACAAACAGCACCTACAGATATGAATAAAATAAGCATGAAGATTACAATTTTCAAAGTCTTCATATTATCACTAAACAAATATATGTTAAAAAGTAATATTTAAGTGAATATATTTAATTTTAATAACCTTATAAAAAAATATGATTAAAACATCCTATAATCATTTTTACGTTTAATAATATCAATTATTTCAATTTGTTCAGTATTTTCAGAGACAAAAAAGATTATTCTATAACTCCCCACCCTAGCTCTTTGACATTTAGGGCATTTAACACTAGTTAACTCAATGAATTCTGCATCGTAAGGATTATCTAAAATTTCATAATACTTTTTAGTTATCCTCAACAGTAATTTCTTGTCATTCTTATGTTTTTTGAAAAATTTCTTAACTCTATCATGTTCAAATAATTTATAGGTCATTTTTTAAGCTCATTTTCTAATTTTGATATTCTTTTCTCCAAATCTATTAGTGTGACTTCAGATACCTCTTCTAAATTTCCATTTTCGAATTTTTCTACATCCCTATTGTAAACTTCAGCTTGTTCATCAGAAAATTCTTCATTTTCATAATAATAATTGATTAAGAAATCTATAACATCATTGAAAGTTTCATTTTTGGAAGCAAGTTCAGATAATAATTTATGGGTTTTTTCAGAAATTTTAATAGTTTTTGTCATCATCTAATTTCACCAAATATAGTATACTCAGTATACTATAAATAATTTTCCATAATACTACCTCAATGGAAAATCTTCCCAATAGATATTAAAGATAATTTACCAATTAATAGATTAAACTGAAAGTTAAATATACTTTTTGTTTAAAATAAGAGCAATTTTACTAATTTAGAGCAATATTAATGTGTAAAAAAATATTGTAAAAATAAAAAAAGTTTAAAGGAGCTTAAAAGCCCCCCATCATGACATAAACAAAACACTCATAAATGAACCGCATAGGATATTATCACATTTTTAGTCTTCATATATGCATACAAATCAAATATGGACCCCCAAACCTTGAATCAGCAATACCTGCAAGATGTTACCATAAGCGCTCACGTGTGCAAGACCGAATATCAGCAAGGTAACGATAATTGATATCCTTACAGCCGAAGTACTGTTTTCTGTGAATCTATAGACAAGATACATGACAATTATCAGGAGAAGTATCTTGAAAAATTCCTCACCCCACAATTGGACTACTAAACTCACAATAAGCATCAGTTTTGAAGTTCCGTTCAGTACCTCCTCCCCAGTAGCCGGATCTCAAAAAGTCTTCATAAGGAAAGCGACAAGCATTGCATAAATAATATAGAAAACAAAAACACAGGATGACTGTTTTAATGTCTCCGAGTTTCGGTTTTTTAAAAAATATTTCAAAACTGGTGTCTTGCCATATTGCTTCAACAAGTTTAAATAGCATTTAGCCAATACATTAAGATGTGAAAACATGATATTCATCATTATTCTACTAATAATTATTATTTTGGCAATATATTTCCTTAGGCGCAAAAATGACGGATATGACTACTCAAAACCATCAAACAATTCTATTAGAACTGATGAGGAAGAGCCATATTACATCTACGCAGATGCCGATAGGATTAATGAGGAATTATTGCATGACGATGAGGAATGCCATTTCGATGATTTTGATGGTGAATTTCCTTAAAGATAGTCAAATCTTTGCAAAAAAATGTAAAGTGATTTTTAAAAGAAGCACATATGTAAAAAAAAGAGTAGATGAAAGATACATCTACTTGACACTAATGTTGACTTTTTTAGTTACCTTCTTGTAATATGCATCGCCAGCATAGGTTACAACAGCTTTGAAAGTGCCTTTTTTAGTTAATTTGGTAATTTTAAAGGTTGCTTTACCTTTACTGTTAGTTTTGGCGGAATATACCTTACCATTAACTTTGATAGTAACTTTAACCTGTTTCATGGCATTGTTTTTATTGTTTTTCAAAGTTATTGCATATGCTTTGGTTTTTACTGTCATTTTAAAGGTTTTTGCTTTAGCAGTTATTACAGGAGTTGCTTTGGCAACCACCACCTTAACAGATCCTGTTGATTTGACATAATAGCTATCTCCTGCAAATACAACTGATGCCGCGTATGTAGCAGGTTTTAGATTGCTAGGTACTGCAACAGAGATTTGTCCATTGGCATTGGTTGTTCTAGGATAGGTTACCCCATTTAATTTAACAGCAATTTCCTTACCTGCCACCGGATTATTGTCTTCATCTTTTAATGTAACTACAATGTTTTTGCTATCTCCATAAACAGTGTTTATCTGAGAAGAAACTACAACCTCAGTCGCTGATTTAACAATATATGATATGAAAGTGCTGTTTTCGTTGAAGTTAAAATCACCAAGGTATATTGCATCAATTCCGTATTCACCCGGTTTAAAGACATCATCAAATGCAACTTTTCCGTCTACAACTAGATTATAAACATCCCAGTCACCCATTTTAAACAAGACGAAGCCTTCAGCATCAGAATCTACACTGCCGTTTATATAAACATGGTATCCATCAACCAAAACATCAAAATCAATTGGAGTATTCATTTTTGGAAGAACAACCAATTTGGAAGTGTCATTAACCGCAGCCACATGACCCTCATCATCAATATATGCCACAGCAATATCATAAGTACCTGGAGAAAGGACCTGCGGGAATGTGGCAACATATCCGAATTTTAAAACAAATTGACTTATGGCACTTGAAGTGTTAATGCCCAATCCATTGGCAACTTTATAAACACCATCAATCAGAGAATCATAAAACTTGAAAGCACTGACAATCTCTTCCAATCCCCCATAGGCACTGGACCTGTTAAAACTAAAAGCACTGACGATTATGGCCAAACCATCATAAATGCGGGATTTGTCAAAGCTAATCGCATTAATGATTTTGGTTAAACCGTCATTGATTTTTGAAGGGGTTATATCGACCTTGTTTTTAGCATTGTCAAGTATTTCAATAACCTTTGATTTGTTATAATCAATTTCATGGAAAATTTTATTAATTCCATCCATAACTGTTGAAACATTGACCTTCACCCCATCAAATAGCTTAACAAATCCTCCAGCCATTAGTGAGTAATCGAAATTGACTGCGCTTGTACCGTTGATTGATTCGAAAATCTTATTGTAATCTATTTCAACATAACGTATAATGTTGAAAATTGTCCTTGCAGGTTTTGAAATGTTAAAATCATGATTGGCGATTTTATAGATAATATCAGAAAGGTCAAAAGTAAAACCATTGGTAACATTGCCCAATAGCTCTATGAAATTTGAACTTGTTATGTTATTATAATCAATTATGTCCCTGAATATTTGGCCCAACTCTGTGAAATTTAACTTATCCCTGTTTAAAGCATCGGATAATGCAGCATCAAGTTCATCAGTAATTGTCAGATTAAGGCGATTGATAATGCTTGAGACATTGTTTGAGACATCTGCCCTGGTGTAATTGAAGTTTGCTAGAATCTTATCAAAATCAGCACCAAATGACTTATCATTAAAAGAAAATGCACTAAGCAATTCTTTATTAAAGACATCGGGGTTGTCTAAGTCAAATCCATTGAAGATGTCTGTAAGTCCGACAATGACGCTGGAGCTATCAAATTCAAATCCATGATAAATGTCAACTGCTCCTTCAAGGAATTTCATGATTTTAGAGCTGTCAAAACCTGTGATATCGGCCAATTCATAAGCGACTTTAGACTTGTCGAAAGTAACACTATTGATACTGTTGACTATTGAATTTGTAATTCCGTTGGTATCAAATCTTGCAGAACCTATGAGTTTATAGAAAGGATCCAAATTAAATCCACCATCTGATTCGACAAATTTTGAAAGATTGAATGTGAATCCGTTAGTGAGCACGCTTAATTTATCCAAAAAGATTTCCTTTGTCAGCGCATTGTAATTCCAAATGTCCCTCATTAAATTAACAGCCTCTAAAAGAGGGAATTCCTTTTTTAGATAGAGAATTCCTAATCTTAATTTAAGATTAAGAGATAATTTTAACCCCAGGCGTGACATCAAATCCTGAATTGAAGTTTGAGAACCATCTCCAAATTCGCTGCTGAGACTTTTTAATCCATCCAAAAAGGCATCCATATTGATGACTATGTTGGCAAGGATATTGTTTAACAGATTAGGATCATTGAACTCAAATCCATCTAAAATTGCGATTAATATGTTAGTTGCTTTTGTAATATTCAAATCATTAACATCAATTCCGCTTTTTATCTCGGCAAACCCTGAAATAACATCCGAAATATTAATTTCAGTACCGTTTATGATGTAATTTACACCCTCAATAACCTTATCAACATCAACCCTAGTTCCATTAACGATATGGTCTGTTCCATCGGCCAAATCTGAAATATTAATACTGTATCCTGCATCAATATCCTCCAAACCGCTGATGATTTGTGAAATGTTGACATTTGTGAAATTCCAGGAAGAATAAATAATATCATAAATATCTGAAATATTTCTTCCAGGATTTGCGCGGATAATTTCAACAAAATCGACAATAGTGAAGTTAGATTGACCAGAATTATTATTTAACTCAATGTATCTGCTTATGGTCTCATTTTCACCATATATTGTTACATTAACTCCTCCAGAAACAGGATTGCCATTAGAATCTGTTACATTAAATGGAATTGAAACGATTTCGCCCTCATTTATGGTAACATCATCGACATCTACTGAAGGCGCCTCATCATCAGATAAGACATCTGATTGAACAGCATAAACTCCCAAAACGGGCGCAGCCGAATCATCAGTTAAATTATAATCATCATTAGCACATACTGCACCAATGGCAAGTAAAAAGATAAGAACAAACGAAATAACAAATAAATGTTTTTTCATTAAATATAAACCTCCCTTAAAACTGTAGGATAATATTTAAAGAACAATAAAGCATTAAAATTCCCTAAAAATTATACATAATAACTTATCTGATAATTATGTTTTTAATGATATAAAAATATTTGATAATGTGAAAAATAGAATGTGTAATAAAAAACTTAAATAAAAACAAAAAAAAGCAGTTCTAAAATAAAAATAGCTTAAACAAAAAAAGAAAAAATAAAAGGTGATAGATTTTTAAAAAATCTATCCGAAGAGAGCACCTAATCCAGCTGCTGCTTCTTCTTCAGAAGCTTCTTCCTCTTCTTCCTCTTCTTCTTCCTCTTCTTCAACAGCTTCTGCTGCTGCAGGTGCAGCTGCAGGTGCTGCTGCTGCCATAGCAGTGGTTTCCATAGCTTCGTCGATGTCAACATCTTCTAAAGCTGCGATTAATGCTTTAATTCTAGCATCATCAGCGTCGATTCCTGCTGCTTCAATAATACTTTTAACATTTTCTTCGTTAATATCTTTTTCTGCACTGTGCAAAATCATTGCCGCATATATATATTCCATGTTATCACCATTAATTTTTTAAAGTGTTAGTTTTTTTATAATAATATAAAATTTTTAATTTTAACCGAAGAGAGCTCCTAACCCAGCTGCTGCTTCTTCTTCACTGTTTTCTTCTTCTTCCTCTTCTTCCTCTTCTTCTTCAACAACTTCTTCTACCACTGGAGCAGCTGCTACAGCAACATTGTAAAGTTTTTCAGCTAATTCGTCATCAATAGCTCCTGCAGTATCTGCTACTTCGGATGCTAAAGCTAACATTTTAGCTTGTGCTAAACCGATAATTGGTTCTGAAGTTTCTGAGGTCATAATTGCTCCTGCAACACCAACATTGATTGCTCTAGTGTATGCGAGAGTAATAATAGTGGAAATAGTTTCATCAGTAGGTATAGCTGCGTTTACAGATAAGTTAAATGCATTTCTAAATGCGTTTTGTACGTCAGCTAATGTTTGTTCTTCGTCGATTGCGAGTACATCTGAAGTATAAATAGCTTCTTCCTCATATACTGCTTTTAAATCGATTCCTACTTCCATTGGATTAATATCCATTCTTGATAAAGTAGCTGCAACTTGTTTAGATACAGTTTCACCAGCTGCGACAACAACAGTTTCCTTTTGTACGCAGATTTTTCCTTTATCAATTTTTGCAGGAATTCCAACTTGTTGTAATTCACCTAAGAATGGTCCTGGTTCAAATCCAGTGTCCCCTTCAGGTACAATAATATCATCAGTAGCAACAGATCCTGGTTTTGCAGGAGCTGAGGTTTTGCTGTCTTCCAATATTTTGTATAATTTGAATGGGTTCATTTCGGTTGCGATAAGTGCAACTTGGCCATCCATATGTTCAGACAAATCAACAATGTTGTTTTTACTAGCATTGCAATCTTCAAAAGCTAAATCAATAAGGTTTTTCTTAGACATTCTGATTACAGCTTTTCCTTTAAGAGATTTTCTCATTTCTTGGAGCTGTTTTGCAGGAATGTTCATTAAATCGACAATACCGACAACGTCGTATTGGTCAATAATACCTTTTAGCTCTTGGACTTCTTCCTTTTTCCATTCAGCAACATGAGCCATTAGATCACCCTCACTACTGGTCCCATAGTTGTTTTAATAAACATGGACTTTATTTGACTTCTTCCTTTTTCTAAATTGCGGTCTAAGACTGTAAGAACAGTTTCCACATTTTCAGCTATATCCTCGTCTGACATGTCTTGGCTTCCAACAACAATTTGAATACTTGCTTGTTGTTTTACACCAACTTTGACAGTACTTTGTAATCTTTCTAAAAGAGGATCTAATTTGATACTTGCAGGCACTGGTTTTGGCATTTTTCCACGAGGACCTAAAACAGGACCTAAGAATCTACCAACGAGTGGCATCATATCAGCTTGAGCTACTAAGAAATCAACAGAGTTAGCCATTTTTTTAGCTGCTTTTCTGTCTTTTCCGAACTCTTCTAAATCCGCTTTATTAATTACAGTGTCAAGACCAGCATCTTTAGCTTGAACAATGAGTTCCCCATCAGCTATGACTCCGATTTTAATCGGTTTGCCACGGCCGTTAGGAAGAGTAACTTCCTCATTAAACCTATTTTCTGGCTTTCTGACATCTAAGTCTCTGATATTAATAATAATATCGACGGACTCAGTGAAGTTTCTCGGCTTTGATTGTTCTTTTGCCTCCTTCACCGCGTTAACTACATCTTGTGTCATTATTCATCCCCCATGAACATTTTCTGTTCATTGGATTTTTTTGGTTTCATGAGTATCGATTACAAGAAAAAAATTCTTCAACGATTGCATGAATTAAAAACAGTATATCCGTTATAATTAACTTATAACATCATATACACTGTATTTATTAACTTAATTTAAATTTTACATTTATTCTGATAAAATATCATCATATTTTCCAGCATCTACGTCTTTCTGTGCTTCTCTTGGGTCTTTACCGTCAACAGATAATCCCATACTTACACAGGTTCCCATGACTTCTTTAACTGCTGCTTTGTAATCGTTAGATAATAATGAATCGAATTTCATTCTAGCGATTTTTAAAGCGGTTTCAATTGGTAAGTCATTGATAATGTCTAAACCTGGTTCATGAGAAGCTTTTTCAATGCCTAATTCTTCCATGATTAAAGCAGTTGTTGGTGGAGTACCGATTTCAATTTCGAAATCTTTAGTATCTCTGTCAATAGTAACTTTAACAGGTACTTTCATTCCTGCAAAGTCAGCACTTTTTTTGTTGATTTCTTCAACAACTTGCATCATGTTAATACCGAAAGGTCCTAATGCAGGTCCTAATGGTGGTCCAGGAGTTGCAGTACCACCTTCGATAAGTACTTCGACTGTATCTTTAGCCATCAGTCAGCCTCCTTTTGAATTATTCTTATTTGATCAGCTTTAACAGTTACCGGAATCGGAACTGCTGCTTCTATTAACTCAAGAACAACTTCTTCACGTGATTCATCAATACGAACCACTTTCGCCCTTTCACCTTTGAATGGTCCAGAAATAAGCTCAACAATACTTCCTTTTTGTATGGAGGAAATAATTGGCTCTGGTTTCAAGAATCTTTTTGCTTCATCGAAGGTGATGCCTACGCTACCTTCCACAACCCCTCTTAAATGTTGAAC
>NZ_JAZKXX010000020.1:0-30854 GCF_045611865.1 Methanobrevibacter sp.
GATTTTAGAATTAGGGAAGTCTGCTTCTCTTTTTGCTCTTGCAATAATTTTTAAATTCTTAATTTCATTTTCTTTTTGACTTAAATAACCAATAATTGGACCAATACCTAATGGTTTTTTAGATGCTAAAGATTTTGAATATTCAGAAGCGTAAACATCCAATGCTTTTTCAAACACAGCAACTGAACCAGTTTCATTGTAAACCGGCATTGCATCAGTTAAAGGTTCAGCATATTTTGTTCCTTCTAAACCAGATATTACATTGGTAACATCAGGAGATTCCATTAAATCTTTAAGTTTCCATTCACGTAATTGGTATCCTTCTTCTAATATATAAGGAGCAATATCATCATAATCAAGACCATCTTGCTTAGCCCTTATAATTAGTTTAAGATTAGCTACATCAACTTGAGTTCCAACATATGAATATAAGATTTGTCTATTTTCATCAGCGGGAACGTCAGAAGAACGTAATAATTTGCCTAAATAATATTTATCTAAAGCAGATTCTAAAGGAAGAACCATATTAGTATCTTCATATTGTGGAAGAGCATCTTCTAAAACAGTAGCATATTCAGTACCATCTAAACTAGTGACAATGTCAGTTACACTTTCAGAATCAGCTAATGAATTTAATTCTGAATATAATGAACCACAAGGAATTAATAATTCTCTTGTTTCATCAGGTGAAAGACCAACATCCTTAGCAGTTAAAAGACTTTTAATGTTATCAATATCTGTTTTTTTAGACATTATAACAAAAGGATCTTTTACTTCCTTAGGAGCTAATCTTGCAACAAAGTCATAAGTATTAGCACGTTCAACATCTAATGCTTTATCAAGAGGATATTCGTCTAAAACATCAGCATACTCAGGAATACCTTTGAGATAGTTTTCAACTTCTTCAATATTGCTGGTTTCAACAATTTCAGAAATTTGTTTTTCATCAAATAATCTTCCTTTTCTAGCTCTTACTCTTGCACTTGGATTAAGATAAGGATAAATGTCCAAAATTGGTCTAGATGTAATGATTACAACGACTGCACCTACAATAAGAATTGCTATAATACAAAATACAAGAAATGTTTCTTGTGTAAGTCCAACAGAACTTATTAAGGTAGCAATTTCATCTGCCATATATTTATCCTCCTAATTATTTAAATAAAATTTCAGCAACTTCACTACGTAAGATACTTTTAAATCTATCTAATCTAGCTTCAATTGTGTTATTTACTTCAATATCTCCATTACTTGTTTTTAGAATAGCTCCACCCATAGCGTCTATAGGTTCACCGAGTTCAAAAGTAATGTCCTCAATTTTGAAAGTAGAGACATCTGAAATTTGACTTTTTATATCGTTTGTGTCTCTTTCATTTAATTGAATAATTAAATCTTTACTGCCGATTTCATCTGCAGCTTCTTTAATCATTATACTTAATGAATCTTTGTATTCTTCATCACCGGAAGCAGCTTTAGCTTTTAACTCATCAGTAGCTTTTGCAAAAGCGGCTTCGATAACTTCTTCTTTTGCGCCTAATTCTGCTCTACGAGCATTCATCTTAGCTTCAGAGATAATTTGCTGATATCTCATATCAGATTGTTTTTTACCGTTATCTTGTATTTTAAGTTTTTCGGCTTCAGCAGTTTTTTCAGCTTTTGCGGTTATTGCTGAAACTTCTGCATTAGCTTCTTGAATGATTACATCAGCTTTCTCTTGGGCTTCAGACATAATGCTTGAAACAATTTTATCTGTGCCTGAGCTCATATAAATTGCCTCCTTAACCTAAGATTCCACCGAATACCATAAGTAAAATAGCAATCAAGAAACCGTAAATAGCTTGTGTCTCTGGTAATGCAGAGAAGATAATACCACGAGCAAACATATCATTGTCTTCTACAATAGCTCCAACAGAGGATGCTGCTGCCATACCTTGTCCCATACCGGAACCTAAACCAGCGAAACCAATGGATGCACCTACACCAATAGCTACAATACCTGCTTCGGTAGGTAATCCTTGTCCTCCACCTAATAAACCGGAGAATACTAATAATAAGATTGCAACCAAGAACCCGTAAATAGCCTGAGTTTCTGGTAATGCAGAGAAAATAATACCTCTTGCAAACATATCGTTATCTTCTGCAACTGCACCTACAGATCCAGCAGCTGCCATACCTTGCCCTAAACCGGAACCTAAACCGGCAAAACCAATTGCTACTCCAGCACCAATAGCTGCTAAAGCAGTACCTAAAGCAATTTCTACCATATTTAATTCACCTTTGAAATAATATTGATTTTTTATTTTTAATTTAAGATATAAATGAAAAATTTTTAATTTTTAAGTTTTGTAAATGTTCTTTTTGCTTTGAAAGCTTCGAATTTACCTTTACCTTCTTCAAAGAATTGTGCGAAGAACTCTACATAGTTAAGACGTAAAGCGTTAATAAATGCACCTAACACTTGGAAAGCGAAGTTTGCTATATGACCGAATATGAATACAATTATTGCAAGTACAATTCCTGCAAATGGAATCATATCATTGACCATTACTGATAAAATGTTAACAGTCATAGCAATACCACCAGTAGCTAAACATAATGCTAAGAGACGAGCAAAGGATAAAACATCTCCCATGAAACCGAAGATATCCATTAATCCAAATGCGCCATTAGCCCAAATTAAAATTCCAATAGCTGCAATTAATAAAACTCCACCTAATGCTATACCAATCATACCGATTGCAGGCATCATGTATCCTACTGCAAGTAAGGCAATACCAGCTTCAAAAATAAACCAACAAATTTGAGAACCTAAAGCCTCTTTCTTCCTTCCGTATCTTAAGTTGTTAATAGCACCTATTATGAATCCTATATTTACATATAATAAACCAATAGCAATAGCTATTATTAAAATAGCTTCAGGATGTTTAAATGCTTCAACTGGACCATATACGGTTGGCAAACGGAACCCAGCAATTCTTTCTGGGAAGTCCCCAATACAACCATTGGTTATCAAACCCAGTATAACGGCCCACAGACCAGACCAGATTAAAATCCAACCAAATGAATGCATGGATTCTTTAACTTTTCCAAGTCCTCTTAATAATACAACACCAATAGCGGCTACAACTAAACCATAAGCTGCATCGGTTAAACAGAAACCGAAGAAGAATGGGAATGTGATTGCAACAAATATTGTTGGATCTATAGCGTTGTAACGTACTGGAGAGTACATATCTACAAGATATTCGAAAGGTTTTGAATACCATCCGTTTTGTTGTAAAACTGGAACATTTTCATCATCAGTACCTTCAACCTCTATTGTTTCAAAGGCACAATGTCCATCAGAACTTTTTTCAACTAATTGTTCTACTTTTTCGGTGTCTTTTACAGGCACCCATGCTTCAAGTACATAAGCATCTTTAGTTTGAACAAATGATGAAAGAATTTCGTTCTTTTCTTTTTCATTTTCTAATTGTTCTTTGAGAGCTAATATTTCATCGTCCCATTGCTCAGCGACTGCTCTTAATTCTGATTTAACAGCAGCACGTTCTGATTCAATGGTTAATAATCTGGAATCAGCATGTGAAATGATTTGTTGAGGGGTTCCTTCAACGTCACCTATTTCAATTTTCTCAAAGTCAAATTTACGAAGTGTTGAATAAACTTCATCACTAAATTCTTTTAATGTTACTACAGCGATAATTTCTCCTTCTTTATCATCCATAGGAACAGTAAATACATCTAATTCATCAGTCAAGTTACTTAATTCATTTTTGATTTCTGAAGTAGATTCAGCATTAATCCTACCAACAGTAGTAGAAGTGTACTTTGAATCTTTTAAAAGAGCTAAATCCATGTCAAAATTAGATAAGTGCTTAGCCAAACTTTTATTAGACTTTAGTTCACTTGTTTCAGCGTCGAGTGCGGCCAGTTTTCCTTCAATAACATGTGTTTTTGACTCCACTTGCGCTAAAGTATCTTCAGCCTTTTCAATAAAGGCTTCAGTGTCTAATGATTCAACTTCTTTTTGAACAGGCAAATCTGGACTAATAAAAGACATCAATGTGTCTTTTAACCCATGGCCTTCTGATAAAGAATTTCCTAATAGTTCAGATATACCGTTTGTTTTCATTAGAAGTGAAGATAATTTACCAGTGTATGGAGTAGCTTTGGATTGGGAAACTAATTCCGCCAATTCAGGATCTTGCTGAATGCTTTCAGAAATATCACTGACTTGTACGAGTCCTGATTCGTGGAGAGCATCCACTGTAGGAGCTACATACTTATCAAGTGTAACAATTCTAATTTTACGCATTCTAGCTGTCTTGAACATATAATCTCACACTACAAAATATTTTTGACAATAATTGAAGCAGCTTCATCTACATTAGCCATAGCAGCGTCTTTTAAGGATTTAACATCCTCTGCTGACTTTGTAGCAATAGATTGAGCCTCTTCTTTAGCTTTATCTTCTGCATCAAAAACAGTATTTTTAGCTTCTTCTTCTGCTGCTTGTTTAGCTTGGGAAATAATTTCTTCAGCTTTAACTTGTGATTCAGCAACTAAATCTTTTGATTGAGCTTCTGAATCAACAATAAGTTGTTCAGCATCTGATTCAGCTTTTTTTATCATTGCGATTGCGTCTGATATCTCTGCCATAATTAATCACCATGGTACACTTATTTTTGTTGAGCAATATATATATCTTTTACTATTTAATATTGATTTAAATAGGTAAAATTGAAAATAAATTAAAAAAAAGTATTTAAATGATAAAATTTACATGAAAATAAGTAAGAAAAAAAAGAATAAAAGAAAAATAGCTTATCTATAAAACCATTTCAATATACTAGGTGGCAGTTTCTGCAAATACGCAAGGATTGCTATTGCAATAATGATAAGGCCTACAAGAGCTAATTCTAAGTTGTACGGATAGTCCACTATCATATACCCACTAACACAAATTATAATTCCTTCAAAAAAGAAAACTGCTTTAGCCCAACTTGGATTGTATAAGATTACGAAATATGCAACGGCTATTAAAATAAGTATAATTGCAGTAGCTATAACATTATTTGTTAATGGTTCATGCCTTATAATTGGCATAATTGCTAAAACAATCAACATTAAAGCCAATAATACACCTAATAATTTAAACATTTTAATATTTGCCATAATAACACTTAATTTTTAATTTTAACTTCATACTATTTATATTATTTCATCTAGATTAATATACATGGACAGAGCAGTTTGGATAATATTAAACAAAAACTTTTCAATCACATTAGATGGAGAAATAAAAAATAATAGAGTTACAGATAAAAAATTCTCACCTGGCGAAGACATTTGGACAGATGAACTTCCACGACTAGGATTTAGCAATGAAAATATTCAAAAAGATTATGATGATTTTTTAGAAGACATCATTTCATTATTTAGTGAACCTGGTGCTGATAAAGTCTTCATTGATGCAAAAATAGGTGAAGAATCCGAATATCTAAATAGTAAAAACCCACTATTAGTTAGAAAAATAGAAGAATATAGTGTAGATGAAATTATAGAATAGCATTGGCTTTCTTTAGTATTTCATCCATATCACTGAATTCTAAAGCTTGACCATCTTCCCCAACTTTCTTTGTTGTTATCAGCACATGTGGTGAGGCCCATAGATAGGAATATGAGAAATAAACCACATTTATAAAGATAAATAATGCACTAACTGACAATGCCAATAATAATGAGACTACGTGTATCAAAGGATTTCCAAAACGTCTTTTTCTCATTAATATGAAGTCATTTTCTTGTTCTATAATTTTAAATTTTTTTTGAGATAATTTATCGGCTGTTTTTTCCATTGCCTTTGAATTATCTGCACTTAATATGAAAAGTTCCATTTTAATCCATATATACAACAAATTCGTCTAATTCTTTTCTTGGAGTGTCACGAGGTTCTGCATTTCCATAACCTAATGGAGTAAATAAAACTGCCTCTTCATTTTCATCCAAGTTTAAAAATTGATGAGCTTTATTTTTCTTAAATGCTCCAATATAACATGTTCCAAGACCCACATCAGTTGCTGCAAGAATAATATGATCCATTACGATAGTTGCATCAATATCTGCAATGTTTTTACCATCCCACGGTCTTGTCCATGCTTTATCTCTTAAGGCTACAACGCACAATACATATGGAGCTTCAACAAACCAGCTTGCACCATAAATTTCAGACAATTCATCTTTGTGTTTTTTGGTGTCAATTACAAAAACTTTAAATGGCTGGTAATTAACGCCTGTAGGAGCAATTGTAGCTGCTTTTAAGACATATTCTAGTTTTTCTTGTTCTACTTCTTTATCTAAGTATCCTCGAACACTGTATCTTTCTGTAATAACATCAATAAATTCCATTTTCATCCCTCATAGATTACATCATCTAAATCACAAAATCTTCTAAATTCTTCTTCATCCATTTTTTCTTCATGAATATGAGCAATAATACCCGGCATTCTACCAATGATAAACACACCTAAACCCAAATCAGGAGTAAATCCCAAATCAGATAAAATAGCCGCATTTGCACCATCAACATTAAGTCTGATATGCTTCCTTTCACAAACTAAATCCTCAATAGCTAATGCTAATTTAATATGAGGTCCAATAAATCCCTGATTAATTGCAAGTTCCATTAATTTTTCGGCTCTTGGATCAACATTATGATACCTGTGACCAAAACCCGGTACTTTTTTACCTTTAATGATATATTCCTCATAAATTTCAATAGCTAAACCTGCAATCTGCTTATTATCAATTGTAGCATCATCAATTAAATGAATGGAGTTAATTTTAGATTGGTACAATTCCATTGTTTTTTCAATAGCGCCTGCATGTTTATGTCCAAACGACAATAATGCTCCTGCAGCTGCAGAGTTTATGGGTGAGCCTGATGAAGCCACCAATCGTGCAGTTTGAGTACTTGGAGGAGTTGCTCCATGGTCACAAAAAGAAACTAATACATAATTAAATATCTTACTTTCCTTTAGGGAAGGCAATCTTCCTTTTAAAAGCAAGAACACCATATCACTGTATCTGATTTTTTCAATCAAATCTCTTTGATTATATCCTCTTGTGACAATCTTATCTGTTTCTACACGAGTAATAGTTGTTTTTAAAGAATGAGGATTTAATCTAAAATTATTGTCTTGCATAATTTAACCTTTAAATTTGAATACTTATAATATTATTGTTGAAATTCTTGGCTCAACAAAACAAGATGGCCTAACAGAAACAATCCTAACACCACTTGCCCTCTGATTTCCAATATTTACATAACTTCCTAAAACCGTAGTTTTTCCACCCAATCCTAATGGTCCGATATTTGATTGATTTAATTTATTTGTAACATACTTCTCATAGACATTCTGATTATCCAAATTTCCGTAAACAATTGATTTTAAAAGAAATGAAGTTGCCTCGTAGTGTGTTCTCCCAATACCAATAGCAGGAATGGAAGGGGTGCATCCTAACATATTTAAAGATTCTTTTAACCATTCACAAGCAGTATCAATAACATTTTCCATTGAACGTTTGTGATATACCCTATATGTCTTTGCCCTTATTTCTGGTCCCCCACCCTCAAGTAAAAAATGGATGTTTAATGTATCTGGACTTATATTTCTTTTATAAGTTGATTCATCATTGATATTGTCAATTAATAAAGGTGCGGGGCGAAGCATTCCTGGTTTTTCATATAAACCAATACTTTGCTCAATTCTTTCTTTTTCATCACCTTTTACTGCCATTGGCCTTGCCGGAAGATTATTTAATCCTAATTCAATTCCTTTATGAATTTGATTAATTAATTCCCCAGATATTTGTCTATCTTCACCAATTTCAATTATTACATGAGGTATTCCAGTATCATCGCATAATGGGAATTTTGTTTTGCCTGCAACTTGATAATTCTCTAAAATCTGTTCTAAAACCCATCGAGCATTTTCATTATCTTCAAGAGAAATAGCTTTTTTTAATGCCTTAAGTTTATCATCAGACAAATTAGTTGAAGCTTCAATAATAGAATTAGAAATTTGTTGTGTGATATCCATATAATCACTCAGGAATAGCCAAATCACTAGATTGTTCAGGAGATGCAATTACATCCGGACAATACTCATCAATCATTCTTTTAACTAATTTTACTTGTTTTATACGAGCAATTGCTTCTTTTTCAGTTGTATCCCAATTGTGATTTGCAGCAACAGAACCTCCTGTTTTTAAATAAACTGGAGCTGCAACTCTTATAAAATCAGGCACTTCATAATGTCTTATAAATCCTCCAGTTGATTTTGGATTTTCAGTATGTAAATCTAGTGTCATATCTGTAACATCTCGAATAGCAGCAATCATTGGAATTTGCAAGTCTCTAACGGGATTTAATGAGTTAAGTCCTTGAGACTCCAATAATTTTGCCGCCGCCGGATTTGAATGTCCCGCATGAGCGGATAGTTTAAAATGAACATTATTTGGAAGTTCGCCTTCCTGTCTCATTTGATTTAAAACCCAAAGAAGACCTTCGTCATAAAGTAAAATTCCTCTTACACCAAATTTGCAAGCCCTTTTGACATCCTCAATAGCATAAACCAGATTATCATAACCTCTAAGACGATATCCGATTCTTGATCCTTCTTTAGTGTGAACTGTAGCAGATGTATCATAAGTTGCCCTTGGACCAACTGCTAAAAATAGTTCACATCCATATGTTTTAGCCAAGTTAACCATTTCTTTAATTTCTTCATCGGTTAACATCATTATTCCTTTAGTCTGTGTGACCCTATGGATGAAAATATTATTTTTAAAAGACTCTTTTAAAAGCGCATTCATAGTTTTCGGAGTTTGAATTCCTGGAACTTCAAAACGGTACTGTCCGCCATCACCAAAACGCTTATCTGACACGTAATCTTTTGAAATTTCTTTAATACCTAATTTTTTAAGGAATTCTTTTGTGTTTTCCATAGTATCTACTCATTTAATTTACGAACAACATATTTCATTGTATAATCTTCAATGGAATCAATTACAGATAAATTTTTAATGTCATATTGAGGATTTAGAGATTTGAATTTATCAATTAGTTCTCTTAACTGGAATGGATTTTCAAAGTCCCCTTTTGGAAGGAAAGTGATATTTTGGAATATTCCATTTCTAAAGTTTTTATCTAATTTAATAACAACATTTGAAGGTCTTTTATCAGGATATAATTCATTTAATTTCTCATCTGAAATTAAAATCATTTTATTTGCAAGATTTTTAATACTATTTACCTTATCCACTGTGGAATAGTTATCCAAAAGACCATATTCGATTAATTGATTAATATCATCTATGCCGACTTCACCTACTACAAGAGCTATTGCAACAGCATAAGGCAAACTTTGTTTTAACTCTTCTATATTTTTAGGTCTGAAATTATTATGTTCAGCTGCAACAGCATAAGTTTTAACAGCTATATTTTCAATGTGATCGTATTCTTCACCAATACTTGCTTTAAGTTTCAAAGCTGTGTCTATTGAAGAGTGCAGGTGTCTGCAAAATGGATATTTTTTAAAGTAAATGTCACGTACCCTGACTTTTCCGATGTCTTTTAATGCGCTTTCAAATGAAAAATCACTGACATCCTGAGTTTCATTGTTAAGAACCATGGCTTTCAAAAAGCCTTCATCACCTTCAAAAATAGTTCCACTACCTGTAAAACCATTTCTTGCTAAAAATGCAGATAAAATCCCATTATATGCTGCTTTTCCTGCATGTAGGACTTTACCCATAGATCCTCCATGATCAGATTCTAAAAGTCCTGCAGCTTGAGTTCCGCATAATCCCAATGCATTTAATATTTGGTTTTCATCAAGTTTTAGTAATTTTGATGCGACAACGCCAGCAATAAATGTGCCTATTGTTCCTGTTGTGTGAAATCCTTTATTTCTATGTTCCGGATTTACAATTTGGCCAAGTAAAATTCCAACTTCATAACCTACAATAACTCCTTCTAAGAATTCCTTTCCACTTAAATCAAAAGCTTCTGAAATTGCAAGAGCAGTAGGAAATATTACTGCACCCAAATGAATTTGAGCACCCCTATGACCATCATCCAGTTCTAAAACATGAGCCGAAATAGCATTAACAAAAGCAGCGCTTAAAATATCGGTTTTAATATCATTGCCTATGATAGATGATTTTAGATTAAAATTAAATTTTGCTGAAAATATTTCTCCAACGGTGTTTAAAGCAATCTGAGGAGCATTTTCTCCACTACCCCTATAAGTTACCCCATAAAAGTCAAGAAGAGCTGCTTTTACAGTAGCTATTGACTCTACAGTTGCCTGTTCATAGCGATAGTTAGAAATAAATTTAGAAATATTTTGTAAAAACATAAAACACCTAAAATAATATTTGTAAAAAGTAGTATTAAAATTATTAAGTTATTTTAAAAATCAATTTTTCAAAAAGAAAAATTAAGCCGCTGGAACACCTGTTAGGACAAGTACAATATGCGCTACAATAGCTGCACCATAATAAGTTGCTGCAATAACTAATACTGTTATAACAATTGCTCTCCAACCTAAAGCTTTAAATTCATCCCAACTTTTACCCATACCAATACCAACATAAGCTAAGAATACTGTAACAATTGATAAAAGCTCCACTTTAGATACATAGTATAAGACAAAATCTGAAGTTGGCATTCCCGGAAATGCTAAAACAATACCCAATATACTTATGTATAGAATTGAAGAAATGTTAAAAGGAAGTTCTCTTTCCAACCAAACACCTATAAGTGTTATAATGGATAAAATAGCCATTCCAACCAAAGAATCAGTCATTGGATGTTTATAACCTAAATAATTACCAATTACAGTAATGACTGAAAAGATGAATAATAATAAAATCCAATTCATAATACCATGAACAGAAACATTTTCAGATCCATCAATTAAATCAGGCATCTAATCATCCTCCTTTTCAGGCACAATTGCCTCCCTTCCAATTTTAGGTTCCAACCAATTATAAATTTTTTCTGTTAATGGAAGTGCGAGGAATATTACTATGTAAATTCCTACACAGAATGATAATAAATTACTGAACCCTGCAAATGCTTCAATTTGAGATTCCAATCCTGGAAATGCCGCCAATGTAGGTCCAATAGCAGCAGCATTCATACTCGCACTACCCACACCACTTGCCATAGCATAAGCATAAGGATGCAGTGGTATGAATGATAATGAGAATGTAACAAGGAAACTAATAAATATTGTACCAATTACAGTACCTATAATAAATATTGCAAATACCCCACGAGATTCGGGAGAATTAAATCCATATTTATCTACAACAACAGCAACGTTCGGTTCACGACCAATGGAATTTGTCATACCAATGGCTTCTTTTTTAAATCCTAAAAGTAAAGCAATTGGCAGAACTAAAATAGTTGCCAAGTGTCCTATTTCCTGCAATATTAATGCAGGACCCATTTGGAAAATCAAACCTATTGATTGTCCACTAGAAACAGCCAATTTTGCAATTAACACTCCAATGAAAAGCATCATCGCCCCTTCAGCAATACGAGCTTGCTTTCTTTGAATCCATTTAATTGGTTTAATTAAATAGAACGCCAATCCCAAAATAATTGTATAAATCAAAGGCATTATAGTTATGGCCACATCTTTAGCAATAGGTATCTTTATTGTACCAATTGATTCCGCTATAATTACTAAAATAAGAACTGTGCCATGTAATCTGTAATCTCTCCAAGGGTTTTTCTTTAAAATACGCTTATCGGTTTTTTCCCTATAGATATGCTCAACCTGACCATCCTTGTCCTTATCTGGAATAATAACAAACCCCTGCGAAATTTTATATAAATAATAACATGTTGATTTATAATAATAATTTCTTAAAACATGGTATATAAATTAATAGCATTTAACTTTAAAAAATTCACCAAATGAGAATAAAAAATAGTAATAATTTTCACAAAATATGAATAAAATAGCTAAATATCCATACGACAGAGAGGTTTAGAAAGATGCCTTCTTGCAGAAACAGGAGTTTCATAAAACTGAGAATTCTTTAGATTCCTTTTAATTTTTACAGGTACTTTCTCACTTGAAGATATCTTATTTCCACACTTTTTACATTTAAACCCTTTATCCTTGCCTGCAGAGGTCATCCTTTTACCACATTCACAAACCGGATTTTGATATTCAACATCATTTAGCTTTATAACCTGGAATTTCTCAATATTAAATGTATTCTGCTCACCAATTCCACCATAAACTTTAATGACATCCCCAGGACGTAAATGAGAGACTATCTTTCTAAAGTTTTTAGTTGGTTCATATGCACCGCATTCGATTTCACCAGATTCATCGAAAATGTAAAAGAACATGTGCCCCCCATCAATAATTGTAGGCTTGTTTTTTACCTCAGCAATAACTTCATAACAACCATATTGTTTCATAGAAGCTATATCAGAAGCCTTTTGAATATGCATGTCAGTATGCTGATTTGTCTTGAAAATACACCAATCGACAATGGGTTCTGAAACCTCAACAATATCTTTTGCTTTTTTCAATGCTTCAGGCTCATTGGATCTAATACCATATAAAACGGGACATGGAGTTTTAGGTTCAATAGCAATATAACCTTCCGAATAGTCTATATTTTCAAAAGTATCAGGAAATGTCTCCCCATCCATTCTATAAACAGATTCATAATCAATTTTCCTTTTTGTCCCATAGTTTTCAGAGCTTCTATATGCAAGTAACTCATAGGTACAGTCACTTAAAGGCAGACTAATAGCTGCAATAGACCCGATAATTCCCCTTCCTTTTTTGAACTTATGAATCTCACAACCAACTGATTTTCCAAATTCTTCAGCCTCATCAATTGAAATAAACTCGTAAATTGCTCTGAAAGCATAATCCTCCATTGATTTTGTGATTTTGCCATCATAAAACACGACTCCTGGATTTGTATTATCACAATCAAACATTGACAACCTTTCAACTTCAGCTAATACGATTTCTTTAGCCAAACTAGCCTTATCATCATTAAGAATTTTAAAGCTAACTCCACCATTTCCGCGAGTTTTAAAACGAGCAAAAGGATTTAAACGAATCAATCTAGGATAACCTTGTAATTTTATCCCATTATCTTCAAATTTATTTATAATTTGGCTTGCCAAATATGTTGTACACATTCCATCGGGAGAATCGGTATCATCTATTCCAATATATAAAAAATTAATTATAATCACCTTTAAACAAAAGTATATTTGATGTTAAAACAATATATAGTTTAGACAGTAGAGGTAGTTTAAATGTTAACTCGAGGAAACTTGTTACAACAAATTGAAAATTTATTAAAATCTCAAGGTTTTAAAACCTCCGACATTTATGATCAAGGTTCATTTGATTTGGTAGCAAGGAAAAACCTGTTGATTTTACTTCTAAAAACTTTTTTAAATATTGATAGTATTAACGAACATAATGCTCATGAGATGAAGCAGTTGGCAAATATATTTCTTGCATCACCGATAATAATTGGTGAAAAATCAAGAAATGGACTCCTGGAAGAAGGAGTAATCTATGAGAGATATGAAATCCCGACTATCAGTATTGACACATTTAAAAATATGATTCTATATAATGAATATCCTGAAATTCTTGCTGACCGTGGCGGATATTTTGTTAAAATTGACGGTAATGTTATAAAACAATACAGAGAAGAATATTCAATGTCACTTAAAGATTTAGCCAATCTAGCACACGTTTCAAGAGCTACAATGTACAAATATGAAAATGGAATTGTCAGAGCCAATACAGAAACTGCAATGATTTTAGAAGAAATCTTAAATACAAAAGTAACCCTCGATATTGACTTATTAAAACAACCGCAAAAAGATGATATTGAATATAGTAATGATGTTAACGACTTATCAAAACTAGGATATGGCGTTTTATCAACAAACAAAAGTCCATTTGATGCAGTAGCTAAAATGAAAACTTCTGATAAACATTCCCCATTAATGGCCAATGTTGAAAAAAATAGAACTGAAAAAACCTTAAAAAGAATGGCAGTTCCATTAAAAGATTTGTCAATGGTTACAACATCAGAACCTGTTTTTATAATCAACAATGATAAGATTAAAGAATCAATAGGGACAATCCCTGTAATCAAATCTTGGGAATTGAAAGAATTTGAAAATTCAAAAGAATTACTGAAAATGATTAAAGAAAGAAAAGAAAACTAATGTGGTATTATGGAAAACTTACAGATTACAGATATGGAAAACTATCCAATTAAATGGGTTTGCAACTTTAAAGGTCAAAGAGCTATTGGAATATGTGGAAAAACACAAAAAATAGCTATGTTTGCATCTGATGAGAGAGTATCTAGAATTCTTGACGATATTGTAATCGGAACTGATGAAACTCAAGAAGGATACGGTTGTGAAGAAAAGGATAGATGCTGTAATTTTGAATGTGAATACTGCGAGATTTCACCTAGACAATATCTGCAGATTACAGGTAAAAAACCGTCAAATAAAAATATAACTGATTTGATTAACGGGTTAGCTGATTTAAATATGTCTCTTGAAGCTGATGGTCATGTTCCTTTTGATGAATACGAAGTTGTTAAACTTTAATATTCTTTTAAAAGGCTAAAATCTTCGTTAGCTTCCTCAACTTTTGCAACCCCTATTGAAATGGCATCAATATAATCTAAATCTTTTAAAAATGTGAATGCTTCTTTTGGCTTTAAAACACCTGCAGCCAAAACTCTAGTGGCTATTATTTTTTTATTTAAACTTAAAACCCTATCAACAAATTCTTGTCTTTGAGAAGCATTGAATGCATTTATATCCATCATATAAGAAAGAGAATTGAATGGAATCATATAAAAATCGAATAAATCCATATCTAAATTGTTAGGAAGTAAATTTGTTGTTTTTGATGGAAATGAAGTAATAATACCTGAAAGAGAACCAGTATCGTTAATTGCAGACAAAATCTTTGAAGTTAATTTCCAGTCATACCCATCAACAATAAACTCATCAACAAGCATCAATGGACAATCATAGCTTGAAAATAACTCAATATCTCCATCCCAATCCACTTCTTTTGCAACTTCATAATTTGGATTCAAATAATCAACATCACTTTTACCAATAGTTGCAATTACTTTCATCTCACATCCTGCATCGACTGCAAGATCATAAGCTTTAATCAAATTAAAATCATTAACTAAGTTAATGGCCCTAACCCCCTGATTATAAGCTTCCTGAATAACTTCAGAGGTATATTGAGGATTATTATATAAATCATCAAGGTATAATCTGGATCTGTGACCATAGTAAAGTTCTGCCATGAATGGACCATAACCTAAAATTGTTTGTGGTATAACTTTATCTTTATATTTTAAATCCTCAAAAAACATATTATCATTATTCTTTTTCAACTACAACAGCAGTTCCATAAACTAAGATTTCTTGCATTACATTAGAGATTTCATTTGAGTCAAATCTAATAGCTACAATTCCGTTTGCACCTAAATCTCTAGCGTGCTCCATTACTCTTTCTAATGCTTCATCACGAGATTCTTCCATCATTTTTACATATTGTCTGATTTCACCACCGAAAAGAGATTTAACACCCGCACCAATTTGTCCACCGGCACCTCTACTTCTTACAGTTAAACCATAAACGAAACCTTTGGTTTCTACAATTTTGTAACCTGGAATATCATTTGCTGTTGAAATTGGAAATACATCTACTGATACCATATTTATCACCTAATTTTTTAAAGTTCAGATTACTAAACTTCAATAAGGTTTATTAACCCAATTATATAAAAATGTTTTTTAAAACCTAATTCTATTTAAATTTTAAATATAATAAAAAACATAATTTTAACTAATATTTATTATTAAATATTCTTTTTAAAATTAACAAATTATGGTGAAAAAATGAAAGTACTTATTGCAGATGCAATTAATGAAAAAGGTATTGCCAATTTAAAGGAAGTGGCTGATGTTGTTGTTGATACAGACATCACTCCGGAGGAATTAGCTAATACCATCCACGAATACAATGGAATTATTGTAAGAAGTAGAACAAAACTTACAGCAGACATAATTCAAAAAGCAGATAACTTGCAAATTATCGCAAGAGCTGGTGTTGGAGTAGACAACATTGACCTTGATGCTGCAACCGAAAAAGGTATTATGGTTGTTAATTCACCAGAATCCACTTCAGTTACTGTTGCAGAACATACAATGGGGTTAATCTTAAGCATGGCCCGTAAAATATCCATTGCTGACAAATCTGTTAAAGAAGGAAAATGGGAAAAGAAACAATTCATGGGTGTTGAACTTAGAAACAAAACCCTTGGTGTAATTGGAATGGGAAGAATCGGTTCCCAAGTAGTAAACAGATGTAAGGCATTTGGAATGGATGCAATGGCATATGATCCATACTTGCCTGAAGAAGTAGCTAAACAAATGGGTGTGGATTTAACTGATTTAGAAACAGTTCTTAAAAACTCAGACTTCATTACAATTCACGTGCCTCTCACTCCTGAAACCAAACATTCAATTTCAACTGAACAATTTGAATTAATGAAAGACACTGCATATATTGTAAACTGCGCTCGTGGTGGAATCATTGATGAAGAAGCATTATACGACGCTTTAGTCAATAATAAAATTGGTGGTGCAGCTTTAGATGTATATGAAAACGAACCACCGGCAAAAGATTCAAAATTATTCGAACTTGATAATATTGTATTAACTCCTCACATTGCAGCTTCAACTAAAGAAGCTCAAAGAGATGCGGCCATTATCGTGGCTGATGAAATTATTGAATTAACCAAAGGAAGCAATCCTAAAAATGTATTAAACATGCCACGTATTGATAACAACACATACCAAGAGTTATCTCCATACATGGAATTATGTGAAAAATTAGGGAGCTTCATCTCCCAAGCTGTAAACGGTAAAATCCAAGAAATCGAAATTATCTACAGCGGAGAATTATCTGAAATAGACAACTTAGAAATATTAACAAGAACTGTAATACAAGGTGCAGTTAATCCATTCTTAAGCTCACCAGTAAATGCAGTTAATGCAGCTCTTGTTGCAAAAGATAGAGGAATAAGCATTACTGAAGGAAGAAAAAACAATGCAAAAGGCTACGAATCATTGATTAAAGTTATTGCAAAAAGTGAAACTGATACTTTCTCAGCTGAAGGTACTCACTTACACGACGCAAGAATTTTAAAAGTAAATGATTATTGGGTCGATGTTATTCCTGAAGGACACATGTTTATTGCAAAATACGAAGATGTTCCTGGAAGCATTGGTAAAATTGGAACAAAATTAGGCGAACATAACGTCAACATTGGAATTATGCAAGTTGGAAGAGATGAAAAAGGCGGAAGAGCCATCATGGTTTTAACTTTAGATAAAGAAATTCCAAAAGATGTTATTAAAGAAATCCAAGCTTTAGACAATGTTTATGAAGCTATTGGATTAGAATTATAAATTAAAAAACAATTTTCACCATAATGTATATTGTAGAGTAAAGTTTACTAAACTTTTACTCTCACCATTTGTCTATGTTTTCACATTAATTTACTAAAATGTTCGTAAAAATAAATTTGCTATCAATTTAGCCAATAATCTTCATCACAACACATTCCTGGGCGAAATGGCCACACCACCAAAAGTCGTGTTTAATCCAGATGCAATTAATGTTTCATTTCATGAAAATATGGATTCTTTGTTGTCCAAGTAATAAACAAGCTAAGAAATACTAATTTTCCATCAAAAAATCAAGCCGATGCGAGATTTCAACTGAAAAAATCTCTAGGATTTAACATTACCCTTAAATCAGCAATTCTCTTTTCCGTTTCACAAATAATTCTAAATAAACACTTAAATATCATTTGAAACAAAATAATGATTATGGGTAAATTGCCCTTAACTTAAGTTAATTAAAGGCGATAACATGTTTAAGAAAAAACACATTTTTATACTATTATTGATAGTGGGGATTTGTGCCATATCGTCTGTAAGTGCAGCTGACAATGTTAGTGATGTTGTGACATTGGATGATGCACCGCAGGATGATTTAGCAACTAATCTGGAACAAAATTTGAAAGAAACAGTAGAAGATACTGTAGAGAAAAGTGCTGGAGAAACAATCGGAGAAGATGCTGTTGATGGTGATAAATTATCTGCCAGTGAAGATGATTCTAAATTGACTGTTGACGAATCAAATGATAAATTATCCATGATATTTGCTAGTTATTATTCAGTTGACTTGTCAGACACTATTATTGCTTCAGATAAAAAACAACAGTTTAATGTCTACATAAGTCCTTCTCAAATAAGTGGATTTTATGGATATGATTTTAATTTTGTAGTAGTTGATAAAGATGGTAATACGGCCTATACACATCATTATCAAAGCACATCCGTAGATAAAAGAAACTATCTTATAACTATTCAAAAAAATACTCTTACTCCCGGCATATATCTTATGGCAGCAATAAATGACTATGATGGAGTTGTGATGGATACTGCATACTTATATGTTTCAGGAAATGCAGTTGTCACAGCCAATAATTATCGTTCCAATTACATGTCCGGTGCTAAAATGACTGGAAGAATAGTTGATCAAGTAACTGGAAAAGCATTGACTTCATTAAATGTTAAGGTGGTATTTTCCAAAGGAAAAACCAGCGTGACCAAATATTACATCCCTGATAGTAACGGTTATTTTTCATTTGAACCGCCAGTTGGTGTTGGAACCTGGACTGTAACTATTACACCAAATGCCGAATATATTACCGGATCAACAGTTAATACCGCTAAAATTACAAAATCTTCGGTAAATGTAAAGGCTAAAAAAGTCGTTGAATATAAAGGATTCAAAATAACTCTTAAAGCAACTGTAAAAAGCCACGGCAAAAAAGTTAAAGAAGGAAAAGTTCTATTTAAAATCAACGGCAAAAAATACAAGGCCAATGTTAAAAAAGGCGTTGCTGTTAAAAAACTTAAATTGAAACAAGTGAAAAAATACAAATACACTGCCCAGTATTTGGGAACTAACAACCTATCTAAGTCCAAGGCATCTTCATCAAATGCTATTATGAAAAATCGTCAAAAAGTTCAAATCGAATTTAAGATGCCCGTTTTATATACAGGCCAAGTCAAAAAAGTTGTTGTAACAATCAAATCCAACGGCAAATATGTTAAAGGTGGCTGGCTTAAACTCAAGACCAGAACTGGTGTAGAAACAGTTAAAAACAAAAACGGAAAGATTAAATTATACGCCAGTGGTTTACTTTCTGAACACTACAAAGGAACCAATGGAATTGATACCTTCTATAAAAAGACTGTAACCAAGAAGTATTGGGTGAAATATATTCCTGAATCACATAAATACCTTCCTAAAAAGGTAAACTATAAAGGAACTTCTAAATTCAAATGTGACTTATGTGGTAAAACATCCACACATTACCATTACAGCTATGGTTACGTCGTCAAATATAAATATAAAATTGTAGTATCTTAAGGGAATCTATTTTCCCTTATTATTATTTTTTTAAAGAAAAATCGATATTTTTAATAGCTTTTTTTAAATAAACTATTTGAATGTTGGTCTACAAACATTCATTTCAAACTTAGTAGGGATTTTGAAAGATTCTGTTTTTGCATGAAGCCTTAAAACTCTACCTTTTAATTCTTCACCATGATTGTTTTTTTCTATTTTTTATATTCTCGAGATATTTTCTCAATCTTACCGTCACGATTAAGCTGAATTTTGATTACTTGGTTAGGCTCGAGTTGATTTTCTTCTAATTCCTCATATTCATTTGAGGATTTATCATTTATTGTTTTAAAGAACTCATCATCTTTTTCATCAAGAATTCCCGGTTTAAAAATTTCATCATCCCGAACGACATCACTTTCATCGAAAAATTCATCAGAATCATCATCAACCAAATGGCTATAGTCTCCAACTGTATAGTTTTGTGGATTTCCATGTCTGTCATATGATTTAAAAGTTTCAAGAGAATATGGGAGGCAAACAATCATGTGGAAAAGTCCATATTTTGAAAATGTTTTTAAATCAGCACTTGATGGCATTGCACTTGGCCCTGGATGTGAGTGAACTGATCCCCAATACTTGGTATTTATAGGAATCATATCAGTGTGTAAAACCGCACCTGTTTCACTAGTTTCTCCAGGAATAAACAGCAAACTTGTAATGTAAAGTTTTTTATCAATTATTTCACCATCAAAAAATGCTAAAAATTCATTTGGATATGCTTTCTTTGAGTAATATATTACTGAATCAAGAACTTCACGGTCCACACATACTTCATCAAATTCTTCTTCATCATTGTTAAATATTTTAGAAAGAAAGCTCATTTTATCACCCTAATCTCTTTGAAAAAATCTTCACTAAATATCGGAATTTCCCAATCAATATAAACATGACTTCTATATGAGGTTTGGTTTTTATTTTCTTTTTTATTAAAACCAGTCACCTGTTTGTATTTCCTATATACTGCTATTCCTCTTTTCTTGTAAGTTTCAATATCATTTAAGTTAATGCCATTTTGAAATAAAAATTCATGGATTTCATTTAATTTCATACCATTTATTTTATCGTTTGCTTCATTATTTGAATACTTGGATTTTAGGTATGAAATTCCATGTGAATTAACACAATTTCTCCATGATTCATCCTGTCTCCATCTAAAATATTTCAAAATGTCATCATCATTTACCGGGATAATCCTTGAATCAAAAGCAGGTGGCTTTTTAAATTGAGCATCATAATGCATGACAAAGGAACTTGCAGCAAAACTAGCTATTACTGAGTTTATCTTTTCAATCCTGCCATCAAAAGGAATTTTATATAAAAGCAAGCTTATTTCATCTGAAAATGCATAAACAAAATCTGCTGAAAATTCATTGAATAAATCCTTACAAACTTCTGAGAGAACTGTATAGAAAGTTTCATCATAAGGTTTTTCTAACTCCAAATCATTAGCCAATTGGTGAAAGCTTCTGCCATCTAAACGAACAATGATTTTGGAATTTTTTGGAACTTTCAGTGATGAATAAACTTCATAATCCTTCATTTACATACCTACACTGATGGTTTCATTGAAACTTTTAAGCAATCTTATGGCTGAAAGTGCTGCCAGCATACTGGTTTTTGGATTAGCTGCACATGGATAATTCATAGTTGTTGTTTTAAACTCACCAAAGTCCCCTTTAGCAGTTATTTCATGAACATTTCTATCAACTTTAGGATCAACGATTATCTTAACATCAATGTCCCTATTACATGCCATACTAATTGTAGCTGCAACATTAATATTTAACGGGAACTCTTTTACGGCTTCAGAAGCCTTACCCTCAAATAATATCTCCTCTTTATCAATGTCCTTTCCTAGAGACTTTGGAGATTTGCGGGTTACAAGGTTTACTTCTTTTAAACCAAATTTAGCTACAGCTTTAATTCCATCCAATCCTACAACTGCTCCTGATGGCAAGTGTATTTTAGCATTATTTTTTTTTGCAATTTCCAATACTTCAGTGTAAAAATTTCTATCCATAAATGCACCAATACTCATGATAATCATGTCAATACCTTTTCCTAAGATTACAGGTGCATATTCTCTAACAGAAGCAGGTGAAGCGCATTCCAAAACTAAATCAACATTATCCAACATGTCTTCATAATTTAGTGTTGCCACACCCCCGGCCAAACTTGCGATATTTTCTGCTCTTTCAATATCCTTATCAAAAAAGTATGCAATTTCAATACCATTATCTTCAGGAACTATACTGGTTGTAATGATGTTAGCAATAGCTCCACAGCCTATAATACCTACTTTCATAGAATCACAAAAAAAGTTATAAAAAAAGAATTGGAGAAAGATTAATTATAATCTTTCAGCATCGAATTTTACTTGAGTTTCGCCTTGTGGTTGAGTTTCAGGTGCTTTTGGAGCTGCAGGAGTAACAGGAATTTGTGGTTCTGGAGCTACTTTTTTCATGTCTCTTGGGTTTATTAACATGATATCTCCAATAGCTTGAACTTTATCAAAGTCCACAGTTAATAAATCATTTTGGAAGGACCTCATATCATTTTCTTCAGGTACTTCCCCACGAATACTCCCTAAAAATTGATTTACAATACCAGTAGGTTTTCTTTCATGTTCAATAGCTCTTACTTGTAATTTTGAAATAGTTCCTAATCTGATATTAAGAACAACATCCTCTACACGACCAACATAATGACCAGTGTTGGTATAAATATCTAAACTGCGTAATTTTGAAACTTCTACCATTTTTACACCACGATAAATAATAAATTTAATATTAATATGTATATTTTTATTAAATTGATTATATAAATAGTTTATGTTTTCAAATCCTAAAAAATGTCTTAAATTAAGAAAATAGAAAAAATTTAATAAATTATAAAGTCAAAAAATATAATTTAGATAGAAAGGAGACTTCAAATGTGGGATACAACAAAAGATTATAGAATTTTAGTAGCAAGTAAAGCAAGAGAAAACTACTTAAATCTCATTCCAACAGCTTCTTTTAGAGGAAGTTGGAATAAAAAACAAGCAGTCGATTTGGGAAAACAAATGAACAGTGATTTTCAATCATTAATTTATTCTTATCTTGAAGGAGATGAATTGGTAAACTCTCCAGATGTTGAAGCGCTTAAAGAGAAGGCTTTAAAAATCGTTGAATGTTTGGGCGGAGATGACTGGAATAAAAAATTCCTAAACAATGCCCCAAAAGAAGACAGGGAAAAAACCCAAGAAAACATTGCAAAGGTAAGGTTTTTCCTAGATACAATAATAGGCCTAAAAGATAGGCTCGCTTTAGGACCAATCAACGACCCTATTATGGGTGTCGACATTAAAGTTGGAGAAGTGATGAGCGTGACCAAACATCCTAAAAACGATAAACTTTCAATCTGTAACGTGAACTTAGGAAAACGTGCAATTACAGTTGTAACCAATGATTTAAACGTTAAAGATGACAATAAAGTAGGAGTATCCCTACTTCCACCGCAATCATTCAGTGACATCGTGAGTGAAGGAATGTTTTTAGGAATGAACGGAAGTATCCTTAAAGATGTTGATGGAGAACTTGGCCAAATGCCAAAAGGAATCCCAATGGAATCTCTAAACGAAACACGTAATCTAGTTGAAAACTACTTAAAATAAGCTTAATGCTTATTTCTTATTTTTTTACCTTAAATTTAAACCAATCAATTTTGTTTTGGTCATCTCATTTACGGCATATTTTATTCCTTCTTTTCCAACACCACTATTCTTAAAGCCGCCAAACGGCATATTATCTGTTCTAAAAGTAGATTGTTTGTTTATAAACACTGTTCCAGCTTCAATTTCACTGGCACACTGCATTGCTGATGAATAATCTGATGTAAATACTCCAGCTTGAAGGCCATATTCTGTATCATTTGCCACTTCAATGGCTTCATCAATGCCATTTACATGAATTATCGGTGCCACTGGTCCAAATGTTTCCCTTACAACCAAATCCATTGAAGGAACCACATTATCTATTACTGTTGCCTCGTAAAATGCACCATCACGTTTACCACCAGTCAAGATTTTAGCACCCTCACCAACTGCATTGTTTACTGTTTCTTCAACTTGGATTGCTGCCTTTTCACTTATCAATGTACCCAATGTTGTTTTTTTATCTAATGGATTACCCATGACCAATTTTTCAGTTTCCAAAACCAGCTTTTCACTAAATTCACTGGCAATTTCCTCTTCAACAATAATCCTTTTAACACCCATGCAGACCTGGCCCGCATTTAGAAAAGCTCCATTAATAACACCTTTAACTGCCTTATCCAAATCAGCATCTTTTAATACAATCATCGGATCGTTTCCACCAAGTTCCAATGTGACCTTTTTCATTCCTGCCTTTTGAGATATCATCATTCCTGTTGTTACACTACCAGTAAATGAAATTTTATCAACATCAGGTGATGTTACAAGATAATCTCCAACCTCGGAACCATATCCTGTTACTGTGTTTACCACCCCATCCGGAAATTCCTCATTTAGTAGTTCACAGAATTTCATTACGGTTAGAGGTGCTTCTGTTGGCGGTTTTACGATTACTGTGTTTTTGCATGCAATTGCAGGTGCAATCTTGTGAATTGTTAAGTTTAATGGATAGTTGAATGGTGTAATTGCTGCAACGACACCTAAAGGTAATCTTTGAGTGAATGCAAAAAATCCCTTGCCGTTTAGACCAGCATCCAACGGCACACTTTCACCATAGATTCGTTTTGCCTCTTCGGCAGCTAGTTTAAGTGTTTCGATTGATCTGTCAAGTTCGACTAAAGATTCGTTAATTGGCTTTCCAACTTCCAATGTCAATAACCTGGCAAACTCCTCACGTTTTTCTCCTAGCTTAGACACCACATTAAACAATTTGTTTGAAACTTTAAATGCAGACATTTCTTGAAGTTTTGATTTAGCATTGTTTGCTTCTTGGATTGCCAAATCTGCAGTTTGCAGGTGTGCAATTGGAATTGTATCGATTACATCACCATTGTATGGATTTTTTACTTCCTCTAAATCATCACTTGAAATGTGCTTTCCACTAATCAACATATCCATTTTTATCACCTTATTTAGAATGTTGATTTTAGAAATTAATAAATATTCACCTACATATTTGATTTTAAGGAGTTTTAGATTGGAAAAATAACCCCAATTAAAGGTGTATTTCAAGTGTAACTTTCTCACATCACCATTTTTTCAAAATGAGTACAAAACTCATTTATTATAGTTTTATTAGTGATTGATTTTAAATATTTTAGATTTTTATAGGTGATTTGAGAAAATAAGAAAATTTCTATTTTAAAAATGAAAATGAAAAAATAAACACAAGTTACTGGGAAGTAAAGACGTTACAATAACTAACATAGACCCCGCTAAAATCCGCAATAATTAGCAATTAATTTCCAAGTGAAAAATTAACTTTAAATTATGACCCAATTGATAAAAACAGTCTTTTAAGAAAGAATTCCTGATGAAAAATATTTTGCAAAATTGACAAAATTTGATGTGAAAACTGAAAATTAATACTATATTCCATCAAAATAATACTAAAAAGCGAAATTTGACAAAATGAGTTAAATTGAACTTTAGCATTTGACCAATATCATGTTTAAGAAACTGTTGAAAATTCAGCCCTTTAATAATAATTAACCTATAAACAATGACTTATTAGAAAAAATTCCTCTTCAAGAAATAGGTTAAAAACCAGTTTTTTAATTAATATCTCCTTAAAATTAAAAAAAATAAAGATATAAACCCTTTATTAAACTTAAAAACTATTTAAAGTAACTTTTGAGATTTGATAATTCATTGTTAAATTCATTAACCTCCCTTGAAGAAATTTCACCACTTAAATCACTTAAATAATTGTTATACATATAAATTGCAAGTAAAACTACAACCATGATTCCTCCAAAGAGCAATATGAATTCTGCTGATGTTTGTCCACTGTCATCCATTAAAATCCCCCCATAAGTAAAGATCCACCAAATGTTGAAATAAAATAAAATATTGCAAATGACGCTGTTGCAAGAGGAAGTGAAAATTTAACTCCTTTTTTAACATTCCCATACATTATAATCCCAATTATAAATGCAACAATAACAGAATGAATTATCAGGTAAATTTCACCCGCCAAAGGCGCCGTCAAAATTATCTGCGATTCCATTCCATAGCTTTGCATAAATCCTGAATAGACACTAACCATACCTATCGCAAATGGAGTTGCAATGATAGCTGCAATTAAAAGAAACATGACCGACATCATCACTGCCGATTTTCTCTCACGTTTAAGTGCCAATAACTCCCTTAAATCATCTGCAACATCCAAAATAACATTCGCAATGCTCGACCCACTTTTTCTTGCATCCAAAATTATTCTAAAAACCCTTTCAAGCTCTTTTGACTTTAGACGTTTGCTCATGGCTCTCCATGCATCATCAAAATTTCTACCCATACGAATTTCTATGATCGCACGCCTCATTTCATCGTATAATGGTCCTTCGCCGTACTGTGACATATCCTCCATTGCATTCTCGAAGCTGAGTCCAACCTGCAGCATGCTTGAAAGCTGCCTTAAAAAGTCGGGCGCAGTCTTTTCAATCTCCTGAGCTCGCTTTTCCTGCTGGACAATGACATATGTGAAAAGTCCAGGAATGACAAAAAAAGGCAAGATTAACACTGAAGCAGGAAGGTTTAGAAGTGTTAATGTTAATGTTAAAGCAATTTCTGCCACTGAAATGAAAATTATGAGCATTGCTAAACCTTTACTTACCTCTGTAAAAATAGCCCCACTAAGCAAAAATTCCTGCAATTTAGATAAATGTTTTTCCGGTATAATATTTTCCAAAAATATTGCTAAATCATTGATTATATTAAATTTCATAAAATAATATTGGACTTCAAAGCATATAAAGTGTTAGTTATTTTCTAAATCAATTTTACAAGGTAAAGACAATATTTAAAACCTAAAATTATTTTTCTTAATTTTAGAATATCTCATCGCAACAATATTAAAACTCAAAATCTATGTTAATCTCAAACAAATTCTCAGTTTGAGCCAGTGCATTTACCAGTCTTTCATCCAAATCAGTATTATTGTCTCCGTAATCAATTTCACCGAATTCCTCTCGAACTTGAAAAGCCAACCGGTCTTCATCCAAACTAAATTCCGCATCACAATTGCCAGTATTTCCACGAGCATCAATCCTAATCCATTTATCTCCATTGAAAACAGTGTTTAAAGCATGAACAATGTGACCCTGACTGTCATCCTCTGCTATTGTCAGAAGCTGATAGCTGATTCCAGACGGAATGCCATTTGCCCGTAGAAGCGCTGCAAGAAGGCATGATTTTACCCAACATATTCCAGTTTTATTTATCAATGTATCACTGGCGGTTTTTGAAACTATATTTGTCCCAATATCCCATGAATGGGGAATTTCATCTCTAACAAAGAAATAACTTCGTTTTATATAATCAGCATCATCAGTTGACTGATTTTTTAATTCAGAAACCTTTTCTTGAATATGAGGATTCGTATAATCGATACTTGGTGTTTCAGTTAAATACTTGTCCATAAACATCACCTAAAACCTATATGGGAAATTACCCTTATTTTTAAATTTCAATTGCAACCATCGGGCTAAAATTGGTTCAGATATTTGATATCTTTCACTTCAAATTTGATTAACCATTATACAGTCCAAAACATATATTATCAACTATAATATATTTGCGGATGTATTGCAAATGATAATACCTAAACCATATATTACATATCACAATACATTTCGGAACAAATTGTAATCAATAATATGTTTCTAGCACTTAAAAAAACTACCAATCTTAGATGAATCAAAACCACAATTCATCACACCATTATAATCTGGCGCACCATTAAGACAATTCCCATAGATGGAAAAACATTCACTATCTTAAACAACCAATTGGAATAATTTTTACTCCATCCTTTCGAGTATATGCAAATTTTCCCCCAGTAATTATTGCTAAAAAGCTAGGTTTTCTCATTCCATTTTCTAAATTCTTTTTATTTATCAAATTATTTATTTTTAGTAAATTTTGAGCTCCCTTTTCTTCTTCACTACTGCCTAATTTAAATTCAATTAATCCATATCTCCCATCCCTCAAATGAACTACACAATCCACCTCTAAATCAAATCTATCACGATAATATGAAATAACACCCCCAAATTTTGAAGTGTAAACACTTAAATCACGAATACATAAATTCTCAAAAATGAAACCAAAAGTTTTTAAACCCCCTATTGTATTAAAACCTTCAGGACCCATATTTAAAGCTGCAACTGCAATTGATGGGTCTATGAAAACTTTTTTATTGCTTGAACGAATAGATGTTTTTGATCGGATATTTGGAGTCCAAGCACCGATATCCTCAATGACAAATAATCTTTTTAATGCATCGATATATGAATAATAAGTGGGTTCACTAATATCCCCAAAATTAGCTATTACATCATTCATTATTGTCTTATTTTTAGCTAAAGTAGAAATATTTCTAGCTATTGACTTTAAAATAATTCTAACTCTATCCGAATCTCGTTTTATTCCATCGATATTTGAAACATCACTTTCACAGATATTATCCAAATAGTTATAAGCAATTAATAGTTTATCCTCATCATTTTCTTTATTTAATGAATCAGGCCATCCTCCACGACATGCTGCAAACATTAAATCATCCATACTTAAATCAGATTCAATGCCATCAATGTCCATGTTAGGATTATTGAATAATTCTTCTATGGAGATTTTTCCATTTGATTCACCACTTTCATATAAACTCATAGGCCTCATTAGCAATCTATGAATCCTACCAGTTCCCGAATGCATGATTTTTGATTCATCAACAACTGTTGATCCAGTTAAAATATATAACCCTGAACCTTGCAATTCATCTACACTATTTCTCACACCATCCCACAAAATCGGCGCCATTTGCCATTCATCAATCAATCTTGGTTTTTCACCATCCAACAGTTTGGAGGGCTTAATATCCAACCACATTCTATATTCATCTTGTTTATCAATATCTTGAAGTTTTAAAACACTTTTTGCATATTGCTCTGCAGTTGTTGTTTTTCCACACCATTTAGGACCTACAATTAATATTGCTCCAATAGCTTCAAGGTATCTTTCTAATTCGTTGTCAACATATCTATTAATATAATCCATAACCACAACCCCAATAATTAAGTATTTTGTAGTAATATATTTAAGTATTTTGTAGCAAATTTTTTTAACCATCTTGTAAAAATTGAAATGAGCAGAACCATAGTACCCTCTCATCGTAGAGCGGCCCGTCAGCGTACTGGGCCATGTCCTCTATTGCGTTTTCGAAGCTGAGTCCGACCTGCAGCATGCTTGAAAGCTGCCTTAAAAAGTCAGGTGCAGACTTTTCAATCTCCTGTGCTCGTCTTTCCTGTACAACAACAATATATGTGAAAAGTATCGGAATTGAAAAAAATGGCAGGATCAATACTGATGTGGGCAGACCGAAAATTGTCAGCAACAATGCCAATGCAATTTCACTTAGCAAAATGAAAATTATAAGCATAGCTAAAACTTCACTTGCCTCTGTAAAAATGGCTCCCCTCATCAAAAATTCCTGCAATTTGGATAAATGCTTTTCAGGTATAATATTGTATAAAAATATTGATAAATCATTTATTATTTTAAATTTCATGAAAGGATATTGGATTTTTTATCATATAAAGTATTGGTTGCATTTAAAAGCAATTTTACAAAGTGAATGCAATAGTTACTTTAATTTCCAGATAGAATAATGAAATACAAGAAAAATGAGATTTAATAAGTAGTAAAATAATCCATACCCTGTTAAAAATGAAAAAAAGTTAGTAAGTGAAGATTGCCACCTACTTGATTGTTATTTTAACCTTTTTGGTGACCTTGTTGTAGTATTTGTCACCATTGTATTTTATCACTGCTTTGTGATTGCCCTTTTTGGTCAATTTTTTGATTTTAAATGTTGCCTTACCTTTTGCATTGGTTTTTGCCTTGTAGGTTTTGCCTTTGATTTTCAAAGTAACCTGAACCTTTTTGATTGCTGTTTTTCCTGACTTTAAGGTTATTGTATATTTTTTGACCTTTATGGTCTTTTTGAATGCTTTCTTTTTAGCAGTAATTGTTGATTTTGCCTTTTTGACTATTACTTTCTTGTTAGATTTAAAACAGAACCTTGTGTTGCATTATTTATCTCACTTTGAAGGTCATCAAAAGTTCCATCATCATTATTTTCACTTAAAATTACCTGATTTTCTTCAACACTTACAACATCACTTGTATCATTATCTACCGCACTGACCGCTGAAACAGCCAATACTGAAACAAGAATGATTGTTAGTATCATCAATTTTTTGTTTAGCAAAACGTTTTCCACCATAATAAATTTATTAATTGATATATATTTTATTTAAAATAGCATATATTATTTGTGAAATAGTTATGAACACTGAATATTATACACAAATATAAAAAAATAGTAAGTTTTAACATATCACAATACAATCAAAAAAAAAAAACAAAATTAAATATATAGTGCTTGTTTAACTAAAAAAATGCATAATTATTATTGAATAATATAAAAACAATTTAAAAATTAATTTATTCCAATATACAACCTCTATGAAAATTTTTGAACTAAACTAACCATTTTACTCATTGTAGAAATTAGATGAATTATTCACTTATTTACTTTGACGCTGATTTTATTGTGTTTTTAATGTAAATCACTTTAAATTTGTAAGTTTTACCCTTTTAAGCTTTTTTTGATTAATGGTTACTTTTGCTATTCCTTTTGTATTAGTTGTGGCCTTGAAAGTTTTATCATTGAATTTGAATAGAAACTATTATTTAAGCAAATATATTTAATTTTAAAAATTTTTAATGAAAATCGTTCGATATTATACGAAATAACTGAATGAAATAAGAATTATTGTAAAAATAAGAGTCTGTAAAATTTTATAGGCTTATTTGATTTTTATATGTTTTTGTGTCCAATTTTGCATTTGGAAGTCTAAAAATGTCAGAATTCCTTTTTTAGTTTTGTATAATTTCTTTATTATTTCTGGATTGGTTTGTCTGTA
>NZ_JAZKXX010000021.1:0-22378 GCF_045611865.1 Methanobrevibacter sp.
GCGTGATAAAAAGAATATTCAACGGAACAAACAGAAGCAGAAGCTTACAATTATCAAATAAAGAAACAAAACTCAAAAATACAATCTACAACATTTACAGATTAACTCAGATTCAATAAAAATGAGGATTTCTACAAAGCCAATAAAATAAAAAAAGAGTTTAGTAATGACTTTGTGGAGTCATTCCTAAATGATGATCTTCGCTTTTCTTACCAGGTATTCCGTAAGCATCTGCCCTACATTGAGTACATGCTCTAAATACAGGTATAATCTCTTCCACTTGTTCTCTGACACTTTCCATCATTGAACAGTCAGGACGAGAATAATGTTTCATTTTAGCTAAAGGAATTAGAGGTAAAACATTCATTAAAGAAGCACCTCTTTTTTTAACTTCACGAGCTATGTCAACTATATGTTCATCATTTAATCCAGGTATTAAAACTGAATTAACCTTAACGACCAAACCATTAGCGGCTGCTTTTTCAACACCCTCCAATTGGTTTTTAATTAGTATTTCAACAGCTTCATAACCTTTATAAACTTTTCCTTCGTATTTAATAAAAGAATAAATATCAACTGCAATATCTGGATCAATTGCATTAATTGTCACAGTAACAGAGTTTACTCCAAGTTCCGCAAGTTTATCTGCATATTTCGGAAGTAAAAGTCCATTTGTACTCATACATTTAATTAAGTCCGGCTGTTCAGTTGCCAATTTTTCAAAAAATTCGAAAGTTTCTTCATTAGCAAGTGAATCTCCAGGCCCTGCAACGCCTACAACAGCAATTGGACCATCTGCTGTAACATCATTTACATGTTTAATGGCTGCATCTGCATCCATTACACAACTTGCTACTCCAGGCCTGTCTTCTTCATTGTTTATATCCCTTGTACAGAAGTTACAAAAGATATTGCATTTTGGTGCAACTGGTACATGTGCTCTTCCGACTTTATCGTGCATTTTTTCGTTGAAACATGGGTGTGCTTTTGTTATATGTGCAAATCTTGAACCTTTGTGTTCTTTCATAATACCACTACTCCTCAAAATATAACTCCTGTTAATTTGTATTGATACGAACAAATATTTAAACTTTTCTACATGCCCTTGTTCAATTCATCAATAAACTCATGAGCTTTTTCAATCCATTCATCTTTGATTAACTCATCAGTAGCTACAACAGCCACAATATCCTCTGTAGACATATCCTTAATTATTTTAAATCCTTCAGGCAATATTCTGAATACTGCATCATAAATACGTCTTTGTAGATTAGAATGAGGATCATCAACAACCAATGATTCAAAATCAGTGTGATCGCCATTGATTTCAAGCTGATATCTGTTTGGTTGATAAATTTCATCTCTAGAAAATCTCTTCCACAACTCCCTTAAAATATTTGGAAGATAGTTTTCATTATCAATTAGAATCATGGTTTTATCATTAGCTTTATCATAAGTTAAGCTTGCAACCTCTCCAAAGAGAACCACATCTGAAGTCTTTCTCATTTTAATAGCTAAGACAAATACAGGGTCATCTGGATTAACATAAGCTTTCAAATCATCAACAGAAGATCCAAGAACCAAATCTTGGAAAATTTGTTTAATGATGATTTCATAAACTTCTGCACCTCTCTCATCATAGCATTCTACTAACATCAAATCACCCTAAAACATCATTTTATTTGTTATCTTGTCTGTGTCCCATTCCAGATACTAAAAGAGCTGCTCCTACAGCACCAATGTGTTGAGAGTATTCAGGAACAATGACTTCAATTCCACCTAATGTTTCACTGACTGCTTCAACAAGACCTGAAATCAAACTTGTTCCACCTACTTGGATTAAAGGTTCACGAATATCAATTTCTTGAAGTTGTTGCTCGTAAACTTGCTCTGATACAGAGTGACATGCTGCTGCTGCAACATCAGCTTTAGAACCTCCTGCTGCGAGTGTGGTAACAAGGTCTTGAATACCAAATACAATACAGTAAGAGTTCAACATAGCTTTTCTCCAGTCCCCTTGGACAGCTAGCGGACCTAATTCAGTAATATCCACATCTAACCTACGTGAAGTCATATCTAAAAATCTTCCAGATGCACCTGCACATATACCACCCATAGTAAAGTTATCAGGAATACCGTTGTTAACAGTAATTACCTTGTTATCCATACCCCCAATATCAAGTACTGTAGCTTCGCCTTTTTGACAATCTGCCAAGTATACCGCACCTTTCGCATTAACGGACAATTCTTCTTGGATAAGTTCTGCACCGAATTCCTGACCCATAGTGAATCTACCATATCCAGTTGTTCCAATACCATCCACATCATCCCAATCATAATCAGTATTGGAAAATGCTTCTGCAGCTGCAGTTTTTGCGGATTCAATAATATCTTTAGTTGCAGTCCACCCGGTTCCAATAACCTGATTGTTTTCCATGAGAACTGCTTTTGTAGTTGTAGAACCTGAGTCTAGACCAAGAGTAAGACCTTCTTGTTTTTCACGGGCAAGAATACTTCTACGAGTTACAGTAGTAGCTAATGCTTCCATACGGATAAATAATTCATCAGCTTTTGTTCTTTCGGTAAATGAATATGTAACTACTGGAATACGAGTATTGTTTTGTATAAATCTTCTTACTTCATTTCTAACCAATGCTGCTTCAGCGCATCTAAAACATGTTGCAATAAATACTGCATCAGGCTTAGACCTGCCTTCAACAATAGCCATAGCTCTTGCAATCATTAATTTTAAACTTGAACTCTGAGCTGAAAATCCAAATTTCTCATAGGATTCATCAATGTAATCTAAATCAATTTCAGGAAGAACAATTTCAGCACCAAACTTGTTTGCTGCTTTTTCTATCTCTTTTTGAATACCACTATATTCTGTTCCACATGAAACTAAAGCAATTTTAACCATATTATTATTCCTCCTCAAGTGAATCTACAAATTCATTAATTTTGTTAACCATAACATATGTTTCATCCTGATTTGTCGGATAATCAAGTTCAAGAACAGGAATTCCTTTAGTTCTAAGCAAGAAAATTGACAATTCATTTGTTCTTGCACAACCAATACATCCAAAACCATATGGAGCCCCATCAACAACAATTGCAGCTTCTGCTTCATCTATAAGAGGCCCAATAATTGACATTCTTCCACGAACACCAGAAGGAACCTCAATAGCTGCATATTTAAGTCCTTTAATCGGATCATCTTCAGTAATATTCATCGGTGGAGAATCAATCTCTGGATCTTTAATTTTTTGCCTAATTTGTTTTTGTAAAACTAAAGGAGTATGACCTTTTCTTTCAAGTAAATCTGCTAAGACTAATGAATTTGGAGGATAAATAGCTATTTTCACCATATTTTCACCTATTCCTTATTTTCTAAACATTCATTCATGATTTTTTTAAATTCATCAACACTAACTGGCTTTTTCTCTTCGACTACCACATCTTCTTTAGGATTTTCTAAAGCTTCTGAGACAAAACCAAGTATCCTATATTCTTTTTCCATTTGGTGGAAACCTTCTCTTGGACCAAACCTATGACCCCTACATCTTCTTGGGTCGCCTGGAGCAAATCCTCTTTCTTTTGTGAAAATGTGTGCTGGGTCGAGTTTTCTTATTTCCTCAATTGCCTTGTAAACATCTTCACTTTTTCCACTAATCATAGAACCATAACAAGTATTTTTTATAGTGAGTGGCAAATCAAGCATATGAAATGCTGTCACAACTTCTTGTTCGCTAACATTAGCACCAGGACCTATAAAAATCATACGAGTGATTACATCTGGATCCCAATCTTCTGTACCTAAATCAGGACTCATGGTTAGATTCGGTGACATATACTACAACTCCTTCTTTTAATTTTTCAAGTTTGTCATAATCTGAGGTAATATCCCCAATAATATTAGTTGCTTCAAAAGTTTCTGCAGTTGGACCAAATTCATTGTTGTCCTCGAATCTGATACCAATCAAACCTGCACTTTTTGAAGCCATGTTAGTAATACCTATTTGACCTCTTATAACTTTATCAACAGGATTATTTTCAGGAATTAAACCTTTAGCTGCTTTCTTATCTCCTTCAAAAATAACAATATGCATTCCAGGTACTGAAAAGTGAACTGTTATTTTACCAATAGGGTTTTCTATAAGTCCAGACAACAGTTTAAAGTATCTAACAGACCTAGGCGCATTATCTGCAAACTTAATTGAACATAAATCCTCTTTATTAATAGCTTTGGTAATTACATGCCCTTCTTTTAGAATATCAATTGTATGTTTAGGATTTTGTTCAACGATTATTGCATCATCATCAATTAATCCATCAATCATGTGCTCAACCCCTGCTGCAGATAATATTTCTGTAGCTTCAGCTTGAGTTTTATTGAGTATCATTAATCTTTGCTGCTCTGATTTAACAGTTATAAAGTCATTTTCTTTTGCAATATCAATTATTTCCATACCGTTAATAATTCTTCCAACAGTAGTGTGGTTTGGAGATAAAACCCTATTTTGACGATAAATGAAAAGTTTTCCAACACCTACTCCAGAATTTCTAACAGTAATTGTTCCCCTTTCTCTTTTAGTTGTTTTTTCTTTAGGTTTTTCAAGACCCGCTAAATCATAAAATCCTACAAATGATTCACTATCATATGAAACTTTAATTCTACCATCTTTAATCAAAGAAAACATATGTTCTACACAGATTGGAGAGTCTTCATCAATTTCAAAAGAGACATAAGTATATAATTCATTTCCATCTTCTAAAACAGTACTTAAATCAGATACCGAAGCACTATCAGTTGTTGTACTTCTTTCAATAATCGGTTCAATACCAGTTATCTTATCATCATCAGTTAGATTCTCTAAAGTTTTTTTACCACCAATAACCTGTGCAAAAATACCCTTATTATATGGTGGAACACTGTAAACATTTGTAGTGTTTTCTTTAAGAAGTATCAAATGAGTAGACTCATTACTAAAACTAGATAAACTTAAAACTACATCTCCTTCATAATATTTGTACTCATCAGATGTGGGTTCCAAATCAGTTACAATAGGACCTATTGCTACCTCAGTTGAAGTAGACCACCTAATGTCCAAATCAACAAAATCCTCATATTGATTCTTCCAAACATCAACAAGAGGTTTTGCTTCTTCAGATTCATCTAATTGGATAATAATTGAGCCTTGGTTGGTTTTAATTTTATATTTATTAATATTTTTCTCCAGCTCTTTTTTACCCTTAATCAGACAGACAATACTACCAGGAGTATAAGGAGCATTAGTTTCATCAATTACATCTTGAATTGTAGAAGCATCTGCTACCTCGATTTCTTCGCCATTAATTTTAATTAACATACAATCTCCTAATAAGAATTTTTATATTATATATTTATTACTTTTTATATATTAAAAATTATTTATTTGATTTTCAAAAATTATATTAACACAAAGTTATAACATTATATTACGGAGTGAGATATGATGATGGCCAATAAAAAGCACATTTTGTTAATATTCGTTATTCTGGTCATTGCAGTTGGAGCAATCTCAATAGCCAGCGCATATACTGGAACCGGTTTTACACACAATATACCTACTTCAAAGTATCATGATTTGTCTGCAAATGATATTCTGTCCAAATTCAAAGATACTGATTGCCATGTCGAAGAAAGTGCAATTTGTACCCAAGTTGTTGATGGAGATACAATCTATTTAGATAATGGCAAAAAAGTACGTTTTGTTGGCGTAAACACACCAGAAAGAGGGGTTGAAGGATATATTACCTCAAAAAATTTTGTTCAAAAATTATGCTTAAATAAAAAAATTGGCCTTGACATCGATGATTCAAAACATAATGACAAATATGGTCGTACATTAGCCGTTGTTATCGTTGACGGTAAAAATTTAAATGAAATGCTATTAAAAGAAGGCCTTGCAGAAGTAATGTACATACCCCCAAGTGAATTCTATCCATATAATTGGGCAGACAGCTCCACACACATTCCAAATTCATACAATACCCTTGCCAATACAAATAAAGATACTAGTTCAAACTTAGGCAGTTACATTGGTAACTCCAATAGCGGCAAATTCCATGAAAGTACATGTAAATGGGGTCAAAAAACAGCAGAACATAATAGAGTATACTTTTCAAATAGAAATGCTGCCATAAGCCAAGGATATCAACCGTGCAAGGTTTGCAATCCCTAACCTTTTAAAGTTGTGACTGCCAAACACTCATTTTACGTGATTTGAAAAGGTATGCATTATAATCATCATCTAAAGAATTTTGATGAAAAAACATTGGACAAGTATCATCAGGGTCTGTTAAACCATATCCTTGAATACATACCACACATGATGATTCTAAAGTAGACACCATCCAAAATTTGTAATTTATACAACCTTATCATACGATATATCTGAAATTGATATCCCACCAATTTGATTCATACAAATCACCTAAAGATAAAAACCGGATTTTTTTCCTGATTGAATACTTCAGCCTGTTCATCTTTATAATTTAAATAAAGAGAATTAGAATCAGTTACATCACCAACCACACTGGCCATAATTGAGTATTTTGCCAAGTATTCCTTAATATAATCACATTTATCTTCACTAGCAGTAAAAACAAAACCAGAACCCGGATATGATCTAAGCCAGTCCACCCATTCAACACTTTCATTTCTAGGAATATCTTCTAAATTAACTACTGCTCCTTTGTGTGATGTTTCCAAAAGCATTTCTAATGTTCCCAAGATTCCAGGATTTGAAATATCTTTTCCAGATTTGATGCAATCATGTTCCGCCAAGTATTGGACTGCAGTAATTTGGTCTCTAACTAATTGGGCATCTTTATTATAGGTAGTATCCCAGTTTAAGCTAAACATCTCATGAGGTTTGCCGTCGAGGTCAATTGCCACAATTACCTTATCTCCAACTTCAGCTCCAAAACTAGTTATAATCTTATCTTTTTGTGCAATTCCAACAATGGCTACGCCCAATGAGTCGACCTCTCCGTCAGGGTGTAAGTGTCCGCCGACCATTGGAACACCAAATTTTAAACAACCATCCTTGATTCCATTCAATAAATCCTCATAGATTTCATCATTACTTATTGACATTATGTTAACCATGGCCAATGGTTTTCCACCCATTGCCGCAATGTCATTTACATTGACTAAAACAGAGCAGTATCCAGCCCAGTATGGGTTTACATTCATGATGTCGCCCCAAATACCATCCGCAGCAATAAGAACTACCTGATTGTTTCCTATGTCAATAGCTGAAGCATCGTCTCCAATGTCAATGACAACATCCCCTGAAACGTTATATGATTCTTTTAAAAGTGAAATTACATTATCTATTGAACTTTTACGTGAAACTCCTTTAAATTCTTGAATTTCTTTAACGAGGTTTTTAAAATCCAAAATTACACATCCTAGTTTAACTAATATAATTAATTTTGTATTTGCAGTTAATATTATTTATTATTTCAACAATTTTATCTTTAATTTCATCCGAATTTGAAAAATCATATGAAACCTGTTTTCCACCAAAGATTAACCTTTTAATTTCTTGACCGATGATATCATCAAAACCACTTTCGACTTCAAAGATGATAGAATCCTTAACCTTGAATCCCTTTTCGACAACCTTGTCCAAATCACCATCGGTTATTCCAATTATAGGTATATCAAATCTGTATAAAATATCAGCAGATATCAAAGTTGTATCATCGCCAACAGTAATCACCAATGATGAATCCCTAAATTTGTAGACATCCTCACCAGAATGGTCTAAAAATGTAATTTTAAACTCGTCAGGCTTATTTTTTGAAATTACCCTTGGAGTTACATCGGCATGCCTTAAAAGTCCAGTTTTTATAATGGCCGTGTCCAAATCAACTTCACCCAACTTTTCAAGGCCATGTTCCTTAAGCTCCCCACCAACGATATCAACAATATGATTATCTCTAGCAATTAATGTTAACTTATCAGAGTTAGTTTTTCCAATAACAACACTATTGACCATTATATTTTCACCAGGACTTACTCCATGAACAATTCTCTGATTATCTCCCACCACATCTTGCTTTATGTGTTTTTCATAGACTTCCTCAGGCGTGACAATACTTAAATTTAGTTTTTGAGATAACTCCCCTGTAAGTTCGAACTCATTGTTCCATGAAATTATACTGCCATCGCTTTCTCCAGGTCTTTCAATTTGAATTACTGGAATATTATTATCATTTATTTTTTCTGCATAATGATTATAGACTTTATAACCAAATACTTGACCCGTGACATCTGATTTTCCATAATTAAGTAAAAAAATCACATCAACATCATCATCATGAAATATCTTTAAAGAATCACTTGGCACCAACTTACGGGAAATATCTATAACCTGTTCCAAACTAGCATCAATAACTGCAGTTCTTCCCATGGTTCCACCAAGTCTTGCAGAGACTTCACCATAGTTTTTAAGCAAGTTGATTAGTTTTAATGCATAACCAGAATCAATTATGTTAGGTCCATGAACAACAACACCTATTCTCATTTCCTCACCTTGATTCTCTTTTTAAATATTTTAGATCCACAAATTTCACAATCATCAAATGGATAATCTTCACTAAATTCTTTTTTACAACCTTCACAGACCTTTTTCCAATTGTAAACTTCTTTAATTCCCTCTGTTAAGATGCCTGAAAATGGAATACTCATGATTTTTAAAGTATTTTGTATCGTGTAATCATCACTGATTACCTTCACATCATGGCCCTCCTCCGATAACATGTAAGCTAGGGCTATCAGTTTTGTATCAGGTTTTGACAATCTTAAAATATCACCAGATTCAGAAATAATATTATTAACACTTTGTGAATACTCGAAAGGCACATCCCGAATAACTAATTTACCATCTTCAATTGCAGCATCAAATTTCAATTTTGATTCAAAATCTTTAATTTCCTCAGTAATTTCAGATACTGTAAAATTATTTTTTGAATCCAATTGAAAACCATTAATAAAAGCTGATGCATCTAATACATAAGAAATTTCCATGGTAAATATTATTTTTTTATAAACTAATAAATTTTGGCTATTGAAAAGATACCGAAAAAATACCGAAAACATACCGAAAATATACTGAAGAAATATTGAACAGAAACAGATGAAATATTGAATAAATCTTGAAAAATTTATTTAAATTTAGATAAAAAAAGAATATAATGCAGAAAAATTCATAATATTTTAAAAAATTATTATGAATCCAATGGAGGAAATTAAAATGAATTTTCAAAATGAAATCAATAATGACATCAAATTTCTCGCCCAGTCCGAAATTCGGTTGAAAATTTTAAGTGAACTGAACGAACATCCAGATAACATCCGTGGAATTGTAAAAAGGACAGAAATCACATACAGTTCCGTTTCAAGCAACCTGAGTAAATTAGAGCACAACAATCACATACAAAAGATAGACAATAAGTATTATGTCAACCCAATAACTGAAATTTATTATACTGCATTAATGGATTTTAAAAAAAGTGTAGAGTTAATAAACAACTATAACTCTTTTTGGGCCAAACATAATATCGATCAGTTAAGCGTTGAATCAATAAAAAGACTTACTGATTTAAAAGATTCAAAAATAGTTGAAACAACAATAATTGACATCTACAAAACTCACAACACAACAAAACACCAATTACTTGAATCAAAAAGCGTTAAAGCCATTTTTCCATTCTTGCACCCCGAACATCCCGAAATGATTGAAACAATATTAGAAAATGATGGAACACTGGAATTGATAATACCCCATAGCATCTACAAAGCATTATTATTTAATATTAATACCAACGTTAGAAAAAACGCCATTAAAAAAAGAAAATTAAAAATTTATCCTGTTGATGATGATTTGAATATCTATCTTACAATTTGTGATGAAACCATGAGTTTAGGATTATTCAAAAATGATGGAAGCTTTGATCAGAACAGAATTTTGACCTCTGATTCTCAAAAATCACACCAATGGGCTCTAGATTTATTTAACACAATAAAACACGATGTGATAAAATGACAGTTATAAGAACAAGACCCGAAATAAGCACTGAATTTAGAAATGTCAAATACATTTTAACTTCAAGTATGCGAACAATGCTGCTTCTAGCCATATATGAGAACTCAAAAAATCTTGATGATTTGCGAAAAGACCTGAAAAAACCTTCAGCAACCATATTGCATGGACTTAAAGAATTAGAAACTGAAAATCTCATTAAAAAAGTTCAAAAATATTATGAACTCACATCCAACGGATATCTATTAACTACAAATATGATCAAACTTATTGAAAACTGGTATGCAATTAATAAAGGCAAATCCTTCTGGGACAACCACGATATCTCAAACATTCCAGAAGAGCTTATAAAAAACATCTACCTTTTAAAAGATGCAACATATGTTAACTCAACAACAAGTGATTTATCAAATGCATATAATAAGTACAAAAAATTGATTTCAGATGCTTCTGAATTAAAAATGATTCTTCCGATATATTCAGAAAATCACTTCAAATTATTAATTAAACTTCTAAAGGGCAAACAACTAGAAAGTTTAGAATTAATAGTGAGCAAACGTATATTACAGTCCATTAAAAAAAACAACTATTTCAACAAAGGATTGATAAAAAACGAGAAAGTCAAAATAACTGTTGTTGAAAAAAATCTGAAAGTATTTTTAACATGTTCTGATAAATTCATTTCGTTGTCTCTGTTTTTTAAAGATAATCATTATGATGATTCTCATATTTTAATTGGAAAAGATGACAAAGCCCTAGATTGGGCATCTACTCTCTATAATTATTATATGGGTTAAAGTGATAAAAATGAAAAAAGAGATTTACAAAAAAGAAATTTGGCGGATAAATGATAAGGAATTACTAAATTTAATAGTAGGTAGAGATGGTGGTAAAACCACCATCAAAATAATTGATAAAATCCTAAAAGAACCATATAACACGAATCAACTAGCAAAAACATTAAAACTAGATTACAATACTATTACCCACCATATAAACATAATATACAATCATAACTACATATTAAAATTAAAATTTGAAAACACCTACTTCTATCATCCCAGCGATAAATTAATTAAAAGCCTGGATGAATATTATATAATTAAAGAATATATGAAACAAGAATAAACTGGTGAGAAAATGAAAAGTGAAACTGCAAGACAGCATCAAAAGGAATCATCTAATGAAATAACATGCGGAATAATAACATTAAGTGACAGTAGAAAATCAAAAAAACTCGATTTATCTGGTCAATATCTAGAAGATGAAATTAAATCCAGATATACATTAAACTCACGAACATTAATACCTGACGAAAAAGAAGAATTACTCACTGCAATTGAAAACATGATTTTAGATGAAACTGATGTTATCCTAACAACTGGTGGAACTGGTCTCGATTCTCGTGACATCACCGTTGAAACTGTAGAATCACTTTTCGAAAAAAGATTAGAGGGATTCGGTGAACTTTTTAGGGCTAAATCCTATGAAGAAATTGGTGCAGCAGCATTACTTTCTAGAGCTACTGCAGGAATTTATAAAAAAACAGTTATATTTTCCATGCCAGGATCTCCAAATGCTGTTAAAACCGCATTGGGATTAATCATTGATGAACTTCCTCACCTAGTTCATCATGTTAAAAAGTGATGGAATAATTTTCATCATCTTTTTTAATCAAAAAATTCGTTGACACTAATTAAAGGTTCTAATTTTATACCCACTTTTGCAAATTCATCAATAGCTCCTTCTTGTCTATCAACTACAACAAAAGCTCTTTTTACATTACCGCCATTATCTTGAATTGCCCTAATAGCTTTTAAAAGTGAACCTCCAGTTGTGGAAACGTCTTCAACAACAATGACATCGTCCCCTTCGTTTAGTTCACCTTCAATCAATTTAGATGTCCCATAACCTTTCTTTTCCTTACGAATCATCAATAATGGGAGTTTGGATTCAAGGGAAACTGCAGTAGCAATTGGAACTGCACCTAATGCAGGACCTGCAACTTTATCAATGCCATCATCTTTAATTTTATCTGAGATTAATTTAGAAATTGTAGATAAAATTTCAGGCTCAGTAATGGCTTTTTTCATATTAATGTAATAGTTGCTTTTCTTTCCAGAGGACAAAGTAAAATCTCCTTCAAGAAAAACTTCATTTTCCTTTAATAAATCAATTAAATACTCTTTAGAAGTCATTATATATCATCTTCACCTTTAAGTAAAATCTTATCACCAATCACTTTTACAAGTTCCATTGGAACAAGGTTTTCACTAGCTTTAATTTGTTCTGATAAACCTGTTTTCTTGATTACCAAATCAGTAATTTCATAGGTATCTTTATCTAAGACCACATCAGTTACTTTTCCAACGATTTGAATCTCAGCATCAAGAACTTCTTTACCAAATAATTCATCTTTAATTCTCATGAGAAAACACCTAATAGATATATTAGTTTTTCTCAGTTAAAATACATTTACTTTCATCACCAACCATATCATGGTAGAATTCAAGGTTTACCCCATCAAAATCAACCACATGAATCATGTCATAAATCTCATCATCAAGTTCAGAGTTGATATCCAATAGTTTATTAGGATAATCTTTAATTAAGTCTTTATTAAAAGCTAATCGTTTATCATTTTCAAAAATTGCCCCATAATAAATATCTGCTTCGACTAAATCCTGAAACATATGACTTCCAAATGACAATTCAGGAACATATCCTACTTTACTGTAAGACTCTTCAAGGATAGCTCTAAACTGGCTAATTTCAGCAAATACCACGGGAATACCAAGTTCTGGTGAAGATGTTCCTATTCTTCCAGGAACAATAAGCATGGAGGTTTTTTCATTATCCCTACAATATGCATTTACCTCACCTATTATCCTTGCAATCAAACTCTTTTTAGCATAAGGATATTCATAATATTTGTGTGAGTCAACATAAACTAAAGTATCTATTTTTTCTTTTCTTGAACGGCCCATTGACGCCTTTTTAATATGGAAATAAGTCTCACCGACACCCTCAGGAATTTCGATTATCTCTTTTGTTGTTGAAATTTGAAGCGGCCTGCATTGCAATAGATTTACAACAAAAGAATTATCCGCACCTATGTTTACAGTATACTCAACATCAACCGGATAATTGTAAGCTGATTCAAGAGTTTTGAGTAATTCTTTCATCATATAAATGAATTTATCATTGTTAACTATACCATTACAGTTTACAAAGACAATTTCCCGTCTTCTGCCACGTTCCCTAAATCTCCTTTCAGCTTCAGTATCATGTTCAATAACTGGACGTTTAGCATATCTTGGAAGAACTTCCAAACCCTCCTCAACAGGTATTTCATGTAATGTGATTTCTTTTAAATCCAAAACATCCAGTGAATGTTGTGAGTATTTATGGCGCTCTGCAACATCAGGATGGTCGATTGCATGAGGCCTATCCAGATTAATAATTCTTGGATAGTCATTTTGAGTTCTGTCTACCGCTTTTGTACCTAGACCCATCACCAACCTTAGCATTCCACCATTGTGTCCCATGTCAGGTTGTGGTGAATATGGACTGTAGGAAAATCCTACACCGGCTATTGTTGGGAAGAAATAGTCTTCATAGTAAGATCCAGAAACTCTTTGAACAAGCAATCCCATCTGTTCATCACAATCATCCAAATCATTTAAAGACCTGTATTCCAATGCTGAAATATTCATTGTACTCGCATAAACTGTTTTAACAGCTTCTTCAAAGGCTTCTAAACGTTCTTCAAGTGAACCTCTGTTAACACAGAATACTGATTCATATTTACCTGCAAATGCATTGCCAAATCCATCTTCTAAAAGACTACTTGAACGGACAATAATCGGGCTTTGACCGAAATAATCTAGGACTCTTCTAAATTCATTTTTAATATCCTCTGGAAATGTTCCGTTTTTAAGGCCTTCCTCTAACTCCTTACCTGCTTCATAATATCCCTCTTTAGTTCTCTGTTTTACACGAATATTCCATAAATCATTTGAAACAATGTAAGTATAAAACAAATCAGAACCAATATAAAATGAATCATCAGGCTCAAAATTTTCATATAAGTCTGGTCTGTCCTTTTCTATGATTTTACGAGCTAAAAGCATACCACAAGCTTTACCTCCAATCATTCCGCTTCCAACAAGGCGATTGTAAATACTAATATAATCCTCATAATCAAAGTATTGCTTGATTTTTTCAATGACCTTGTCATCTTTGGCCATCATCATATTACACATTAAATCGCATCTGTCACTTACATCAACCCCATTTTGGTGCAGGAGTTCAGTAGCTGTGAAAAATCTCTCCCAGCTGTCTGTATTTTGCTCATTATTGTAAGCGGATGCAGAATTGATAACCTGATAGAACTTTGATACTTCCATACCGTCAGTTAATGTGGTGACAGCTCCAGTTTCAGGATTGTATTTATGGCCTAAAAACATTGTCTGTGAGTATCTGTTCCAAACTTTTAGCGGATGGACATAAACATCACTTTTACTTGAATAAACATCTAAGAATAATTGGGTTGTTTCCCTGATTTTTGCAATTGACTCAAAAGAATGCTTTCCACGAATAACCGGGAAATATGCGACGGTATCAAGAATGAATAAATAAGGACATGTTACTCTAAAGAAGTTTCCCATCATCAAATCTGTTGCCCAGGCTGCCTGAAGGTCAGACAAGCAATCAAAAACATAAAAAGCATCAAATCCTTCTTTTGTAATGATATTATGAACTTCCAAGGTAAATGATTCGAATTGCTCCATAGGGTCTACTTTATAGATTTTGATTCCATCCTTTTCAATCATTGCAAACTCTGTTTTAGGATTGTTTCTTTCAGCTTCCAGTTTTTCAAAATCCTCATCAGTCATTGGAATCAACGGTTCATGTTGTCCAAAATTAATATAAATTAAGTTTCTACCATCTTCTAGCGCCTGTTTTACAAAGGGATTTACAAAATATGAAAATTCCTTTAAGTTTGAAACCTGCCATACAACATTGTCTCCTAAACGGATGTTATCCAATGTCTCATCCAACTGTTCGATACCGGATTTAATTCTATCAAATGCAGCCATATCAATTACCTCAAAAATATTCATTTTTTTAGTCTAATTTTTGTCTATTTTGAGATTATATTCATATTAATATTTAAATATGTTGAATATCTTTTAATTTGTCGGCAAAACGTCTTCCGAGTGATTTAAAGAGAAATATTGATTTTGAAATGAAAAATTGTATTTAATATAAACAATATAGTAACAACCAATTAAGGTGAATATATGGAAGATAAAACATTCACAGTATCTGAAATTAATGCCCTTATTAACAAAAAGCTAAAAATGGACCCAAAATTAAAAAATATCCTCATTAAAGGAGAGATATCCAATTATAAAGATTCATTTAGTGGACATAGCTACTTCACGCTAAAAGATGAAAAATCTCAGATTAACGCAGTTATGTTTAAAGGCAATAAAGACCGTTTTCTTAAATTCAAACCTGAAAATGGTATGAAAGTAATTGTAAAAGGTAAAATCGAGGTTTATGAAAAAAATGGAAACTACCAATTATATGCAACAACAATTACTGAAGCGGGGATTGGTGACCTGCATATTGCTTTTGAACAACTCAAAAAGAAACTTTCAAAAGAGGGCTTATTTGATGATGCTTGTAAAAAAGAAATACCAAAATATCCAAAAAGGATTGGAGTAGTTACGGCAAAAACAGGAGCTGCAATAAGAGACATAATAACAACAATAAAAAAACGATACCCACAATGTGAAATATTGGTTTTTTCAACACTTGTTCAAGGAGATATGGCGGCACCACAAATTGTACGTCAAGTCAAACACGCACAAACTTTTGACATAGACACACTAATTGTTGGAAGAGGCGGTGGAAGTATTGAAGATTTATGGCCATTCAATGAAGAAATCGTTGCAAGAGCAATTTATGAATGTAGAATACCAGTCATAAGTGCAGTAGGTCATGAAATTGACTTTACAATATCTGATTTTGTAGCAGATAAAAGAGCTCCAACACCAACAGGAGCCGCAATGATTGCCGTACCAGATATACGGGAAGTTACATACAAATTAAACCAATTAACTGAAAAAGTAAACAGAAATATTCATGATAAAATATTGCAAAATAAAACTAAACTCAACAATATCTCCCAAAAACAGATATTTAAAAATCCTGAATCCATTTATGAGATAGAAGAGATGCATTTAGATAATCTAGTAAATAAACTTGACTTTACTTCTAAAAATATAATCTCTGAAAATAGAAACAGACTATTTAAGCTAGAAAATAGAAGTGTTTTGAAAAACCCTTCCGAGATAACAAAGCCAAAACGGGACACAATTTTGAGAAATATTGAAAAATTAGAAATTTTAAATCCCCTTATAACATTAAAGAGAGGATATACATTGACTAAACTCGATGGAAAAGTAATATCATCTGCCAAAGATGTTAAAAAGGGAGATGAACTTGATATTGAATTTGATGATGGAACAATAAATACAAAGGTGATATAATGGAAAATTTGACATTTGAAGAAAGTTTGGAAAAATTAGAAGACATCGTGGACAAATTAGAAAGTGGGGACGTGCCATTAGATGACGCTATTGAAGAATTTGATAATGCAATGAAATTAGTTAAAATTTGCAATGATAAATTAACAACTGCCGAAGAGTCAATTGCAAAAATAGTTCAAGACAATGGTGAGATAGAAAATTTCGAAATTAACGAATGAAATAGTTAATCCAATACTCCAATAATATTTTTATTGGATGACTATTACAATTTTCTTTTATCAAACTATTAGCTAATGCTAATGCCTCATTTTTATCAATTAAATTATCATTAACCTCATCAATTAAATTCAAAACAGAAGATGTTACTGCAACATTATCCTGTTTTTTCATTTCTTTTTGTAGACATCTTATGAAATAGTCTTTATCACAATCCAGATTGTCATAAAAATCGTTAATATCCAAAGAATACCTATTTAATCTAACTAAAACATTTGATTGTGAATTTTTTGTAATCCAAACTTGTTTTCCAGTGGCTTTTGTAACCGATTCTATTACTGCCTTTCCGATTAACTCCCCAAGTTTGGAATGTTTTCCAGCATTAGTTAAAAGATCCTTTGAATCAGTGTTTGAAAATATGCAAACACCATCAGTTCCTGTTCCAGTCGCATAACCATTTGAGTATTGTGACGGAACTCTCAAATTATTTAAAGCCACCGTTTTAGCTTCAGTTGCAGTCATAAATGCTTCCATCAATGCTTTTTCATTCAAACAAACATTAATAAGTATTATACTATTTATTGTTCCAAAATGATATTCACCATTTTCTTGCCAGTAAGATGAAGTGTCTCCAGCTCGTGAAGCATTGGTTCTAACACCCGCTGTAGATATGGCCGTAACTTCAACACTTTTAAATGATTTTGTAACGATTGAAACATTATTCATTTGAGCTAATGTAATTAATCCAGTTGAATATCTTGAATCAACATTAAGAGAGTCACATTCATTAATCAGATATTCCAAAACATCATGGTTTTCAAGATAATCTATTTTTTCTTGTGTTAAATGTTGGTTAAAAACGGATTTATAATTCTCATGGACACCAGCATTGAGCTCTGAAGAAGATACTCCATTGCGAGAATGTTTAAAATTAACTAAAATAGTGTCTTTTAGGTAAAAAACTTCATCATCAAGAGATGTTTTAAAAATAAGTCTATTTGAAAACATGAAAATAAAAAAAGAAAAGAAATTATAAAAATTTCTTTAAAATTACATCATTGGAGGCATTCCGCCCATTGCGGAAGGATCCATACCCATATCTTCAGGGCCTTTGGTTGATGCAATTACATCATCGATTCTTAAAATCATTTCAGCTGCTTCGGATGCAGATTGGATAGCTTGTTTTTTGACACGTTTTGGTTCAATTACACCAGCTTCTTTCATGTCTGCAACTTCACCAGAGAATACGTCTAATCCCATGTAAGGAGAGTCTTCTTGTGCAGCTCTTAAGTCTACTAAAGAGTCAATACTGTCTAAACCTGCATTTTCAGCTAAGGTTTTTGGTACAATTTCTAAAGCTTCTGCAAATGCGTTAACAGCTAATTGTTCTCTTCCAGAAATAGATTCTGCGTAGTCTTTGAGTTTTTTAGCCATTGCAATTTCAGGAGCTCCTCCACCAGCAACAACTTTGTCATCTTCCACAGTAGCTGCAACTACACCGATTGCATCTTCGATTGCTCTTACGATTTCATCTACGATGTGTTTGGTACTGCCTCTTACGAATAATGTTACGGATTTAGCTCCACTACATTCTTCGACAAAGATCATGTCTTCACCGGAAATTTTTCTTTCTTCAACAGTTCCAGCAATACCTAAGTCTTCTTCGGTTAAGTCATCTAAGTTGGTGATAACGCTAGCACCGGTTGCTCTGGATAATTTTTCGATATCTGATTTTTTAACTCTTCTTACTGCTAAAACGCCAGCTTTAGATAAGTAGTGTTGTGCTAAATCATCAATACCTTTTTGTGCGAACAATACGTTTGCGCCTGCATTGACAATTTTGTCAACCATGTCTTTAACCATTTTTTCTTCTTGTTCAATGAAAGCTTGCATTTGAGCAGGGTCAGTAATAGTAATTTCTGCATCCATTTCAGTTTCTTTAACTTCTAATGGAGTGTTAATTAATGCGATTTTTGCATCTTTGATTTCAGATGGCATACCTGGGTGTACTCTTTCTTTGTCTACAATTACACCTTCAACTAAGTTGGATTCTTCAACAACAGCTCCATCTTTTTTCTCAATTTTAATGTTGTCAGTATCTACACCATCTTCATCAGCAACAGCTTCAACAGCATCAACGATTAATTTTGCTAATGGTTCACGTGCTGCTTCAGTTCCTTTACCAGTCATTGCAGTCATAGCTACTTTCATTAAAGTTTCAGAATCTACATCGTCAATTGCGATTTCGTCTAAAATTTCTTGTGCTTTTTCGGCTGCTTTTCTGTAACCCATAGCTATGATAGTTGGGTGGATGTCAGAGTCAAGTAAAGTTTCGGATTTTTTTAATAATTCTCCAGCAATAATCACTGCAGTAGTAGTTCCATCCCCAACTTCGTCTTCTTGGGTTTTTGCTACTTCAACGAGCATTTTTGCTGCAGGATGTTCAATATCCATTTCTTTTAAGATTGTTACACCATCGTTGGTTACAACAATATCTCCAAGTCCGTCAACTAACATTTTGTCCATTCCTTTTGGACCTAAAGTAGTTCTCACAGTTTCAGCTAATACTTTACCAGCTAAAATGTTATTTCTTTGTGCATCTCTACCGACAGACCTGTTAGTACCTTCAGGTAAAATAAAAATTGGTTGTCCTTGTGCCATTAATAATCACCTTTTTTAATTTTAATAAAATAATAGATCAGTTTAAACATCAACATGAGAAAATAAGTTATAGTGTTGAATAAACCTTTCTAGTTAATACATGAGTTTAAGGTTATATAAATACTTTATGGTATAAAGTAAATTAAAGTAAGAAAAAGAAAACACCAATTTTGAAGCTAAAAAACCTAGCCAAAAAAGTAGGTGAATAAATGACTTTAGACATTATAATTTTACTAGTACCCACCATCCATGTAAAAATTATTTTTTACACAACTAATTAAATGAAATGTTAGGATAAAAAAATGTTAAAGTTGATGGGACAGGTAGATGAAAACAAATCAAAGTGAAAATTTTAAAAAATAAGGAAAGTAGATAAAATTATCTACCTTGTTTTTTCTCTAATCTGAAAGGAGGAACCCTTTCTTGAGTTTCATAAGCTTCTTGTTCTTCTTGAAGCTCATTAAAGAAAGCATTGATTTCTTCCAACCTTTTAATTTTATCATTTTTCCTATTTAACTCATTTTGCAAAGTTAAATATTCTTCACGAGAAACAGTGTGCTCTTTTAAATAACGAAGTTCATTATCCCTGGCAGTAACCTCTGTTTCAAATCTATTTTGAAGAGAAAGGTATTCGTCACGAGGAACTGTATTGTCTTTAAGGGAAGTAAGTTGAGCATCCAAATTTTTAATTTCAAAATCAAATTTAGATTGGAGGTCTTCATAATCTTTTTTAGGGATAGTTTCTTGTCTTAGATTATTAATCTCATTATCCATTGCATTGATTTCGGATTCAAATTGGGTTTGAAGAGAAATATATTCATCACGAGGAATAGTTTGCTGTTTTATAATATCAATCTCATTATCTCTTTTACTAATTTCACTGTCTTTAATGCTGATTTCATTATTTTTAAGCTCAATTTCTTTTTCAAGTTCCATTATTTGAGTTTTAGACTCAACATTATTTTCCAATTTGAGAACTTTAATCTTGTATTCATCAATTGTTCTAGAAAGAGTATTAATTTGAGCTTCTTTTTCAGCAATGCTCTTAAATGATTCGTTTAATCTTTCGTTAACATCAGCTAACTCTTGTTTTTTATAGTTTCTTAGCTGTTCTGCAAAATATTCTTTTATTTCATCAAGAGAATTATTCACATAATCGAGCTCATAAATCCTATCTTCTTGATTTTTAATTAAAATATCTTTTTCTTCGAGTTGTTTTTTCAAAAGATTAATTTCATCTTCTGCTTTGAATTTTATAACAGAAACTTCTTTTTCTTTCTCTACAATATCTTTCTCCAACTCTTTTATCCTCAATGGAGTGTTATCATTTGCCCGTTCAACTTCAAGCTCGGTCAAATCCAATTTTAATTTATTGAGCTCTAAAAGGCAAGACCGAATTAAAGATTGTAGAGTATCTTTTTCAGCATCAATACCTAATTGCATTCTATCCCTTAGTTAAAATTTTATCCCAATATCGATTCCAAATTATTAATTTTTTATGAATTTGGAAACTCCGATATATTGTACAATATAATTCCTTGATATAAATTATTTATTTCATACTATTTAAATTAAACCCTTAAATTAACCTAAAAATAAAATTAAAAACAATAAGAAAACAGATAGAAAAAACAAAAAATATTAAAAAAAATAAGAAAAATAAATTGATAAAATTAGAGTATTTTATCATTAATAAGTTCTGCATTTAATATGGATGCACCAGCAGCACCACGAACAGTATTATGTCCAACAAGAACATATTTAAAACTATTATCAAATGCTTGGTCTTTTCTCAACCTTCCAACAGTAACGGCCATACCATTACCTGCATTTCTGTCCATTCTAGGCTGAGGCCTGTCATCTTCATCTTTGACAATGACTGGATTTTCAGGAGCAGAATATAAATTTAGTTCTTGTGGCAATCCTTTGAAGTTTACCATACTATCTTTAACATTTGCAATGTCAAAGTCATCATCCAACTCAATAAATACTGCTTCAGTATGACCATCAATAACAGGTACCCTATGACAAGATGCACTTAATTTGAAATCTGCATTAATTACATCACTGCCATCGAAAGAACCTAACAAATAGAGTGATTCACTTTCCATTTTTTCCTCTTCTCCACCAATGTAAGGAACGAGATTATCAACTATAGCCATTGATGGAACCCCATTATAACCTGCACCAGACACAGCTTGCATGGTTGAGACCCTAACAGATTTTACATTGAAATTATCAACAACTGGTTTCAATGTTAAAGCTAAAGCAATAGTTGAACAATTAGGATTGGTTACGATGAACCCGTCCCAGTCATTTTCCTTTTGCTGAGCATCAATCATGTCTAAGCACTGAGGATTAACTTCAGGAATTACTAATGGAATATTTTTCTTCATCCTATGTGCACTCGCATTACTTGCAACAACATAATCTTTTGCAAAATCTTTTTCAACTTTTAGTGCAAAATCAGCAGGAAGAGATGAAAATACAATATCAACATCATTGTCCATTGCATCAGGATTAGTTTCGATTACCTTAATGTCTCTAACAGATTCTGGCATTTCTTCATTCATATACCAAGTTGTAGCATCTTCATATCTTTTACCAGCAGATCTAGATGATGCTGCTAGAGCTGTAACTTCAAAATCTGGATGGTTTTCAAGTAATTGAATAAATCTTTGACCAACCATTCCAGTTGCACCAAGTACTCCTACATTTACCATGTTACTCACCTATTCTAATCCTAAAACATCATTCATGCTACTTACAACACCTTTTTGTGCACTAGGAACATATCTAATTGCCCTAATTACACCAGCAATAAATACTTCCCTAGTGTGA
>NZ_JAZKXX010000022.1:0-5104 GCF_045611865.1 Methanobrevibacter sp.
GCACTATATTTTTTCATAAAATTTTCATAAAATTTTCATACATTTTTTATAATTTTTTTCATTAAATTTTTCAATAAAAAATCTTATATTTTCATGCAAAATTTTCAATCTATTTTTTGCTAAAAAGTAATACTTTTTATATAAAAATTCATAAAAATTTAAAAAATTTATCATCATGAATTTGTCATGATTAATCATTTTTATTTTTTAGCTTAACCTAATTAATTGATTTTATATCCTGCCTATGAGCTTGTTTTTTTAACTTTTTAAGAATTCTTAACGAATTTTTGATTTTTTACATGAATTTAGGCAAACCTAACAAATAAAAGTATTTAAATGTTTCTTTTTGATTTTAAAAGGTTAATTTATATTAAATTAGTATTAAATATTAATAATGTTAGTTTCTAACTTTTAAAATTTTAAATAAAATAAGAGGTGACACATTTGAGCGATAAAATAGTTATATCCCCAACATCTCGTCAAGAAGGTCATGCGGAATTAGTCATGGAAATTGACGATGAAGGGATCGTTACCAAAGGTAGATACTTCAGTATCACACCTGTCAGAGGCTTAGAGAAAATGGTTACAGGTAAAGCACCTGAGACTGCACCAGTTCTTTGTCAAAGAATCTGTGGGGTATGTCCAGTACCTCATACAATGGCATCTGTTGAAGCAATGGATGATTCTTTAGGCATTGAAATTCCAAAAGCAGCTGCATTGTTAAGAGAATTAACAATCGCATCTTCTAACTTAAACAGTCACGCAATTCACCATTTCTTAGTTGCTCCTGACTTTGTACCTGAAGATCTTTTCAAAACTGCAGTAGACAGTGTTGGAACTATCAGAAAAACAGCACAATATGTTGTTGATATGGTAGCTGGTGAAGGTATCCACCCATCTGATATCAGAATCGGTGGTATGGCAAGAAACTTATCTGAACTTGCACGTAAAAAATTATACACCAGAATGAAAGCATTAGTTCCTGTAGTAGACAACCACGTTGAATTAATGACCAACTTAATCCTCGAAAAGGACATTCCTGAAGGATTAGGTGCTATCACTGCTCCTGTATTTGCAAGTGACGTCATTTACGGTAAAAGAGAATTTTTCGATCTTGACAGATTCACTGAAATTGTACCTGAATTATGGTATGATGACCCAGAAATCGGTAAAAGATGTTGTACTACTGTACCATTATACGATGGTTTAGCAGTAGAAACCGGACCAAGAGCAAGATTAGACAAATTCCAAGGTTATAAAGAAAAAGGTGTTGTAGCTCAACACTTAGCTAGAGCTCGTGAAATGAAAACTTACCTTTCCAGAGCTATTGCTATCTTAGATGAATTAGACACTGCTGCTAATACCCTCGCAGATTTCGACCCAAGAGGAACCAACAAATTAGGTATCGGTGTAGTAGAAGCTCCTAGAGGAACTGATATTCACATGGCACAAGTAAAAGACGGAAAAACCGCTTTCTACAGTGCATTAGTACCAACTACTTGGAACATCCCAACTATGGGTCCTGCAACTGAAGGATTCCATCACGAATGGGGACCTCACGTAATCAGAGCTTACGACCCATGTTTATCTTGTGCAACTCACGTTATGGTAGTTGACGACGAAGATGGATCAGTTGTTAAAAACGAAATGGTGAGAATTTAATTTTAAAAGTTTTAATAGAGGAATTTTATGCCATATGACGCAGGAAAATTAGTTGTTGGATGCGGAAACGTATTGTTTAAAGATGATGGTTTCGGTCCAATGGTTATCCATGCTTTAGAGGATTATTTCAAAGAAAATAATATGGAAATGCCGGAAGACACTCAGTTCATTGACGCAGGAACCGGAGCAACTCATTTCATTTTTTCCATGCCTGATGACAATTGGAAAAAAGTAATTGTAGTTGATGTAGTTGAATGGAATGCAGAACCAGGAACCCTTAAAATTTTCAGTCCTTACGATATGCCTAAAGGCAAATATGAGAATGCTCATACTTGGCCTGTTGAAGAGCCACTTCATGATTTGGTGGACATGGGCATAGAAGTAGTGATTGTTGGATGCAAACCGGCGGAAATAACTGCACCTGATGTAGATATGGGATTAACCGAACCTGTTGAAAAGGCAATTCCAAAAGCTATTGAAATGATATTAAATGAACTTTAAAGGGGTTTAGCAATGCTTGATGGATTAAAAAATAAATTAAGAAAATTTTTAGGCCTTGAAGCTAAACCGGACGCAGAAGATGATGAAGCAAAAGCTAAATTAAAACAAGATATTAAAAGCGAAGTAGAAGCTCAATCAAAGCCGGCTGAAGATGCTAAAAAAGCGGCTGATGCAGCAGCTGAAGAAGAGGCTAAAAAACAAGCAGAATCATCTGAGCAAATAAGTAAAGAATCTTCAACACAGGAGGTTGAAAAAGTGGCTGACAAACCAAAAATAGGATATATTCACATGAGTGGTTGTACTGGAGACGGTATGTCATTAACTGAAAACTATGACATTCTCTCAACCTTACTCACTGATATGGTGGACATTGTTTACGGAACAACTTTAGTAGATTTATGGGAAATGCCTGAAATGGATTTAGCATTAGTCGAAGGGTCTGTCTGTTTACAAGATGAACATAGTATTAAAGAACTTATGGAAGTAAGAGAAAAATCAGGATTAGTTTGCGCATTTGGATCTTGTGCTATGACTGGTTGTTTCACCCGTTACGCACGTGGTGGACAATTAGCTCAACCAAAACATGAATCATTTGTACCAATTTCTGACTTAATTAAAGTAGATTGTGCTATTCCAGGATGCCCAGCATCCCCTGAAATTATTGCAAAAGTAGTAGTTGCATTAATTAACGGTGACATGGATTACTTACAACCTATGTTAGACATGGCAGCATGCAACTTAGCATGTGGTTGTGACTTACAAACCAACGTTGTAAGCAAAGCATTATGTTGTGGTTGTGGAACTTGTGTATTAGCATGTCCAACCAGAGCTCTTGAAATGGTAGAAGGTAGACCATCCCACAATAAAAACAGATGTATTAAATGTGGTGCATGTAGTGTACACTGTCCAAGAACCTGGTTCCCTGCTGAGCAAATTAAAAAAGACTTAGGATTATAGGAGGAAGTAAAATGGCATTCGGTACATATAAAGAAGTAGTATCTGCAAGAGCTACTGACAAAGCAATCCAAAAAGTCGCACAAGATGGTGGAATCGTAAGCGCATTATTATGCTACGCTTTAGAAGAAAACATCATTGAAGGAGCTATTGTTGCTGGAGATACTGAAGACGCATGGAAACCTGAACCAACTATTGCAATGACTCCAGAAGAAATCATTGCAGCAGCAGGTACCAAATACACCTTCTCTCCAAACGCAATCAGACTCAAAGAAGCTGTAAGACAATACGGTCTTGAAAAAATCGGAACTGTAGGAACTCCTTGTCAAATTATGGGACTCAGAAAAATGCAATCCTACCCATTTGCTACCAGATTTGTAGCAGATAAACTCGCATTAATCATCGGTATTTTCTGTATGGAAAACTTCCCAAGAGACTCATTAAGAACCTTCGTAGAAGGTAAAATGCACTCTTCCTTAGACAATGTTAACAAAATGGACATTGGTAAAGGAAAATTCTGGATTACCGATCCTGAAAAAGAATCTGGACTTGCATTAAAAGAAACCCACGGATACGAACAAGCAGGATGTAACATCTGTCTCGACTATGTTGCAGAATTAGCTGATGTATCAACCGGTTCTGTAGGTTCCCCAGATGGCTGGTCCACTGTATTCACTAGAACTGACAACGGAGCAGACATCTTTACCGCAGCTGTAGAAGCTGGAGTAATCGAAACCAAACCAATGGATGATGTAAAACCTGGTTTAGAATTACTCGAGAAATTAGCTAACGGTAAGAAAGACAAAGGTCAAAAAGAAATCGAAAGAAGAGTCAACATGGGACTTCCAAGTCCTTTCTAAACTCTTTCTTTTCTTTTTTCTTTTTATCTTTTTTTTAGGCAATTTTTAATTGTTCGTATTTTTATTAACTATTTTTTCTGTTCTTTGCTTTTTTAATTATTATAAATATCTGTTTTTCATTCTATTTTTCAAATCAATTTCCTTAAATCAATTTCTTAAAAAGATTATCAAATAATTAATATATAATAAAATAAAAAAATTAATCTATAATATAAATTTTATTTGCAAAAAACTAAATTCAATTTAAAATCATTTGGTGGAATTATGAAAAAATTAAGTAAGATTTGCATATTGTCAATCATAATAATCTTTTTAAGCATTTCATTTACAAGTGCATCTACTGTAGATAGTGACAATATTCAAACTTCTGTTGATGATGTGGATATCCAGGAAATTTCAATTGACGAGGTTTCCTCGGATGAGGAAAAGGATGATCTCTCAGCAGTTTCTTATTCTAACCAAATGGCTGATGAAGATGGTAAGGATGAACTCATTGCTGATGAGAATATTGCTCAAAATGATTTTCTATCAGCAAGCTCAAGTGGAAATGTGCATAAGGTAAGCCCTTCCAACTATACAAAATATTTCAAAAACGGCTATGTGAATACCTCAATTGTCAAGTCAGGAGACATCATTGACTTGTCTGGAAACTTCAATAAAGTGAATTTTACTTTTACAATCCCTTGTTCAATCACAAGCAGTCTAAAGAACGCTTACCTAACCAATTGTGTAGTGAAATACGAGAATGTGAACTCCTCAATCTATTCAAATGTTTCCAATTTAAAATTTACAGTAAACCTTGAGAAGCATCCTTGCATATACGTTGTTTCCTCAAGCCATGTAAACATCTTCAAATGCAATGCCTATTCCACTGGTGCAAACAGTAATCCGACCCTTTTGGTAGGCTCCACCTATTGCAATATACATGACAATGTTTTTGAAACTACATTCACTGGCTATATGAACATGTCCTGGAAGCGTGCTGGAATCCTCCTTGGAGAGTCACATTACAATAACATCTATTCCAATGATGTGACCATAAAGGATTCAAATGGAATATACCTGACAACTTATGGGTTTGAAAAGTGCAATTACAACAATATTTACAACAATACCATAAGATCCTC
>NZ_JAZKXX010000023.1:0-14746 GCF_045611865.1 Methanobrevibacter sp.
CAGAGTAACTTCAATGGGTGGATTTAAAGAAGTAGGACGTTCATCCATGTTATTGCAAACACCCAACAGCCGCGTATTATTAGACTGTGGTGTTAATGTTGCTGCATCAGATAATAAAAATGCATTCCCTTACTTGAATGCACCTGAATTTTCAATTGAAGAGTTAGATGCAGTTATTATATCTCACGCTCACTTAGATCATTGTGGATTTGTACCTTACCTTTTCCATTATGGATATGATGGACCAGTATACTGTACAACCCCAACTAGAGATTTAACAACACTTTTACAGTTTGACCACTTGGATATTGCCCATAGAGAAGGCAATCCTTTACCTTTTACTTCAAAACACGTAAAAGAAGCAATCAAACATACTATTACTCTTGATTATGGTGAAGTGACTGACATCTCACCAGACATAAGATTAACTTTACACAATGCAGGACACATATTAGGTTCCGCAATTTCCCACATGCACATAGGAGACGGAGCTCACAATTTAGTGTATACCGGAGATTTCAAATACGAACCTTCAAGATTACTTGAACCTGCAACAATCAGATTCCCACGTGCTGAAACAGTAATCATGGAAAGTACATATGGTGGAAAAGAAGATGTTCAACCTTCAAGAAATAATGCTGAAAAAGAAATGATGAAAACCATCTACAGAACACTTAAACGTGGTGGAAAAGTATTAGTTCCAGTATTTGCTGTGGGAAGGGCACAAGAGTTAATGGTCGTTTTAGAAGAGTACATGAGACACGGATTAATTGAAGAAGTACCAATCTATATTGATGGAATGATTTGGGAAGCAACTGCAATACACACTGCAAGACCTGAATACTTAAGTAAAGACTTAAGAGACCAAATTTTCCACATGGGAAGAAATCCATTTGTTTCAGACATGTTCAAAAAAGTTCAAAATCATGACCAAAGAAAAGAAATTGTCGAATCAAGACAACCTGCAATTATTTTATCTACCTCAGGTATGTTAACTGGAGGAAACTCCGTTGAATACTTCAAATGGTTATGTGAAGATGAGAAAAACACTTTAATCTTTGTAGGATATCAATCCGAAGGATCCATGGGTAGGAGAGTTCAAAAAGGTTGGAAAGAGATTCCTCTCGAAGACGATGATGGAAGAACAAGACAATTCTGTGTCAAAATGGAAGTTAAAACAATTAATGGATTCAGTGGACACTCCAACAGAAGACAACTTATGGAATATGTTAAAAGACTTAATCCAAGACCTGAAAAGGTCATTACCTGTCACGGAGACCCATACAAAGCTGTGGACTTAGCATCCTCAATCCATAGGAGTTATAAAATTGAGACTAAAACTCCAATTAATTTAGATTGTGTAAGAATTCATTAATAATTTAAATACTAATTAATACATAATTAATATTATAATAGTAAAGTTGTAAACTATTACAACTTTTATAATTTTATTTTTATTCAAACAAGGTGTAAATATGGTTACTTATTCAGAATCAGGCGTTGATATAGATTTAGAGGCAGTTACTGTTTCAAAATTAGCTGATAAACTTAAATCAACACTAGAATGTAGAGATATTATTACAGACAGTGGTCATTATGCTGCTTTAGTTAAATTAGGAGACAAAGCTATTGCAATGAGTACTGATGGTGTTGGAAGTAAAATTTTAATTGCAGAAATGATGAACAAATATGATACAGTTGGTATTGATTGTATTGCCATGGTTGTAAACGATATTTTATGTGTCGGAGCAGAACCCATAGCTTTAGTTGATTATCTTGCAGTTGAAAAACCTGATCCTGAAAGAGCAGCAGAAATTGCTGAAGGTCTTGTTACTGGTGCAAACGAGTCAAAAATCGCAATTATTGGTGGTGAAACTGCATCACTTCCTGGAATTATTAAAGATTTTGATTTAGCTGGAACAGGTATTGGATTTGTAGATATCGATAAAATCATTACCGGAGAAAATATTCAACCTGGAAATGTTTTAATTGGTATTGAAAGTAATGGTATTCACTCCAACGGTTATAGTTTAGCTAGAAAAGCATTATTTGATGATGCTGGCTTTACAGTTGATGATAAAATGCCTAATGGAGAGACTACCATTGGTGAAGAATTGATTAGGCCAACTGAACTTTACGTAAAACCTATTGTTGCATTGTTTGAAAAAGAATATAAAATTAATGGACTTGCCCACATTACTGGTGGAGGATTTACAAATCTCAGACGTTTGAAAAAAGGCGTAGGATATGAAATAACTGACCTTCCAGAAGTTCCAGAAATATTTAAATTAATTTATGAACAAAACGTAGACATTAAAGAGATGTACAAAGTATTTAACATGGGTGTCGGTTTTGTTGTTATCTGTGATGAAAGTGAAGCAGATAAAATTATGGAGACTTTAAAAGATTATTGTAGCTGCCAAATAATTGGTAAAGTAATTGATGATGAAAAAATTACTGTAAAAGCATTTGAAGGGTCTCAACTTGAATACTGATTTAATTAACTAATGAGGAGTGATAAAATGAAGATAATGAAAGATAAAGAAATAGCTCTTGTAAAAGAAATACTAAAAAAATTAGGGGCTAGTGAAGAAGATCAAGAATTAGTAGCAGAAGCTACTATTGATGCAGATTTAAAAGGATTCACCTCACACGGACTTGGCAGATTCCCACAATACCTTATTAGTATTGAATCAGGAACCATCAACTTAAAAGATAATATTACTATTGAAAAAGAAACTCCTGCAATTGCTTTAATTAATGGTAACAGTGGATTTGGACAAGCAGTATCTTATAAAGCTATGCAAATTGCAATTAAAAAAGCTAAAGAAGTAGGTATTGGATGTGTAGGAGTTCACAATACCAATCACTTTGGAGTTACTGGATTTTATTCTGATTTAGCATTAAGAGAAAACTGTATTGGTTTAGTACTCGCAAATACTGACCCTGCAATTGCACCATTAGGCGGTAGCGAAGCTTTGATTGGAACCAACCCTCTTGCATTAGGAATTCCATCCGAATCATACATTACAGTAGACATGGCAACTTCAGTTACTGCACGTGGAAAGATTATTGAATCAAAAAGAAAAGGTCTGGATTTACCTGATGGATGGGCATTAGATAAAGATGGAAATCCAACAAATGACCCTGAAAAAGCGCTTGAAGGATCAATTTTACCATTTGGTGGATTTAAAGGATATGCATTATCTTTATTAATTGAAATTTTAACAGGACCATTAGTACAGGCAGGATATGGTCACGGCGTAACAGGAACTGCATCACCAGACAAAGATTGTACCAAAGGAGATTTATATGTCGTAATTGACCCATCCAAATTTGGTGACTTTGGAGATTTCGTATCAAATACTGAAGACTTCATATCACAAGTTAGGGCAACTGGTGAAAATGTAGCTATTCCAGGTGATTTAGAAGTTAAACGGATTGCTGAAGCCGAATCAAATGGTGTAGCAATCGATGAAAAATTATACAATCAATTAAAAGAAATCTGTGATGATTTAGAAATCAACATAGATTCTTACATTGAAGAATAAACATATTCTTCATATTCTTTTTTTATTTTTCATTTTAAAAATATAATGAAAATTTGTTATATTGGTCAAAAAAGCCAAATTGATTTGATTAAAACAAAAACAATATATATTAAAAATTTTAAAAATTATTATACTAGAAAATTTAACTGTTTTTTTAAAAAATTTTCTTTTTAAAAAAGGAGGATAATAAGTATGAAACTTAAAAACTCTTATATCTTATTGATAGTGATGTCAATATTCCTATTGATAAGTATTGGATCCGTTTGTGCTAATGATGTAAGTGATGCACAATTAGCTAATGATGGATCTGACGTTATCGCAGTCGATAACGGAAATTCAATAGTTTCAGATGATGAAGCAAATGCAACACCTGAAAAGATTGATACAAGCGTAGTTTCCGAAGATGTTAGGATAAATGAAGGGGAAACTGCAAATATTAATGTAGCTGTAAAAGACAACGAATCCAATCCGATTACTATTGAAAAAGCAAATCTTACAGTTACTGAATCAAACAATAACATTAACTTTAATTATAATAATTCTGTAATTACAATTCTTGACAACCTAGTTGCAGGTAATCACAGTTTGGTAATTAACTATTTGGGAAATGATAATTACACCAATTCCTCAACAAGCATCATATTGTCTGTTGTTGGAAACTATACTATGAACGTACCTGATTCTGTCAATGTGAACGGTACAAAAATGGTTGTCGTGCCAATTGAAATTACAAATAAAGTAGATGTATACGAAATAGATAAAAATAAATTAACATTAGTATTATCATATACACAGAACAATGAAACCATAACTAAACCAATAAATGATTTTGAATTAGTGAATGGTGAAATTAAATTTGATTATACTGTAAATGTTACTACATGCACATTAGCTATTGATTATACTGACGATACACTTTCATTAACCCAAAACACTACAGTCAATAGAAAATTTGACACCACTGTAGTATCCGAAGACGTTAGGGTAAATGAAGGAGAAACTGCAAATATTAATGTAACTGTAATAGATGACGAATCAAAAGTTGTTACCATTGAAAACGGAACTATTAGTGTTACCGAAGCAAACAATACTGTTCACTTTGATTATAATAATTCCGTGATTACAATTACTGACAACTTACCTGCAGGAAACCACAGTTTAGTCATTACTTATTTAGGCAATGATTTTTACACTACTTCCTCAACAAATATCACTTTATCTGTTGTTGGAAACTATACTATGAACGTGCCTGCTTCCGTTAATATGAATACTACAAAAATAGTCGTCATACCAATTGAAATTACAAATAGTGTAGATGTTTATGAAATTAATAAAAATAATCTAACTTTAGTCTTATCATATACTGAAGATAATGAAACCAAAAACAAAACAATAGATAGTTTCGATTTGATCAATGGCACAATCACCTTTAATTATGATGCAAACATTACTCCAGGTACTTTAACCATTGATTATAATGATGATGCACTTTCATTAACCCAAAACACTACAATTAATCAAATAGTAAATGGGAAAATTATAATCCTTAATCTAGAAGCAGAATACAGAAGTAATAATTTCACATTCTTGCTTGTAGATATTGATAATAATGATACCCCTATTGCAAATAAAAGCTTAAAATATACTATTATAACTGGTAGTATCAACACTGCTGGAACAATTAAAACTGATGACAACGGAATTGCATTAATAGACAATAGATATTTAACTATTTATGTAATGGATGGAGGAAGTATCGAAGGTAAAGCAATACCTGTTGGAACTCAATTATTCAGTCTTGAATCTGATGATTCATCCTTGATTTGTGAAAAAATTGAAGATTACTTCAATATTACCAAAGTTACAATCAATATCACTATTGAAAAATATAAAGAATATTACGGTAGTGAAAAACAAGTTGTTATTAATGTGACTAATGCTAAAAATGGTGATGGAATGTATGGTATTATTATCCATTTATACATGGAAAATACCACACAAAAAGATTTCTATTTAATGACCGGTACTGACGGAACTTGCGGAATAAGTGTTTACAATTCAACTACTCAAAGTGGTTTAGTTGGTGGAACCTACCCTATGGTTGTGTCTAACAACGATACAGTAAACATTGAAAATACAACTACTGCCGGCAACATTACTATTGTGCCTGTGCCTGTTAAATACACCATTAGCGGCAATACTCAGTATTATAATACTGGAACAAGCGCTACAATTAAAGTTACAAGTAAATTAACTGGTAAAGCAGTGCCTTATGCATATGTACTTGTTCAATTAGACGGAAAATCCAAAAAAACTTATTTATTACAAGCCAATAAAAAAGGAATTGTTAAATTCTCAGCTTCCTTAAATGTTGGTACACACAAAATGGTTGTAAATTCAGCAGATACTAGATACTCCGCTAAACAAGTAACAAGCAAAATTACTGTTAAAAAAGCAACAGGAAAAATTACTGCTCCTAAAGTAACTGCTTATTACAAACAAGGAAAATACTTTACCATTAAATTGACTAACACTAAAAACAAAAAACCAATTTATGATGCAAAAGTTAACATTAAAATCTTTGTAACAAGTACCAGTTACTACAATTACAATGGTAAAACCGGATTAAACGGACAATTAAAATTATTGATTGACCTAAAACCAGGTACATACAAAGTTGTAGTTAGCGGTAATGATAATAAAGATTATACCGCTAAAGAAGTTACATCAAAAATTGTAGTTAAAAAAGCTCCAACAAAATTATCTCCTACTAAAGTAACTGCTAAAAAAGGCGAAAAAAAATTCTTTAAAGTTACTGTGAAAAACACAAAAACTAAAAAAGTTATTAAAGGAGTTAAAGTTAAAATTAAAGTTTACACAGGAAAAACCAGTAAAACATACACTGTGAAAACTAATTCCAAAGGAATTGCACAATTAAATGTCAAATCCTTAAAAGTTGGAACTCACAAAGTTGTTGTCTCCTCAGGAGACCAATACTGTGTTGCAAAACCTGCAACTTCAAGTATTATAATAACTAAAAAATAAATTTAAAGAGAATTAATTTTCTCTTACTTTTTTTCTTTTACATACTTCGCATAGAACCCATCAGTATCAGCATATATTGCATAAAAACCGAAATCTTCAGCTTTTTTTATTGATGACTTAATATATTCCCTTCCCCATGAAGTAATTGCTTTTGCACATTCGAACGAATACCATCTGAAACGAGGAAAACCATAGATACCATACATAGTATTTGCCAATCTCTTAATAGCTTGCTGCTGTACATCCAAAGCCTTTTTTTCTGTTTCATCATCTGATGCTTTCATTTCACGTTTAATTCTAAACCTTTCCTGTAAGATTTTATCAATGACAGATGGGATAAAACCTTGAGGATTCTTTTTAAACTTTAAATCATGTTCTGGAGATATGTTATATTCATCTTCATTTTCAATATCTCCCACAACCAAAACATCCGGAGATATGTTTTTAGAAATAATTATGCTTGGATATAGACTTCTAAAGTCAAATTGAACCAGATTTTCATGCAATCCTTTTTCAGGTTCCCTTACATATCCCCCTTCATTATCTTCAGCAGAAGCCCTATCTGCAAAGTTGGATCCTTGCTTATTTGGAACAACCTCCTCATCAAAATAAGCCTGCTTTACCAAAAACCATTCTGCCTGTTGGCCTGTAGCCATACGTGAAACATCAAATAATGGTTGACCTATAATACGAGTAAGCTCTAAATTAAGTGGTAAAGTTTGCTCGGCAATTCTTAAGGTAGATACAACATCATCCAAAGAGTAATCAAATAGATTATCTAATTCTTCACCTTCATTATCCCAGAATTCCCAAATCCTATCTCCTGGAACATCTATCTTTTCCTCACCGAACAGTTCATAGTAAACCCTCTCAAGAGTATATCTCTCAAGAGTCATGTATCTTCTCATAACCAGGTACAAATCTACATGAATCAATCCCTTAAAGGAAGCCGCATTGGCATATCCTCTTCTTATGAACTTAATATCTGATTCATCCATCCCAATATCCAAGTCTATGCCAAAGAGTTTAGCCCTGTCCTTAAGATATGGGAAATCGAAGTTGTCTGAATTGTATCCTACAATAATATCAACATTATTTTCCTTGATTATCTTTATAAACTCTTCAATCATTTCCTTTTCCGATGATACCTGAAATACAAAATCATCCCTGTCATCAGAGTTTGTTTTTGTTGAAATGACTTGGTTTATACCAAAATTACTGGCAACACCAATCATGATAATTTCATCTTCTTCTGAGTTTGGCATTCCGTGAGGGTTTCTAACTTCCAAGTCAAAACTTAAAATACGAAAATCACGAGGATACTCTTCCAAACGAGCCAAATCCTCAGTGAGCTTAATGATTTCAATATCTTGTTTACTTGAATCCAAATTTAAAAATGAATCTAACTTTTCTCCGGTGGCTACCACTTCAGTCATTGGAATAACATCCCTATCCATCAGGTATCTCCTATAAAATGGAATGTCAAATTCCCTTATTTGAATTACACTTTCCAAATCCCTTAGAGCATCCCTATTTTTTGCAATTTCCTGAGGATGTTTGAATGTCACCTTCAGAAATTCATTTTCAATCTGAAAATCTTTTTTCATGACCTTTTCAATCCTAACTACATCAAGATTGTCTTGAATCTCTTCTATGCACGCATCCAAATCATCAGACATCACATATAAGTATGGTTCAAAAGTATCGTCAAGCAATACAACATTTTTATCTCCATCTTTTGAAAACAGCCTTATTACAGGCTTTTCCTCATATGTAACATAATCGATGTCTAAAATTACAACATTTCTCTGCAAATTATCCCTCGCTTATTAGAAACTCTTTTCTGTAACTGTCCAGAACTGTATAAGTCACTGCCAAAATCAAAGGCCCAACAACAAAACCAACGAGTCCATAAACCAGAGGACCTGATAAAAATCCGATCAGTAATATTAATGGATGAATTTCAGCATAATGACTTGAAAGCGCCGGCCTTATGTACATATCTACAGTGCTTAAGAACAGTCCAAAGATTAGGACAACAACGGCTCTTGGATAATTGCCACTGAAAACATCCATGAAGAACAGTGCCCAATATACCGGCCAAGGCCCAAATATTGGAATCAATTGTAAAATACCAGTTATTACACCTAAGAAAATACCAAATGGATAACCTAAAAGGTAATAACCGATACAACCGAAAATACCTATAATAACTGATGTTAAAACATGCCCATAGAAAATACTTTTCAAAACATCTTTTACAGATTCAACAGTATTGTCGAAAAATTCGCCATATTCACTAGGAACAAAGTCCCTGATAAAATTAAAGCATCTATCTCCATCACGAACAAAATAAAATACGGAAAAAATCAGAATAAATAAATCTAAAGTAATGTTTGCAAACTTACCCAATACGTTTGCTGAATGATTCAAGAGGAAATTTCCAACTTGAGTTATTGTTGAATCAATATTTGAGTCCATTGCAACGGTATCCAACGGCAAGTAGGCTGAAAGTTGGGAAATAGCCCTATCGACATCAAGAGAAAAATTACTTGCAAGAAGAACATTTACGAAATTATAAAGTTCAAATGAGACATAAGCTACCAACAATATAAGCGGTATTAAAACTACCACCATTGCAAGTATTGTTGAAATAGAAGAGTATTTCAGCTTGGATTGAATTTTAAAAGCTACTGGCCTAATTCCATAAGCCAAAATAGCTCCTAGAACAATCATGTTTAAAACCGGAAATATAAACATTAAAGAAATTATTAATAAGAACAATATTAGGAGTACAGGTGGAGTTAAATAATTTTTAATGTCAAAACTCATTTTATCACCCTAACTCTAGTATTTTACGCCAGAAGCATCCCTTCTGTATTTTCCAAACTCTGTAATCTGATTAATCTTATCATTTCCGAAAACTGGACCCTCTACACAGATTCTCCAACCTTCACTATCAACACAACATTGTCCACATACGCCTAGAGCACATTTCATATATCTTTCAAGAGAATATTGCGCAGGTATTTCAGCACCTTCAAGAATATCGAAGATACCCTTCATCATTATCTCAGGTCCGCAAACAAATGCATAATCATAAGTCGAACTTTTAAGTAAATCAACGAGACAATCAGTTGCAAATCCTTCAAATCCATAACTTCCATCATCAGTGCAAGGATGAACATTTGCACCTAACTTTTCCAAACCATCACAATATAACAACTCATCTTTTGTAACTGCCGCTGCAACAACATCCACATTGTTGCCTTTTTTAACCAAATCACTGGCAATTGCATTAATAGGAGCCATACCAACGCCTCCACCAATGGCCACTATATTCTTGCCTTCAAAGGAATTGTTAAATCCGTTACCATAGCTTCCCCTAATTCCTATCTGGTCGCCAACGGCCAAATCATGAATCTGTGAAGTGAATTCACCAATATTTTTTACGGTAATTGCCAATTCATTGTCGTTGATTTGGGCAATTGACATCGGTTTTTCATTTTTGAAATTCCAAACCATTATGAATTCACCAGGATTTGGAGTTCCCAACTTATCCATATCCCAATCAAATTTAAATGTTTTAATTGTAGGAGTTTCATCAATAATCTCTTTAATTTCTACGATTTTTGGTTCATTAATCATTTTTACAACTCCCTATGTGCAAGTCCAACCATCTCATCAATGGATGAAAATCCTTTTTCTTTCATGAACTGTACCAGTCCTTTGTTGATGTCATCAAATACATTAACTCCTTCATCCATGATGGCTGTTCCGATTTGTACTGCTCTTGCACCAGCATAAATAAATTCAACAACGTCTTCATAAGTATAGACACCGCCGACACCAATCAATGGAATGTCGACTGCTTCATAAACAGAATAAACATTACTAATTGCAATCGGTTTGATTGCACGACCGCTCATACCACCAAATTTATTTGATAAAACCGGACGGGCAACATCAATGTTGATTTTCATACCCGGACCCAATGTGTTGATTAAAGATAATGCATCAGCTCCTGCATCTTCACAGGTTTTTGCAATTTCAGTAATGTCAGTGACATTAGGAGTCAATTTAGCAATGATTGGAATATCTGCAACATCACAGGATGCAGAAACGATAGTATGGCTTAAATCACAGCTTTGACCTATTGAAGCACCATAGCCGTCCATAGCATGAGGACATGAAATATTCAATTCAATCATGTCAACGAATTCCTGAACGTCTTGAACCAATCTAGAAAATTCGTCAGGTGTTGCACCATAAATAGATGCTATTACAACATTGTTTTCTCTTTCTATCTTTTTTAATTCCTCTTTAAAGTTCTCAACACCCGGATTTGAAAGCCCAATAGCATTTATAATTCCTCCTTCAACTGCAACCGTTGTCGGATTAACATATCCCGGATGAGGATTTAAAGAAAATGATTTTGAAACGACTCCACCAGCACCGGATTTTAAAATCCAATTCATTGATGAAGCATTACTTCCCATAATACCTGCAGCAAGCATTAAAGGATTTCTAAACTCAACCCCACAAACATTTGTCTTTAACATAATATCATCTTTGTAATTAATTATTTAATTAGTTTTTGTAAATTTATCAATAATCTCCTGATATTTTTCATTTTGTAATTTTAAACTTATGATATTGGTTTTATTAGATTTTATTATTTCTTCTTTGGATTTAATTAGATTATCAATTTGTTCATCTTGTTTTTGAATAATTGCATCTTTTTGTTTGAGTAAATCTTCATAGGTTTTAGATATTTTTCTCATCTGAACTTCCAAGTTTTCTGTGTTTGAATTTAACTGTTGTTTATAATCATCAATTAATAATCTCAAATATTTAACTTGGTCCTGTTTATCCTCAATTATTGCATCCCTTTCTTTTATTTTTTTAGATAAATCATCCAATTCATTAATTCTTGCCTTATCATAGTCTATTTTTGTATCCAGCTTATCTTCTAGATTTTTGTTTTGATATTTCAACTTAGTGGAATATAACTTCAGTTTATTGATTTCCTCTTGTCGTTCCTGAAGTTCCATCGTAAGCTCATCGATTTCAGCATTCTTAAGTTCCAGCTCATATTTCAAATCATTTAAACTTTCTTTTGACATGACTACAAAACCAAAATAGTAATTAATATTCTATTACTTTTTAATCAAATTAAATTTTTTCATGAAAATGCTTATTATAAATGAAAAAAATATTTTAACTCATGGAATGCTATATAACTTACTGTGTTAAAGGATTTTTTGCTTTCAATTCACAAAATGAGCTAATTATAAAAAAATTATTCCCAGAAGATGAAATTGTAAATAGATTAGCTCAAATTGATGAAAAGGAAATTGTTGGCGAAGAATCTGAAATAATTGAAGAACTTTCGACTGATTATGATGAAATAATTATCGAGTCAAATAAGAGATCCTCCGATTACAATAATGAGAAAGTCCATGTGAAAAAACCAAATCAAGGTGGAGAATACCTAAGGTCAAACTATGATGAATTTGACATTGATTTTAAGGAAATTACTGAAGTTTACAGAAATTTAGCAATTTACAGGATAAAAAAGGATTCTGCTTCCGAAGACAAGCACCTAATTCAAGCCATTAATTCCATCGATGAAATTGATGAAAGTATTTCCAAATTAATTGAAAGAATTAGGGAATGGTATGCACTATACTTCCCAGAAATGGACATAATTAAGAATAATGAAACTTATATAAAGTTAATTTCTCAAAACAAAACAAAAGAAGCAATTGTTGAAGCAAAACCAGAGGCATTTCCAGATGAAATCATTGATATTGATGACGATATTGATCCAAGGGATTTGGAGATAATGAACAATTACGCAAATTCAATTTATGAACTTCAAAAATCAAGAAAAAACATTGAAGACTACATTGATAAAAAAATGGAAGTAATTGCTCCAAATTTAAGGCTTCTTGTAGGTCCATCACTTGGTGCCAAGTTGATTTCACATTCTGGAGGACTTAAAAGACTTGCAATGTATCCTTCAAGTACAGTTCAAATCATGGGTGCTGAAAAGGCATTATTCCGGCATTTAAAAAGTGGAGACCGACCACCTAAATATGGATTGATTTATCAACACCCTCAAGTCAGAGGCGCAAAATGGTGGAATCGTGGAAAAGTTGCCAGAATGCTTGCTGGAATGATATCCCATGCATCCAGAAGAGATGTTTTTACCAAAACATTTGATGAGAATGTTGCAGAAGAATTTAAATTGAAAGTAGAGGAAATTGAAAAAAATAATCCATTTCCAACAAAGACATCTAAAAAAAGAAAAGAAGAAAAGAAAAAATCCAGAAAGGGCAAGAAAAAAGGAAGAAAAAATAAAAAAAGGAGATAGAGCATGAATGTTTATTTTAAAGATGGAAATGTTGCTACTAAAAATTTAAATCCTGGAATTTCGGTATATGGCGAAGAGTTAATTCAAGAAGATGAAGAATATAGAATTTGGAACCCAAGACGCTCTAAATTAGCAGCTGCTCTTTTAAATGGATTGGAAAATTTAAACCTTGAAGAGTCTTCAAAAGTACTTTACCTGGGTGCATCAACTGGAACAACTGTTTCACACATTTCAGATATTCTAATTGATGGAAAAATATATGCCGTTGAATTTTCACCAACTACAGCAAAAAAATTAGTTCAACTTTCCCGTCAAAGACTTAATATTGCTCCGATTTTAGGTGATGCAACAAAACCTAAAGAATATCTAAACATTGTTGAAAAAGTGGATTTAGTATACTGCGATGTTGCCCAACCAACACAAACAGAATTATTTATTAAAAATATGAATCTATTTGCAAATGATAATGCAATGGGAATTATAACAATTAAAGCTAGAAGTATTGATGTTGTACAAAAGCCTAAAAAGATTTTCAAAGAACAAGAGAAGAAATTGAAAGAAAAAGGTTTTAAGATTATTGAAAAAGTGAAACTGGAACCTTACGAGAAAGACCATATTGCATTGTTAGTAGAAAAAAATTTTTAAAAAAAAATAACAAACCTTCACTAGCAAATGCCTAAAAAAATAATTCTAAGAAAATTAAAAAAATACTACAAAATTCATTGAAAAGTATTACTTAGATATGTATCAATATATATCAAGCTTTTGCAATCTACTCCACAATCACATACAATTATAGTAATGTTAAAAATAATTTTATAAATTATTATATAATATTTAGAATATATAATCATACACATACATTTTATACATATAGGAGGAGATTTTTATTAAGCATAAAATTATAATAGCTACGATAATTTTATTTGCTTTAATCAGTTTATCCTGTATAACTGCGGCAGACAACAATGCAACTGCCGAAATAATAGCACAAGATACTGACATAAATGCTGATGAAACAGTAGTACAAGACAAAGATATAAACACCGAAGAGATTTTAACAAATGGAGAAAATGATGTAATTTCCTCTTCAAACGTGGAAATTTTAAATGCGAAAGATAACGGGACTTTCAAGGATTTGCAGATTAAAATCGATGCTACTGGAGAAGGAGGTACGATTAATTTAACAAATGATTATACGTATAATGGAACAGATGAGGAAATAAACATAAATAAATCCATTACTATCAATGGTAATGGTTTTACAATTAACAGTCTGGGAAACTCCAGAATATTCAATATAAAGGCTTCCAGCAATATTTTTCTAAACAATATCACATTTGTAAACGGGAAATCTGATTTGGGTGGAACCATCATATTCAATAATGACATTTCAAATATAGTCATTGACAACTGTAAATTTATAAGGAATATTGCAACTGTAAATGGTGGTGCGATTTATATTAATGCTTCCGTTTCTAATTGTAAAATCAATTCCACATTCATCAATAATAATGCATATCGAGGCGGAGCAATATTCTTTAACAATGAAACTGATAATGTTATAATTGATGGTTATTTTGAAGGTAATGAAGCTGAAAGAATTGGTGGAGCAATAGTTTTCCAAGCTAAAGCATCCAACAATATAATTTCTGCCGAATTTAATAATAATAAGGCAAACAATGCCAGTGGCGGAGCCATATTTTTCCGCAATCTTGCTGAAAACAATCAATTTGAAGGTATTTTCACAGCTAACTATGCAAATCAGGGT
>NZ_JAZKXX010000024.1:0-18237 GCF_045611865.1 Methanobrevibacter sp.
TGAAAATAGATTGCTTAGGACGCGAGTAGAAGACTTGTTTGATGGGGTAGGGATGTAAGCTTCGAGGTTTTTTTTCCGAGTTGTTGAGTCCGCTGCTTCCAATTGTTCGCTTGCATTATTTTAATTGTTAGTAGACTAATATTGAGCTTATTTCAAGTGATGTATGGTCTAGTAATAATTTGGTTAGGTGTTAACAGTAAGGGTGAAAGTTGCACAGTATTATAATTTATTTTTCATACTCATATGTAATAGGTAAGTATTGCGGTCATAGCATGGGGGTTATACCTGGTCTCGTTTCGATCCCAGTAGTGAAGTCCTTTTGTGTTTTGTTTGTGTACTATGGTTTTCTATGGGAATTTCATTTCGCTGCAAGCTTTCTCTATTACAATTATTACTTTATTTTAACTGTTTTTTTAGATACTTTTTATTACTTAATACCGCTATTGCATTATTTCCGGTGATTTTATGAACATTAAAGTATTAGATACAACATTACGTGATGGAGAACAAACTCCAGGTGTTTCATTGACACCTTTAGAGAAATTAAGAATTGCCACTAAGTTAGATGAAATTGGCATTGACTATATTGAAGCAGGTTCTGCAATTACCTCTGAAGGTGAAAGAGAATCTATTAAAGAAATTACAAAACAAGGATTTGAAGCTGAAATTTTAAGTTTTTCAAGACCTTTAATTGGTGATATTGATTATTGTCTTGATTGTGATGTTGATGGAGTTAATCTTGTTGTCCCAACATCAGATTTACATATTTCAGATAAACTTAAAACTACACGTGATGAATTAATTGATTTATCTAATAATGCTGTTGATTACTGTAAAGATCATGGATTAATTGTTGAATTGTCCGCTGAAGATGCATCTAGAAGTGATGTTGATTTTCTAAAATCTGTCTATATTAATGCAGTAGACCATAATGCAGATAGATTATGTGTATGTGATACTGTTGGTATTTTAACTCCAGATACTTCTTTTGAATTGTTAAGTAATTTTAAAGATTTTAACGTTCCAATTGCTGTTCACTGTCACAATGATTTTGGTCTTGCGGTTGCTAATACTTTATCTGCCTTAAAAGGTGGAGCATCTGAAATTCACACTACTATAAATGGTATTGGTGAAAGAGCAGGCAATACTTCTTTTGAAGAATGTGTTGTAAGTATTGACAGGTTATTGCCTCAATTTTCAACAAATATTAAAATAAATGAAATTTATGATATTTCAAAATTGGTTGCAAGATTAACAGGAGTATATATCCAACCTAATAAAGCGATTGTTGGTGAAAATGCTTTTGCTCATGAATCTGGAATCCATTCAGATGGAATTATTAAAAATTCTGCAACATATGAACCAATGACTCCCGAACTTGTTGGGAGAAAACGTAAGTTTATCATTGGAAAACATATGGGAACTCATGGTCTGGATAACAGATTAAAAGAATTGGGATTAAATGTTAATCAAAATCAACTTAAACAAATATGTGATGATATTAAAGAGCTAGCAGATAAAGGTAAAACTGTCACTGATGTTGATTTACAAGTAATTGCTGATAATGTTTTAGAAATAAATCATGAAGATAGAATAAAACTTGATGAGGTAACTATTGTATCAGGAAATAAGGTCATGCCTACTGCTTCTGTTAAAATCACAATTGATGGCGAAGAAATATTAAATGCGGGAGTAGGTTTAGGTCCTGTTGATGCCGCAATTAATGCTATTAAATCTTTAGATATTTTCAAAGATGTTGATTTAATAGAATATCACGTAGATGCAATTACTGGTGGTACTGATGCTTTTATTGATGTAATTATTAAATTACAAAAAGGAGATAAAGTTGTTTCTGCTCGCGGTACTGAACCAGATATTATTAATGCTAGTGTAAAAGCATATATTGCCGGTGTGAATAGATTATTGGGAGCGTAAGGTTTTATGCATATGGATAATGTTTTAATTTTAGGTTTTAAAGCCGACATTGAATCTGTTGGTAAAACTCTTGATTTAATAGATTCAATTAAAAAAGACGATGAAATAATCCAACTTCTAAATGCAGATTCCATTGCCTCTAAAAATCATGTTATTCATGGTATCAATCAGGCAGTCCTTGCTTTTGAGCGTGGTGAAAACTTAGCAAAGGATTTAAGTGTTGAAATTGCTCTTAGATGTTCTGCACAAAGACAAATTTCAAAAGCCTTTAAAATTTTAGGTCTTAAAGAAGGGCCTATCGATATTTGTGCTGTTTTAATTAATTGCAAAGATTATATGTCTGAGTTATCTTCTATATTCCCATTAGATGATGGTGTTTTTGTTCCTAATGAGAAACATTTAATGGAAATCTATAAAATAAGTGATGCTGAAGTTCAAAATCTGTCAATTGAGGAAATTATTATTGACCGAATCACAAAACTTACAGTAGATTATTAATTTCATTTAATATTTTATCTAAGTATTCTTTTTTAAGACAATTGTAATCCAGGTTTTTAATTTCAACTGCAATTGCTTTTTGTTTTATGCGATTATAATTTGGACATGTGGTTATGAATCCACTTTTATCTGTGGTTAATCTTTTTTTCAAATCCCAACTAATTGACTTTGCATCATCAGTAGATATAATTACATTAACACCTCTTTTATTTGCATGGATTACATGAGGTACATGTTTTTTTAAATAGGATGTTGCATTTAATGTAAGTTCTAGTTTTTCACTAACATTATCAAGCTCACTATCTATACCACTACATATAATTTCAGTAGTTTTACTTAATTTTTGAGGAAGTGTAGTTTTTGTAAAAATTTCGGGATTGCTTGTTGTGATAAATCCACCATTTCCAACATTGATAATTTTAGGTGAACCAGTTGATGCAATTATGATATCGCAATATTTGCCATTTCCTAAAACATTTTCTTTATCACCAATTCCGGCAGATGCATCTTCAATTGTTGTTATATTATTGTTTCTACAATACTTTGAAATACTTTTAATGTCTTGTTCAGCAGTGTATCCTGCAAAACTTGTAAAAATCAGTGCTGAATTTTCATTTAGTTCCAAATCATCAATATTTTCAGGATTGATAAGACCCAAATCTGTTTTTAGTGTTATTATGTTTTTTCCTAAAAATTTGGCAATTTGTTTAAAACCATGCCATCCACCTTGATCTGGAACAATAATATCTCCTTCGATAGCTGAAAGTGCGATAAAAATGCTGTTGTTCCCACTTGAAGTAATTTTAACTTCTTCGTGGTTTGTCAAATCTTTAATCTTATCAATACACTTCTCTTCAAAGTTTGTATTACTTAATTTACCTGATGCAACATCAGACATTATTTTTTTAGTTTCATTGGCAGGAGTTTTAAATTTAAACATATTAACCAGTTTTAAAGTACATATCAAGTGTAGTTTGTTTAGTGTGAAGCATTTCATTTAGAAGTGTTCCTTGTTTTACATATCTGTTTATAGGTATTCTTAATCTTTCGCCAGCATATTCAAGGCAATTTTCCAATGTTTCGAACTCAAGGTAAGGAAGCATCATAGCTTCTTTTATGTTTTCTCTTACATTAAAAACACCTAATGGAACATATCCCTCATAAGCTTCCCTTAAAATAATTAATCCGGATTGTTTTTTAATTTTTTGCAAATAATCAAGAACTGCCATTTTTGCAGTATAATAACAGCCACCAACTATGGAGTATTCTTTTTTACCTCCATTTGTTTCATAGTCTGAAAATATCAACTCTTCATTGCGCATTAACTTAATAAATGCTTCATACCATTCGTATTGCCATTCAGTTGGTGTTAAAATAATAATATAATAATTGTTCAAAGCTCCAAATTCAAATACTCTATAAGTGTCAAGTATGTCAAATTTCCTCACTTCTTTTAAAAACTCATCGGCCAGTGTTGAATCACAGGCGGTGATTGACCAACGTGTTGGAACTAGGCGTCTTCTCTTTTTTGTTCCAATTGCACCAACAGAAAATGCTTTTTGCATTGCAGTAAATGGAACATCTTTATTGTGAAGATTAACAACCGCTTCTGTTGCTTTCAGGTCAGTGTCGTAAAACGTTTTTTCAAGTTGTTTGTCCCATTTAACAGCATCAATGTCAAACTTTTCAATTACAGCACTTGGGCCATGGGGCATGCTGTCTTCTGTAAGCATAGATCCGGTTGGACGTCTTCCAAAAGTGGCTTCACTGTCAATTGATTTTGATGCAAGAGATATGTCCTGAAGTTTTTCGACAAAAGGATTTTCCAAATCATCGATTTTGATTAATTGTTTTCCACGAACAAGATTCATTCTATAATTGATGAGTTCATCTTGGGTTTTGTTTTGACCAATCCAATCTTCAGGAGAGTCCATGATTGATGTATCTCCCATTTGGGAACTCATCATTGGTCCAGCATAAACTTTAGGATAGGACCATCTGCCAATAAAAACTGATGGTGGGGTTGTTCCTTCAAGATTTTTTCCAACTTTAACAGATTTCATTTGGATTTGTTCTGTTAATTTGGCCAGATATGCATTTTTTGTGGTTTTCATAGTTTTAAAAAAAGTAAAAAGAAAAATACTATTGATTAGAATAGTATTTAACAGAATTCGATGGTTGCAGGTGGTTTATCACTAATGGATAAAGCAACATGGGTGACTTCAGAAATTTCTGAAGTAATTCTTTTAGAAATTGTTTGAACGACTTCCCAAGGAAGTTCAGCAACTGATGCGGTCATTGCATCAATTGAATTAACAATTCTAACAACTACAAGATATCCAAAGTCTCTTTGGTCTCCTTTAACACCTGTAACTTTAGTGTCAGTTAAAACTGCAAAGTATTGCCATACTTCTTTATCAATGCCTGCTTTTTCAACTTCATCACAAACGATTTTGTTTGCTTTTCTACAAATTTCGACATTCTCTCTTGTAAGTGCTCCAACAACACGTACTCCAAGACCAGGGCCTGGGAAAGGTTGTCTGTATACAGTTGTTGCAGGAAGGCCTAATTCATCACCGATTTCTCTTACTTCATCTTTGTATAAGTCACGGATTGGTTCACAAAGTTCTAATTCCATTCCGCTTGGAAGAGCTAAGTTATGATGGGATTTGATTTCACCTTTGGTTTCAATCCAATCCGGTGCAATAGTTCCTTGAACTAAGAATTTAGCTCCAGATTTAATAGCTTCTCTTTCAAACACGTCGATGAACACTTTTCCGATGATTTTTCTTTTATCTTCAGGGTCGTCATGACCTGCAAGAGCATCCATAAATTCATCAGAAGCATCTACAAATTTGAAGTTTAATCTGTCTTTAAAGGTATTGGTTACTTGTTCAACTTCACCTTCTCTTAAAAGACCATGATCAACAAAAACTGCAGTTAAATTATCTCCGATAGCTTCTTGAACTAGCACGGAACATACTGAACTGTCAACTCCTCCTGAAAGTGCAATAATTGCTTTTTCATCTCCAATTTGGTCTTTGATTTTTTGAATTGCATCTTCAATAAATTCTTTAGGACTTAACATTTTATTCCTCATCGTCGTCTTCTTCGTAATCTTCAATGATTTGTTTAATCATAGCTTCAAGGCCGTTATCATTACCAGATTCAATAGCTTCAAAAATATCATCATATTTAATGTATTTTTCTATTTTTACAGATTTAGCTCCGATTCCAGAAATTCTAAATCCATATTCTTCATCACCGATTGGTATGTTGACGTATTTCTTTTTTAAACCTGGTTTAAATTCATTTGCTTTGTCTCTTAAATCATCTGCATTATCAATCATCATTACACCTTTTGACAGATTTTATAGAAGTTTTCAAAGATTATTGATCCTTTAGGAGTGTGATGTACTTCTGGGTGGAATTGAATTCCGTATACATCTTTATCTTTATGTTTAAAGGATTCAACATCACATAAGTTTGAACTTGCTAATATTTCAAAATCTTCAGGAATACTTTTCACTTCGTCTTTATGTGAAGACCAAACATCCATTTCAGGAGCTAAACCTTCAAATAAAGTTTTATCATTATTAATGTTAATTTTAACTTGTGCATAACTTTCAGTATCAGAGGTCTCAACTTCTCCACCATATGCCTTTGCAATTAATTGGTGTCCAAGACATATTCCTAAAATTGGAATATCAAAGTGCTTGATATATTCTTCACTGTTTCCTGCACCTTCAAGGGATGGTCCTCCACCTAAAATTAATCCAATTGGATTTTTAGCTTCAATCTCATCAATTGTTAATGTATTTGAAACAAGTTCTGATGGAATTTGGAGATATTGTAATGATCTCTGAATTCTGTGATTATACTGTCCTTTATTATTAATAACTAATATTGTCATTTTATACTCCATGAAAATATAATGATATTATTTTTGATTTTTATAATTATTATATGTTATTATGAATGAGTCTATGAAAAAAGTAAAAATCTATTAAAGTTTATATAGTACATTAAATAAATCAATGTTACATGGAATTTAGAGATTTAATATTTATTATTGCCGCTATTTTTATAGCAGTCATATTACTTAAAATATTTATGTGGTTGTTACCAGTAATTGTAGTGCTTCTTATTGCATTCTTTATCTATATGTACTTACAAGAACGTTATTAACTTATTGGATGTCTTGAAATGCGGAAGTTGCAGCAACTGCACCTTCACCGCATGCAACAACCCACTGTTTTAGACCAACACAAACGTCACCAATTGCATATACGTAATCAACATTAGTTTTTTGATTCTTATCAGTTAAAATATGTCCGGTTTCATCCAGGCTGACTCCTAACTGTTTGGCAAGTTCTGTGTGCGGGACATAGCCGACACTTATGAAAACACCATTGGTGGGATGTTCACTTAACTCGTTTGTTACTGTATCTTTAAGAATAACGGATTCAACAAGCATTTCACCTTTTATCTCTTCAACGGTAGCATTTAAGATAACATTAATTCCAGCTTCTCTTATTAAGTTTTGCAGGTGTTTTTGAGCTCTAAATTCATCTCTTCTGTGAACAATTGTAACATTTGCACCTAAGTTTTTAAGGTATAATGCTTCTTGAAGGGCACTGTTTCCTCCACCAACCATGATGATGTCTCGTCCTGCAAAGAAGAATCCATCACATGTAGCGCAATAACTCACTCCTTTTCCTTTAAATTCTTCTTCGCCTATGGTATTTAAATGTCTGTGGGAACTGCCTGTTGCCAAAATGATTGTTTTTGATTGATAAGAATCTTTATTTGTCTTAACTGTGAAACGGTATTCATTATCTGTTTTGATGATTTCTTGAACTTCTTCCATTTCGTTTAACTGGCAGTTTTTAACGGATTGTGCTTTCATTTTTTCTATTAATTCTAAACCTGAAATATTGTCAAAACCAGGATAATTTTCCATTTCAGGAACTTCACGACCTAATCCTCCTGCTAAATTTTTATCTATGATTAAATTCTTAGTTCCTTGGCGGCCTGCATAAATCCCTGCTGTTAGGCCTCCCGGTCCAGCACCTATGATAATAATGTCAAATTTTTCCATGTTATGTCCCCAAAAATTATTAAGTTGATTATATTTATTGTGAAAAGGAGTATTATATATTTTCAATTTTTCTGAGAAAAAATCTTTAAAAAGAGAGTTTAGGAAATCTCAAATGAGATTTTCCTTAAATTAATTTTTGAATTTCTTCACGTACAATTTTATTTACTAGGCCACCATCTGCTTTTCCTTTAAGTTGTTTCATGCACATCCCCATTAAAGGACCCATTGCACCCATTTGACGTTCTTTTACCATTCCTTCATTTTGAGCAACAATTTCAGAAATGATTTTACTTACGTCATCATCGCTTAGCATTGTTAAATTGTTTTTCTCTGCAATTTCAGCAATCTCCACATCAGGAGTTTTAATTGTTTCAACTGCAAGTTTACGAACGCTATCTTTTGCGATTTTACCGTCTGATAGGAGAGTGAAAATACCTTTAAAGTGGTCTAAGGTTAACACATTAATGTCATGACCTTCTCTTTTGATTTCTCTTAAATCATATGCAAGTAGAGATGCTACAGGAGTTGCATCCACATCAACGTCTGTTAAAATAGCTTCAAACATGTCAGCTTCTTGTCTTTTAACAAGTTGTGTTGCCAAATCTTCACTCAATTTGTATTCTTCAATAATTCTGGCTTGTTTAACATCCGGTAATTCTGGTAAGTTATTTGCTATTGGTTCAATTCTTTCAGATGTAATTTTGAATAATGGAATATCGGTTTCAAGATACATTCTGTTAGCAGTTGGAAGTGGTCTCATGTATTCTGTGTTTCCATCGTCAAGTGCTTTTCTTGTTTCTTCTACAACACCCTCAAGACCTAAATTGGCTCTTCTTTTAACTTCTTCTAGTGCAGAAATAGCAATATCTTCATCGTGGGCTACAATAATAAATGCATCATCTTCGCCAATGTTTAGGAAATCGTTTACTTTATCAACTTCTTCGGCAGTAATTCCATAAGCAGGCAATTCATCGGTGTGGAAAATTCCTGAAACACCACGTTTTTTAGCATAGCTTGCAATTTCAGTTCCAAATCTTCTGCCCGGTTGTACTTCACGACCAATCAAACTATCAAATCCTTTTAAGACAACTGCTTTTATTGTTTTGGCAGATTTTAAAATTTTGGATTCAGTATTTTCAAATAAGTCATCTAAAGTGTGAATTTCTTCTAGAACTTCAGCATTTCTTGCAGTAAGTTCTTTTTTAATATCTATTAATTCCAATTGTCTTGTTACTTCACGATTTACAATTTCAGCCATCAAATCCAAGTCTTGCACACCTTTGATTTCTACACGGGCACCTTCAGCAATGGAAATGTTCAAATCTTGTCTGATTGTTCCAAGACCTCTTTTAACATTGGTACTTCTTAATATTTGACCAAGCATATATGCTACTTCTCTTACTTGATCTGGATGATGCATTGAAGGGTCTGTTGTAATTTCTGCAAGAGGAATACCTAATCTGTCTAATCTAAATTCGGTAAATCCATCTTTGGTTTCCACTCTTCTTGCAGCATCCTCTTCAAGGCCAAGACTTTCAATAATTACTTTTCCATAGGGAGTATCTAAGTATCCGTCAGTTGCAACCATACCTGTACGTTGGAATCCACCAGTGTTACTTCCATCAATAACCTGTTTTCTCATTGTATGGAATTCGTCTACAATATGCATATTCATCAAACAGGCAATTGTAATACATATATCTAAAGCTTCTTCATTTAAGCTGTGTGGCGGTTCATCATCGTTTTCAACAAGACAAGTATGTTTTTCAAAGTTTTCATACTTGAAATTAAGGCCTCTTAAAGATTCTTGAAGAGCTGCTCTATCGATTTCTCCAAGCTCGGATTGTGTTGGTCTTAATTTTCTTTGAATTAATTCATCAAAATCATCATCAACAAGTTCTGTTTTACATGGGCAGAATAATTTATGCTCACTGTTTAATTGTTGGTGAATTTCAAGTCCCATTTTTAATCCTAATTTTTCATAATCCATCTTAACAACTCCTTAATTTAAGAAATCCTTAATTGATGATTTCTCACCGAATTCACCGGCAATATTTTTATGCATAATTTCTTTTACTTCGTTGTAATCGTCACTTTGACCTAATGCCCAGCATAATTTAACATATGTAGTTTCTGGAGTCATATCCAGCCCGGAAATTACTCCGGCATCAAGAATTTCACGACCAGTTGAGTAAACGTTCATATTCACTCTTCCATAAAGACATTGTGAGGTCATAATGACTGGAATATTTTCATTTTGCGCTCTTTTAAATGAGTCAATTAAGTTATTTGGAACATGTCCAAGACCAGTTCCTTCAATAACGAGGCCTTTATAACCTTTATCAATGTGATATTCAACATATTCTTCAGAAATTCCAGGAAAACTCTTAATAAATCCGACTTTTTCTTCAATAGCAGTATTTAATTCAAGTTCATTAGTTCCTCTTTTTGCATAGTCATAATCAGGATTAATGTTTACTTTCTTATTTTCAATTTTAGCTATTGGTTGAGCATTAATACTTCTGAATGTGTCTCTTCTTGAAGTATGCATTTTTCTAACTTTTGTTCCTTTGTGTAAGTAGGTGTACTGGTCATTTAAACTTCCGTGCATACAGACACACACTTCTGCAATGTCGGATTTTGCTGCAATTACAGAATCAATTAAATTGATGTTGGCATCACTTGAAGGTCTATCGGAACTTCTTTGAGCACCAGTAATGATGATTGGGACTGGTGTTTTCAACATGAAACTAAGTGCTGCTGATGTATAATGCATTGTATCAGTACCATGAGCTATTACAACACCGTCTGATCCATTGCTGATATCATTTGCAATTTCTTCAGCTGCTTTAACCCAGTATTCAGGTTTCATATTTTCACTTAAAATGTTATATAATGCTTTAACATTGTAATTTGCATAATCTAATAATTCTGGGTTAGCTTTAACTAAATCAGATGCAGTAAATTTAGGATGCACTGCTCCAGTTCTATAATCAATAACAGATGATACTGTACCACCAGTAGATACAATTGAAATATTCTGTTTTGATTCATCATGTGGAATTTCAGTTTCATCATATCCAATTTTTGGCTTATCTCCTTTTTCCAATAACTCAGCTGTAGTACTTTCAATAGCTACACCGATGTTATAACCACTGGATAATTTCAAAACAATATATCCATCATCAGCATCTTCTGGACGGTCAAGTAAAATACCAGTATAAGAAATGTCTTCTTTATGTACTTTAATTGTATCTCCTATACCTAAACCGTAATTTTCTAAATAACTTCTTGAAATTTCTTTATATGTCATTAAATCACACTATGAATTGTTTTTTAACCATTCTGCTCCAGCTTTTAAAACTTCAATGTTCACATCAATGACTTTTGGTTTAGATGCAAACATTTCACGAATAGCATTTTCGTAACTTTCACGTTTTAAAACATCACCTAATTCAGTTAATGCTCCTAAAAGCGCAGTATTTGCAGTTCTAGCATTTCCATGCTCTTCTGCAATATCAACACAAGGCATAGCAATAACTTTTATGTTTCTATCAGTTTCAAATTCACCAATTTTTGCATCGTAAAGTATTACTCCACCTTCTTTAACATCTTGTGAAAATTGTTCTAAAGATGGTTTGTTTAAAGCAATAAGAATGTCAATATCATCAACAACTGGAGTTCCTATTGTTTCATTAGAAATTACAACAGAACAATTAGATTTTCCACCCCTTTGTTCTGGTCCGTAACTAGGATACCAGGATACATGTTTTCCTTCAGCACATGCAGCTTGAGCAATGGTAAGTCCAGCACTTAAAACTCCTTGACCACCAAATCCAGAAACTTTAATGCTTAATGGTTTGATGTCATCATCAACATAATCTGAATCATCACTTCTTTTTACATTAAAGATTTTATCTAATGATTCAGTTGAAAAATCACTGGCTGGTCTTTGAACAGGTTCTTTGGTATATAAATCGTTTCTGAAGTTTTTAACAGGGAACTCTTTTTCCATTTGTTCTTCAATAAATTTCTGTGCACTTGCAACATCCTGTTTTAAGTTAGTTGGACAAGGTGATAATACTTCAACAAATGAATATCCTTTTCCTTCTTTTTGAACGGTTAGAGCTTGTTTTATTGCAAATTTAGCAAGTCTAATTTTTAAAGGATTTGCAAGAGAAACTCTTTCAATGAATACTGGTGCTTTTAAAGTGTTAATTAACTCACACATGTGGGTAGGGTGTCCTGTATAATCAGGGTCTCTTCCAGTTTGACAGGTAACTGTTTTTTCACCAATTAATGTAGTTGGTGCCATTTGTCCGCCAGTCATTCCGTAAACGGTGTTGTTTACGAAAAATACTGCAATTTTTTCTCCACGGTTTGCAGCCTGTAAAGTTTCATTTAAACCAATTGAAGCTAAATCTCCATCTCCTTGATAACTCATTACAATAGCATTATCTTGTGCCCTTGAAATACCTGTAGCTACTGCAGGTGCTCTTCCGTGTGCAGTTTGGAAGTTTCCGCAGTTAAAATAGAAATAAGCATATACTGAACATCCGACAGGGGAAATCATTACGCATCTTTCTTGGATTCCAAGTTCATCCATACATTCTGCAATTAATTTATGTAAAATTCCATGTCCACAACCTGCACAGTAGTGTGTTGATTGAATATTAGTTCCTTTTCTAGGATACTCTTCTAAAAGGGATTGTGGATTTCTACGTACTTGTAATTCATAATCTTTATCATTAAATTCTTTTTCGCTCATTTTTCCACATCCTTAATCAATAATATTTGGACTAGCTTTTTCATCACTTCTTTTTGAAGTATCTATTTCTTCGCCTTCAACACCAGCTATTTCATAAATTTTTGCCAATATATGTTTTAATTCAATTAAATTTCCACCCATTCTATTAACAAGGTATGTATCATCTTTTCTAAGTGCTGCAAATTGCACATCTGCTAATAGTTGGCCGTTACTCATTTCAACTGAAATAAAACTAACACCTTTGTCTGCTAGTTCTTTTATTTTATCAACTGGGAAAGGTGATAATGTAATAGGTCTTAAAAGTCCAACTTTTAATCCTTTTTCACGACTTTTATCAACGGCAGATCTTGCAATTCTTGAACTGATACCATATGAGACTAAAACAATTTCAGCATCTTCAACTTGATATTCTTCAAAAAGAACCTCTTCTTTTTCGATTTTTGCATATTTCTCTTGAAGTTTAAAGTTGAAATCTTCCAAGTCATTGAAATCATTGAAAATTGAAGTAATAAGATTGTCCATAGTTTCTTTTGTTCCTTTCACTGCCCAATCTTTATCATTTTTAGGTTCAATTGCTTTTTCAGGGAAAACTAATGGTTCGGCCATTTGTCCAAGTGTACCGTCAGCTAAAACTACAACAGGATTTCTCCATTTGTCTGCAAGTTCAAATGCTTTCATGGTTAAATCACACATCTCTTGAACACTATTAGGGGCTAAAACTATGTTTTTATAGTTTCCGTGACCTCCTCCTTTAACAACTTGATTATAATCTCCTTGTTCAGGTCCAATATTTCCAAGTCCAGGTCCTGCTCTCATAATATCAACAATGACAGCAGGTAACTCAGCACCTGCAAGAAAAGTAAATCCTTCTTGCATTAAACTAATACCTGGTCCTGATGAAGAAGTCATTACTCTGTGACCAGTACCTGATGCACCATAAACCATGTTTATTGATGCTTCTTCACTTTCAGCTTGAACAAAGTTTCTTCCAACCATTGGGAAATATTTGGATGCTTCGTGTAAAATTTCACTTGCTGGAGTAATTGGGTATCCAAAGAAACAATCACAGCCAGCATACATTGCACCAATGACAACTGCGGTATTCCCTTTTACCATTTGATTACTCATTTATTCTCCCCCTTTACTAGATACTTTAGCTTTAATCATTTTTCCTACTTGATCGTTAACAATTTTTTTAATTTGATGCACTTCTAATGCTAATGGTTCGGGGCATGTAAAATAACAGTCTTTACATCCAGTACAACCGTTTCCACTATAATAAGCGAATTGGTATCCAGCATTATTCATTTCATCACTAAGTAAAATTGCATTTTGAGGACATCCTACAATACATCTTCGACATCCTTTGCAAATTTCTTTATTGATAACGGGATAAGATATTTCTTCTGTCATTTTATCATCTAATTAACTTTTTTTTGATCATTTTCTCTTATTTCAACTCTCCTTGTTTTACCACTGATTGTTTCTGGAATCTCATCAACATATTCAATCATTCTTGGGTATTTATAAGGAGCAGTTACATTTTTAACATGATTTTGAATGTCTTTTGTAAGTGATTCTGATGGTTCAAAGCCAGGTTGTAAAATGATTGTTGCTTTTACAATTTGACCTCTTATTTCATCAGGATAAGCGGTAATTGCACAGTTTGATACTGCTTCGTGAGACAATACTGCACTTTCTACTTCGTACGGTCCAATACGGTAACCTGAAGATTTAATTATGTCATCGTTTCTTCCAACAAAGTGAACATATCCATCTTCATCAACCCAAGCGGTATCTCCACAATGGTAATATCCATCATGTATTTGTTGTGCTTGTTTTACGGGGTCTTTATAATATTCTTTGAATAATCCAGGGTTTGGCCCATCTTCTAGTTTAAAACAGAGTTCACCTTCATCTCCAATTTCTACTCTTTCATCATTTTCATCTAATAATCTTAAATCAAATAATGGAGAAGGTTTACCAATAGAACCGACTTTAGCATCTAACCAAATATATGTTCCAATTGATAAAACAGTTTCAGTCTGACCAAATCCTTCTTTAATTCTCAAACCTGAAATTTCATAGAATCTATCGGATACTTCTGGAGGTAATGGCTCTCCTGCAGTGGTTACATAACTGAAATTTGAAAAGTCATAACCTTTGATATTTTCCTTAATCAAGAACCTATAAACAGTTGGAGGAGCACAGAAAGTATTTACCTTATTTTCAATTACTTTTTCAAGTAATTTGATTCCATTGAATCTGTCGTAGTCGTAAATAAATATTCCAGTTCCACTAATCCATTGACCATAAATGTTTCCCCATACTGCTTTTCCCCATCCAGTATCTGCTGAACTGTGGTGGATTCCATCTTCTACAACATTATGCCAGTATTTAGCAGTTGGAATATGGCCTAAAGCATAAGTATGTTTGTGTGAAACCATTTTTGGAAGACCGCTAGTTCCGGATGTGAAATATATTAAAAATACTTCCTCTGCATAGGTTTTATCTTCACCAGTTGGCCTTTCAAATATGGGACTTTCTTTTTCGATTGCTTCATTGAAATTAATCCAACCGTCTCTTTCAGTTTCAATAACTAATTTTTTCAAGTCAGTTCCTAATTCTTCTTGTGCTTTTTCATAATCTGGGAGTAAAGAATCTTCTTCAATGGATACAACAAGTTTTACTTCGGCTTGTTTTAATCTAAAGTCAATATCATGAAGTTTTAACATATGGGTTCCGGGAATAGCTATTGCACCGATTTTATGTAATGCAACCATACAGAACCACCATTCGTATCTGTTTTTAAGGGTTAACATTACAGAATCGCCTTTTTTAATTCCTAAACGTTTGAATAAATTTGCAGTTCTGTTGGAATATTCTTTCATGTCTTTAAAAGTGAAAGTGTGATGTTCATCGCGGTCATTAGTCCAAACTAATGCGATTTTCTCTGGATCAATTTCAGCATATTTGTCTACAACATCAAATCCAAAATTAAAGTCATCATTGTATTTAAGTTTAAAATTTTCAAAAAAGTCTTCATACGAGTCAAAATCAACTCTTTCAACAAAATCTCCTATAAGTGATGTCATTTAATTAACTCCTGTAAGTATTATATGATTACTGCTAAAAATTTAGCAGGTTTATCGTTAAGCGCCACCATTGCGTGTCTGTGTGTTGAATCAAAGAAGATACAATCCCCTTCATTTAACACGATTTCATTATTGTGTATGTAAATTTTAAGTGACCCTTCAAGAACATAGTTAAATTCTTGGCCAGGGTGTGAATTTAGTGAAGGTTGAGGATTTTTCTCAGGGTCCACAACAACAAGGAATGTTTCTGCTTGTTTATGAATGAAATTGGAGCATAGGTTTTCATGAGTGTACTCCTTACTCCTATCCACAGAAACTCCTTTATTTGCACGAGTAACATCGAAGATGCTCATCCTACTTTCTTCACCAGTTAATAATAAACCTAAATCAACTTTAAAAATATGTGCAAGTTCGTATAAAAAACTAGCAGGGATGTCTACTTCAGCATTTTCATATTGGATATAAATTTCTTCACTAATATCTAATTTTTCAGCAATTTCTTTAATTGTAATGTCTGAAAGTTCTCTCAATTCTCTAATTCTATTTCCAATATTTTTGTTGTATTCGTTCATAAATAAACACCTATTTTTTCTCATTGATTTTCTATATTATAATTAAATATTATAACATAATCTAATTTTTGAATTTATAATTATATAAACCTTATTAAAAATCATGATAATTCGTTATAAATTTTTTAAACAAAATTTTTTTAAATGTACAAATTTGTTGAATGATATTGGAAAGTTTTATATATCTCAAACATTAATTCTAATTTAGTTAAAAATAAGGAGATTATAAATGGCATCTAATGAAATTGGCACTAACATAATTTTTAAAAAACAATTAGGTTTAAATTATGAAATCGATCAAAAATATGTCGGCTTAAAAATGAAGGAGAATGATATCTTATCTTTTAATTTTAGAATTCCTGGTTCTTTAAAAGATGAAATTGAAGCATATTTTAAAAGATTTAAATTAGGTGAACCAATTTTAGTAGATATTGGTGGAACTGGAGATATTAGATGTGAGTTTAAGGGTATTTCTCCAGTCTTAAAAAACAAAAATGAATTTGACCAATATTTCATATCAGCGACTCTTCAAGAGGATAAGCAATATGATCCAATTGAAGAAGAGAAATGTGAAACTTGTAGTGGATGCGGATTCCACTAATTTTAACTTTTTTTTAACCAAACTGATTCTTAAGTTTGCTGCTTTCGTTAATAATGTATTTAATTAGGTAAAATGTTCCAATAATTGTTATTAGCAATGCAGGAAAAATCAACGGGAATTGTGCAGTAACAGCATCAAATGGCGTTAATTCTAAAACAGTGGCTACAACGTTATTTATAAAATGAACAGTCATTGGAACTAGAATATTGTCCGTTTTTAAGTATAAAATACACATACAAATTCCAAATAGAAATGCACTTGTCATTCCGCCGAAGTCATGGCCAATTCCAAATATGAATGATGAAATGAGCATGGCGGGAATTATACCAGTTCTGATTTTTAATCTGTTGAATAAAACGCCTCTAAATACCAATTCTTCTATGACTGGTGCAAATATTATTGCAGTGATTGCATCAAGTATTAAAGTGGCTGAATCAATAGTTACACTATCTATGTCCCACATAGAGACCCATGTTGGATCACCAAGGCCAAGTAGAATATCTAAAAGGGAAATTAAATATGTAAATAGATAAGCAAAAAGTAGGTTTATTGCAAGGACATACAGAATTTCTCTAAAATTATCCTTTTCCCTGACTTCTCCTAAATCATTATTTAAGCCTGTTGTTCCTTTTAGGGCCCATGCAAAGAATAATAAAATTAATACTATAAAAACAATGAATTTTAAATCTGCAGATTCTTCAATTATGGGAAAAATTGCCATTAAAATACCTAAAAGTATGCCTGAAATAATTATTCCAACAGTTAAATCTCTTAGTCTAATAGTTCTTAAACGAGTATTGAAATTAGTTACGCTACGATCCATATTAACGCCTATTGATTTGTTTTAAATCAAGTAATTTTTTTTTTTATTTATTGTCCATATTGTGGTTAAATTATCTATTTCAGTATTACAAAAATCTTTTTTTGATGATTTTAGAATCATTATTCTTGGTGGTTTTTATATCTTCAAGGTTTCCAATAAATATCTTTCAAAGAATAACGAATTTATTATTGTTTATTACTTTTTTAATAATGTTTAAATCAATTAATTAAAGTCTATTTGGTATAAAAATATATTTATTTTTAATTAAACCACCAATAATTAATTTAAGTCACAATTAAGCAATTATGTATTTTTTAAGTAACAATATTTATATATTTTTATATGTATATTTATTATTGAAGAGGAGTCTAATAATATGTTTGATTTGTTGTATAATACCATATCAGTTGCTTCTTATGGTAATTATGGGCTTGCCAATATAAGTATTGGTGGATTCGATATCTTATTAGCTTATATTGTGGCTATTATTTGCTCAATTGTGTTGGCCTTAGTTTTAAAGCTACCGTTACTTCCAAGCAAACCATATAGGTATTCTTTTGATGAAAGTGCGATATATCCAACTCCAATAATAGCCATGGGTATTTTCTCAATATTTCTAGTTTTAAACTATACTTTTATGTATAACGGAATGGTTTTAGCTGTTGTTATTGGTGTTTTATCAGCATTATTTACAATATTAATAATAAATGTTGGATATTCAATTATTATACAAAGAATTATTGCTATTATTAATTCTTCGCACCAAACTCTTATTTTTAATATCATATTTACCTATACATTAATGAACTATTTGTAATTTTTATAACTATAGTTATTCCGATAA
>NZ_JAZKXX010000025.1:0-36922 GCF_045611865.1 Methanobrevibacter sp.
ATATATGCAAGAGTTGAAATAAAACTAACATTAACAATGACGGATGTTAATGTAAAAAACACTTCAGAATATTGAAACTAAAAAGTAGCTATTGATTATAATAACATTAACATTAACGTTAACGATAGCAAAACCAGAACCAGAATTGACATTAACATTAACGATTGCGATTTTAAAAGTTGTTTTCACCTGCACTGCGATATATATGCAAGGGTTGAGATTTAATCAACATTAACAATGGCGGATGTTAATGTAAAAAACACTTCAGAATATTGAAATTAAAAAGTAGCAATTGATTATAATGACATTAACATTAACGATTACAATAGCCATGGCCAAATCCAGATTAACATTAACGATTGCTATTTGTTAATAGAAACTTGCTTTTGAAATGCTGTTAATGTATATCTTATGTTAAAAAGTATTTTAATTATTGATAATGTTGTTGTTAATGTAATGTACACATCATTATATTGTATGTAATGTAATTTGTTTTGATTTAATCCATTGCAGAATTAATTATTTGATAGGTTGCATCAGTTGGGAAAAATAGTTAATGTTGGGATCAATCCACCTTGCCATACCCATGTTATAAGCGAGCCAATTCGCCAGGCCGAGACCACGCCGAGCGTAAGCGAGGCGTGTGTTGAGGCCTGGTGAATAGAATTGGCGAGCATAAGTATTAGGGAGGAACCGACCCTTGCCGGTCGGTTCCGTAAGATAAGACACCAATAAACATTATATTTTAATAAGCATATCATTAAGTTCCGTCCGAGCGTAAGCGAGGACTGGACGCCTTGAGCGATAGCGAAAGGCAATACTATAGACCTAACAATAATGGCATTGTCAAATTTAAGGAACAGGGGCTTGTCCCCTGTTCCGAGGTTATGGATTTGGAATAGTTTGCTTTGTCACACTTAGGAACCGACCCTTCAGCGGTCGGTTCCGTATATTAAAACATGGACAAGAATGATATTATTTGGTAGGCATCAGCATTATGTTCCGTCCGAGCGTAAGCGAGGACTGGACGCCTTGAGCGTAAGCGAAAGGCAATACTATAGGCCTAACAATAATAGCTTTGTCAGAGTCGAGGAATAGGGGCTTGCCCCCTATTCCGAGTTTATGGATTTAAGTATTTTAGTTTGTCAGATTTAAGAACCGACCCTTTAGCGGTCGGTTCGAGGTTTATGAAACTTGGAAACATAATTCGTCGGGCATTGCGCATTCGTGGGTAATTAAAGGGGGGCTTGTCCCCCCTTAATTAGGCATTAAGGGTTTCAATGCACGCTGCTCCCCACATGATGAAATATAAAAATTATAGAGGAAGTGAAACACATCAAAAAACACTTCCTCCACTAAACTAAATCAAAGAGTGATTCAATGAAAATCTATAGCTCAAGTGGAAAAGTAAGAAAACACTATCATAGCTATATTCTAGTTCTATTGAATCCCATGTCCTTTAAAATTTTATTATATTCTTCACGAGTTGTAAAAGAAGGTGAATCCTCATCTCCAGTACTTCCAGTTGAGCCAGTCTCACCTGTATCTCCAGAGTTTCCGGGATTCCTCCCTCCGGGTGTGGAACCATCATTACTAGCTTCGATTTTTATTCTTCTTTCAGCAAGCTTTTCCATTAGCTCCATATCTACATCCCCGGATAATAGCTTATCAATTATTTCTTTATCTTGCTGATTTTCATTATAGTTAAAGTTATATTTAGCCTCGTACTCTTTTATTTTTCTTTCGTTTTCCGCTTTTCTTAATTCAGATAATTCTTTTAATATATCATCTTTAGAATCAATGAAGTCCTTATTCTCTTCAATATCTTTTTGTATTTCTTCATATTTTTTAGATTCTTCTTTTAGATTATTAATTTCATCCTGAAGCTTTCCGATTTCCGCATCTTTGCCTTGCAGCTTTTCTAATAATAAAGTAGTTGCTACATTAGTATCTTTACTAGGTGGTTGAGGTTGTGGCTGCGGAGCAGGTGCCGGATTTCCAGCATCTCCAGTTGCGCCGGTTTCTCCAGTTATATCTGAGTTCAACAGGGTAATTTTTCTAGGGCTTTTTGTAACGCCAACATCTATTAAGCTCATTTTATCAATTCCATATGAATCTCCTTTATCTTTCAGTAAAACATCAACTTTAGGAGATAATCCTTTTCCTTCCATGTCCAGTTCATCCGGAATTTCAAGGAATAGCTTTCCCTCTTCATATTCAATATTATTTCCAATACCTACGTAGATATTGTCATGTTCTGCGGTTAAAGGAATTCCTCCACGATAGTTTTCAGCTATTAGTTTTAGATCATCTTCAGTCCATTCTACAGGTTTTGTTAACCGTTCATCCAAGTCAGAATAATCATATGATCCAACTTCAAAAAGTTCATGCCTCATAATTAATCACACATTATTACAATATTTATTATTTACTTTATTATTTTATTTATATAAATATTTATTATACTTCAACACCACTCTCACTTAAAATCCTCTCTCCAACAGGCTGTTCCTCTTCAAAGTTACTTAAATAGTTTTTATAGATTTCATCACCTTCAGCTGAAAGTTCCATTACATATTTAACAACATCGTCTCTGGAATAGCTGAAGTAAACATTATAACTTTCTTTAATGCCCATTAATTCCATTTGCCTTTTTAACAATTCATTACAATGCTTTAACACCCACTTCTGGTCATTAGCTACATTAACAATAAACCCGGTAATAGCTGAATCGTTAATGTACTCTGCCACGTTCTGGTTAGATTTTTCATTACCTGCCTGAGACTGAGGAGTTACAAAAGTCCTTAAAATATTATTTCTAAAGATTTCCGTTTGCCTTGTATAGTCTGACTGGTAGTTATTACCACCTAATATTTTAGATTCAATTCCTGGAGGTACAATAGCTACATTACTTCCGGCCGTGGTTCCATAGTCTGAGTATAAGTTTTCTTTAGCGGTTGTTGAAAGCTCTGTAATATAGGGCTGGCCGTTTGCATCCATTGCAGGCTTAACTTCAATAATATTATCCTTATTAATACGCTCTACCTGGTTGCGCTCCAAGTTACATTTATGAAAGATATCATCAAGGCAGTTGAGGATAATGCTTTGCGCTTCTGAGTATATCTCATTATACATGAAGTTAATAACCTCTTCCGGCTCATACTTGACCGTTAATGTTCCCTCTTCAACACTTACAAAATTAGCAAAGTCTTTAGGAGATCCGTTAACAACATCCTTAGGCATTTCATGAAGATATAGCTGCACCTCATTATCATCATTAAATTCTTTTTTAAGGCCGTAACCGTGTGCGCCGATTTCTAAAAAGATAGGTTTAACATATTTACCAATATCAGTATCCCAACGCTCTACAGGTTTAATAAGACCCTCACCATCTACCATTCCCGCTTGCAGAATATTTTTCGCAACTTGTGAGATGTCTATTTTTCTGGCCCAAAGGATAAGAGTTAATTTATCCTCAGCATCGAGTTTTTCATCCTTATCAACCAGAACCATATTAACATTAGCTTTATCAATTCTGTTTTTCAAAATTCCTGAAGTATAACCGTCAAGCTTAACAGCATACCTTGCATTAGCTATAGTCTTATTGATTACAGGAGGAAGTGCTTCTTGAAGGTCAAGGCCTGTATTGATGCCGTCAGTTCTAGGCTGCCTTTCATCCTCACCCCAATAGCTGCGCTTAGTATTGTACTGCTCCACACGGTTATTCAATAATCTGGTTTTAATAAAATCAGTAACGCCCATATTATCCGTTTCCAATAGTTACATTAAATAAATCATCATGGTCAACAATATTAAATCTTCTGAGTTTAAAGTCAGTGTATTCCAATAGCTTTTCCAGTTCATGGCAGGCACTTAAATTAGTATCGTGTCCTTCATAATCCATTTCGATGAAAATTCTTCTCATTAACATTACCTCTCAAACACTTCTCTTAAGTCATAGTTCTCTTCTTTAATTAAACAGTAACATCTGTACACTAGGTCAATTATCAATAAACTAACTATTGCATTGATTAAAACCAATCCGACAAGAATGCCAATCATTTCATACATTACCAATCACCTAAAGAGTTTATTCTAGGAAATTTATTTATTTCTAGTAAGGATATTTTTCACTTGAAATTTACCTTATTATATTTTTTATATAAATAAATATTATATTTTTTATATAAAATAAGTATCACTAGATTAAATTTATAAGATGTTATTAAGATATAATAAAATTGAATAACAGGAACTGATGATTAAAAATGACTTATTGGAATTATATTTGTGATACCTGTGGATTTATGACAGAAGAACAATTAGCTATATATCAATGCCCAGTCTGTGGAAGCCAAATGAGATTTAGAAAAGGAGGTTATCGTGGAGAAAAAGGCGTTATAGATAAAAAAGCTAATGTTTATTTTGTAGAAGCATGGATTGTACTGGTCATATCCGGAGGATTATTCCCAATAGGAATTGTAATCTCAATTGTCCTGGTTTTAATCACTAGAAAAATATTAAATAATCACTACCGAGATAATGCCATTAGACTTTATTCTACTGAAATTTTAAACAATTCCTGGAAAAATTACACATGTCCTTATTGTGGAAATACCTACAATGGTCAAAGACCCAACTGCCCTTATTGTGGCGGAGTAGTAAATTACCCTTATGACTAACCATGGTGTAAACTATGTTATTTATCATTAGCATATTTATTTTAATTATTCTAATAGCATTATACTATTCTTTCAATAATAAAAAGAAAAATAAAGAAAAATATCCCTATGCAATTCCAAATGAACCCCCATCATCATTTAGGCCACAAAAAAATTATTACACTAATAATGAAGAAGAGGAAGAACCTTATTATCTATATGGTGATGACTCTAACAATAATGATCAAACAAATGATGACTTCGATTTTTAAAAATAGAAATAGATAAAGTTCAAAAAGTGTATGAACTTTATTTTAAATTATATTCACATTCTTTATTTAACGGGCAATTATAACATTCAGGATCAGTAGGACGGCAGTAATCTTTACCAATAAACCTGCACGCTAAATCAATGAGTCCTGGGAATTCAGGATTAATTTCTCTAGCTTTATTTATTACATGTTCTTCTGATACATCCTCATCATTGAAATACAATCTGCCCATTACTCTAACAATATGTCTGTCAGTAGAAATATCTATTGCAGAATAATCTTTCATTTTAATTTTAAAATCTCTTGCAAGTATATTGGCTGCCATAGTTGCTATTCCAGGACCAACACCCTTAAACTCAAGAAATCTAGATACAATCTCTTCACTAGTTAAATTATAAGACCATATGTTTGTAGCAACACCATCATAATCATCTTTAATTTTATGTACAGCTTCATAAAAGAATTCAGCGCATTGATTATTGAATCGGTGGTATTTGCCCTCATTAAATAACCTTTTATATTCATCAACAGGAACATCAGCAAGGAAATCAATATCAAATTTACCTAATTCCTTATATATCTTATAAGGTATTGACCATGCTCTTTCAGCAGCAATTTGTTTATCCATTACACATCCCAGTACAAATGCGTGAGGGTATTCATCAAAATTATTTAATAAATCATTTACTTTATAATCATCTACAAAACGAACATAATTATCATCGTTTTCATAATGTGATTTAGCTATTTCTATCAATTTGCTTTCCATGTTTTCATCCCCATAATAAAACGTGTTTATAATATTTTATATAAATTAAAGCAAATAAAGTAAACTGATAAAATCAATTGCAACTCCAAATTACAAATTGCAATTCATATTGCAATAATTGCAATTCCAAAAAAAGATTAACATTAACATTAACAAAATTAATATCTAAAGAGTATAAGAATTGCAATTTAAAAATAAATAAAAATAAAAAAGTAATAAAGATATAAAAACTTATTCAGAATTTATTTCTTTATATAAAGCATTTACATCTTCTATATTCATTTCATGATAAGCCAAATTAATTAAAACAAATCTGAAGATTTCTTTGTTTTTGCTGCTGAGGTCCTGAAGATCAGTAATGTCATAGTCATCCATATAGTAGAGAACCATTTCCTGGAATAAATCTAAAGGCAAGTGATTTCTTCTAAGTTCATCATCATCAGTTTCAGCACCATCACTAGGTTTAGTTGGAACTTCTTTGTCTTTCAATCTTAATCTGATTGATTTAGTTAGATCATTAACTTTATCCATTGCTTCATGCAATTCCAAAATTTCAGTATCCAGTACGTTCCTGTTTTGCTCAATTGCAATTTGACAACCTAGTTCATAAAGTTCTCTGTTGGTTAGACCAGATAATTCTTTAGCCCTGTCTGCTTTTGCCTTATCAGCTTTAATGTGAAAGTCAACTTTAGGCTTCATTATCCCATCTCCCAGAAAAAGCTTTTTAAACCATAGCTATTAATAACTACGGGTATCCTATCCTTATCATCTTCTATTATCCCGCTAGAAGATATTTCATTAATACTTTTCATGCATAAACACTTCCTAAATTCAACTCGAAATTGGAAATGCGAAAAAAATAATTTGTGTGTATTACACTAATTTATATAAAAGTTTAAATATAACTAAATTAATAAATTATAATTAAGTTTAAACTTATGATTATGGAATGATTGCCGTCATTTCATAATTACTTTCTCGTACTATTTTTTTACACATTTTCAATAATTTTAATCTAATGTTGTTTGATTACTGTCTCTTTTTAAACCCTCTGTAATATATCTTGTAATAAGATCGACCTCTTTAGTCTGAGTTTTCCTGGCATGCACTTCAAATTCAATTGCCAGCTCTTCCGAAATTCTAAATGATTTTTGCTTAGTATTTGGCATGATTATCACTCACTCCAATATATAAATTAATTTTTAGAATTACTACTATATAAAATGATAGCAAAATATGAATTTATTTTTTTATTTTATCTGTATTATATTATATTATTTTATTATGTTAATATAATAATAAGTTGTATTGCTGTTATAATTTTACAAATGTAAAATTGCAAGAAAATTATTATATCTATTTTTTCGCGGGATGAATTTTTTGAGGTCTGGTTGAATTGTTGCACAGGAAACAGTCCACGCGGCAGTCCATTTTATGGACTGTAGTCCATACATCCATCCATATGGACTACCTCAAAAATTGTGTACCCCCTGAAAATTGCGCTGATTCTGGAAAGATAACAATGTTATATGCGCCGGACTATGTTCGCAGGCAGCTATTTTTTCAAAATTCTGGAAAAAGCAGTCCATCATCCAGTCCATAAACAGTCCATAGTATAGTCCATAATTAGTCCATCACTATGGACACCCTAAAAAAAGAAGCTCAATTTGGCCTTGGATTTCAAACACACATGGGGTACCCTTGATTGGGTATAGTCCATCAGTCCATACATCCATCCATAAGTCCATTTGCAGTCCATAGTCCAGTCCATCCACAACTATGTCCATAAACAGTCCATCAAGTAGTCCATACTTTGTCCATTAGTAAGTCCATAAACAGTCCACTACATAGTCCATAGTTAGTCCATAGTATAGTCCATCAAGTCCCTTATATAGTCCATAGTTAGTCCACAGACCAGTCCATAATATGTCCATCTGATAATCCATCATGACCATAATATAGTCCCTACATTAACATTAACGTTTAATATTCACATTAACGATAGCTATTTAGGTAGAATACCATTTATCGACATCAACTCTTCTTGTTTGAGTTTCTGAAACTAATTTTTCATAAGCACCAGTGAAGGCCACAACACAGTCATCATGAATAGCTTCATTAGGATATGCTGTGATTTTCTCTAAAAATTCCATAGCCCATTTTTTAGTAAACCCTGTTCTATCCTTTCCAACCAGGAAAATTCCATTAAGCTGGATGTCAGCCGATACTCTTCTGGCCCTATCAACTTTATTCTCACGTGAGTTTCCAGTTCCAGTTGTGAATCCTCTTCTGTTTAACTCATCAATAACCAACAGGCCGAAGTTCTTCCCAGTACTTCCGTCAATTTCTATATATTGCACGTCTGACTTGTCACGTGCTGCAGTGTTAATGATTTCATTAATTAAGTTTCTAGATTCCAATTGAAACTCATATGAATCTAGGATGTAGATATTGCCGTTTAAATCTTTAGCCAGCAATACTCCTGCAGTATAATCCGGATCGGATTTTTTCATATTGGTGTCGTCCAGGACTTCGGTTGCAGCAAGATCCCAATACCTGATGATGCGGATGATTGGAATTTTTAAAAATTCGTCATGAGAGATCAAGTGGAAATCTGATTCATCAAATAGCTCACCTTTAACTGAAGCATACCAGTTACCGTTCATTAACTGCTCACGTGTAACCCTATCCAATCCCATAAGGTATTCTTCATAGTCCTTGCGGTCTAAATAAATATTATCCAAATAACTGGAGCTGATAAAACGAATTTGTTCTTTATCTTGGATGTCCTCATCTATCTTTTCGATGAATCTTTCACGCACCCATTTATTCCCACGCTTACCAGGATTACTTGAAGCCATCAGTTGAGTTGGAAGCTTATTGTCTTTAGTTTTCCGCACACGTGAACGCATATAGATATATTTAAAGCGCTCCAGTTGCGTTAACTCATCAATGCCAATGAATTGATATTCAGAACCTTGATAAGTATCGAGGTCGTTAATGTTCCTGAGATATCCAAATGTTAATGAGTTGCCGTTTGGAAATGTCCAGGAATGTTCAGTACCATCCCACTTTGGCCTAATAGCTGGGTCTCTTTGAATCTCTTTCCTGTTCAGCCATTGACTAGCTTTATGTATTAATGCGCCTTTTCTTTTCAAATCAGATAATGTTCTTCTTAAAATAAGTGCATGGTATTCATTAACATCATCCTGAACGTAGAATAAGGCCCTCATTAATAAGCTGGTGGATTTACTACCTCCAGCAGCACCTCCAATAAGAACTTCTTTTTCTGAAGCCAAAATCATCTCAGCTTGTTTGACAAATGGTCTGAAGGGTATGTATGGATTTTCATATACACATTTCTGAAGAATAGCTTTATCTCTTGCATCTAAATAGAATTTGCCGTTTTCATCATACATTATTATCATCTATTTGTTTTGCAAGGACTTCTATTTCATTCATAATGTCTTTTTGTGAGATTTCAATTTTTTTGTCTTCAAGTTCTAAAACACGATTCTTAAATAGTCTATCCATTTCATCTTTGAATAATCTATTTTTAGCTTCAAATGCTTTAACAGATAATTCTAAATATCTTACTTTAAGTTCTGCTAAATCAAGTAAGTATCTGGGTAAACTTTTTTCATTTGCATTATGTCTTATTTCATGATCAAGTTTTCCAAAATCAATTTCTATACCTACAGCATTTTTTGTTATACGATCTAAATTGTCGAGTCCTGTTTTAATGTCGGTTACCTGTTGTTGAAGAATTGTATCAATAGCTATATCTATATTGTCATTGTGGATGTTATTGTCGGTTATTTGTTTTTGGTTTATTGCTCGGTTTGTTAACGCTTCTTTATTTGGATTTTTACTTGTATCTTGTAGGTTGTATTTCTTTTTGAATCTTGAGAATGTTGCTCTGCTAACTTTTATTTCATGTTCGTCAGCTAGCCATCTTCTAATGTTTTCATCTGTTGCTCCAGATGTTTTCATTGTAATTATTTCATCCAGTAATGTTTCTAAGAAATCGCTTTTTGTTAGTTTTAGTTTTGCTTTGAATTTTCTGTAGGTATTATCCGGTACTTCTCGACCATATCTATTTTTTAATAACTCCCTGACTTCATTGTTACTCATTCCTTTTTTGCAGCAATTTATTATTTCTTGTTCATGCTGTTCGAGAAAAAAGATAATGTCGGAATTTTTCCTGCCCATAGGAGGCGGCCTCCTATAAATATCTTAGTTCTCTTTCTAGTTCTGTTTTTCTTTCCTGCACAATCTGATATTCTGCTTGTTTTATTTTCCGTTCTAATTCGGAGTCGGTTTCCATTGCGGTTATTGTTTTTTCTGCATCACCTCGAGCTATTATTTTAGCTCCAATTTCGTATGCGTCTTTGTGCGTAAAATCAGATTCGTTTACTATTCTTTTTAGTGTGCTTTCAACTCTTGCACTAACGTTGCTTTTTCTTACTGCCATAATTACACTATATATTATTTATATATATTAATATTAGTGTTTATATATATGGATATATTACAAAAAAAGTAGTCAAGTTATAATAAAGTATTATTATAACTTAGGTATATTATTAATTTTTAAGAGTAAATAGTTTAAACTATTTACTGCTTATTTTTTAAAAAACTGCACTTGGATTTTGTGTAGTTTTTATTTTATTTAAGATTGTTTTTTCTAGGGTTAATCGTCCAGTGCGTCTAATTCTTTTTGCAAATCATAGATTTGCATTTCCTTATAGACCCTTTCGAATTTCCCTGTTTCTATAAGATATGCACCAACTTCAAGTGCATCCCTATATGTAAAATTTGACTCTTTGATTATTTTCTTTTTATCTTCATCCATATATGAGGATGTGTTATTAACATTTGCCATACTATCTGTTCCTAATAATTTACTACGTATGTAAACATATAATATCTTATTATTTTTTTTATATAAAAAGGTATAGTTTTTATAAATTAATTTTAAGTTTATTTTATCACAATTTATTATTAACTTATGCGATTAATGTAAAATTTAATTTTAATTAATTAAAACTTTATATTGGAGGAATTGGTCGTTAATGTTGATTATTATTCGTTTTTAAGATATATATAAAAGTTTTAATAAGTATATCCAAATTTAATAAAAGTTTGTTCGGTGTTAATAGAATAATAATAGAATCATAATAATATAAAAATAGCATAATATTTAATTCATAATTGATATAGATATATATGTTTAACGATGAGGAAACCCAGGCATATGATCAAGCATTTGCCTTTGTCAAACGTAGTAAAAATCGTCAACATGTTATAAGAATCCTATCAACAGATCGTAAAACTCCATCCGAAATTACAGAAACTATGGATGCTAGATTCAGTCTAATATCAAAAATACTATCCGATTTAAAAAGCAGAAATATTGTTGTATGTATAAATGAGGACGATAAAACTGGAAGATTGTATAAATTAACAGATATAGGCTTAGAAATCTACAAAGAGTTAGAATCCAGCTAAATGTTATCTTCAATATAATCAAATGTTAATGTTAAATAATCAATAGCTACTTTTTTTCTTTTAATTTATTTCACCGACATTAACATTAACGATGGCGTTTCAGGATTTGGATTTAGATTTTACACTGCGATATATATGCAAGAGTTTTAGAAATTAAGTTTTGAATAGCTAATGGCCGATGTTAATGTTAACAAATTATATACACAAATTATAATAATATTCCGTATTATAAATATTAATATAGTTTGAAATAATAAGGGTGAGTATATTATGAAAATTATTTCTTGGAATGTTAATGGTTATTTTAGTGAAAGGTTTTCTGCTATTCTTAAAGAAGATGCAGATATTTATGTAATTCAAGAATGTGAAAATCCATTAATAATTGATTCAGAAGAATATAATGAATTTGCATCTAATTATTTTTGGGTTAGTGAAAATCCACGTTATGGTCTTGGAATATTTGCTAAAGATAATGTTAAATTGGAATTAGCAGATTTAGATGATAAAGGACTTAGATATTTTCTACCTGTCACGGTTAATGATGATTTTAATCTTTTAGGCGTTTGGACTAATCCAAATATGGAAGGACGCAAGGAAATTTATTATCCTAAAGAAATTACTAAATATTATGAAGAACACAAAGATTCAGGATTCTTCAATGAAGACATGATTATCTGTGGAGATTTTAATTGTGATGTTCGATTAGTTAATAAACGTCATGGAGAAAATGTTTATGAAATGATAGAAAAGTTATCTGAAAAAGGACTTGTGGATATATATCACTATTTAACCGGAGAACAAGAAGGAAAAGAATCAATCCCTACATTTTATTGGCGTAGGAATTTAAATAGTCCTTTTCACTTAGACCATGTATTTTCAGCACCTGATAAAGTTAAAAATTTACAAATTGGTGATGCTGATAACTGGCTAGGAATAAGTGACCACATGCCACTTACCTTTGAAATTTAATGCATTAACATTAACATTAACGGCAGTGATTTTGAAAATGAAACTTGATTTTAAACCCCGATATATATGAAAGGGTTTCAGAAATTAAGTTTTGAATAGGTGATGGTCGGTGTTAATGTGGTTATGGGAATTCACTAGCTATTTCATGATATTTATCACTGACAATAGCTACAAAGTCTTTTATTTCACCTGTGACTTCTAGAGTATCTATATCTACTTCTTTGAGATAACATACGCTGTTAATGTCTTCAGGTTCATCTGTTTCTGCAATACTATACCAACCCATTATCATTACCGGTTTATTCTTTGGGAATTTTTTTAATTCTTCTATCATTTGGCCGCAATTCATATTATCACCGTTAACTACTATACAAATCTGAGAATATCCAACTTGGATCATATGCTATAAGGTATCCGTCTTCACACCATAATGATCTAACATTTCCTGAAGTTGTGTCTGCTACGGCTGCAGGGTCACGGTTGATCCAGTTACCTTCAGTATGTTTCTTATGTCTGAGTCTTAATCTGATATGTCCAGTACCGCTTACACGACATTTAACGTGGACAAATTGCACATCATAACCTAAGCTTTTAGCAATACGATAATAGACTTGTCCCCAGTCTACACAGTTGGAACCTTTACCTTTGCTTGCATCATTAATGGTTTGTTTATCAGTTTTCTGTGAATCAAAGTACTTGCTATATAATTCCTTTTTTGCTATAATAGCTAAAGCCTCATCTATGGTATTGCCTTTATAATTGAAGGTTTTGATAAAGAAATTCATTGTAGTATCATTATAGTCTGGTAATGTTGATTTCCTATATACTATGGCAGGATATCTTCCATTAGCTTTGATGAATGCTTCTGTCCTTATGGCCATGTCAACATATTCAGCTTTGTCTATCTGAAGGCCGTCCTTTAATGTTACATAGTTTGGAAGGAAGTCTAAAGAAGTGTTATCTTTAATAACTGCCATTGTGTACATACATACTAGCTTATCATTGCCTAATTTTTTCGCGCGCTTTTCTACGTCTTCACAACTACCTTTTAATTTGAATATTTGGTAGTAATCTCGTTTCTTATATTTCTTTTTGTTCTGGAGCAGCCAGAAGGCAATTGAGTTCATGCCTTGGCAAAAGTTTGTCCAGGTTATACTATCTCTTGACATATTATTTTATTTATATATTATAGTATTATAATTTTTATATAAGAGAAATAATATTTTGTATTTGGCCGTGTAATACATTATTTTATTATGATTATTCTTGATGGATGTATTAGTTAGGGTATATGATTTTATGTTTACAGGTGTTGCAATTCCTGTTGCAACTATTGCAATTTTGTTGCAACTCTATTGCAATCCGATTGCAACTGCCAAAATTTTCAGGATGAAATGTGGAATCTGAGTTGCAATTATTGCAATTCTTTTATTATTTATTTGTTCAATATTATATAGAAAAAGTTATAAAAAATTGAACAATTGTAATTTTAAGAAAGTTAAATTTAACGTCGGAGAGAAATTGCAATTTTGTTGCAATTTTCCATACATGAATTGCAATTTTGTTGCAATTAATTGCAATTTTAAAAATCTGAAATATCGATAATTGCAATTTTGACCCTATTTTCCTTGAAGTTGCAATTCATTATTTTGGTGTTGCAATTATTGCAATTGTGAATGTATACACGAATGTATATAAATTATTGTACTACATAGCGAAAGTGCAGTATGTCAAGTGGCACATCTGTATGTCCAAGATACCCCCTATTTTCGCGAAATTGCAATACCTTAATATAATACATATATTGTAGTACAAGTATTACAATAATGAATCGTTCCTGCAAGCAAACGGCATACCTTGAAAAATAGCAGAGATCGTTTTGATTTTTCTCAAAATCTGAAATTTAAACAATTTTCAACATTTTGTGATGTTGTTCAAAAGTTGCAATTCTGAAAACTGAGTTGCAATTCCAGTTGCAACTGTTGCAATTTTTGTTGCAATAAAATTGCAATTAATTGCAATAGCTATAAAATATAGTTGTGATAAAACTATGTATGTTAAGGATTGGAGTGAAAGTGATGGATGAAAAAACTCTTGAAAAAAAAGATTATTCCATTGGCCAGGAATTCGAAGTTAAGAAAAATACTGCCAATGCAAATAGGATAGGATTCAGCAATACAATCTTTGGAGTTGGAGAAAAAGTCTATGTCATATCTGAAAATGAACGTGATAGCTTAATCCAACAATTAAACCAAAGAGATGAATACAAAGCTAGAATCAAAGAAATTGAAGCTGACATTAACGATGAGGATTTGAAAGGTGAACTTCAGGAAAAGGATGCAATGATTGCAAATCTAAAAGCAAGAGTTGATAATCTTGGAAAGGAACTTGAAGAATCTAAAACTCAGCCTAAAGTCTATGATAAGGATGAAGTGGAAGAATTAAAAGAAAAAATTAAAGTTGCTAAAGGTCAAGAAGAGTATTGGCATAATGCTTATAATAATCTGATAGATTCATCAGATGGTCTTGCAGCTAGAAATGAAGAGCTGATCAAAGAAAATGAAAAGCTGAAAACTACCAATGATAATATCAACCATACCAATCAACTGCTGAATAATAATTTAATGAGTGTAAATCAAAACTATAAAGAATCAAAAGCTGAACTCCAAGCCGATTTTGATGCAAAAGAAAAAGACTTAAAAGAAACTATTGAAAAACAACAAGCACATATAGATGAATTAATGGAGAAAGTGCAATCTCTTGCTATTCTTAAAGATTATATTTCCCCTAAGGAACATTACGCTGCACTTGAGGAATTAAAAGACAAAATCAAAGAAGTTGAAAAGGAACTCGACAAGGCCAAAGCTGAAGTTGACCTGAAACTTGCAACACAAAAATCTGAAATTGATATTAAGCACACTGAAGAAAAAGCACAAATGCTATTAGCTTATAGTCAAGAACTGAATGCTCATAAATTGAAATATAATGAACTTGCAAAAGACTATAATCATTTACTTGGAGATGCAAGCTCATTATCAAGAATAAATACATTATTCTCTGGAAGACATAAGACAATTGTTAAAGATAAAGAACCTGTGGAACTTGAAGAGATAGAGGTGGAAAAAGAACCAACAGAAACAATTGAATATGTCCCCAAAGATGAAATAACTTTAATTTAACATTAACGATAGCTATTCCTCATCTTCAATTGAATCTAGAATTTCATCCATCAATTTAGAAGCGTTAATGTTATTTTCCTCACCTAGTTCATATTCGATAACAGAGCCAACTATGTTATCCAGGGATCTGTCCTGAATAGCTGAGATGACTCTTAATTTTTTGTGAGTATCTGGATCTACTTTAACATTAATTCTTTTTCTTGGATTTCCTTTTTTCAATAGCTTGTCATTAAGATCGTATGTTGTATTATCAATATCAAGTCTTTGCAGCCAATCAAAGCCGTCTTCAAATTCATCAGCATTCTCAAATGCGTCCTTTACATATTCAACAACATCCAATCCAGCAACTTTGTTTTCTATAATTTCTGTAGCTATTTTCTCTAATGTGGTGTCTTTTGCTGTTGCAATTATTTTTAACTTCTTATGGGTGTTTGGAAATAGTTTAACTGTTATTTGCTTTTTAGGAGTCTTTGTTTCGTTTATGAAATCTTCTTTGACTTGTTTCATTTCCATTTCTCTTTGGACATGTTTCTCAAGTAACTCTTCATGTTTCTCTATCATGGTATTTCCTCCTGTGAATTATTTACTATACTTAAACTAAAAATGTATTTACATATTTAATGCACTTGCATATAATTATATTGTTGGCAGTATATAAAGTTTATGTTATTGGTAAAATAAGCTGTCCATCTCTGATGGACCGGTTGCGACGAGCAATGCGAGTCGCAATAGGTATATACTGAAAAATTAGGTATTGGTTGGGTTAAAGTGACATTAACATTAACGATTGGTATTTCATTACTGGAATTATTTTAATTACTAGAATTTTTTTCTAATGGATTTGAATAGCAATTATTAATAACATATCGCACATTATATATAACATATTATTAATCATTTTATGTTACGGAGGGTAATTGTGATAAACAAAAAGTTAATTGTATTAGTGATTTTTATTGTAAGTTTATTAACAATTTCAGTAGCAAGTGCGACAGAAAATGTTACAAGTGATGTTGTAAGTATAGGAGACTCAAGTGACGAATTTGTAAGTGTGAATGCAGATTATGTTAATGAAACTGCAAAAGCTACTGATATTTCAATAAATGTTGATGATAATAATAAAGTTGGAGTAACAGAAGAAAATGAACTGGGAGCTTCTTATGGATCATTTTATGATTTATCTAGAGAAATAGTTAATGCAAATGGTACGTTGGATTTAACTAGGGATTATTCCTATAAAAGTAGTATTGATGATTATTATGATGGAATACCTATTGATCTTTATCAAAGGACGATTACAATTAATGGTAATGGGCACACAATAGACGGGAAAGGTCAGGGAAGAGGATTTGTTAATGATGGTACCTGGGGCGTTGTTTTAAAAAATATAAATTTTAAAAACATTAATGGTGGTGCTGTCTATAGTACTCGTTTTACTGCTAATTGGATTTTGTCTGGTTGTAGTTTTGTGAATTGTTATAGTGATGATGGTGGTGCTGTTACTTTCTATGGTGCTAATTCTACTTTAACCGATTGTAGTTTTGTGAATTGTTCTGGTGATGATGGTGCTGTTTATTGGAATGCGGATAACAGTACATTATCTCGTTGTGATTTTATAGATTGTTCTGCAAAGTATGGTGGTGGAGCTGTTAATTGTAAAGGGGTTAATAGTACTTTATCTCGTTGTACTTTTGAAAATTGTTATGCCAGATATGGTGGTGCTGTTTATTGGCAGGGAGATAATGGTAGTTTATCTAATTGTGATTTTAAGAATTGCAGTGCTCTAAATACAGGTGGTGCTGTTTATTGGGGATCTACTAATAATGGTGTTTTAACTCAATGTGATTTTGTGAAGTGTTTTAGTGGTGCTCAAGGTGGTGCTGTTTATTGGGGAAGTATAAATGGTGTTTTATCCAATTGTTTCTTTGGAAATTGTCATTCTAATTTTAGTAGTGGTGGAGCCATTTATTGGGGAAGTATAAATGGTGTTTTGTATAGTTGTACTTTTTCATTGTGTGATGCTAAATCACAAGGTGGTGTTGTAAATTGGAATGGTGCTAATGGTACTTTATTTGATTGCGGTTTTTATACTTGTTTTAGTAATAGTAGTGGAGGTGCTGTTTACGGAGAAGGTGACAATAGTAAATTATTCAATTGTGTTTTCACTTATTGTTCTAGCGATGGTAGTGGAGGTGCTGTTTATTGGAATGGTGATGGATGTAGTGTTGCTGGATCTGATTTCCAAAATTGTTATTCTAAATGGTATGGTGGTGGGATTTTCATCAGTGGTAAAAATTGCAGTTTATCTAATTCAAGTTTCCAAGATTGTACTGCAGATAAAGAAGGTTCTTGGTATTATGGTTCAAACTCTCTCAATGTAACAATCAATAAAATACCAACAGTTATTACTGCACAAGATATTACTACTACTTATGGTGTTCCTAAAAATCTGGTTGTAACATTAACAGACAGAGACAATAACTTTTTATCAGGTGAAAAAATATTAATTGAATTAAATAACTATGAATATTCATTAAAAACTAATTCTAATGGTGAAACTTCATTTGACATTCCCGCAGATTTAATCCCAAAAACATATGTTGCTACCATAAGATATTCGGGTAATGATATGTACTCTTCATCAAATGTTACTGTCCGTGTTGTTGTAAATAAAGTGGGAAGTGCTTTAATTGCACATGATGTTACTGCTGTTTACAAAGGAGGTGAATATTGGGTTGCAACTTTAAAAGATGAGAAGGGTAATGTGATTAGTGGAGCACAGGTTAAAATTTTATTGAATGGTGAAACCAAAACCATAACAACAGATGATTGGGGATACGTTCCATTAACTATAGATAGTTTAGTTCCAAACACTTATGCTGCAACAATCACATTTGATGGCAATGACATTTACGTTGCATCAACTACTAATAGTAGTGTTGTTGTAAATAAAGCTGAAAGTGTTTTAACAGTCATAGATATAACTACTGTTTACAATAGTGGTAAAAATCTGGTTGCAACTTTAAAAGATGAGAATGGTAATGTGATTAGTGGAGCACAGGTTAAAATTTCATTGAATGGTGAAACTAAGAACCTAACAACAGACAATAAGGGGCAGGTTTCATTAACTACTGACGGTTTAGTTCCTAATACATATATTGCAACAATCACATTTGATGGCAATGAATTTTACATTAGAGTAAGCACTACTTGCAAAGTCATGGTAAATAAACTGGAAACCAGATTAACTGTAAAGTATGATAAAAACAGTAAAAATATTGTTGCTACCATAAAAGATGCAAATTACAAACCTGTTAGTGGGCTTAAAATTGGATTTGAAATTAATGGTGTGGAATATGTAGTCAGTGATGTTAACGGTCAGGCAAAATGCTATGCTTCAGATATGACTGATGAAAATTATACAGTTACTGTAAGGGCTTACGGAAATGAAATATATGCTGATTCTAACAATGAAACTGTCACAGTTCCAACAATCAAGATTTCAACCACTTTAACTGCTAGTGATGTAACTACTGTTTATAATGAGGGTGAAAATTTAGTTGCAACTTTAAAAGATGAGAATGGTAATGTGATTAGTGGAGCACAGGTTAAAATTTCATTGAATGGTGAAACTAAGAACCTAACAACAGACAATAATGGGCAGGTTTCATTAACTACTGACGGTTTAGTTCCTAATACATATATTGCAACAATCACATTTGATAGTAATGATATTTACATTACATCAACCACTACTGCCACTGTTGTTGTAAATAAGGCAAGAAGTGTTTTAACAGCCAGCAGTATTAGTACGGTTTATAATGATGGTAAAAAATTAGTTGTTACTTTAAAAGACAACAATGGTCAAACTATTAAAAATGCTCAAGTTAAAATTTCATTGAATGGTGAAACTAAGAACCTAACAACAGACAATAAGGGGCAGGTTTCATTAACTACTGACGGTTTAGTTCCTAATACATATATTGCAACAATCACATTTGTAGGAAACATTAATTATGATAAATCAACTAAGTCAGTTAAAGTCAATGTTAAAAAAGCAACTCCTAAAATAATAGCTAAAACTAAGACATTTAAAAAATCTGTTAAAACTAAAAAATATTCTATAACCTTAAAAAATAATTTAAATAAAGTTATGAAAAACACTAAGGTTACTATTAAAGTCAATAAGAAGACTTATACTGCTAAAACCAACAGCAAAGGTATTGCAACATTTAAAATTACCAAATTGACTAAAAAAGGAACTTTTAAATCAGTAATTAATTATGTGGGCAGTAAATACTACAATAAAGTAACTAAGACTATTAATATCAAATGCAAGTAGATGTTAACTCATCTACTAACCTTATTTTTTAGATTAAATAGAATGAATTATCTCATTTTTTCATGTTCTTATTTTTTTAAGATATCTCATTATTATTAATTTAATGAATCAACATTAACATTAACGGAAGGGGCATCGGATTTGAATTTAGATTTTAACCTCCGATATATGCACGAGTTTTAAAAAGTAGATTTTCACTAGCTAATGGCGGCCGTTAATGTTCAGATAAATAATGAATAAAAAAATAATTTATTTATATAACTGACTTACATCTTTAACTAGTATTGTAATCCATAATAAACATATTATAATGCTTGCTGTGTCGAAATTATGTTTGAAAAGAATGTATATTGAAAACAAAATACCGAGCACAGATACTATAAGTGAAATATATTTTATTTTGTCTGACATTTCTATCACCATTTAATAATTGTGTTTAATAGATATAAATTTTGTTATATTAAAATTTATCAATGTCACGGTTATGGATCCACTCACGATGTTTGCCAATGGCCACACGGACAATAACGTCAATGAGATCAAGTTCATCATTCTGTTTGAAATAGTATTGTGCAGGTCCTTCCAGCATCTGTCTTAAATCATAGAATGGTTTTGGTTTAACAGCTTCAGGATGCATTAGGCCGTAGCTCTTCAATAGCTTGATGTTTTCTGTTTCGTATTTCTCTAATTTGGATTTATTGACTTTAGTTGCGACTGTCTTTTCTTTTTTGTCGAATAGCTTAGCTATTTGTGAAGAATCAATTAATATGCTGGATTCAATTAACAGTAATGTTATTTCCTTACCTTTGACTGTTAATGTTGTTACATACGAATTTTTATTATCTAAAAATAATTTCATTTTATAGCCTCTGATATATATTTATAGCTATTGTTCCATATAAAAATAGTTGAAGCTGGGAGAGGGTCTTATCCCAGCTTGTTAAGGAATTTGGAGTTAAAAAACTCTTAGCAGAAGAGATAATATATTCTTTATCCCCTTACACGCAATCTCTTAATCGAAAGGGCAACAATATTTAGGAGATCTTTTTGAATTGCTTTAAGCTCTGAAATTACCTTTGATAATTCTATTAGGTGCGTTCATTAACACACCGACGGAGGAAAGTATGAATAGCTTTGTATACATAGGTAATTCATCTCTAATGTCCTTACGCATGAATTCAATTAATGGATAGAAATCGTACATCTCACCGTCCGGGCCTAAAGGTGCAACGGTTGTTCCTGTAGTCCTGGAGTATAACAATTTCATTCCTGGGTTAATGTAGTCCATACCAATGTAGGTTTTGTCACCCATCTCTGAACCGCCATCACAGACAGCAGTACCTAAGATATCGATGTTGTCTACACCATAATAGCTTTTGATTAATTCTACTGGTTCAACTTGCCTATTGCTTGAGAATATGTCAGACTTTAATGTAGTGAGAGATTTATAACTAACAGCCATTGAATTTAAGTTAGTGAAACTTCCTGCTGATTCTTTGAATTTTTCCTGAGCTTTAAGGATGGTCATTCCAGTGTCATCACCAGATTCAAAATTATAGGTGGCTACTTTAGATGAATTCATTATCATGTCAATAGCTGCCTTTTCAATACTCCTACCGATTAATATTCCTACGTCTTGTAACATGTCATTAACACTGATTAAATTGGAATCTAACATTTGAGCAGAGACATTTAAGACACCGCCGATAGTATCAATGGAGACAGTTTCACTGATTGGTTTTCTAACGTTTAATTCCTGAAGTGTTGCGCCAGGAGCAATATCTTTGGCCTCACCAAGTACGCCTGCTTGAATAGCTTCCTCGATATTGACTCTTTGAGACATGTAAGTATAATATTGTGAGTTTTCCTCTATTTCTTGCTTTGGTAAAAGTCTTGTGAATTTCATCCACTTTGCGGATGTATCAGCAACAATCTGTGCCATTACTTCATTTTGTACTTTAGCATCATTTCCTTTTGTTAACATTAACATAGCCTCCTTATGGTCTGCAAGTACCTTTCAAAGCAAGACCAGGTTTATTTAATAATATTCCTACTTTACTTTGTATAAATAATTTGGTATATTGAGGTAATTCATCATAGATGTCTTTACGCATGATTTCAATGAGAGGATAGAAGTCTGCAATGTTTTCATCACTGGTAATTGGTGCAACAGTAGTTCCAGAAGATTTGGAGTACAATACTGTTAATGGTGCATTCCTAAGATCAAAACCTATGTATTGTTTGTCACCTATTAATGATCCGCCGTCAGCTTGAGTAGTTCCTAAGAGATCAATATTATCAATACCGTAGTATTCTTTAATGTCTTCTACAGGTTGTACTAATTTGTTTGAACTGTAAGCTAATTGTTTAACGTATGATAATGTTTTGTATGACTCTGCCATTATTGTTAAATCAGCTCCAGCTCCAGCATTACCTTTGAAGGCTTCTTGAGCTTTAAGAATAAAATTACCAAATGCATCCATAGTATCCTCTGTTTGGGTGGTATTGTACGCTGGAACGTTTGGTGAACTTATTAATGTATCGTAAATGTTAAATTCAATACGATTTGCAATAACGGTAGCTACATCACCTAATAAATCCTCAAATGAAACAATGTCACTGTCAAATACATCTTTATTAACATTCAATACTCCACCAACAGTATCTATAGATATAGTGTCTGTTACTGGTTTTCTAATGTTTAATTCTTGTAAAGATGCACCTGGAGCAATGTCTTTGGCCTCACCAAGTAAGCCTTTTTTAATAGCTTCATCGAGATTAATGTTTTGTCTAAAGTATGTATAATAATCTGAATTCTCTTTAATTTCTTGTTTAGGAAACAATCTAGCTAACTTCAACCTTTTTGCAGTTTCATCAGTAATAGTTTGAGCTATTACCTCATTTTGTACTTTAGTATTATTTCCTTTTGTAATCATTCATTATCACCTTTATGTTTCACCGGTTGTTCCGATGTCGTATGGTCTGAATACTTCAATGTAATTGTAATCATCTGAGCTAGTTACTGGGTGCATTGCAATATATTCACCGTCATCTGATTGGATAGCGCCAGTACTGGTTAAAGCTATTCTATCATTAACAGCGATGTCTGATAATCCACTAGCTAACTTTAATCTGAATAAATGACCTAAAACTAAGATAGCTGTTTTTCTTCTACCGCCAGTCATGGTAACTGGATCGTTAACTGCAATACCTAAAATGATTTCTCCTTCATCTCCAGAGAATTTTTTAACTGTAGGTTTTCCAATATCTGAGTTATCAGATAATGTTACAGCGTCATCAACTTTGATTTTATCTCCCGCATACTCATATCCTGGAGTTTCTCCAGTTGGAGTTGTTACGGTGGTTGCAGTAATCTCACCTTCGTCCAATAAGAAGGTTGTAACTTCTTTACGCTCTTCTAATAAAATAATAGAATCTGCCATTATTAATGTCCTCCACTTATATTAAATATTATATAATTTATTATTTATGTTATATAAATATCTCTATATAATGGCTACTTTTTTTAATTTTGCGTGGAGATTGACATTAACATTAACGATTGACATTAACGATTTAAAATAGTGATTGGGGATTAATATTGTTTTGATAATGTAAAATAAAGGATAGAATAGAAATAAGTCAAGAATAAGCAATATTGTTAAGGATAAATGTGAAATTCAAGGTGACTTATTTCTAATGGAAAACAACATATGGAGTCAATACTGTTTTCTAATTATCTATTTATTTTTAAGATATAAATTATTTTCATCATTAATACAGACTATTAATTAGTTCGTATTATATGGAACAATATTAAAAAATAAAATTGTAAAAATTTACAACCTTAGTTTAACTTATAAAGACTTCAATAGGTTTCCAATAATTTATATCTGTAACATCTTCTTTCCATTCGCTATTTGAGAGATATAATTGATTTCCAACAGCCCTAACAAATCCCCATTTGATTTCAGGATATTTTTCACCATAAATTTTTAATGCATCAAATTTATTTCTTGCATATTTATCTATGTTGTTTGATTGACCGTCTGCAGTCATACCGCCTTTAGCTTCAATAACCCATATGTCATCATTTTGAAGTTGAATAATATAATCTGGGTAAAAATTATATCTTCTAAATGCAACTCGGTAAACTAAACTAAAGAATTCATCACCTTTGTCTCCATTTTTATAAACCCATTTAACAGGATCATATCTTTCACACCAATCTTCAAATACTCTTTCTGTTAATGTTCTATTTGGTGGAAGTAAAATATTATCTCCATATTTGTCAAAAACATTCTTTTCTAGGATTTTAGTACTTTCTATTTTCTTGTGTTGTTTATAATATTGCTGTTTAGGAGTACTCCATTCCATAGTTTTAATTTCTGTTTCTTCAATGTCTCCAATTTCATCTTTACTGATAGTGCTAAAGATTTCTGATAATAAATCTCTATTATTTACTAAAAATGCATTATACTCTCTTAATGTCATTCCTTCAAATATTTTATTTTCTTTTTCATATCTTTTTTCTTCAGGAGATAAAAGTGACATTTGTCCATCATATGGTCCAAATAATACTTTTAAAGCATTACTAGATATATTTTCATCGATACCAATTGCACTAGCAATTTTTCTTTTTGCATCACGTATAATAAATCCATCATCATGATTATTTATTTCATGTTCTCCTGCAAAAATCGTATTTAATTTTTTCATGTCTCGTGTTGTTCTGGCAGTACCTTCAAAAGCTCTAGTTTTTAATTTTGTATCAAATACAAATCCTTTTGTCACTGATAATTCATGCTTGTCTAGAATACCGTTTTCATCTAAATCACATTCTTCTAACATAGAATTTCTAACTACTTCAACAACAGCTTTTGGATTTACTGCATATCTATCATTTCCATCAAGACACTCCTTAATTAAATTAAATGATGGAGCTTCAGATTTAAATTCATATTGATATGTATAAAATGAATCTAATGGTTTTGATGCTAAACCTTCTTTAAATTTCTCATCTAATGTATATAAATAGCAATTATCAAGTAAATCATTATTATAATGTTTTCTTTCAGGCATTCGTCTTATTCTTCCAATAGTTTGAATATTAAATGCATGAGTTCCGCCTTCACGGAGTTTAACAAGAATCTTTGCTCTAGGGCAATCCCACCCAGTAGCTATTGCTTGTTTAAATAATAAAAAAGAATATTGTCCATCTAATTTTTGTATTTCTTCAGGATTATCTGGATGTTTTCCACTAAACCAAGAAGTAACAAGACCGGAGTTTGGACCATATCCCATGTCTTCAAGTTTATTTTCAATTCTTTCTATCCACTCTTCCGAACATGTAGGGAATTGAATTAATACTAACGGCCGAATATTTAATCCCAACTTATCATATTCTGCTTGTATTTCTTGTCTTTTTTTATTAGCTAATTCTAATAATATTAAATCATCATCCATATTATCATGTTCTTCAATTGCTTTTGGGAGATCTTTATTAATTGATATTCCAGATGCAATTAAACCTTCTGCAATAACTTCATCATCATCAATTTCTTCCCGTTCGTCACCTTCACTCCTAGTAGTTGCAGAAATTCTTAAAACATGTACTGGATCAATATTACTAACATATTCTGCAGCAGTTTCTCTGTATTTATGTTCTTCATCAATTATCATGAAAATATCAATATCACTATTATGACAAAATCTAACTTGTGACATTAAATCTTTATATTCCCCTTCTTGTAATACAATATTTGATGATCTATTAATTTTATCCCAATTAATAAAATAAACACAACCATTAGGATTTGTTTCATTAATAAAACTATAAACATCACCATATCGGATACCTGCAATAACTTCACTAAAAGTTTCTTCTGATTGTTTTTGCAAACCTCCTGCTCCAGGACATAACCATAAAAATACAGTATTGGGATTTTCATCTAAATAATCATCAATAAATTTACATGCTAAAACAGTCTTTCCAGAGCCAGTAGGTGCATTTAATACTATCTCTTTATTATCCATGCATTTTCTAAGCAATGCATCTTCATGTTTTTCTTGAAAATCAAATAATTTTGCTTTAAACATTATTCTGCAGCCTCCTTTAATTCTTGTCCGAAGTATTCTCTAGGAATGTATTTAAAATCTTTATTCTTCAATAATTTCAATTCGTCAGCTGTGAAAATGATATTTTGATTGACCCATAATTGTTCTATATTTGGATAAATTTCATCATTTAAAATATAGTTATTATAATCTTCTTTATTCAAGATAACAACATATTTTTCATTATCTATTTCAATATGATGTTCTAATTCAATCATTTCTTTAATATGTAATAGTAAAACATTACTTAACAAGTAATCTTCTGGTTTTCTTGGAGTCCATTCACATTTGAAGTACTTAACATTGGCAGTGAAACCTTCACTCATAGGTTCAGAATTTAAGTATGATCCTGTTAATTCTTCTCCTAATGTGTTAACCCCATTAATAGACCCATAAGTTCTTGGCCATGTGATGTATCTAGCAATTCCTAATTTTTCCCATTCCTCATCACCTGGTTTAAAACCTTTCTTTGTTAATGCTTTTTCTTGTTTTTCTGATAATGCATTATTTGTTACTAAAATACATTTTCTATTACCATTATCTTCTTTATTTAATAAATGCATAGCATGCATTGTTGTCCCAGAACCTGCAAAGAAATCCACAATAGTAGCATCAGGTTTATCACGAACAATAGCTGATATACAATCATATACATTATAAATAGATTTAGGGAAGTTAAAATCATTATGTGGAACAATACTATTAATAAGTTGAGTTCCCCACTTATTAGCATCGTATTTTTTGTGAGACCACACAGTTTTGTATTTACCAAATTTTTTAGCAATATTTATCTCACAAACTCCTTGTCTATTCTTTTTAACTAATAGTAAATCTTTAATTTCATCAACAGTTTGTCTAGCATATCTCCATTTACGTTCAACTCCACCATTATCTATTGGGTAGACAGCAATAATCCCATCGTCTTGAATTTCATTTTTTTCCGGATGAATATTTTCATCAGTAATTACATCTCCAAATCCAATAATTTCATCATCTTTTACATATACCGGATAAAAACAATTTTTAGCATCTGTACGTAGTGATTCAGCCCCCCAATTTCTAAATTGTGATGGTTTAATTTCATCTTCATTCAATTTTCTATCTAAGATGACTTTTTCGCCTTTTTTATAAACAAATAAAGCATATTCATGTGTATATGAGAAATTTTTTCCTTGGACGCCTCTTGGATTATGTTCAACTGTTATACAATCAATAGAATAAGAAATACCAAAAATATCTTCTATTAATAATCGTAAATTTGCTTGTTCATTTTCATCAATAGCACAAATTAAAACACCATCATCTGTTAAAAGATTTTTAGCAATGATTAATCTATTATGCATCATGGATAACCATTTGCTGTGTCTAAAGCTATCATTTTTATCAGCATAATCGTTATTGTATTTCCAATCTCTAGCGCCAGTATTATATGGTGGATCAATATAGATACAATCAACTTTACCCCTATGTGTTTTCTCTAACAAGTATAATGCCTGGAGATTGTCTCCTTCGATGATAAAGTTATAAGGTAAGTCTTTATCTTTGCAGATTATTTTGGTTTCATCAGCACAAAAAATAGGTATTTCCTTTAATAATCTTTCATCAACTTCCTCAGCATGTTGTTCAAATACTAAACCAAATTTTTTCTCAGTTAAAGCATTTTCAATCTCATTAAACGCTCGTATAGACTCATCATCGGTATGAGTTTGTTTTAAATGTTCTAAAAAGTTAATCATTTCGTCTCGTCTTAATTTAGTTAGATTTGTCATACTATACTCCCATTTTATTTGATTAATGATTATTGAATAAATTTAATTTTTCATAACATGTTAACAAATTATAAAACTATATTAATGTCTATAATTTTTTATATAAATGAATTATTATAATACAAGACAATCAAATTCTAATTATGAATTATAATAGAACTAGTATTAGCATATTTGAAGAATTCTTTGCAACATCCTACAAAGATGATGTTTTTAAAATATTGGAACAATATCCTGATGAAAGATCACTGGTTGTAGATTATTTAGCATTAGAAATGTTTGACCCAGACTTGGCTGATTTATTAATCGATAAACCTGAGGAAGTTATTGAAGCTGCACAAATAGCTATTAAAAATATTGACCCTCTTGTTAAAGATGCTGACATTAATATTCGTTTTAAAAATTTGACAAATATAATCCCTTTACAAAATCTCCATAGCAAATATGTAGGTTCTTTCGTTTCATTTGAAGGAATAATTGAAGACGTTAATGAACCTTCAGCCAGATTAAAAACTGCCGTTTTTGAATGTAGAGGATGTATGAGATTACATGAAATAGAACAAGATGAAAGAGCTGAAATTACGGAACCAACATTATGTGGTGAATGTGGTGGAAGATCTTTTAGATTATTTAAAGAGACTTGCACATATGTTAATAATCAAAGACTGATTGCAGGAAATCATAATACTTCTCGTAAAATAGAAGTTATACTGGAAGATGATTTAACTTCATGGGATGATTATAATATTGGCCAGTTTATTAGATTCACAGGAACTTTAAAAACTTATTATAGAAAAAAAGGAAAATTTAACTTTTACGTATATTGTAATCATGTTGAAAGATTAAATGAAGAAGAGTATATTGATGATGTTGAAGAAATAACAAAAGAATACGGTGATAGAGACAGTCCAGAATATAATGCTTGGAGGTCTGAAGTGATACACAGAGATAAAGTTTGTCAATGTTGTGGTTCTGAGAAACATGCTGTAGCTCACCATATCTTTGGTTATGAATATTATCCTAAGTATAGAGTTGACCCTAATAATGGTATTAGATTATGTAAATGGTGTCATGGAAAATATCATAGTCATTACGGTCAACACGCAACTCCAAAAACGTTGATTAAATTTATTAAAAGATTTGGAGTTAAATAATTTTATTTATTCTAGATTCTTAACTATCTCGTCGCCTTTATCTGTTAGTCTGTACAATCTACCTTTTCTAACTTCAGGATTAATGCATTCAACAAGTTCATGTGCTTTTAATTCAGCAAGAACTTTTGAAATATGATTTTGCCTAATTTCTGAATCTTCTGCGATTTTTGAAGGAATTTTTACCTCACCCTCTAAAGACTTCATTACTTTTTTTCGATAGGATGAGATTTGTACATAACTAATTTCTGTTAACATTTCATCTGATAGTTCCATTGTTATCACTTGTTTATTACTTATTGACTTCTTACAAAATAAATAGTATCGCTATCATAGCTGCTTAACGCATCATATGCTGCTTGTGTCATGAAGCGGAATTTACCAAATACACCATATTCAACACCCATATATACCGGCCCTGTTGATTTTGCCAAATACATCTGTATACTTCCGGAATGTTTTAATGGAATTACACTGTATGGATCAAGTGATTCGGTATCCCATGAAGTGCCATTGTATTCTTTTATTGCCATGACAGAGCTTGTTACAATAGCTACACGATAACCTCTTGAAACTCCTGTTGGTAATGTATTTGTAGTTTTTATTTCATCTACTGGTAATTTCCATCCAGCTTCCTCATCACTACCCTCTCCAGTGTCACCTTTAGGCCCTGTATTTCCTGTGTCTCCTTTTACACCTTGAGGTCCAGTATCACCGGTATCTCCTTTAGCACCGCTTGTGCCAGTATCGCCTTTTGTTCCTGTTGCTCCGGTGTCGCCTTTTTCTCCTTTGATGTTTCCTACGTTTTCCCAGGCATTATTCAACCAAACATAAAGAGAGCCATCAACTAGATAGCTATCTCCGGAATTGCCTGTTGGATGTGCGTTTATTAGTTCCTGGTAAGTATTATATGAACCTTTAATAGTAGTAGCAGTACCAGTAGCTCCAGTGTCGCCAGTTGCCCCGGCCGGTCCAGTATCTCCAGCAGGTCCTGTGTCTCCAGTATCTCCCCTAAGTCCTTGTTCTCCTTTTTCTCCAGTTGCTCCAGTCTCACCTTTGTCTCCTTTATTACCTTTCTCACCAGTATCGCCCTTATCACCCGTATCACCTTTTGGTCCTGCAGGTCCAGTATCTCCAGTTTCACCTTTTAAGCTTCCTGCATTTTCCCATTCGTTACCGTTCCAGAAATAAAAATTACCGTTTACTAAGTATGCATCATCAATATTACCGGTTGGATGGTCTGCTATTAATTCTGCTAATGAATCATAGCTTCCTTTTATTGTTGTTCCAACGCCAGTATCTCCTTTAGGTCCAGTGTCCCCTACTACTCTTCCTAAGGATATCCATTCTTTATCCGCCATTGTTTTCTTCCTCCTGTGTCCATGGTTCAATGCTTATGCTTTCAAATTGGATGTGTCCTCCTGCATCATAAATCATTATTGCAGGATAGAAAGTGTCGAATGTTATTTTATCGCTTATGTCTGCTTCATGTGTGAAATCTGTTGTATTTCCATGTCTTATTGTTGCTTTAACATATCCATTATCATAGTACAAATCAAAATAATACATCTGTGAGTCTAAAGTTAGCTGTCCTGTTGTTACATTAACATCCTGTATTACATGATCGGATGTGGAATATTTTAATCCTCTTTTACCAGGATATGCGCCCAATTCTAAAATCTTTGTATCTCTATAATTGCTTAATGATTTTGAATTGACTAAAGCTATTGCATCTCCCCAGCCTTGATTGCTGTCTTTTTTCTGATATAATCCCACACTAATGTGAATTCCATTAGTTCCGCCAATGCCGTTATTAAATACGTTAGGTATTGCCATTACTACTGAAGCTGCTATGACTTCTTTGGTTAGATTATATACTTCTGAATAATCAACTTCAGCCATGTTAAATGTATGGGAAATGTCTGAAGGATATTTTACAATATCATAAGCACTAGTATTATAGTCCCAAGCGTAGTCTTCAAAGCTTTCAAATGGAGCGCAGGTATAATTAATGTCAATAGCTACTTTTCTTCCAACTTTACAGACAACAGTTCCGCTACCGCCCTCAACATAGGGTACAGTAACAGCTGAAATTCCATTACTATTTGTTTTAACTACACTGTGAACTCCATCAATCCACCAATCAACAGGAACTCCAGCGTCTTCTAATGTTACACTATATTCAAATCCTCCAGGAGTAATGAGATTTGATTTTACAATATTCAATATCGGCACTCCAAAAAGCATCATTAAACGTTCTGCGAGTTCAAATATTGTTAATGAATTATCCCACCATATACCATACTCAGTTAATTTGTTTCTAATTTTTGTTCTGGTAGTTCCGAGTCTTGTGTTTTCTAAAATAACATTACTAGCTATACTCACATTAACACCTCCGTTATTCTGGTTCATAGTATATTGTAGTTCTGTTTATCATTCCAGTACAGTATCCACTTTGTTGTATTGAATAACTTGCATACATGCCAAATGTTATTATATCAGAGTTCCAAACATCTCCTGGATCAAAAGTTCCAGAATCTATAACATTACCGTTTGAATCTTTGAATGACCATGATAATTCATAATCATCAGCTTTTTTCAATATTGCCGTTCCGTTAAAGTTTCTACCCACCTCATCAAGATACATTGAACTATTAGATAATCCCCATCTGTCATCTAATCTCCATACTCCAGGATATCCCTCATATAACCCAATGAATACTCCAGTATAACCGTTACTATCCCTATTTGTTAAGGGGTCATTTGAAACAAAAAATCCAATTCCACTGCATCCATATTGTGTTCCAACATCTAATAAGTTGAATTCTATTTTCCAACCGTTATTGTCACCATAATAGTAAGTTCCTGGAGTTGTATTGAATTTTCCAAATACTGCTGCATAATAATCTCCTTGTTCTTCAAACTCATGGGCGGATGTATCTTTCTCATATCCTACAAAATACCCATTATTGCTTGCAGATGAAACATTCCAATTTCCACTTGTTACATTAGCTAATTGGTAAATTGTTCCTAATTTCCCTGCAGTTAAAGGATTCTCAGTATCTTCTGTTTTGAATATTGGAAGTATTTCATATCTATCAATTAATTGATTGATGGTATCAGACTGACTATAGCTAATGCCTGCATTTGTTAATCCTGTTCTCAGATTAGTCCTTAATGTTGTTAATCTTGTATTCATTAGCTGTTCATTGGTTAAAACTTGTGAAAGGTCTGGTGGCGTGAAACTCATATTAATTAGCTCCCTAATAGATTAAGATTGCTTTGTTGTGTGGATGTTATTGTTCCAATACTTGTTTGAAGATCTTGAATAGCTGTAGCTACTGGTGCATTTTTAATAGCATTGGTAGTATCTGTTGTATCTAGTGAACCTGCAAGATTAACTGGCCCAGTATCACCAGTTGCACCGGTATCTCCAGTATCACCTTTAGAGCCAGTATCTCCCTTAGGTCCGGTATCACCAGTTGCACCGGTATCTCCAGTATCTCCTTTTTGACCTGTGTCTCCTTTAGGTCCCCTTATTTCATCAAAATAAATTGTGGCACTTGAGCTTAGTCCATTAAATGTTATTTCCCCATGTGCAGAATCTTTATAAACACTTATGCTTTCTCCATCATCTCCGGTATCACCTTTTGGACCGGTATCGCCTGTATCCCCTTTAGGTCCTGCAGGTCCTGTGTCTCCAGTGTCACCTTTCTCACCTGTTCCGGAACCGCCTGCGCCAGCTAATTTAAAACAGTTAACATAATGATATTCATCTGAATCTGTTACTGGATGTAAGGCTAAAAATTCACCTGAAGAATCTTTAATAGCTCCATCTTCACTTAATTTGATTTTATCTGCCGGTACAATATCAGTAACTCCACTAGCTAGTTTGAGTCTGTATAGTTGGCCTAACACTAACACACTAGCTTTTCTTCTACCGTTATCCATTACTACTGGGTCATTAACGATTATTCCGATTGGTGTTTCGTCGTTACTGCCTGTGTATTTTTTAACCATTTCTTTTCCGATTTCTGATTTGGCTGAAATTGTAACTGTATCTTCAGGATAAAGTTTGGATGTGTACTCATAGCCTGTATCCTGGCCTTTTGCGGTAATTACTTTTTCTGAAGTTATATCTCCATCATCGAGTAAAAATGTAGTTACTTCTTTTCTTCCTTCTAATAAAACGATTTGGTCTGTCATTAACATCCCTCTTTTTACATTAACACTTCATATATGTGGTTGCCTTTTACGTTTGGATTGCATTTGATATTTATTCCGTATTTTCTAGCTTCTGTGCAGAAATACAAGTCTTCAGATAGTACTGTGTCATTATCGTAAATGATGTACTTAAAATAAGGGTATGGCATTTTTTTAAAGACATTAACATTAACGAGACTGATTCCGAGTCCTCCACCTTTAATTTCAAATGGATCATTACGCTGCCATAATGTTTCTCCATAAATCATGTTTTTGTCTGTGTAATCTTTTCCAAAATCAAAGATGATAGTCTGGTCTGTTTTTGTTCTTTTCTTATAGTACCAGCCTAAAGCAATTTCTGATTCGCATTCCAATAGCTTGTTTACTGTATCTTTTGGAACACTAACGTCTGAGTCTATCATTAACACATAATCGAAGTTATGTTTGATAGCTAGTTTTGCTATTTCATTTCTTGCACGTGCACAGTCATAACCCCTCACATAATCAAAGTAAAGGTTATAATTTTTAGGATTTCTTAATCCGAATATGCTTTTAAAGCATTCTGGTTTAATATTCTCAAAGGTGGGAACGGCAATTAAGATTTTACCTTTTTCCATCTACATTACCCTCCAACTTTTCTATTCTATCTTCAAGTTCATCCAAGTTAATCTTGTCTTCTTTTTCGCATCTATATTCATATAAGTCGATTAATGCAACAATAACGATAGCTGTTGTTAATGGTAATAGTCCTTCGATTAAAGCGTATTTTGTTGCATTGGTCATGATGATGTTGATAGCTATTGCAGTTAAAACGGCACTGGAGATTGTTTTGGTGAAATTGCAAAGGAGTATCTTATTCTTTAATTTGTTCATGATAACAATATCCTCCAAAGTATCCTATTTTTCTTTAGGATATCCCAATACTGTTTTAGCTTTTTGTTTAGCGTCTTCAACATCGCCCTCACCTCTTATCCTACTTGCATAATGACTAGCTACGCCTAACACTACCATTAATATGCAATAAGGAATGGTATTTTCGCTAATACCTAAGCTTTCTGAATATAACATGACAATTGGGATAACAGTGACTAAAAATGATGTTAATATGTCAATGTCTTTCCTGTTTGCTTCTATCCATTCGTAAATCATTCATTATCACCTATAGTTATTGCATCTTCGAAATCTTTGTAGGTATGACTGATTATTATTCCGTCAACGCATATCTTTTCTTCAGATTGATAAACTTCTTCAGCGTTTTCTTCTATTCTCATCCAGGACTCGTATTCTTCAGTTGTTTCAAAGTATTTTATGTATTTCATTGTGCCTCCCAAGTTATTGAATAATATAATATTCCATCTTCGATTTTGAATTCGATAACGGGTTTAATTGCATAAGGATAGCCACTATCAACGTATTTAGTGCCGTTCCAGTAAAACCAATGGCCTGTTGATTGGTCTATGTATGGGCCTTTATTTTCTAAAGTTCCGACAAGTTTCCTTATAGTCATGTTAATACCTCGCTGTAATATTATATGTTTTATTATATATTTTATTATTTTGTTTATATAAAGTATACATTTTGACCATCATCACAACCTTCCCATTCCATGTATAATTTATTATCTTCCCAAACAAAGCGCACATCATTAACAATAGCTACATCTGGAAGTTCACAATAAGTAACACCCTCATTATCTTTAACATAATTAGCTTGCGCCATAATATTGGATTCATTAGGTACGATCATATTAACAACATGAGTAATTGGATCCTGTTCGAATGAGCAGTCACCAAGATCAATACAGTTCTGAGATTCAGGATACATTTCCACCTCAGACATCTGACGATAAACTCTGATATAATCAGTATGTTGGTTTTCCGTTAGATTAACGATTGATAATAGTCTTAAGTCGTGTCCTTTGACCGGATTGCACTCACCGTCATTGTCAATGTAGATTCTAGTGTTCGGCAAGATTTCTTTAGGCACTGGCCGTTTAAGTTTTAGTCTGTAAACATCACCAAGCACGGCCACAGTAACTAATGTTAATCCTGAAGTCTTGACCTGAACTTTACCTAAAAGATAACCAAAGGCCAATTCACCCGCTTTAGCTTTTCTAACTATTGTATGTTCCATAGTTGAGGATTCATCTAAAGTTACCATATCACCTACTGCACATTGATTAGCGCAAATCCAAGCCGTATGTTCATCATTAACGTATGTTCTTTCGCCCTCATCAAGCAGGCATGCAATAACATCCATCTTTTCTTCATGGCTTAATCCTGTTGGATATCCACGGCCATGTCCAACAGTTGCCGAATTATCATAATCAATTATCATTTAAAACACCCAATCCCAATTCTTGTTAATTATTTTATCTGGTATATGAAGGCCAGTATCGTCCATGTCATCATCATTAGCATTCCACATTAACGTACTGCCTCTATAGGCCTTAGTATATTCATGACTTCCTTTATATAATCTAATTCCTGTTCTAGTTCTATTTGTTACTGTTACCTGCGGAATTCCATTAGCTGCAAATAATGGAGATGGAAATACAAGTAACCATTTTAAATCAACATAGTTGTAATCTTCAAAATCAGTAGTTGCAAACCAGGAAGGAGCAATCTCAACTTCAGCATAATTATTTTGATATATTTTAGTCGGATTGTTTCTTTGAAATCCTTCAAGATAATCTGAAGTATTGGATGTTCCAGTTCCTACACGGCCATGCATATGGTATTGTTTATAATTTCCCTCCCCATCACTTCCTGAAGAATATGCATCAAAAGAACTGGCCATTACTACAGTTTCGGCTCCGTTAAACATTAGATAGTCCTTATCAGTTCCGGCCCAAATGAAGGATGTAGATTTTATGTCCTCACCATAAGTTGTGAGACTTCCATCAAGCTGCATCATGTAACTTCCAATAGTTGAACCATGATATGTTGCATTATCATTAATATCAACACAACCACCAATTCTTTTAAATCTTGCAATAGTAACACGACCATTGCCTAAACTAGCTCCAGAAGCAAATGTTGAAATTAATGTTGTTGGAGAGGTTCCGTCAATGTTGGGAACAAATCTAGCTCTAAGGAAATGACCTCCATCTGTTGAATCATTATTTGATGATAAACCTGAGTAATTCATGAAAAAGTTTGAGTATGTATCAGAGTTTGCATCAAACATTAACACCTCGCCACCTGTTGATAAAGTGCTGCTGAAGGTTGTTCCAGTATCATAAACATCCAACAATAGCTTTGTAGTTTGTGAGATTATACCAACAGGAACTCTAACCAGGATAGCTGCACCTTGAGATCCATAAGCTGGAATGTATAAAACATTACATTCATTATTGTTTGAGGTTTTGATCTTTAGATTTTTCAAATCACTTCTGAAATAATTGGAGAAAGAACTGTTAGCCAAATTATCCAAGAAGATATAATCATAGTTGGATGAATAGCTACTGCTCCTTTGCGTGTAATTACTCATGACAATATTGATTTGTAATTTTTTCTGCAATGTCATGATTTAATTTTTATTATTTGATTTATATAAAATATGTAATAAAAAAAGTAATATTAACATTAACATTAACGATTCCATATTCGGATTTTGTTTTCCCTTGCACTGCGATATATATGCAAGGGTTGAAACCAAACCAACATTAACAATGCCTGCCGTTAATGTTAAACCCCTTTTCAGATAATTAAAACAAGAAAATTACTTTTGATTTACTGACATTAACATTAACGTTAACGATAGCCAAACCAGAACCAGAATCGACATTAACATTAACAATTCCATATTCGGATTTTGTTTTCTTTTACACTACGATATATATGCAAGAGTTGAAATAAAACTAACATTAACAATGACGGATGTTAATGTAAAAAACACTTCAGAATATTGAAACTAAAAAGTAGCTATTGATTATAATAACATTAACATTAACGTTAACGATAGCAAAACCAGAACC
>NZ_JAZKXX010000026.1:0-57889 GCF_045611865.1 Methanobrevibacter sp.
GCTCTTAAAAATGGTCTGCTACTTTTGTAAGAACAATGCTCTGAAAACATTACATCAAGCATTCCTTCTTCAAGTTCATTCATTTCTCTTCCAAGGATTCCCTCAATATATTCAATTTCAGAATCGGCTAAAGTCATGTTAACACCCTTAATTTTTAATTGAAATAATTACTTTTTCTCCTTCAATATCCCATTCTTTGGTATAATCTTTAGAATCTTTACTGCATTCTTCTGTATCTGTAATGATTAAGCTATTTGCCCTTACTTCATGAGATATAAATTCAGATTGTGGAACAATTAAGTCCTTAAATTCTGTTGAGGTTTCAACATCGACATTGATGTTTGCTTCAACATCCAAATCAAGGTCTTTTCTCATGTCCTGAATTCTTCTGATTAATTCACGAGCCATAGCTTCTTGCTTAATCTCTAATGTGATATTAGTATTTACAAATACATTTCCGCCTTCAAACTCTGATGATACAAAGTCATCTGGAAGTTCTGAATCGAACAATACTTCTTCACTTGTCAATTCAATTCCTTCAACTATGACCTTACCATTAGCATCTAACTCAGCTTTGATTTGATTACCATCAGCTACTTTTAGGCCTTTTACAACTTTACCCATATCTCCTTTGAGTTTTGGACCTAAAATTTTAAGATTCGGTTTTGCAATAAATGATAATTTTTCAAATTCACTAGCACATAAAACTTCTTTAGTATTGGATTGGTCTTTAATAATGTCAGTTAATTCTTCAATAGCACTTAAGACATCTTCATCTTGAGATACAACAGTGATATCTGAAACCGGCCATCTGAGTTTGTATTGTGCAATATCACGTGCTCTAATAGATGCATCAATTACTTCACGAACAACATCCATTTTAGCTTCTAAATTAGTATCAATTGCATCTTCATCATATCCCCAATCATTCATGTGAATACTTTCAGGTGCATCCGGATTTACTCCTTTTACAAGGTTTTCATAGATTTCTTCACTTACATGAGGCGCAATTGGACATAATACAGAAATTAATTTGACAAGTGCTGTATATAAGCTGTAATATGCTCCTAATTTATCCGGATCATCACTTTCAACCCATGTTCTTCCACGAATGAGTCTTACATACCAACGGCTTAAATCTTCTAGGATGAAATTATTGATTTTTCTAGTTGCTTTATGGAAGAATAAATTATCTAAATCCTCAGCTACTTCCTTAACTAATGTATTTGCTTTGGATATAATCCATTTATCTTCAGCTCTTAAAATCATGTCATCATCAGTTAAACCAATCGGATTAAAGTCATCTAAAGACATGTAAGTTGTTGAAAATACATATATATTCCATAAAATGTTAAACATTTTGTTAATGTTTAAAATTTCTTCCCATACGAATTTTAAATCATCCCATGGCTTTGAAGCCCACAATAAGTAGAATCTAAGTACGTCTGCTCCGTATTTTTCAATTACTTCCTCTGGAGATACAACATTTCCAAGGGATTTGGACATTTTATTTCCATTTTCATCCAATACAAATCCGTGCATCAATACTTTTTGATATGGACTTCTACCCATTGAAATTACTCCAGTACCTAGTTGAGAGTAGAACCATCCTCTGGTTTGGTCATGGCCTTCTGTAATGAAATCATATGGATACCATTCCTCGAATTTTTCTTTTTCTTCAGGATAGTATAGAGATGCCCAACCTGCAACTCCAGAGTCAATCCACACGTCCAATACATCAGGAATTCTTTTGATTGTCTGACCACATTTATCACATTTTACTTCGACTTCATCAACATATGGTCTGTGAATGAGCTCGGAATCTGAAACAGTGATTTCATTTAATGATTCAGCTTTTAATTCATCAAGAGAACCAATAACCTTTAGTTCTCCACAATCAGGACATTCCCAAATAGGGATTGGAATACCCCAGAATCTTTGTCTTGAAATTGTCCAGTCCCGAGCATTGTCTACCCAATCATAGAATCTGCCTTCTCCGGCCCATTTAGGTACCCATTCAACTTTTCCAATTTCATCCAACATTTTTTGTTTAATGTCTGTTACTTTCAAGAACCATTGTTTGGTAGCACGATAGATAATAGGAGTTTTACATCTCCAACATACTCCATATCTGTGTTCAATGGTTTCTACATGATACATTAAGTTTTTAGCTTGTAAATCATCAATAATTTGGGAGTTTTCATCTTTTGTAAATTTATCAGCATATTTACCTGCATCTTCTGTGAAGCATCCATCTTCGCCGACAGGACAGAAAATTGGAAGTCCGTTAGCTTGACCTACTTCAAAATCATCTGGACCATGTCCCGGTGCGGTATGTACTAAACCAGTACCTTCACCAAGCTCTACATGGTCTCCAGGTAAAATTGTGTGAACTTTTTCAATTTCTTTATCAAATTCCATTTGTTTTGGAATTTCATCAGCTAAAATATAATCATAACTTAATCCAACTAAATCAGAACCTTTAACTGTTTTTATAATCTCATATCTTACTTCTTCCTCTTCAATGATTTGGTCTTCTTCACCTTCATTTTCTGCAGGAATTTTAGTTCTGTGGATTTTAATACGTTTACCTAAAACATCTTCCATTAAGTTTTCAGCTAAAATGTAAGTTTCGCCGTCTTTTAAAACATAAACATAATCAAATTCAGGATTTACACAAATTGCAAGGTTTGCAGGAAGTGTCCATGGAGTAGTTGTCCAAACCAAGAAATAAGTGTCTTTTTCACCAGTGACTGGGAATTTAATGAAAATAGAGGGATCAACTTTTTCCTCATATTCAATTTCAGCAGCGGCAAGAGCTGTTCCACAGTGAGGACACCAACTGATTACTCTTTGGTCGTTGACAAGTAAATTTTGCTCATTTGCTCTTTTAAGTGTCCACCAAGAGGATTCCATATATTTTGGGTCCAAAGTCATGTATGGGTCATCCCAATCCATCCAAACACCTAACTGGTCAAATTGGCCTTCCATAGCTATTTTGTTTTCAATAGCGAATTCTCTACATTTATCTACAAAAGCTGCCATTCCGATAGTGTCTTCAATTTCCTGTTTTGATTGAATGCCCATTAAATGTTCTACCTTATTTTCAATTGGAAGTCCATGCATGTCCCATCCAGCCTGACGTCTTAAACTAAATCCATTCATTGACTTATAACGCAAATAGGAATCTTTAATGATTTTGTTCCAGGCTGTACCTAAGTGTATTTTTCCACTACAGTATGGGGGACCATCCAAAAATGAGTATTTAGGTCCTTTTTCTCTAAGTTCATTTACTTTTTTGAAAGTATCTTCATCTTTCCAGAATTTTTGAACTTTCTTTTCTATTTTATCGTGATCGTATGATTTATCTGCCTCTTTTATTGGCATTGTAACTCCTCAAAATTAATAATTTATAATATTCTATATTTTGTTTTAGATATTAAATAAAGGTTTTTACGATTTTTGAATATTTTAAAAATTAAAAAAAATTTTAGATTAATAATAGAAATTAAATTTAAAAAAAAAGATTAAATTGAAAACAAAAAAATAATAATGGAGAGTATTAAAAACTCTCAAATTGAAAATCACTTAAAAATTCTTAATTTTTAATATATTTTTTCAAATCTTCGGCTTTATCGGTTTTTTCCCATGGAAGACCTTCAATACCGAAGTGACCGTACTTAGCAGTTTGTTTGTAAGAAGTGTCTCTTAAACCTAATGTTTCAATAATTCCATCAGGGGTTAATTTAAAGTTATCACGTACTATTTTATCAAAATCAAGGTCTGCTACAGCAGTGCCTTTTGTATCTACCAATACGGAAGTTGGTTCTGGAACTCCAATTGCATAAGATAATTGAATTTCACATTTTTCTGCAAGCCCGCTTGCTACAATATTTTTTGCAATATATCTTGCCATATAACATGCACTTCTATCTACTTTTGTGCAGTCTTTTCCTGAAAATGCTCCTCCACCGTGGCGAGCATATCCTCCATAAGTATCTACAATGATTTTACGACCGGTAAGTCCTGCGTCTCCATGAGGACCACCTATCTCAAATTTTCCAGTTGGATTAATGTGTTCTTTAGTATCTTCAGTCATTAATTCTTCTGGAATAACTGCTTTAAAGAGTTTTTCACGAATATCAGCTTTTAATTGTTCCTGATTGTCAGAAACTGTCTCATCATGCTGAGTTGACAATACTACTGCATCAAGTGAAACAACATTGCCTTCTTCATCATAGTTAACTGACACTTGTGCTTTACCGTCAGGTCTTAAGTATGGAATTTCACCAGACTCTCTTAATTCAGTTAATTTATTAGTTAATTTACGAGCAAGATCAATTGGATATGGCATTAATGATTCAGTTTCATTAGTTGCAAATCCAAACATCATACCTTGATCTCCAGCTCCAGTTTCTTCATCTCCACGGTCTACTCCCTGATTAATATCAGCGGATTGTTCATGGAGTCTGTTTACAACTTCACAAGTATGACCATCAAACTCTAAATCAGGCTTATCATAACCAATTTCGATAATTGTATCCCTTATGATTTTTTCAATTTCTTCATCTGAGATGTGGGCTGAGGAAGTTATTTCACCAAATACCATACAAAAATCAGTTGTTACACAAGTTTCACATGCAACATGTGAAAATTTATCTTGTGCCATATATGCATCCAATATAGCATCAGAAATAATATCTGCAACTTTATCCGGGTGCCCTTGAGTTACTGATTCTGATGTAAATGTCCTAGCTATTTCATTCATATTTTCACCAATTAATTAATGTTAAATTCTCATTATAATGATAGTATAATAAAAATTATCAAGTCATTATAAGTTATATTGTAAACCTTATATATAAATTTTTAAAAATTGAAAGGATTATCAAGAAAATAAGTTATAATCCTATATTTGGAATTCTTTCCTTAGTATTTTGTCTTTGCCAGTTAGGACCCATGCTTGAGTAAAAGTTCTTAATCTGGTTTTCAGTATTTTTCGATAGTTTATAATCGAGTTTAACAACCAAACCCGTATTGGCAAATTTGGTCTTGAAATACTTCAACGAAACCCAATTTGTTGGAACCTTATTTAATCCACCGACATTATAATCACCATAAGAGTTACTTACCAAAATCTTCTTACCATCCGGACTTACATCAATAATGGACACATAATGGCGTGGAAGATATGCTATTAGTGCAGCTCCATTTTTTAATTCCTTCAAGGCATCGTTGAGAGTTTTTTTATTAAAATAATATGTTTTGAAATTATATTTTTCCAGACCTTTCTTAACTTCCGGTATATTTACTCCCTTTTTCCCAACCATGTTTTTCTCGAAGAATTTTTCAGAATGATAATTTCTTAAAGCCTGACTACAGACACTGGCTGATGCATGTCCGCAGGAATAAATTGAATTTTGGATATCACGAACCTCAGAGTACGTATATGACTTTCCCTTAAGAGAAACCGTGACTGAACTTGGCCAATAGTTATACTTGTTCTTCTTAACAACAATTGTATTGATTGTCCTTTCAATTACATTCCACTTTTCACGTTTCATGATGTGATAAGTATTAGGAGAGGACTTTACTTTAAAGAATGTGTATTTTGATAATTTTCCATATAGATATAAAGAATAGCTATCCCTTTTGATAACTTCAAGATATTGTGATTTTTTAAGGGTGTATCGCCCATTATTATCACCCATAACATAATTCCCAGGCATTAAATCAATGTCTGGAACACCCTTTTTAGTTGGAATGGACACTTTTAGAGGATCTGATACATTACCATTTATACAATTAATCTTTTTGGAATATCTATACTTATTGTATTTAACAGTGACAGTATATTTTTTAGGAGCAACCTGAGGTTTTATAACGACAAATCCCTCAGAAGATGTATTTTTTGTAAAAACCTTCTTTCCAATGATGATTTTAACGGTTTTATGAGAAATCAATTTTTTAGGACCGTTCAAATAAATTCTAAGATAACCGTTAGTGAGTAATTTTGAGTTTCCAATTTTGAATGGAACTGATTCTTCAATGTAAAAATTAAGTTTTTTAGAAAATGCTTTATACTTCTTATCTCCCTTAAAGGTGACTTTAATAGAGGAAGATGATTTTGACAATCCAACCTTAAGAGCAATCCTACCATTTTTATCTGTTGATTTTTCATAGATTTTTCCATTGAAAGTTAAGCTCAATTTTTTATTTGTTACTGGATTGCCCTTTGAGTCAACTAAATAGAAATAGTACTTGCTTCCTTTCTTAACAAAGTTAGATGGAGTATTGATTTTTAAATTTGATTTTGATGAAGTAGTCTTAGCAGTAGTATTTAATGTATTACTGTTTTTGTTTGATTGTTCTAAACTACTAGATGAGTCAACATTGCTTTCTAGATTATCTTGTGTGGTATTCTGCAAAATAAGATTACCATCATCAATTGAAAATGTAGAATTAACCAGTGAATCATCCGATGTGGCATTAATAGCGCTGATGCTAACTAATAACACGACTAATAAAGCAGAAATTAAAAAATATTTTTTAAGATTCATCAAAATTCACTCTTTTTTGCCTTTATAATATCTTTATCAAACTCTACATTTAACTATTATTATAAGATTTAAATTGATTTTAGACTAAAATACATATAATACTAATTTTAAATATTAATCTATGGGATTTTACAGAAAATACAATACAATTATTAGAACTGTAGATAACATTGTAAAACTTTACAAAGTATCCAAAAAGGACAAATCAAAGAAAAAAGATGATAAAAAATGAGAATTGTTTATTTAATCGATTATAATTGTCCGTATTCATATATTGGGCTTAAACGTCTTCAAAAAGCTGTTGAAAATGTTGGTGTGGATGTTGAATGGGAAATGCGATCTTTTGAACTTGAGCCTACACTAGGAAAAAGGCAGACAATGACTACATCAGAAAGATACGCTGAAAAATATGGAGTCCCACTAGACGAAGCGGAAGTTGAAATTTCTGAAATAGAAAAGATAGCCAATGAAGATGGTTTGAACATCAATTACAAAGATATGTTACTTGTAAGTTCCAAAGATGCTTTGAGATTAACAAAATTCGCACAGAACAGACATCCGGAAGTTACACTAGAACTTGTTGACAAGATATTTGAAGCAAATCTTGTTAAAAACGAAAACATCTATAAAACCGAAATATTAAAAGATATTGCTATTTCCTGCGGTATTGAAGAATATGAAGCTTTAAAAATCTTGGAACAAAATTATTACAATATTGAAATGGAACTTGATAAGGATGAAGCCATTAACAATGGAATTACCGCAACCCCATGTTTTATATTGTTTTTAAAAGAAGACAGACTTATAATTCCTGGAGTATTTTCAACCGAAAAGTTTGAAACTGCACTAAAAGATATGATAAGTGGAGAAATTGAAAAAAAGACTTTTACATGAGTCAATATTGATTTAACCTCGTTAAAAATTTAAATAATATTAAATAAAAATAATTAGTTCATGATTTTAAATAAAACAAATAATGAACTAATTGAAATCAAAATTGTACGTGCTAATACTTTTTTTAAACGTTTTAAAGGATTGATGGGAAAAAAAGATATTGATTTTGCACTATTATTTACAAATCTTAAAGACTCGTCTATCCACACTCATTTCATGAAATTTACAATAGACGCCTATTTTCTAGATGAAAACAAAGTAATTTTTGAAAAAGTAACATTGAAACCCTGGAAATTTTATAAACCAAAAAAACAAGCTAAATATATTCTAGAAACGAAAAAAGATTTATTAAAATTAAAGATAGGAGAAAAATTAGATTTTATCTAAGATTTCCTCTGGATTTTCAAATATTTGAATATTATCAATACTAGTTAATTTACGAGTATTTTCAATATCAATGTCTCTCATGTAGATTGTAATGATTTTACCTTCAGATATAGCATCATATGGGCATGTATTTCTACACAATCCACAACCAATACATTTTGTTAAGTCTATCTCTTCGTGAGGTATAATAGCACCTTGCTCACATGCCAGTGATGCAACACAATCATCACAGCTTTGACACTTAGATAATTCCATCTTTGAAGGTAAAACTGTGTCAATTGGACCTGGATGAATGTCAACTGGTACCATATAAACTGGCACTGCACCTTTTCCAGCTTGTGCCACTGCATTAGTAACGAGAGTATCAGCTATACCATAGACTATTTTTGAAACAGTATTTGCTGTAGCTGGTGAAACTATAAGTAGGTCATATTTGCCTAAAGACAAACGACCAGTAATTGGATATGAAAATTTTTGGTTTGAATCAGTAGCAAGTTCACGATATTTACCGCCAGTTAAGCTAACAACCCTATCATAAAGTCCATACATATTAAGAACTTCTTCAGCTGCGCCTGACAAGAATATAGTAACCTCATGGTCTTTAGCTAATTTTTCAGCTAATTTCACTGATTCCCTAAGTAAATGACCGGCACCAGTAAATGCAAATCCTATTCTCATTTTAATCTAATCTATGGTATTGGTAAGCTTCTCTGTCTGAGAATGAATAATCAAGTTTTGTGTATTGGTTCATGAATTCAGCAACTTCATCAGCGATATCTTCTTTATCAACTGCAACACGTCTAATGAATTCAGCAACTTCATCCATTTCTTTTTCTTTAAGGCCTCTTCTTGTGATTTCTTGAGTACCTATTCTGATACCTGATGGATCATCAGAATTATCTCTGTCATCACCTGGCAAGAGGTTTTTGTTTAAGATTACGTTATTGTCTGCTAATTCTTTTGCAATATCTGATGCAGATCTAATATTCCTTAAATCAACAGCGATTTGGTGAGACTCGGTAAAGCCAAGGTCTTCACATAATACATTGAATCCTCTTTCATACATTGCCTGACCAAGAGCTTGAGCATTTTTAATAGTTTGTTTTGCGTAATCTTCACCAAATTCTAACATTTCAGCAGTTGCAATACCTAAACCTAATAAATGGTGTAAGTGGTGATTACTTACTACACCTGGGAACACAGCTTCGTCAATTACTTCTTCATTTTCTTTGCTTGAGAGAATAATTCCTCCTTGTGGACCAGGGAATGTTTTGTGGGTACTTCCCATCATTAAATCTGCTCCTTCTTTTAAAGGTTGTTGAAATTTCCCTCCAGCAATAAGACCTAAAACATGAGCTCCATCATACATGATTGTAGCTCCAACTTCATCAGCAGCCTCACGAGCTTCTTTAACAGGGTGAGGGAATAAGAATAAACTTCCACCGAATAAAACAATTTGTGGTTTTTCTTTTAAGATTTTTTTATTCATTGCATCAATGTCAATATTCATCACATTTTTATCTAATGGGTGGAATACAGTTTTTAAACCATGAATACCGGCTGCGCTTACATCAGCGTGAGAAATGTGACCTCCAGATGGTACTTCAAGTGCCATTACTTTATCACCAGGTTCTGAAAAACCAAAGAATGCAGCTAAATTTGCAGTTACACCAGAAACAGGTTGAACATTAGCATAATCACAGTCATATAATTTACATGAAAGTTTTTTGGTTTTATCTTCGATTAAATCTACGTATTGACAACCTTCGTAGAATCTCTCAAATGCTTGTCCTTCTGCATATCTGTGAGCAAAATCAGTTGCTAAAGCTTCAGTTACTTCTACACTAGTAACATTTTCAGAAGCAATAAGATTGATACTATTTCTCATGTATTCAGTATGTTCTTTTGCAATTTTTTCAAAATTTAAAATTTCATCATGATAATTAGTCATTTACTACACCTAATATCCAATTAAATAATTATGATGTAATTTATGTTTTTCGTATAATATAAGAGTTATGAAAAAAAGTATTTAATAAAAATTTGTAAAATAAGTTAAAAAAAAGAAAAAAGAAATAGAGAATAAATCTCTAAATCTATTTACCTAAGTCTTCAAGAGCAGCACTGATTTGTGCCATAATTTGCTCGGTTTTGAAGTGTTGTTGGTTCATAGCACCAGATGGACATGCACCTACACAAGTACCACATCCTTTACATAATGCGGAGTTAATTTGTGCAAATTCTTTTCCACCTACACCAGTTGCAATTGAAATAGCATCAAATGGACATAATTCAACACATACTTGGCAAGCACCACAAACTGTTTCATCGTTGGAAGCAATAATAGGTTCGATTTCTACTTCTCCTTTAGCCATTGGGATTGCTGCTCTGGATGCTGCAGCTGAACCTTGTGCTACGGAGTCAGGAATATCTTTAGGACCTTGTGCTACACCAGCAATGTAAACACCATCAGTTAAAGTGTCAACAGGTCTGAGTTTTGGGTGAGCTTCCATGTAGAATCCGTCTGCAGATCTGGAAAGACCTAAGGTTTGTCTGAGTTCGTCGGATCCTGCGGAGTGTTCGAGACCTACACTTAATACAACTAAATCGTAAGTGTATTCAGTTACTTTACCGAGTAAAGTATCCTCTGCTCTGATAGTTAAGGTTAAATCATCGTTTTCGAAGATTTGTGCAGGTTTACCTCTGATAAATTCAATACCGTATTTTTCTTGAGATGTTTTGTAGAACTCTTCGTATCCTTTACCGAAAGAACGGATATCCATGTAGTAACAAGTTACTTCGGTGTCAGGTTCGTGGTCAATACATAATTGAGCGTTTTTCATGGAGTACATACAACATACTCTGGAACAGTATGGTTTACCGATTTGTTCATCTCTTGAACCTACACAGTGGATGAATGCTACACGTTTAGGTTCGATACCGTCGGAAGGTTTGATTACGTGACCACCAGTAGGACCTGATGCGTTAATCATTCTTTCAATTTCCATAGCGGTAATTACGTTTGAGAAACGTCCGTAACCGTATTGGTAGATTCCAGATGGGTCGAATGGGTCGTAACCGATAGCTGCAACAATAGTACCAACTTCTAATTCAATTTCAGTTGCTTCTTGATTGTGATCAATAGCCCCTGGACCACATGCTTGTACACATAAGTTACATTCGATACAGTAGTCTTTATCGATAGTTGCACATAATGGTACAGCTTGAGGGAATGGGATGAATGCAGCTTTTACCATACCTACACCTTCGTCGTAGTAGTTAGGTATTTCGATAGGACAAGCTTCTTGACAGGATCCACATCCAGTACATAAATCTTCATCTACATATCTAGGTTTTTTCTCAACTTTTACATTGAAGTTTCCGATGTATCCGTCAACTTCTTTAACTTCTGCGTAAGAAATTAATTCAATGTTTTCGTGTTTGAAAGCGTCTACCATTTTAGGTGCTAAAATACACATTGAACAGTCGAGAGTTGGGAATGTTTTATCTAATTGTCCCATTCTTCCACCAATGGTTGGGTTTCTTTCTACCATGTAGGTTTTGAATCCCATGTCACCTAAATCTAATGCAGTTTGGATACCTGCTACTCCACCACCGATAACTAATGCTTTGTTATCTACTGCTACTTTAGTAGCTTCTAATGGTTCGAGTAATCTAGCTTTAGCAACTGCCATACGTGTTAAGTCTTTTGCTTTTGCGGTAGCTGCTTCAGGTTCGTTCATGTGTACCCATGAGTCTTGTTCTCTTAAGTTAGCAAATTCAAATAAGAATTTGTTTAATCCTGCTTCTTCTACACATCTACGGAAAGTAGGTTCGTGAAGACGAGGGGAACAAGCTGCAACAACAATTCTGTTTAAGTTTTTCTCTTTGATTTCGTCTTGAATCATTGCTTGACCTGGGTCGGAACACATGTATTTGTAATCAGTTGCAAATACTACATTAGGTAATGTCTTTGCGTATTCTGCGACATCAGGACAGTCAACGACTCCACCAACGTTTACACCACAGTGGCAAACGAAAACACCTATCCTTACTTCTTCGTTATTATTTATTTCTTCTGCCATATAATTCACCTTGTACAAGTCGTGAAAAATATCTAATATACATAAAAAATTGCAATTTTAAAATAAGTTTTTAGAATTTTTACATAGTATTAGATATACATATGTAGTAAGAACACACTTATAAAGCTTTCTGAAAAAATCTTAGAGTAAAGTTTATATATTAGAAATAAAAAACGGAGTTATATTAGCTTTAAATAAATAAAAAAGATTAATTAACGAAATTTAAGGTAAAAAAAGCTTTATTATAATTTTTTTAAAAAATAAAAAATTTAGGTTATAAAAAATAATAATTATTTTTGCTAAAGTATCACAATAATTAGGGGTAGTGTAATCAAAGAGATTACAGTATTGATTAAAATACAATCTGATGTCAATTCATAATCTAGTTTGTAAGTAATCGAAAGAAGTAAAGACATCATTCCAGAAGGCATTGCAGCTTCAACAATTGATATAGTGTGTTCCAAACCCAAAAGACCAATTTGTGTAGCAAATAAAAAAGCAATAAACGGGAAAAAAGCCAATTTCATGATGGACGTGAATCCGATCATTGATTTTGACCTTCGAATAGCACTTAAATCAATTGATAAACCTAAAGCAATCATAATTAAAGGAATAGCACCTTGACCTAAGTAATTAATGGTGTTTTCAAAAACAGCACCAATTTGGATATTTAATAAATTAAGCAGAATTCCTAAAATGACAGCCCATAATGATGGAAACAATGCAATTTTTTTAACAGATTTTTTAACACTGCCTCCAAATTTTAAAGTTAAAACAAAAGACAGTGATAAAAATATAACTAATGTTGCAATATCACAAAATATAGCTCTTAAAAAACCATCTTGACCATAAATTCCCAAAGTAACGGGATACCCCATAAAAGCGGTGTTAGCTATCATGACAGTGACTAAAACTGACCATAATTTCTTATCATCTAAGTTAAATTGCTTTAAAATAAAATATGAAACGACACCAGTTATTAAAGAAGAAAATAAAATAATAAATGGTAAAATACCTAATTTCGGAATTAAAGACATGTCCGCATTGTACAATGCATTAAAAATCATGCACGGAAGCAAGATATACATTACTATTTTATTAAATGGATCAATATCTTTTTGACTTAAAAAATCAATTCTTTTTAAAAAATAACCCAAACCAATCATTAAAATGATTGATAAAATAGTAATTTCAATTGTATTCATGATATAATAATTAAAAATTAAAAGTATATAAAATTAATTAAAAAAAAGAAAATTAAAATTAGCTAACGATACCTTCGCTAGTAATTTTAAATACACATTCACCTTCAGGTAAATGAGGAGAATCGACTAAACGTGCGATTCTTTTTCCAGCTAAACCTTTTTTAAGCCAGATTCTATAAGTAGAAGCGTGACCTAAAACGTGCCCACCAATAGCTTTTGTAGGGCTTCCAAAGAAGGAGTCCGGTTTAGCTTGTACTTGATTAGTAATAAATACAGCAACATTGTATGTATTAGCAATTTGTTGAAGGGAGTGTAAATGTTGATTTAATTTTTGTTGTCTTACAGCTAAAGACTCTCTTCCAACATATTCAGCTCTGAAATGAGCCATTAAAGAATCAACAATGACTAATTTGATATTATTACCACTTTGAATAAGTTCATTGATTTTATCAACCATTAAAATTTGGTGAGAAGAGTTGAATGCACGAGCAACATGAATTCTTTGTAAAACTTCTTGAACGTCTAATTCAAATCCGTTTGCTATTTGTTCTATTCTTTCTGGACGGAAAGTGTTTTCAGTATCAATAAATACACATTCTCCATCAAGACCACCGAGTTCTTCAGGTAATTGAACAGTAACAGCTAATTCATGGGAAATTTGACTTTTACCAGATCCAAATTCACCAAATACTTCAGTGATAGATTGAGTTTCAATTCCACCACCAATTAAATCATTGAATTCTTGGCTACCTACAGTAATATGACCAACATCTTTTCTTCTTTCAAGTACATCGTATGCAGTTTCAAAATCAATATTTTCAGATCTACGAGCAGCTTCGATAACTTTTTCAGCCACACCTTCTCCAATTTCTGCTTTAACAGATAATTCTTTTGGAGTTGCGGTAGCTAATCTCATCATATCTGCAAAACCTGCATCTACTAATTTTTCTGCGGTTTTTTCACCAACACCTGGTAAATCACTTAATTCAACCATAACAACCATTCCTTTAATTTATTTAATAATATTTAGATATAATTCTTTTAGGACTTAACCTGTTTTCTTCATTGTATTCGTCAAAACTCACATTAGCAATTATTTCAACAGTTACTCCTTCCAAATCTTGAAGTTTATCTTCTATTCCGTAACCATCGTCAATAAGGCTAATAACTTCTTCTTTTTTCATTCCAATTAATTCTTCAGCTAAGTTATCGAAAAATGTAACTTGAATCTCTCCAGTGTCATCTTCGATTCTTGTAGGAATCATGAATAAATAATTAGGTTCATCAAATGTATGACCACAATTATCACAAACATACTCATCAATTGTTTCTTCAACATTAGCTCTACAGTTCGGACATTTTTTAAGTATAGTCCTTTCAGTACCAATCTCTTTAATAGTACCAGTCACACATACATTAGTGTCGTCTTCAGCTAAAGCTTCAATAGGTTTTGAAACAAAAATCATTTCCATTAATTCTTCTTGGGAAGGTAATTTTTCTAGCTCACTTTCACTTGGTTCAAGAACAGCAGTGCTTCTAGTTACAGTAGCTTCAATACGATTATCCATGTCTAATCCAAAACGAGGATTTTGTAATTTGATTGCTTGACCAATTTCAAACTCTCTTTGAGCATCTTTATCCCATAAGACAACTTTAAGAGAACCTGAATCATCTGCAATTTCCATGTTTCTCACATGACCTACACTGCCATCATCCCTATCAAATTCACGTGCATCAAACAATTCAATGACTCTGCCTACAACAATGACATCCTGATCATCTTCATCGATATCGCTAATATTTTTATAATCATAAAGAGCTTTTTCTAATGTAGATAATTCAGGTATAAACATTGCAGATGCTTGTTCTTCTGATAATTTAATTAATCTAGCACCACTACCAATGTTTAAATCGACACTATACATTCCAAGTCTAGTTCTTGCATTTTCAATTTGGTATGCATCTCCGACATTGTATTCTTCTTGAGCTCTTTCATTCCACAAAGATAATCTAACTTTACCAGATTCATCAGCAAAAAGAACAGAACGGACGATGCCAACAGTACCGTCATCTCTATCAAATTCACGTGCTTCATCAATTGAAAGAATTCTGCCGATTACATCAAGTTCGATTCCATCATCATCAATTGCATAAATTTCACCAATTGGAGTTGGCCTTAATTCGTTTCTTAAAGATTCGAATTCATCTAATTCTTCAATTGATAAGTTTTGAGGATTAATAGTAATTTGAGTATTGAAATTAGTATTCATTGAGTATTGGCTTTGAGTATATTCATCATAACGAACTTCACCACCAATGATTTTAACAATGTCTCCTTTATTTAATGGTAAATCAGTATCGTCACCCCAGACAGTTACTCTAATATCACCAGTTGAGTCTCTAACATCAAAGTTTCTTAATTTACCTTCACTTTGGTCTGTTTTTCTTATAAATGTTTTAATGTCTTGGAGTCTTGCTACAATACCTTTAATAGAAACATCTTTTTGTTCGCTTAAATCACCAATTTGGGAAAATTCTTGTTTGATTTCTGGAACATCAAAGTCTCCTTTAACTATTCTTCCATCCCAATGAGTTAATGAAATTTCATTTTCACCATCCCTATTCATTCTTTCACGTGCTTGGGCTTGAAGTATTTTAATTGTATCGCCGTCTTCTAAACCTAAATCTTTAATTAATTCAACGTTTTTATTCCATAATGTGTAAGAAATTTTTCCAGAAGCGTCTTGTAATTCAAGGGATGCCACTTTTCCTTCTTTTCCATTTTTTTCATAACTTCTTATTGTTGGAATTCTAACGATTCTTGCAATGATATTAACTTTAGTATCTGCTTTGATATCAGCGATGTTTGTGATTGTTTCTTCATAAACTGGGAATTTTGAAGGGTCTTCTTCTAAATGTATGACAGTTGATCTTGGTCTTAAGTTCGCTTCAAGACCTGAATATCCTTCTTTAATGTCTACATTTTTGATTTGTATAATGTCTCCTTCATTAAAGTTTTTAATAAGTTTTATATTTTGAGTCCAAAATACTGCTCTTATCTCACCAGTATTGTCTTTTAACTCAACATTACAAACTTCACCACTTGCACCTTTACGAGTTTTAAATGACCTTGGATTTGAAATTGAAATAACTCTACCTGAAATAGTTACATCTCTACTACCTTTTTCGAGTTTGTCAATAGTATCAACTGAATATTCTGGTTTTTCAGAAACTGTTTCAACTTCTTCATCTACAAATTCTCCTTTAGCCATGTTTGCAAAGGTAACATCATTCATAAATGAAGCATGTTCATTTTCCTGTTTATGAAATTCCATTCTTTCTAAAAATTTTTCTTCAGATACTTTATCCTTAACTTCATCATAGATTTCCCTTATTTCGTCAGTCATAGTAAAACCAGATTCCTCTTTAGGGAGTCCTTGATTAATGTCAATGCCATGGTTTTTTAAGACTTCACGAGCACAATCAATGTCGTTTACAAAATCTAAACCAAAGCTTTCGCGAACTTCCTCCATTTCAGCGAGGAATTCTTCTTGTGAAATTTGATCTTGTATTTTTTCGTATAATTGTAAAATTTCTTCTTGCATACCAAACCCTCATAGAAAGTTAATTATTAATTTATAATTGGAATGTATATAAAGTATTAGAGAGAGCATTTGTGAAGTAATCACTCATATGATAATTGATGAAAAATTTAATATAAATATTATCCAAGTGCACAAGTGTGAGAAAGTGAAAAAGTGTTAATATGCATTTGGATTTTTCTTAACTGTGGTTTTTATCATTATAGCTAAGTCTAAACCCATGTGCCAGTTTTCTACATACTCAATATCATATTTTATACGTCTTTTAATTGAAGTATCTCCACGGCATCCATGAATTTGAGCCCAACCAGTTAAACCAGGCTTAACTTGATGTTTAACCATGTATTTTGGAATCTCTTTTCTAAATTGTTCTACAAAATACGGTCTTTCCGGTCTTGGACCTACGACACTCATGTCTCCTTTTAATACATTGAAAAATTGAGGTAATTCATCAATACTAGTCTTTCTTATGAACTCTCCAATTTTAGTTTTTCTTGGATCATCTTTTGTTGTCCATTCTGATTTTTCTTCACTAGGATCCTGGACCTTCATACTACGAAACTTATACATCATGAATGGTTTACCATTGTGACCTATTCTTTCTTGTTTAAAGATAATTGGCCCTCGAGAGGTTAATTTAATTGCTATTGCAGTTAAAATCATGATTGGTGATGTAATTATAATCGCGATTATAGAAATTATATAATCAGATGTGTATTTTAAAAATTTATTAAAATTATCATCTAAAGGAACATATCTAATATTAATAATTGGAATATCTTCAATCATGTCTATTGATGGTTGAGCCGGAAAATACCTAATATAATCTGGAATAATTTCCGCTTTAATACCTACACGCTCGCAGCTTTCTACCAACTCATTGATACGATAATAATACATTAATGGAATGGCCAAAACCACCCTATCATATCTATTATTGCTTAAAATATAGTCAATATCCTTAAAAGAACCGATTATCCTGCTTCCTTCAATTTCCATACCTATATGATTAGCCCTTCCTAAAAATCCGCTTACTACAAATCCCAAATATGGATTTTCTCTAATTTTTCTTGCAAATGAAAATGCCAAATCATTATCCCCAACAATCAAAATATGTTTTAAATTTCTATTATTTATTCTAATATTCCTTAAAATACTTCTAATAATAAATCTTTCAATGATTCCAAAGAATGTGGCAAAAATAGCTAATAAAAATAGCATTATTCTTGAAAAGTCAGGTTGATTAATAATAAACAAAATAGAAACTAGTGAAACAAATGCTACAATGTTTACCTTAATAATTTGTGTAGCTTCTGAAAAAATATTTTTGTATGTTCTGCGCGGTTTGTAAAGACCGAATGCAAAATATAAAATCAAATATATAGGAACTACGGCAAATGTAAAGAATAAAGCATAGCTTTGATAACTTAAATGACCCCCAAGTGGGCCGAATAAAGTTGTATCAAATCTTAACCATAAAGAACACACGAGAGAAACAGCTAATACTAAAACATCTAGTAATACCATTGATATATTTAATATTCTCTGATTCTCCTTTATCATGTTAACACCGAAAAACTAGTTTTACATTAATAGGTATATTAATCATAATTATTTAATCTTTCTTTTTAAAAATATTTAAAAATAATTTTAAAAGGCATAAAAAAGCTATCCCAATATATACAACAATATTTACTATAAATGAAGACTCTTTTGAATGATGTTTTTTATAATAAATATACATAGCCCGATGAAACTCATAAATTAATTTAGATTTTTGTTTTTTACTACTTGCACCTTTAAGATGAGTTATTTTTGACTCACCATAATAAATTATTTTCCAACCAGATTTTTTAATTCTATAACATAAATCAATGTCTTCACCATACATGAAGAATGTTTCATCTAAAAAACCTGTTTTGTTTAATGCTTCGGATTTTATAAACATGAAAGCTCCAGTAAGACAATCTATTTCGTAAATTTTATCATCGGGTAAATTATCTAAATTGTAATTATTATCTTTACTATTTGTTGAAATATGGAATAATCTGAAAAACGAGTTTTTAACATTAGGAAAACTTCTTTTACATGCTTTATCAAGTTCACCGTTTTCTAAAAGAACCCTACAACCACATGCTCCCACATCTGTGTGTTTTTCCATATAATTATAAATATTTTCTAAAGTATTTTCCCAAACGATTGTATCTGAATTTAAAAGTAAAATGTATCTTCCTTTTGCAATAGCCAATGCTTGATTATTACCCGCTGCAAAACCATTATTTTCGGCTGAAGCAATGAATTTAACCTTATCCTTAAAGTAATTTTTTAGTTTAGATAAGCTATCATCACTAGATGCATTGTCAACTACTAGTATCTCATATGAAAAAGGATAATCATATTTTAGTATTGAATTTATAGTATTTTTTGTAAGCTCAAAAGTTTGATAGTTTACAATTACAACTGAAAGGTCCATTATACTCAACTTTTTAAGAATTTTAAGGTGTTAATAATTAATTTGTATTCTATTTTAAAATAATTTTTTATGTTTTTAGATTTAAATTTTACTTTTGTGATTTTGTTTCTAGTAGATAGACCTTCGCGAATTCCTGATAAGTAAGTAGAACCAAATCCTTTTTTTACAAAAAATAAATATTTAATTAAAAATCCAAAGAATAGAAAGATAAAGTTAATAATTTTTAACGGAATTGGAAGATTTTTATAAACAACCCATACATTATTTCTAGCAGCTAGCTTGACTTTAAACTCGTTGTATCTGCTTCCAGATGTTGCACTTCCGATATGATATACAATAGCCTGTGGACATAACAAATTTTTATAACCATTAATCTTTGATCTTAAAGCCAAGTCAACATCCTCCATATATGCAAAAAAATTATCGTCAAATAAACCTATTTCCTCCAGAACTGATTTTTTATACATTGCCGCTCCAGCACAACTTGAAAATATCTCTTTAACATCTGTATATTCATCTGAATGGTGATTTTCTCCTGTTTTTTTAGTCCAGGCAAGTAGGTTATATTCATCCCCAACATCATCAATCAGTTGCTTGTTATTATACTGAAGCATTTTAGCTTGTACTGAAAATATATCATCTGAAGTAGTAATTAAATCTATTAATCCTTTAATTGAGCCTTTTTTAACCTCTGTATCATTATTTATTGAAAAAATTAGTTCATTTTTAGCTTTTAAAATTCCTTGATTAACAGCTGGTGCAAAACCTAGGTTTTCACTGTTTTCAATTAACACCAAAGGGAAATTATAGGAGTTATTTCTGATATACTCAACACTACCATCACTAGATCCATTATCAATGATGATAACCTCTCCAATATATTCACTATCTTCGTTAAGTGAATTTAGAAATGTTTTTAGGAATTTTTCCCCATTATAATTTGGCGTTACTACAGATACTTTCATGTTAATCAATTGAATTTTTTAATTTTTTCCATGATTTATAATATAATTTCGGGTTTAATAAGAATAGCTTTATTTTATATTCAAATTTCTTATCTCCCTTAAATTTAGACATTTTATTTAATAAGTCTAATTCTTTCATTTTAGAAATTACTTCATCAAAGTCATAGTTATTGTAAAAGAAGTAATTCATATTTCCAAATATTGCTTTTGGTATTCTTGATGTTATTATTAACTCTGCCAAGTTATTTTTCCCAAGTTTTTTGTAAAATTCGGCTAAATTTTCTAAAATACTTACCAATTCAAAGCGTCTGAAGTCTGTGGTTCTTATTGCTGAGTCCTGTCTTTGAATATAATAATATGTTACCTCATTGCTAATGGCTATTTCATCACCAAATGCTAATGCTTTAAGTGCAAATTCTGTATCTTCACCGTAAACCGCATCAGTATTGAATCTGATATTGTTATCGTCAATTATACTTTTTTTATACATCAACTGGCAGAAATTGAATGGTATTTCCATGTTCAGTTCCATTTTTATAAACTCATCACATGAAATGCTTGTTTTTGAGTAGTGATATGGGTTGGATATGTTATCCCCATCTTTTTTAACAACTTGGACCAAACTAAAGTCACTTTCACCATTATATAATTCAGACAGGTGATTTCCAGTAATGTAATCATCACCATCAACAAATACTATATATTCACCTTGAGCTTCATCAATGCCTCGATTGCGAGCACTGCTTACACCAGAATTATCTTGATGAATGACCTTATAAGAAATAAGTGATTTTGATAACTTATCATTTATAACATTTAAGCTATCATCAGTTGAACCATCATCAATTACAATCAGTTCAAAACTTTTAAAATCCTGATTAATTATTGAATCTAAGGTGCTACCTATATACTGTGATAAATTATAGACCGGGACTATAACACTAACTTTTAAATTATCCATTCTGCCCACCTTATTTTAAAAGATAATCAACAATTCTTTTAGATGATTTGCCGTCGATTACATCAAATTGTGTAGAAGTAAATTGTAATATTTTACTTTTATCAAATTTATTATTTTCAATTACATCTATTAACTCTTCTGTTGTATAAACGATTGGCCCAGGAACAGTTTCCTTAAAATCATAATAAAATCCACGTTCATGTGCCAAATAATTATCCAAATCATACGTGAAAAATACAGTTGGCTTGTCTAGAGCACAAAACTCTATCATTATTGAAGAATAATCAGTAATTAGAATATCTGAAAGTAACATTAATTCCTGTTCGTTTTCATAACCGCTAACATCAATGTATTTGCCTTTAGCGGAAATAGCTTCACTGTAAAACTTGTTAATCTTAGGATGGAGTCTTAAGGCTAAAACATACTCATCGCCCAAAGATTTATTGAACTTTTCTAAATCAAGGAAATCAAATACATTGTTGTACTTTTCTTCTTCTCTAAAAGTTGGAGCATAGAGAATTATCTTTTTATAATTATCAATATCATGTTTTTTACAAAATTGAGATTTTAATTGATTTAAATCATGATTTTCAAAGTAATAATCCATTCTAGGCAATCCTAAAGATTTAATTTTTTCCTTAGGCATTTGAAATGCTTCACTATAATACTCTTTAATTTTATCTGAAGTGGTGATTAAGTAATTAGTATTTTGGGAAATTTTTGAAAGTATTTCCCTATTTTCAATTTCAACAGATCCTCCAAATTTTTTAGAAGCTCCCGGAGCGTGCCATAGCTGTACAATGATATTTTCATCTTTAAAGTTCATAAAAGCTAATGGGAAAAAATTATCATTTAAAAAAATGTATTTAGAACTAGCCAAATTCTTAAAACTAGTAAAAGACAATTTATCTTTGTAAAAAAAGTAAAATTCGAAATTGCCTCTTTTTTCAAATTCTTTTTTAATATAGTCTAAATTACCTTTAAAGGATTCTCTTGAATCTATAATGAATGAAACTTTATTATCTTTGATAGGGACGGATTTAAATAATTTAAATAAAATTCCATATATTTTATGTTTTAAATAAGACATGTAAACCAGTAATCAATGGAAGAATGCTAACATTCCAGGAATTGACTCAAGAATAGCTTGAATACCTAAAATGAAAATTGCTAAACCTCCAATAAAGTTAATATAACGAGCATATTTCATAGCCATTTTTGTACCAAAGGTTCCTATTAAAAGCCAACAACAAACAGCGATTAAACTTAAAATAGCTAATCCTAATGGATTAACATGTGCTTCAACACCTTGAGCGGCTAAAATTAAGTTTTCTATGTTACCGAAAACAATTAATCCTAAAAATTTTCTTATGTCATCAGCCATCTATTCACCCCTAACAGATTGAACCATGGCCTGAAGACCTAAAATTAAAATTGCAAGTCCGCCAATAAAATTAATAAAATCAACATAATCGAATAACATTTGTGTTGCGAAAGTTCCAATCAAAAGCCACATTGTAACTACACAAATACTGACTAATCCTAATTTTAAAGGATTAACACCAGCCACAACACCCTGTGAAGACAATACCAAATTTTCAATATTCCCAAATATGATTAAACCTACAAAAGGCAAATATTGCTCCAACATTTAATCCACCATTTCCCTAAAATTCCAAAAGATAAAAGATTATCTTAACAATTCAATATTAAGAATATATTAATATATAAAATTATCTTAAAAAAAAATTTTTAGATTTGAATAAAAAATTAAATTTTTAAACCTAAAAATGTAAAAAAAATAGATGAAAATAAAAAAATAATAAAAATAAATAAACAAAATGTAAAAATTAGAGGTAGATTTCAAGTGTAAAATTCTACCTATTCGAATACATTTTTTCATAATATTCCTGATATTGGCCACTTTTAACTTGGTTGGTCCAATCTTGATTATCCAAATACCATTGAATTGTCTCTTTAATACCAACTTCAAATGTGTATTTAGGAGACCAACCCAAATCATTTTGAATTTTAGTTGAATCAATAGCATAGCGTCTGTCATGACCTAATCTATCTGTAACAAACTCTATTAACGATTCATCCTTATCAAGTTCATTTAATATCAGTTTTACAATTTCAATATTTTGTTTTTCATTGTTTCCACCAATATTATAGACTTCACCAAGTACGCCTTCATGCATGACTAAATCAATAGCATGGCAGTGATCATGGACATGTAACCAATCCCTAATGTTTTTTCCATCACCGTAAACTGGTAATTTCTTATCTTCCAAGGTATTTGAAATCATTAATGGAATCAATTTTTCAGGAAATTGATAAGGTCCATAATTATTTGAACAACGAGTAATATTTATTGGCAGGTCAAAAGTTTCACCATATGCTCTTGTAATTAAATCTCCACCAGCTTTTGAAGCTGAATAAGGACTGTTAGGTTGAAGTGGAGTGTTTTCAGTGAAATATCCGGTTTTACCTAAAGTTCCATAAACCTCATCAGTTGAGATTTGAATGTATTTTTCAACACCATATTCTTTAGCCGCATTTAATAAGACTTGTGTTCCCAAAACATTAGATTTAATAAAGATTTCAGGGTCGGTTATGCTTCTGTCAACATGACTTTCAGCTGCAAAATTTATAACATAATCACATTGCTTGACTAAATCATCAACAACATTTTTATCCCTAATGTCCCCTTTAACAAATGAATAATTATCCTTATCTTCAATGTCTTTTAAATTTTCAAGATTTCCACAATAAGTTAAAGCATCCAAGTTAATTATTTCGTATTCTGAATATTTATTTACCATGTATCTTACGAAATTACTTCCAATAAATCCTGCTCCGCCTGTAACTAAAATTTTTGTCATATAATCACTCATATTTAATTTGGGATTCCTTTAAGCTTAACCATTCTTTATCCTTATCAGATAAAATTATCTCATCAATACCTTCTAATGGCCAATCAATTCCAATATCTTCATCGTCCCATTTTATTCCACTTTCATCTTCGCCATGGTAGAATTCTGTACATTTATAAACAAATTCAGCTTCATCAGACAATACTAAAAAACCATGAGCAAATTTAGGAGGAATATATAACTGTTTTTTATTTTCATCAGATAGTATTTCCCCATACCATTTACCATATGTTGGTGAATCTGCTCTTAAATCAACTCCTACATCAAACACTTCTCCTTCAATAACACGAACTAATTTACCTTGAGGATAGTTAATTTGCAAATGTAGGCCTCTCAATACTCCTTTTGTTGATTTTGATTGATTATCTTGAACAAAAGTTAAATCATGACCAGCTTCTTTAAATTCATTTTCTTGATAGGTTTCCATGAAATATCCTCTGTTGTCTTCAAAAACTGTAGGTTCGACAACAAACATCCCCTCAATTCCTGTATCAATAAAATTAAATTTCCCCATATAATCACTTGACTAAATTAAATAAGTATTGTCCATAATCGGTTTTTTTGAGCTCTTCAGCAGTTTCTAGCAATTCTTCATCATTTATATATCCTTTAAGATATGCAATTTCTTCAAGACATGCTATATATAGTCCTTGTCTTTTTTGAACTGTTTCAATGAAGTTTGATGCTTCAAGTAGTCCTTCATGGGTTCCTGTATCTAACCAGGCCATACCTCTTCCTAGAAGTTCTACTTTGAGTTTTCCTCTTTTCAAGTATTCCTCATTAACAGAAGTAATTTCAACTTCACCACGCTCGGAAGGTTCTACGTTTTTAGCTATTTCGATTACATCATTGTCGTAGAAATAGAGTCCTGGAACAATATAATTGGATTTTGGGTTTTCTGGTTTTTCTTCAACTGACAGTACGTTCCATTCCTTGTCAAATTCGACTACACCAAATGCTTCTGGGTTTTTGGTGTAGTAACCAAAAATTACTGCTCCTTCTTTTAGGCTTGTTGCCCTTTCAAGGATTTCTGTGAATCTGTGTCCATGGAATATGTTGTCTCCCAATATTAGTGCAACATTATCGTTTCCTATGAACTCTTCACCGACGATGAATGCCTCTGCAAGACCGTTTGGTTTTTCCTGAACTGCATATTCAAATTTAATTCCCAAACTTGACCCATCACCAAGTAACTCTTTATACATTGGTAAGTCTCTAGGAGTTGATATAATTAGTATTTCCTTAATTCCAGCAAGCATCAAAACAGAAATTGGATAATAAATCATTGGCTTATCATACAAAGGCAACAACTGTTTAGAAACTGCTTTAGTAATCGGATAAAGACGGGTTCCAGAACCGCCCGCAAGCACAATACCTTTCATAATAATCACTATTTACATATTATTTTTTATGATTAATAAATTACAATACCTATTTTATGGAAACATCTTTATTTTTAAAAACTCATTTTCACTAGCTGCATCTTTAAATGTGTCAATGATATCCTTATCCACTTTTTCACAGTTAATTAACTCAATTTCACATTCTATTTCACATAAACAATCATATAAAGCATCCAGATTTTTTCCATAATAATCCGGGAAGTTTAATGCACTAGCTAAATAATCATGGCCTTCTTCTTTGATTAAATTACCGTCAAGCTGCATTTTAAACCTCTTTGAAAGTGTTATAGTGATCACTTGTGTAGTAGACCTTAAAATCACCGGTGTTGTAAACTATCCTTTCTGCCCCACGACTTGTCCCATTTGCATTAATGTCACATTCAATGTATTTTGAATCGCTGTCTGGAAGTACATGTTGCCTGTTAGTAAATGTATCTCCACCTATGCTTTTTCCTGGCGCATATTCCTTAAGCGGTCCGCCGTGCCATCCTAATGATCTAGCTTCACTTTTTGTTATGTAATTGCTCGGAAGTTTGTGAAATTCCTTAATGTATGCTGCAACCTCATCTACAGTGCAGTATTGGCCATCCTCTACTACATTAACATCGCTTGAATCATTACCAAACTTTAAAAAGTCAAAAAATCCTGCACTTACAGCAGAAACAGTGAACAAAACAATGATTAATGCAGCAATTAAAACTACTCTTTTGTTCATTTAATCAACTCAATATATTCTCTTATTGCTTCCTTATAATCTCTAAGTGGTTTGAATCCTTTTTGAATCCAATTTTTATTATCCAATACGGAATAGCTTGGCCTTGGTGCCGGTCTTGCAAATTCAGATGCAGTGACTGGTATTACTTCAACATCAACTTCTGCAACCTCAAATATGTATCTTGCAAATTCACACCATGAACAGCTACCAGAATTAGTCAAATGATAAATTCCATAATAATCAGTTTCGATTAAATCGGAAATTGCCCTAGCTAAATCGGGAGTGTAAGTAGGGGTTCCAACCTCATCATAAACAACCGTTATCTCATGATGATTTTTGGCTAACTCCAACATTGTCTTTGGGAAATTTTTACCGTTGATTCCATACAACCATGCCGTCCTTACAATAAAGTATTTATCAAGGATTTCTAAAATGGCCTCCTCTCCTTTAAGTTTACTCTTACCATAAACACTTATCGGGCCTATTTCACCATCTTCTCCAATAGGCTCTCTTGCAGTTCCGTCAAATACATAATCAGTACTTATATGAACCAATGCACAATCAACTTCTTTACATGCAAGTGCTAAATTACGAACACCTTCCCCATTAACGCAGTAAGCGAGGCCTTGATTTTCCTCACAAGCATCAACATCAGTGTATGCTGCTGAGTTAATGACAATATCCGGTTTTACATCGCAAATAAAGTCAATTATGTGTTGTTTATCTGTGATGTCTAATGTTTTTGAGGTTGTTAGGACCAATTCATGCTTATCGGCTAAAACCTTATCTAAGTCATGGCCCAACATCCCATTAGAACCTGTAATTAAAATCTTCATAAAATCCACATCAAAACTTTTAATATTAGTTTAAATATATATCATATTTAATATTTAAAAGACGGAGTTAGATATTATGAAAGTATGTGTTATTGGTCAAGGCTATATTGGGCTTCCAACTGCAGCGCTTTTCAGTAGAAACCATTGTGAAGTGGTTGGAGTAGATATTTCTGAGGATATGATTAACAATTTAAACAAAGGAATCATTCACATTGAAGAACCTGGAATAGCTGAAATAATCAAGAATGCAGTGGAAAATAAAGTGTATACAGCTAGCCTAACTCCGCAAAAAGCTGATGCTTTTATTATTACTGTACCAACACCATATATTGTTGAAAACTACAGCTGTGACTTAAGCTATGTAGTAAATGCCTGTGAATCCATTCTACCATATCTGGAAAAAGGAAATACAGTTATTATAGAATCAACAATTGCACCAATGTCAACCGATGAGATAATAAAGCCTATTTTTGAAAAGGCCGGTTTCGCCATTGGTGAAGACTTATATCTTGCACACTGTCCTGAAAGAGTACTTCCCGGAAGAATCATTGAGGAATTAATTCATAATGACCGGATTATTGGTGGTGTAACACCAGAGTGTGCTAAAAAAGCCAGTGAGGTTTATGGTCAGTTTGTTGAAGGAGATTTAATGCTTACTGAGGCTAAAACTGCTGAGCTATCAAAATGTATGGAAAATACATTTAGGGATGTGAACATTGCACTTGCAAATGAACTTGCAAAAATCTGTGCAGAAATTGGTGTTAATGCACTAGACGTTATTGAAATGGCGAACAAACATCCTAGAGTTAACTTACACTCACCAGGGCCTGGTGTTGGAGGACATTGCCTTGCAATTGATCCGTACTTTATTTATGCAAAGGCTCCTGAAACTGCAAAAATCATCAAATTAGCACGTGATACAAATAATTCAATGCCTGATTTTGTATGTGAAAATGTTAAAAAGATTATTAAAAATGGTAAAATAGCTGTTTTAGGTGTTTCATATAAAGGAAATACAGGTGATGACAGAGAAAGTCCTGCTTATGAAATAATCGCTAAATTAAGTAGTGATTATGAAATTGCTATTCACGACCCACACATTGAAAATCCTAATTTCGTGAGTCTTGATGAAGCAGTTGAAAATGCAGATTTGATTTTAGTATTATGCGATCATAATGAATTTAAAAAACTAGATTATGAACTTATTTTAAAAAATATGTCAAATCCTATAATATTTGATACAAAAAATATAATAAAAGAAGTTCCATCAGAAATTAAATTGTTTAATTACGGGAACTTATATGAATTGAATTAAAAAGTAATAGATTGGTCTGGTTGGATTTGATGACCATTCCATGCTTTTTTACTGGTCCATTCAGCAGGTGGAGTATTCCAAAATGCATCAGTTGCATCTAAACCTAAAGGTAGGAATACTGCACAACATAAGTAAAGACTACCTGTTGTAACATTTTTCTCTGCAATACCTTCTTGTGAACCATTTAACCCCATCAATAACCAGCCGTCACTTGTGAAATTTTGATTTTCGTCGAAAAGTCTTTTTAAGACTTTTGTAAGTGCACTTCTAACTTGAGCGGTACTTATATTTCTTGGTAAAATTTTAAGTAAAGCTGCTTGGGAAAGTAAGTGGAAAACACCACAACGATAAGTAAGAGATTTTCCTAACAGTGGGTATGTTCCTTCAGGTGAGATGAGTCTTTCAAGTTGAGAAGCTAATCTTGAAGATCTCATTAATTGTACATCCAAAAATTCTCCATCTTGAAGAGAATATTTTCTCATTACTGCAAGAATATCATTGAGCATTGGGTGGATAAACAAACTATTGTAGTAACCTACATCAAAATCTTCACCATCTGAGTAAATTGCATCCCCAATGTATAATTCATCTCTGAATTTCCTAACTCCATAAGCTAAACGTTCCTTATCACATTCCCCAGTGAATTCCAAAAGAGTGGCTTCAATCATCGCAGTATATAACAACCAATGATTCTCATAAGGAGCAATTATCCTTGTATTTTTTAATTCACGAATTATTCTAGCTTGAACATCCATCGGTAAATTAAGCCAAATTTCGTTTTTAGCTCTGAGTAATCCTTGAGCAAATAAAGCAACATCAACTAAAGATTGTTTAGGTTCAACAACAAAAATATAATCGTTATTATTTGGATTAACTGCATTTGTAATAGCACTAATTGTTAAAAATTTATATTTCTCACGAACTCTTCCTTCATCAGATGAGTCTACACCAAGTTCTAACCATGGCGCAATTCCATTGAATACACGAGCAAAAGCTTCAAGATATGCGAATTTTTGACCTTCACTACTTTTAGACTCTACAGGCATGTTTTTTCTAAGAGCGCCTTTTGAAAGGTTGTTTAAAACTGGGAAAGCTATTCTTTGTAATGTTGAAATCCAATATATCCTATCTTTCCATACTGGAGATTCCTCCTCAATTTCTAGAGGTTCTTCTTCCTTTTTAAATCTTTTAAAAAATGAGTTGCTCATGAATATATTTTTTGTAAAACTATTATTTAAATTTTAAAAAAATTAAAAATTTCAAAATAAAGCAACTCTTATATATTTATAAAATAAAAATATTTATCATTATTAAAGAGGTTTAAAATATGCCAACAATGTCTGAAAAAATATTAGCTAAAGCTTCTGGAAAAGATAGTGTAGAAGCTGGAGATATAGTTATAGCAAATATTGATATAGCAATGACTCATGATTTAACTGGACCTCTTTCAGTAGAATCTTTTGAAAAAATTGGCGCTGAAAAAGTCTGGGATCCGTCAAAAATTGTTATACCATTTGACCATCAGGTCCCTGCTGACTCTATTGACTCCGCTAATAATCATATTGTTATGAGAGAATTTGTTAAAAAGCATGGCATCGAGAATTTTTATGATGTAAATGCTGGTGTTTGTCATCAAATACTACCTGAACTTGGTCATGTAGTGCCAGGTGATGTTATTGTTGGTGCTGATTCACATACTTGTACTCATGGAGCATTAGGTGCATTTTCAACAGGTATTGGTTCAACTGATATGGCAATGGTATTTGCTGAAGGTAATTTATGGCTAAAAGTACCTGAAACCAATAGATTTAACATTACCGGTGATTTAAAAGAAAATGTTTATGCAAAAGATGTGATTTTACATATTATTGGTAAAATGGGTGCAGACGGTTCAACTTACAAGGCATGCGAATTTGCTGGTGAAACCGTGTCAAATATGAGCGTTTCAGATAGAATGGTTTTATGTAATATGGCAATTGAAATGGGTGGAAAAACTGGATTAGTCGAAGCCGATGAAAAAACTATCCAATATGTTGAAAGCCGCTCAAATAAACCTTACAAAATTTATAATACTGATTTAGATTCATCTTCTTTGGATATAATTGATATTGATGTGAGTGATTTAGAGCCTCAAGTAGCTTGCCCTCACAATGTAGATAATGTCAAAGCTGTTAGTGAAGTTGATGTTGAAATCGACCAAGTATTTTTAGGTTCTTGTACCAATGGTAGACTTTCTGATTTAAGAGATGCAGCAAAAATTCTTAAAGGTAAAAAAATAGCCAAAGGCACTAGAATGCTTGTAATACCTGCATCAAAAGAAGTCTACATTAACGCATTAGACGAAGGATTGATTAAAATATTCGTTGATGCTGGAGCCCTTGTTTCCGCTCCGTGCTGTGGACCTTGTCTTGGAGGACATACCGGAATAATCGGACCTGGAGAAGTGAGCCTTTCAACTTCAAACAGAAACTTCAAAGGAAGACAAGGAAGTCCTGATGGAAAAGTTTATCTATCTTCTGCTGCTGTTGCTGCCGCTTCAGCTATTGAAGGAAGAATTGTAGCACCGGAGGCAAAATCATGAAAGGTAAAGCTTGGAAATTCGGAAACGATATCGACACAGACATTATAGTTCCTGGAAGATATTTAATTTATACTGACGAAAAAAGATTATCAAAGCATTGTATGGAAGGTTTAGATTCTGATTTCAGTGAAAAATGCAAAAAAGGAGACTTTATTGTAGCTGGAACTAATTTTGGATGTGGTTCTTCAAGAGAACATGCCCCAATTGCCCTTAAAGGTGTTGGAGTCAGTGCAGTAATAGCAGAATCCTTTGCAAGAATCTTTTATAGAAATGCTACAAACGTTGGAGTTCCACTTCTCGAAGCTCCAGGAATTACAGAATTTATTGAAAACGAAGAAGAAATTGAAGTAGATATGGATGAAGGAATAATAACTAATTCAAATGGAGATACAATCAAATTTAAAAAATTACCTCCATTCATGTTAGAAATACTCGAACAAGGTGGTTTAATTGAATACCTCAAAAACAAAAGATAAATATCAAATTGCAGTTATTCCAGGTGATGGAATCGGTCGTGAGGTAATGGAAGCAACAATACATGTCTTAAACGGCCTAGATATTAATTTCGATTATATATATGGTGAAGCAGGAGATGAATGTCTTGAAAAGACTGGTACTGCTCTTCCAGATGAAACTTTAGATATAATTAGAAATGCAGATGCATGTCTTTTTGGAGCGGCCGGTGAAACTGCAGCAGATGTTATTGTTAAAATACGCCAGGAAATGAAAATGTTTGCAAATTTAAGACCTATCAAATCATATCCTAACACTAATTCCTTATTTGATAACATTGACTTTATGATAGTACGTGAAAATACCGAAGGGTTATATATTGCAGGTGAAGAAAGTTATACTGACGAAGGTGCAATAGCAAGGCGTATTATCACAAGAGAAGCTGAAAAACGTATAATCGACTATGCTTTTAAATATGCAAAAGAAAACAATAAAAGCAAAGTTACAGGCGTTCATAAAGCAAACGTCTTAAAGAAAAGTGATGGTTTATTTAAAGAAATTTTCTATGAAGTTGCTGAAAACTATCCCGATATAGCAACCGAGGACTTCTATGTAGATGCAACAGCAATGTATCTAATCACACAACCAGAAAGCTTTGAAGTGATTGTAACTACAAACCTTTTCGGAGATATATTATCTGATGAAGGTGCAGGTCTTGTTGGTGGATTAGGTTTAATCCCATCTGCAAATATTGGAGAAAATGGAGCATTATTCGAACCTGTACACGGTTCAGCACCAGATATTGCAGGCCAAGGTAAAGCGAATCCAATAGCAATGATGCTTTCGGCTATTATGATGCTTAGATATATTGGTGAGGTTGAAGCTGCAGATAAATTTGAAAAAGCAGTTTTAAAAGTACTAAATGACGCTAATACTTTAACTGGTGATTTGGGTGGTACTGCCACTACTATGGAATTGGCCAGTGAAGTTAAAAATAATTTAAATGGAGACTGAAAAATATGGATTTTAAAAAATTAAGTAGAATGCAATTAGCAGCACTTTTTATCATATTCATTATGGTAGTAAGTGGGGTTGCAGGATTCCTTCTCATTATATTTAGTGGAGCTTAAAATAAAAAGAGGTAGATAAAATGGCAAAATATGAAATAGCAGCAGTAGTTGCTGAATTTAATTATGATATTACACAAATGATGTTAGAACTCGCAACAGCAGAAGCAAAAAACAGAGATTGTGAAATTACAAAAGTAGTCGCCGTTCCTGGTGTATTTGACATGCCACTTGTAATTAAAAAATTATTACAAAAAGGTGAATACGATGCAATTATCACACTCGGTGCTGTAATCGAAGGTGCAACTGACCACGATCAAATTGTAGCACAACACGCTTCCCGTAAAATTGCTGATTTAGCGCTTGAATACGATACTCCTGTGGCACTTGGAATTACCGGTCCTGGAATGACCAGAATGGATGCTCACAGACGTGTCAAAAACGCAAAAAGTGCTGTTGAAGCAGCAATTAAAATGTGCGACAGATTAAAAGAAATCTAGTGATTTGATGGAAATTTTAAAACCAGATGAATTAAGAAAAAAATTTGATGATCCTTGGATTGCACCATACGAAAAAGTATTGACTATGGTTGATGGGGATAAAGTGGAAATTGTAGAATACCACCCGTGCATTTCAGGATCTCATTGGTTATTAAACCAGTACAGAAATAACTCTGAGTTAATTGATTCCGCTTATCGTGATGGAAACAAACATGTTTACTCCTGTCATGTTGGTTCAGCTCCACTTAACCTGAAAGCTAGTTTTAATGCTGCAGGAATTGATGAAATCGTTATTGATGGTGATGAAGTCAAAGTGACTCATGCCGGTCTTGCAGGTGCAGGTGTTGGAGCTGGAATGTGTAGAGGAATGGGTGAAGGTGTAAAGTATGTTGAACTCATTCAAGTTGGAGGCGGCTCAAAAGCAGGAAAAGCAACAGTGGTAACACCTAAACTTGAAAAAGTAGTTATTGGTGTTGACGATACTGATACTAAAGATGCTGGAGCTACATGGACAATGGCACATAATTTAGGTGTTGAACTTGCAAGTGAAGGTTTTGAATATCTGGACCACATTATTGTCCAATTATATCCTCATAATCCTCACAAAACACAAAATTGTGTATCAATAGCCCTTACATTTGCTGTTGAGGAATCAAAAAAGCAAGATTTAATTGATAGAGTTATTGAAATCCTTAAAAGAGATACCTTATCTGATAAAACAGCTATTGCTATTTTAGAAGGTTTAGATATCCCTGAAAAATTAAGAGAATATTCCATTGCTACAAAGTCCGGAATGATGGATGTTGAAACTGCAGAAAAAGTTGCAAGTGAATTAAACATACCATTAATTGCAGTTACTGGCGAGCAAGGAAAAGTTGGTGCTCTAGCTGCACTTGGTCTTTACAATGATGTTGAAGAAGCAGTTAAAGCATATGATAAAAAATAAATCTTGAGTTATAACTCTTGATTTATATTTACTATTTTTTTAGAAGTTAAAATTCAAGAAATAACCTTGACCTTCACGTGTGAACTGCTTAATAGAAGTTGAATTAACATCTTTAAATAAAACCACAATTTCATGGCCATCCTGATAAAATGTTGTATTAGTTCCAACTTCAAAATTAACAGAAGTGAAATATTCCCCATCTACAGCAATATCATAGGCAGCATCCTGTTTAAAGATACCAGATGAAGTTACAACACTTTCATTATCAATAAATACTTCATATACAGATGCATTATTATCTTTTGATGAAATTTTAAAGTTTTCTTTTAAAATATTTGTGGAATTTTCATCATCATAGCTATGAGTCACCATTGCTCCATCAAATATTTCTTTTAGACGACTATTTTGAATAATATACATTGATTCAATGCCTATGTCTCTTTGAACTTCAACAGGAAGTCTCAATACATCAGATTCTCCTTCCCGTGTATCATTAATCACATAAGTTTCGCCATTAATTTGCATAGTATCGTTTGTTTTAATACCTAACGTCATCATTGCATCTGCAGGCATACGTATTTGATCTGATTCATCTTCAATAGCTGTATCAACAGTATAAGGTCCTCTTACTGAAATTGAATTATCAGATGGAGAGTCATCTGCATAAATAATCAGATTTCTTGAGTTTGGTTCAATTGATAAAACACCATTCTCAAAGTGAGCTGCACCAATAAATGTGGAAATCATTAAAAGTAAAACTATAATGGATATAATCAATGGAAAATGAACTTTAATAAATGATTTTATTAAACTCTTTCCAGGAGTCTTTCTAAACATTACAATAGACTTAACAATTACTTTAATAATATAATAAATAGCCAATATTAGTCCGATGACAGAAATTATAACTCCAACTGCTAATGGAACAAATTTAACGAAAAATATTGTAAATAATCCAAGAATAATTAATGATAAACCAACAATTGACATTCTAATGTAATGTCCAATGTCATCAATCATTACAACACGACCATACTTATTTGCACGGCTTATAATTGTTCTAACTACTTCATTTGCCATTAAATTTAAATCAGAAAGTGGAGACATGTCATGCTCAATTGCACCAATATCCACCTCAGTAATTGAAATTCCTAGTACATCAGCATCAATAACAATACCAACATCAACACCGTAGTCCTTTTCAAAGTCCATCTTCTTTAGTACTTCCTTACGTGCTGCAAACTGACCGCTTAACGGTTGTTCAAAATTAATTTCAGGGAAGAAAAAGTTTAAAAGCGGTTTTGCAGTAAGCTCTGTTACACGTCCACTAGCACGAGAAAATTTAGTTTTAGTAATATCAGTTTTTCCATCCAAAATAGGTTTAATCATTGCTTTAACTTTAGCAGAACTTAAATTATAAATATCTGCATCAATAAATGCAATGATATCACATTCCGATTCCTTATAACCTGTACGCAATGCTGCACCTTTTCCTTTATTAACCTCATGATTAATAACACGTGCCCCTGCATTTAAAGCTTCATTTTCGGTATTATCAGATGACCCATCATTTACAACGATTATCTCATCTACAAATGATACCTCTTTAACCACCTCAACAACGGTAGCTACAGTGCCCTCTTCGTTGAAAGCTGGTATAATTACTGAAACCTTTTGGTATTTCTTAGGCTTTTCAGATTTTATACCTGCCAGCAAAAATGCAAGGATAACAAAAAACCAATACACTTAATATCTCCATTAAAAAATTTTTTACATTGATAATTTTGTTAATCAAATAATATAAATACTATTGAATTTTTAGTAAATTTTAAGTTATTTACAACAAATAATAAATTATTCAAAAATCTATTTAATTTACCTGTGAAAATATGATAACTAAAACACTCGAAAAAGAATTAAATCTTTCCAACTGGCAAGTTAAAAAAGTAATAAATCTAATTGATAATGGAAACACAATACCGTTTATAGCAAGATATAGAAAAGACGTTACTGGTTCACTAAACGATGAAACACTTAGAAAATTTGATGAAAGACTAAAATATCTAAGAAATCTTGAAGAAAAAAAAGAAAAAATCTTAAAAAGAATTGATGAACTTGGAAAACTTGATGAAGATTTAAAAATCAAGATTCTGAACGCCGAAACTCAAGTTGAACTTGATGATTTATATCGTCCATACAAATCCAAAAAGCAAACAAGAGCAACCAAAGCACGTGAAAACGGCCTAGAACCGTTAGCATTAATTATCCTAAAACAGGAAATAAAAGAGAGTGTTAAAAAAATAGCTAAAGATTACACTAATAAAGAAGTTAAAACACCTGAAGATGCAATTAAAGGAGCTCAAGACATTATTGCTGAAGAGATTTCAGATAATTCTGATTTTAGGAAAAAAATTAGGAAAAACACATTCTTTACAGGTCAAATTGAAACCAAAGCAAAAAACACAGACTCCTCATCTGAATATGAAATATACTATAATTATTCAGAAAACATTAAAAAAATACCTCCACATCGTATTTTAGCCATCAATAGAGCAGAAAATCAAGGGATAATTAAAGGAAAAATTGTCTGTGATAGTGACGAGGTTATAAAATATTTAAATAGGCATGTCCTAAAAAATACTTCAAAAATCCCTGAAAAAATTGAATATAATCCTTATACTACTCCAATTATAAAAGAAGCTACAGAAGATGCTTATAAAAGATTAATAGCTCCTGCAATTGAACGTGAAATTAGAAATTATTTAACACAAAAGGCAGAAGAAAAATCAATTGAAGTTTTTGCTAAAAACCTGAACCAGCTATTAATGGAAAGTCCGCTTGTTGGAAAAACAATTTTGGGTTGGGATCCTGCCTTTAGAACAGGCTGCAAGTTAGCAATCATTGATGAAACTGGTAAAGTTCTTGACACTGCTTTAATTTATCCAACAGCACCACAAAATAAAGTAAAAGAATCAATTGAAACTGTTCGTGACTTAATTAAAGAATATGACATTAACGTTATAGCTATTGGTAACGGAACTGCATCGAGAGAATCTGAAGAAATTGTAGCCAAAATAATAAAAAATACAAATGTTGAATACATTATTGTAAATGAAGCTGGTGCATCAGTTTATTCAGCTTCAAAACTTGCTGATGAAGAGTTTCCAGATTTTACAGAAGGTGAAAGGAGCGCAGTTTCTATTGCAAGGCGCCTTCAAGATCCACTAGCTGAACTTGTTAAAATTGACCCAAAATCCATTGGTGTCGGTCAATATCAACATGACATGAACCAAAAACAATTGTCTGAATCCTTAACTGGTGTTGTTGAAAAAGTGGTTAATGAAGTGGGTGTGGATTTGAATACTGCATCTTACAGTTTGTTAAATTACATTTCAGGAATTGGAAACACAACTGCTAAAAATATCATTAACTACAGGGAAGAAAACGGAAGTTTTAAATCAAGACAAGAACTTTTAAATGTTAAAAAACTTGGTAAAAAGACATTCGAACAATGCGCTGGTTTTGTAAAGATTGATAATCCAGAATATCCCCTTGACAATACCACAATTCACCCAGAATCATATGACGTTACTTTAAAGTTATTGAAAAAGTTAAACTATTCCGTTGATGACATTGGAAAGAGCAATTTGAAGTTAGATGACATTGATTTGGATGAAATTTCAAAGGAATTGGATATTGGAATTGAAACTTTAAAAGACATTATTAAAGAACTTAAAAAACCAGGCCGTGACCCAAGAAGTGACATGCCAAAACCGATTTTGAGAAAAAATGTTTTATCGATTGAAGATTTGGAAGTCGGAATGATAATGCAGGGAACCGTTAGAAACATCGTTGACTTTGGTGCCTTTGTTGATATTGGAGTTCACCAGGACGGTCTTGTTCATATCTCACAATTGGTAGCTGACAGGTTTGTAAAACATCCTTTGGATATCGTCAGTGTTGGTGATATTGTTGATGTTAAAGTTTTAGATGTGGATTTGAAAAGAAATAGGATTAATTTAACGATGATTCTTTAAAAAATACTATTTTCAAATTCTTAATTTCAATTAATTAATTTTCTATCAAAACACATATTGACCTAATCTTATTAAATTTATTAATGACTTCAAATAAAATAAATGTATAATTATTTTAGAAGGGATTTTTGAATGATACCGAAAATAATGATTATTCTTGGAAGCGGATCAGATATTGCTATAGCAGAAAAAAGCATAGATATTTTAGAAAAACTTGAGATTCCATACAGTCTTAAAATCGCATCGGCTCATAGAACCCCAAACCTTATTCGTGAAATAGTAAAACAAGGTACAGACGCTGGAATCGAAGTATTCATTGGAATTGCAGGACTTGCAGCACACTTGCCAGGTGTAATTGCGGCTTACACTCCAAGACCTGTTATTGGTGTTCCGGTTGATGTTAAAACTGGTGGTGTGGATGCACTTCAATCAATTGTTCAAATGCCATATCCTTCCCCTATTGCAACCGTTGGAATAGACAGAGGAGATAATGCTGCCATATTAGCTGCTCAATTTATTGCTCTTTATGATGAAGAAATTCGCCAAAAAATTATTAATCTAAGAAAAGAATATGCTGAGAAAGTAAAAAGAAGCAACGAAGAAATTATTCAAAAAATTGACAAAAAATTTATTCAAAACGACTTTTTAAGAATTAAAGATTTGGAAATTAAAAAACATATTATTGAAGAGGATGAATCCTGCTCTAAAAACAAAGATGCTGAAGTAGTAATTATTGTTGGAAGGCAAACTGACATGGCAACTGCTAAAAAAGTCAGTGTAATATTGGATAGACTTAAAATTAGCCATGATACCAAAGTAGTATGCCCAATCAGATCCAATCGTAAATTCACTAATTATGTAAAATGTATGAAAAATGCTAAAATATTCATTGGAATCAGTTCCAACTCCTCACAGGTTACCGGTGGAATTGTAGGTCTTACCGACAGACCGGTTATTGGGGTTCCATGTACCAATGAAAATGGTGATGATTATATTCTTACCACTGTAAGTATGCCGCCTGGCGTTCCTGTTGCAACTGTTGGTATAAATAACGGTAAAAATGCTGCAGTACTTGCAGGAGAAATATTATCTATTAATAACCCGGATATTGTTGAGCTTTTAGACAAATTAAAAGATAAAAAAATTAATTTATAGTGATAACATGAACATTAACGATGAAAATATAATCGAAATTACTGAAGAACTTTCAAGCGAATTTGAAGTAGCTAAAGTATTAAGAAAATATCCTAAAGATACTGTAATTATTAAAAACGTGAAAGGATTTGATATGCCTGTTATTTCTGGGATTTGTAATACAAGGGATAAAATAGCTAAATCAATTAACTGTGAAGTTTCTGAAATAACCCAGAAAATCATTAATGGAATGGAAAATCCTATAAAAGTAGATAAATTTACTGATTTTTCAGATTATGATAATTTAGATATTGATTTAGATAAAATTCCTATATTAACCCATTATACAAGAGATGGTGGAGCTTACATTACCGCTGGTGTTGTCTTTGCACGTGACCCTGAAACCGGAATTCAAAACGCTTCAATTCACAGGATGATGGTACTTGACAACAAAAGACTTGTAATTAGAATTGTTCCAAGAAACCTCTATACCTATTTCCAAAATGCCCAAAAACAGGGAAAAGACCTAGACATTGCAATTGCCATTGGAATGGACCCTGCAATTTTACTTGCAAGTACAACCTCAATACCAATTGACTACAATGAAATGGACGTTGCAAATGCATTTAAAGATGGAAACTTAGAGTTAATTAAATGCGGTGATTTGGAAGTTCCTCAAGCAGATATCATCTTGGAAGGTAAAATTTCTGTAAGTGAAACTGTTGCTGAAGGTCCATTTGTCGATTTAACTGATACTTATGATATTATACGTGACCAACCAATCATTAACCTAGAAAAAATGCATATTAAAAAAGATAATCCATATTATCATGCAATTTTACCTGCAGGATTTGAACATAAATTATTACAAGGCCTTCCACAGGAGCCAAGAATATTTAAAGCTGTAAAAAATGCAGTGCCTACAGTTGAAAATGTCGTTTTAACCGAAGGTGGTTGTTGTTGGTTACATGCAGTTGTTTCCATTAGAAAACAAACTGAAGGGGATGGTAAAAACGCTATAATGGCCGCATTATCTGCACACCCTTCACTTAAACACTGTACAGTTGTAGATACTGATGTTGATGTATTTGACGCTGAAGATGTTGAATATGCAATAGCTACACGTGTTAAAGGTGACAGAGACATTATGATTGTTCCAAATGTACGTGGTTCTTCTCTTGATCCTGTAGCTGAAAGTGATGGAACAACCACTAAAATTGGTGTGGATGCAACAAAATCACTTCACACAATTGAAAAATTCGAAAGAGTTAGTTTTTCCGAATAAACTAACTTTTAACTTCTTTTTTTAAATCATTATATTAAATATTACCCAAATGCACATTCTTAATTCCTTTTTTAATAGCTATTTCACGTGCTTTATATAATATTTCAGGTTTTGTTGGTGATATATCATTCATTTTATAATAAGGAAATGCTCTTGAAAAATGAAGCGGTACTTCAGGACCCAGTTCATTTACAACAAAATCACATAACTCACTTATCTCATCAATTGAATCATTATAATCATTGATTATTAAATTTGTAATTTCCAAATGTTTTCCTTCTGTGTGAATCCTTTTTAAATTATCTAAGATAACATCCAAATCTGCACCGCAGACCTTTTTATAAAAATCACTAGACATCGACTTCAAGTCTATATTGAATGCATCGACAAATCCTAAAACTTCCACAATAGATTTGTCTGAAAAGTAACCATTACTGACATAAATGACTTTCAAGTTTTTTTGCCTTGCAAGTAGAGAAGTTTTTTTGTTGAAAGGTAAGTGTATCGTAGGTTCATTATAGGTCCAAGCAATTGACTTGCAATTATAGTTAAGTGCATTTTCCACAATCGCTTCTGGTGTTATTTTAATACCTCTAGAATATTTATCATATTCTTGGGATATCATGTAGTTCTGGCAGTGCAAACATGTCATGTTACACCCAAAACCACCAATTGAGTATGTAAAAGTCCTAGGTAAAAAATGATGCAGTGGCTTTTTTTCAATTGGATCTGGACTTAAAGATGACACTAACCCGTAAGATTCATCAAACAATTCACCATTGATGTTTTTGTGTTGGCGACAAACTCCAAAATATCCATCGGCTATTTTACAATAATTAGCACAAATCTCACATCTCACTTTTCGTGTTTTAGAACTTTTTTTATAAAGGTCATTAGTCACTAACATAATGCTCATAGCCCTTATTTTTGATATTTACAACAAAACCATTTTCCAAATTAATCTCAACAACATCAGAGTCTGTTACCTCGCCAATTACCCTACAATCAATTGGTAATTTTCCTAAATTCTCTTTTGATATTGTAAAAAGTAATTCAAAATCTTCCCCAACATGTAAAATTAAATCAAGATAATCTAAGTCTAAATCTTCTGCAAGCTGTTTATATTCATCAGAAATTTCAAGCATATCTTCATGAATCATGAATCCAAAGCCTTCTTTTTTTATCCCATATAACTCACTTGCAAGTCCATCTGTAATATCGGTTGCGGATGTGGCAAAATCTTTTAAAACAATACCTTCTTTAAGTCTTGCTTTTGGCTTTAGGGCTTTTTTAACATAAATATTATCTAAGACATCTAACTTGAAGCCTAAAGCTGCAAGGCCAATATCACCAGTAATGGCTATCAAATCACCTTCATTATAGGTATCCTTCATTAATGGCTTATCACTACATCCCAATGCTGTTCCGGATATGATAATCTCTGAAGCTTCGTTGGTGTCACCACCAATTAAGGGAATTGAATAATATTCGCAAGCTTTTAAAACACCATCAAGTATTTCTTTAAATGAATCTAATTTTAAATCCTTAGAAATAGCAATTGACAATAAAAATCCTAAAGGTTTAGCTCCCATTGCTGCAAGATCACTTACATTAACGGTTACAGCTTTAAAACCCATGTCAAAATAAGACATATTATCCGGAAAATGTCTTGACTGAATAAGCATGTCACATGTTGAAATCAAATTTGTTGAATTAAACTCTGTTATTGCTGTATCATCCGGAGTAATATCTTTAGAATTAGCAATAATGTATTTAACTAATTCTTTTTCACCAATATCAGAGACTTTAAGAGTCATGAATATTAATATAAATTTTAAAATAAATAAATCTTAACAAAAAAAGTAGAAAAGTGTTCAGATTATAAGTAATCTGAAACTCTGTCTTTAATAATTTCATACATACGTTTGTCAATACCGAGAGGGTCAGTTAAAATGATTTCACCATCAAATTCAACTTCCTCATCATCGTGGTCATGATGGTGGTGATGATGATGCCCGTGATGATGGTGGTGATGATGACCATGGTCATCTTCCTCAAAATCACTTTCAATACCAAGTAATTGTGGAATATCCCTTTTAGTATGAAGTCCATGAGCTACAAACACAGGTACAACAATTATCTTATCTAAATCATTTTCAGATGTTAATTTTTTAATTGTTTCAGGAATACCCGGCTTTCTTATTTCCATAAAACCGTATTCCACGATAGCATCTGGAAATTCTTCTAAATACATTTCTTTATAAGCTTTAATAACATCTTCACCATCGTCCAATCTAGAACCATGTGATAATAATAAAATTCCGGTTTTTTTATCAGCCATATTTAACACCAATTATAAGTTTTATATTAAATTTCTTTAAGTAATCTTGATTAAAAAATTTTTCAAAAAAATATATGAAAAATTATAATTTTTCATTTACCATGTCAATTAAAATATCGATTAAAATATCATCTGCTTTAATAGGTTCAGGATAGAGAATTTCTCCATCAAAATCCACAGGAGTTAGGTCATGTACATGGTCATGATCTCCATGGTCATGTGAGTGCTCATGTTCGTGATCTTCAAGGAATCCTAAAATATGCGGAATATCATGTGTTGTATGCATTCCTGGAGCAATAAACACTGGAACAACAACTAATCTATCAATATCATTCTCATCCGCTAATTTATTGATAGATTCCGGGATGCTAGGACCACATAACTCCATAAATCCAAAACTTGAAGGTAAACTGCAAGTTTTTTCAAATTTATCATATAATTCAGTTGCAAATTCTTTATTATAATTCAATCTAGAACCATGGGTAACAAGTAAAATTCCAGTCTTTGCATCGTCGTCTAATTCGGACTCTGATAAAGCTTCTGAAATTCTTTTATCAATAATATCTAAAAGTTCATCACGAGGCCCAATTGAACTTAATAGCTCAATTTCACCATCAAAATCAACATCATCGGCTATTGATAAGTAGTGTTCAGCTGGATAATTTCCATCAGGACATCTTGGATCAATTTCTAATGGTTCTAATCCAAGTAAAGTTGGAATATCAATATTTGTATGAATACCTGGAGCTAAAAATACTGGAAGCGCAATAATTTTATTCAAATCATCGACTTCTTCTTTTAAAATTTCAACAGCACCAGCAATAGTAGGTTTGGAAACTTTCATGTAACCTATTTCAGCTGCAAGGCCTGATTTATTTATGAACTTTTCTTTTATTTCTGTAAATACTTCTTCAGCGAAAGGTAATGTACTTCCATGACTTACAAGAATTACAGCAGTATTATTTGATAACTTTGAATTTGTATCCATAAGAGATAACTCCGTCTTTTCCATCCTCTCTAATTTTTCTGAATACCATTTCTACATCGTCACCGATTTCAAGTGATTCAACATCACAATCTACAAGTTGTGAAGTTAATTTTGCACCTTCTTCGAGTTCGATTACAGCTACAGCATATGGAGCTGATTTTTTAAAATCATCTGGTGCGGATCTAATTACAGAATAAGTATATATTTTTCCTTTTCCTGAAAATTGGAATGGTTCGAGATTACCTTTTCTCCTACAATTAGGACAAACTACACGTGATGGGAAGAATAACTCACCACATGTGGTACATTTAGAACCAATTAAATTATATCTTTGTTGAATATGACGCCATGTTCTTACAGTATCTGACATGTTAATCCTCCATATATTTTTAATAAGTATAATTTATTGACAATAATATAAATAACTATTTTTTTTATTACTATTTTTTTTGAATTTTCAAAAATAGTAATATGTTTTTGTGCAAAATCACAAAGTCGCACTTGCAAAATAAATTTATAAATTACATGTCAAATTTTTAAAAATGAAAATCGACTCTAAAGGAAATATAATCATAGGTAGTACTGCAATTTTAATTGTAGTATTGCTATTACTCTGTATTTTTATTGTAACTACATTAAATTACATTGAACATGGAAATATTGACTTTCAATCAAATGATAATTTTAAATATATTGTTGAAGATTACTCTAAAAACTTAGAAATTGTTGAAAGAGAATCACTTGCTGAAGTAACACAAAAAGCTTTTGACGGATGGCCTATTTTTAACAGTGAAAAAGAAATAAAAAATAAACTAGACAATCATTTAAAAGAAATAAACGTCGAATATGAAAAAAAATACGATGTTAAAATTACATCTGAGGTTTTATCTGTTGAAAATAGTGATTCACCTTGGAATTTGCTTTTTAAAGTTAAATTAAATATTCAAAAAGATGATGAAAGTTACTCTGATATTGTAGAAAAGCTAGTTTCTGTTGAAGGCCTAAGAGATCCTCTTCCAATAGCCAAACTAACCGTAGCATCTGGAATCTTAACCTATGGTAATAAATATCATTACGGAACTGCTTTAGCGGGATATATGGTTTTACACAATTTAAAATCGCCTGAATCTTATATTGAAGCCACAGCACCACTTATAATAAAAAAATGTCCATATGACCCTTATACTCATCATGGAGATCCTGGTGTTTTAAAAGACTGCCTTAAAAATGGTTACTTTCATGAAAGTGCTGATGGAAGTTGTTATTTATGCCGCCTAGAAGGAGATGGGAAATGTCCACACTATGGATTTGAAGTATTTATTCAAACTCACACCCCTCTTAAAAATGAATCTTTATCTTGTTCTGACCATGTTGTCTTTAGCGACCACTATAATGGTCAAAAAATTGATGAAAACGATTGGAATAGTCTAATTTTAGACAGTTCCCATAGGAAAAAATACGGACTGATAGAAAATGAAACTTATTGAAATAGGAATAATATTAATAATTTTATTAATGATAATTGGAGCTGTTCTAACATTTAGTGAAGATATGACAGGTAAAGTTACAAAAACACAAGAAACACAACACTTTGAAATACTAAGTTCTGAAGTAGTTGATAATTTAATAAATAATCCCGGAAATCCAGAAAACTGGGAGGAATATGAAAAAGGAACACCTGGCCTTGCAATTATAAATGAAAACGGGGAAGTTATGCCGAATAGTGTGTCTTATTTAAAATTTATGGTTTTAGGAAAGAACTATAAAAAATTGGTCTTTGATAAATTATTCAACTTAAAACTAAAATCGTCTATGGAGTTATCCCCACTAAAGAGCAGTATTTCAAGTGTAAAAATAGGTGAAGATACCTCTTCAAATAACATTTATACAGTAAATAGACTTGTTAAATGTGATTTTTTTAAAAAATATGTTATAAAGGACTTTCAAAATCCTGGAAAATGTAATCACAATCATAATCAAGAAATGAATGGCTGTAATTACTTTAAAATCTTTAAAGGAAATTTAAAAAATTCAGATTATTATCTAATAATAGAAGATAATGAAGACTTAAACTACTTTATAGATACAACACAAGATAAAGGCGAAGAAGATTGGATTGCACCCTACTCAAAAACAATTTATCTTAATGATAAAATAGATTTCCACAAAGATACAAGTGAAATAGTATTTATTCACATTGATAAAATACATCCCAAGGCCGTTATAGTCTCCATTCCAAAAAATTTTGATAAAAATTACTTAAATTACGATTATTTTACCATAAATGAATGTAAATTCATATTAAAAGCAGGATTTTAAATCAAAACACCCAATAAAAGTAGGGATATTGAAATTAAAACCAAACTTGAAATTGAATCTGTGATACTGGTTGAAATTGGAATAACAATATTATCTGGATCTAAATTCTTATTGTATGAAGTAATTGAAACATAATAAACAAGAATTACCATTATTGTAACTAAGATTAGTCCTGATACTAAACTAATTGATATAATTTTATCAAAACCAACTCCAATAGTTCCAAGTGCAATTGATGATGATTCAGCTAAAAATCCAATGAATGGGAATACAATAATTGCTAAAATAAAGCAAATGATAAAGTTATGAATTGTATTTCCTTTAGGTTTTCTTAATGGTTCAATTAAACCAGAGTGAAGGCCTGAAGATAATCTAGCTCCTAAAATACTAATTAAACTTCCACTTTCACCTGAAAATAGAGGAATTAAAGTTAATAGACTTGGATTTGTTAGTAATGTTTCAACAGAACTGTTTAGGATTCCACCAGCAGAACCTCCTAAAAAGGAGCATAAAAGTAAAATTGGTGTAGATTGTCTTAAAATAGTTTTTGTTTCATCAGATAACCTATAACAATAAATAAAACTTATTAAAACAGCAATTAATAAAATTACAAGAACCACATCTTTAACTAGGATATTTATATCTAAATAATTTAGAATAAAAGTTGATAAAATAATAGCTGGTAGAGTAAATAAATCTCCAAAAGCAGCTATAATTGGACTTGTAATATTATCAGGATCCCAACCATGTTTAAAGCTTTTAAATGAAACTATCATTGTAATTGGAAGCATGATTAAATTTGAAATAATACCTGCTATTGTACAAATCAATATAAAATCAATTATTGACATTGATGGATAGTGTAGCAAAAGACAGAATATCTTAGCCACTATTCCTAAAAATATTGATAGAACCAATGTTAAAACAAATGATGAGAATATATTGTAATTTAATTGTTCTGAAAATTCAAATTCAGGTGCTATTAAACCAATGTGAAGGTTTGTTGACAACCTTGATGCAAAAGAACCGAATATATTTCCCCTCATTCCAATTGCTCCAGGAATTATAACCAAAAGTCCTGGAAATGTTTCGAGGAAAAATGTCATTTTGCCTAAAATTATACCTGCGATTAAATCTCCAACAGCACAAATAAAAAGAGCAATTAAACCTTCTTTAATTGTAAATTTATGAACATTATAAAAATCAGAGATTGCTGATGCGGATAGTGAACTGCGAATCTTCTTCTGCGGATTTTTTTCCTTCATAAAAATCACTACCCCCAATCATTTTTATCACTCTAATTTAATCTTCATCTAATTCTTCTGGAATATCATCTAATGAACAGGCCCCTGTTGCAAGTTTTTCTAATAACTCAGCACCAGCTTCTGTTCCTTTTAAAATTAATGTATCATTAGCTAAAAGTGTAGTATGTTTATCTGGACCATAAATCCAAGATATACCTCTTCTAATAGCAATTACTCTCATACCTGTACGGTTTACTAAAAGCAAATCTCCTAAAGTATTATTTGCAAGTTCAGATGACTCGTCAATTGTAACTCTAACAATGCTTTTATCTGATTCTTCCATAACCATTTTAAATACTGGATGTGGCTTAAATCCAGTAATCACTAAATCAGCTAAATCTTTTGCTGCATTTGCTATACTTTCAGCAGCTTCTGCAATTTCAAGTAAAGCGGTTAATTTTTCTGCATCTTCATAAGACCGTGCAGCAACCAATGATTCTTTCTTGATTTCGTAATTCATTGCATTAACTTTATTTTCAAGTTCTATAACTTCTTCAGCTGCAGCTTTACTATTAAATAAAACAGCCGAATAGGCTAAATCTACCATGAGTTCCGACAAATTTTTCATTTCAATTAAAAGGTTTTTGATTGACAATTAAATTACCTCTTACAAATCATTTGGATTATTCTTTAACAAACATGCTCTTCTCATCTTCAACAATGTTTTTTTCTTTGTTTTTAAATCTTCAACTTCTTCTAAAATGTTTTCCAAAGGCTCTCTTAAGCATTCAACTGCTTCTTTTTCATGTAACCACATGCAATCTTTACAATTCCAAACACCTTTGCCTTTAATCCATTCCCCTCCAGTTGAAGAATCTCCGCAAGGATAGAATGGGCAATAACAAAAGTCACAGTATTGACCATCCCAATGACATGGATAGAATTCACAGTCTCTATTTGGACCATGCCCTATTTCTCCATTTAAAAATTTTTCATAATGATTTTGTGATAAAGGATGAATTTTAGACCTTATAACATAACCTCTTGGGGTAATTAACTTATCTTCCTGAATATAAGTTAAATCGTTTCCAACAATTAAAGTACAGGACATATTAACAATGTCTTCGGTTAAATCTTTGATTTTAACTATTGTTTCTTTTGGAGGCTCATAAGCACTATCTACAATACCAATTAATGCATTTTCACCTTTAACATCTAAAACACATTTTTTAAATCTTCTAAAAGGTTCTTTACGTGTCTTACTAATTGGATTATATATTGCAACAATTAAATTAGCTTCAAGTGCATACTTTAACTTTTTTTCTATCTCAGATAAAGGAGTTAAAATATTACTTAAACTGATTGCTGCAAAATCATTTAAAGGTGCACCAAGATGGCTTGATGCATAATTTAGTGCAGATACACCAGGATAAACCTTAATATCAACATCATCATATTTGCTGACAATCTGATATAATACATTTGCCATTCCAAAGACACCTGGATCTCCAGAACTAATTAATGATACGGTTTGGCCTTCTTTACTTTTTTGAATAGCAAACTCAGCCCTAGCTATCTCATCACCCATACCTTTTTTGATAATTTCCTTATCAGCAATTAAATCCTCAATTTGGTTAATGTATTTTTTATAACCGATAATAACATCAGATTCTTCAATAGCCTTTATGGCACCTAAAGTCATGTTTTGCCTATTTTGACCAATACCGATTACGTTAATCATTTAAACCACTAATATAATTTTAATACTGAAGTTATAACCATTGTATTTGTGTCAACCATTAGTCCTGTTCCTCTATATGCAGCATTACCTTGGGCAATCAACTTATATGAAGGATCTTGACTAATAATTATTTGACCAGATGTTGAATTTGGAGACGCATAACCTAAAGCTTCAATAGTAACCGTTAAGTTTTCATTATCAGTATCATCGTAAGTACTGACATTTAATGAATCAATATTAACACCATCAACTTTAGACAGCTCTTCCAGCTGTAAAGCAACATCCTTTTTATTAGAAATATTTATTGGAGTTGGGTCTTTAACTAAAACATCATTAACTTTTTCAGGACTGAAAATTGAAGTAATTTTTTCAATTTGCATATCAACTAATCCTGGAACGTTAGGAGGTTCAGCAGTTACAATTGTATATGAACTAATTAACCCTACTTCAAAAAATATAATAAATACAACAATTATTAAGATAATTCTAACAATTTTATTCGCCATTTTATCACAATCATTTTTTCAATAGGTTACTATAATACTGTTAATTCTTTTTTTAATATATAATAAACATTACTAATCATGTTGAATTTTACAAGTTAAAATCAAAATTGAAAAAAATAATTCTCAAAGTTTATTAATATAGAAATTTAAAATTTTAATTGATATGTCAACAAATAAAATCTTATTAAAATTTGCAAAAAAAGGAATTAACCTATCACCAGAAGCTTACAATACTGTTATTAATGCAGATAATCCTATAGATTTTGCATCATCTTTAATAGTTAAGTTAAAAAGCGATAAATTTACATCAAAAGATTTGGTGTCTGTTAGTGGTGATGTTGTTGATGAAATTACTGGTGTTAAAAAAACCGGTGAAAATAAAACTCAAAAAACTTTAACAGAAGATAGTGAAGTTAAAAAAGAAGTTGAAGTAAAAACACCACCAAAAGAAATTAAAAAGACTTCAATGGATGAATTCAAAAAAGATTCAGATATAAAGGAAAAACATGTTAATGAAGAGATTCTCGAAGCTTCAGAAACTGTTAAAGATGAAAAAATATCATTTAAAAGAAATGAACAAAAAACTAATGTAAAATATGATTTTAAAATCTTGCAAGACACTAGTAAAAAATCTTACACTAGTGGTGAACTTGAAAACTTAATTGCTTATTTTAAAAGTAGATATGAAAAACTATCTGCAATCTTGCAAAAAAGGCCTGAACTCAGGAATTTCACTAAAATAGCTGATATTGATGATTCACAAGACACTTTAACATTAATTTTAATGGTTCGTGAAATCAGATCAAGTAAAAACGGCCATAAAATTGTTGAATTTGAAGATGATACTGGAACAATATCAATATTATTCTCAAATAAAAAAGAGGAACTATTCGCTGAAGCCGAAAAACTTGTAAAGGATGAAGTTATTGGTGTTATCGCTAATAAAAGTGATGATTCTAACTTTGCATTTGGCCAACAACTCATTAATCCTGGTGTTATAAGAGTTCCTGAAAAGAAAATGGACTTTGGAATTGTTTTCTTATCTGATGTTCATATTGGAAGTTTAACATTTCTAGAAGATGCATTTTCAAGATTTATAGATTGGATTAACTGTGAATACGGTAGTGAAGAACAAAGAAGAATAGCTGAAGATGTTAAATATCTTATTATTGGTGGAGATATTGTAGATGGTATCGGTGTATATCCAAATCAAGAAAAAGAATTAGCAATTAAAGACATTACACAACAATACAACGAAGCAGCTAAATTTTTAGGAAATATCAGAAGTGATATTAAGATAATTATCGCTCCTGGAAACCACGATGCTTCTAGAGTTGCTGAACCTCAACCAGCTGTTCCTGAGGAATATGCTAAAGCATTATATCAGCTTGATAATGTAGAATTTATATCAAACCCTGGTGTTGTATCTTTAGATGGAATAAATGTCTTAATTTACCATGGCCGTAGTTTTGATGATTTGGTGATGGCCATTAAAGGATTTACACATGAAAGAAATGATTTGTTAATGGAAGAATTACTTAAAAAAAGACATTTAGCACCAATTTATGGTGAAAGAACTCCATTAGCTTCAGAACTTGAAGATTATCTTGTTATCGATGAACTTCCAGATGTTTTCCACACTGGTCACGTTCACATTAATACTTATAAAAAATTTAAGGGAATTCATTTAATCAATTCAGGTACATTCCAGACTCAAACAGAATTCCAAAAAATCTATAATATTGAACCAACTCCTGCTGAAGTACCAGTTCTTCATAAAGGAAAATATAAACATTTAAAATTTATATAAAAGAGGTTATTTGATGAAAAAAAACATTGCTGAGATTATCGAAGTTTCTAATGAAGTCTATGATAAAGGATTAGTTTCTGGAAAATCAGGAAATATTAGCGTTAGGTTTAAAAAAGATGAAAAAGACTTAATTGCTATTACTCCAACTTTAAAATCATTATCAGATTTATGCGAAGAAGATATTGTCTTGGTTGATATTGATGGTAACATTTTAACAAAAGGTAAACCCTCTTCTGAAGTTAATATGCACTTAGAGATATATAAAAAAAGATCTGACGTTAATGCTATTGTTCATACCCACTCTCCATATGCAACTGGATTTGCATTTTCATCTAAAAGACTTAAAAGACTCGAAGGTTTCGGTGCTATAAAATCTCCATATCTTTCTTATATTGAATATGAAAAACCAGGAACCGATGAACTTGCTAAAAGTGCCAGTGAAGGACTTGGAAATGAAGATGTATTAATCTTGAAAAATCATGGTGTGATTTGTGTAAGTGATTGTCTAAAAGAAGCTAAATTACTTGCAGTTTTCGTTGAAGAGACTGCAAAAACTCAATTTATTACTTATATGTTAAATTCAGTAGAAGATATTGTTTAATCTTCATCTGATTCAACAACTGTATTTGTTCTTTTTTCGTATCCTTCTTCAATCATTTCAATGATTAAACCTGATAAAGAAGTGTCATTATCAATTGCTAATTTTTTTAATTCTTTTTTTAACTCTACTGGTAAATTTATTGTTGTTTTACTTATATCTGACATAATATATAATTGCATTTTAAACTAATATATATTTTTCTACAAAAATATAATTGATTTACCAAAAAATATTTAAAGTGATTGTAAACAAATATATTATTTAATACTTTATTTACTTGTTTTTAATAATTCATTTTGGAGGGAGAATTATGAGTAATCAGATTGATGAGGTATGTGAAATTTTAGAATACATTGCAGACAATAACACTGTTCCTCGTAACATTAGAGAAGCTGCTAGTGATTCTAGTAAATTATTAAAAGATGATGAACAGGATCAATCCGTAAGAATAAGTACTGTTCTTGGAAAATTAGATGAAATCAGTAATGACCCTAATATTCCAGTTCATGCAAGAACTTTAATTTGGGAAGTTCTTTCTAAATTAGAATCAATCTAATTTAGCTTTTTTCTTTTATTTTGAAATAGCAATTGCTATTGTAACACCACTATAAGACGTTTTTTTATATATTAATTTTGAATCAAATCCTGCAGAAATTAAAGCTGAAGGTTCACAAACGCCATAAATTCCAAATTTTGAAAAAACAAATTCTGATTTTTCCACATCATTTGACTTAAATAATTTTAATTTGTCAAGTTCAACGAAATTAACAGGAATATTTAACTTTTTAGATAGTTTTAGAATTCCTTCTTCATCTTTTTTAATTTCAGCAGATGATAACATGTTAATTCTTGATTTATCTATATTTAAATCATTTATTGAATTCATTAATCCTTCATAAATGTATTCACACTCTTTACCACGTCTACAACCGATTCCAATAACCAATTTTTTCTCTTTTAATATTAATTCATGGTCATCTAAACTAACTAAAATCTCATCCATTTCCATTTTTGATGAATAGTAAATTGAAACATTGATTTCAAGTGTATTATTATTTAAATAATTGAACAAATAATCAAATTTTTTATTTGGATTTACTGTAAGAAAAATCTCACGACCCTCTAAAATTGCTTTGTTAAAAAATAAAATCTCTTTTGTATTATCTATTGATAAATATAAATCTTGAGCTAAAACATCAATTCCTAACTTATTGTTAACATCAGTGGATGTTGTAATAACTGGTGTTGCATCAATTAAAGAGGATACTTTCTTTGTTAATTTATTTGCTCCTCCAAGATGGCCTGATAATGTTGATATAACAAATTCTCCATTATCATCAATGTTTAAGATTGCAGGATCGCTAACTTTAGATTCAATTAATGAGGCAATTGATCTAATCAATATTCCAGAAGCCATTATGGCAATTATTGCATCATATTCATCAAATAAAATTGGAAAATACTTTTTAACATTTTTATGATACAAATCAGCTTTAATAATTGTTGAATCATTGTTTAATTTTTCCTTTAAATCTAAAGCTAATTTTTTACCCTTATCTGAAACAGAAATGATAGCTATTTTCATAATATCACATATACTAATGTAAATAAAACAACCATAATAATTGTAAATAAAATAATTGTTAATTTTGACAATTTAACAGCTTTTGAAATGTCATCAGCTATTATAACTTTATTATCATCACCTAAAATATATGTATCCTTTTTAATTAATTGAATGTTTAATGCTCCAGCTGCAGATGCCATTGTGTAACCAGAATTTGGGGATGGGCATTTTCTTGCATCTCTCATCATTACTTTAAAACTGTTTTTTCCATCCAAATTAAGCAAATATGCAGAAACAACAACTAATAAACCTGATATCCTTGCAGGAATATAATTTAAAACATCATCCAATTTTGCTGGAACATAACCAATGTATCTTAGTTCATCATTTTGGTAACCAAGCATTGCATCCATAGTATTTGAAGCTCTATATAATACTGGAATTAATAAAAGATAATATAAATAATCATTTATTGGATTTATTAATATTATTATTGCAAAAATAAAGAAATAAAATACAGGAGCAACATATGAATCAGTTATATTTTCTGTAAGACTTTCAATTACAGCTGAAACTATAAAACTTTCTGTTAACTCATCAGTGTCTCTGCTAACCAGGTATGAAACTGATTTTCTGGCTTTATCAATACTTTCATTTAAGTCGTTTTTAACGTCAACTGCTGTTTGTAAAAGCATATTAACAGAATAAGTAGATGACAAAAGTATTGCAAATACTATAAATAATAATATTAGATTTACTGATGAAATCAAATAAATTAAATATAAAATTAATGAAACAACAGCAAATACCAGCAGAACAACGAATAATCCAGATGTTTTATTCTTCATTTTAATAAAAATGTTTTTAAAAAAATTAATTATTGATCCTATGATTACAACAGGGTGAATTTTACCTGGAATTTCACCAAATATTATGTCAATTCCAAGTGATACAAACAATGTCAATATAATAAATAAAAATAATTTAAATGAAACAATACTACTAACATTTGTTAATAATAATCCATTGTAATCAATCATACTTTATTATATATAATAAAAAAATAAATATTTTATTATAAATTGACTAAAACGATGATGCTTATGGAAATCGAAGAAACAATAAAAAATTGGTTAGTTGACGAAGGATTCTTAAGAGAAAAGAAATATGATGAAAATGCTGAATTTCATTTTATAGTTGAATTTCCAAAAGACAATATAATGGATGTTGTTAAACCAAAAGGAAAAGACTGTATCGTTATTGCTTGTGCTACACAGGTTTCACCTGAACATATAAACTTAATGACACAAGCTGAACCAAAAACTCAAAAAAGTTTTATTCTTGATTTAAACTTTGGTTTAAATAAATTCTTGGTTGATTATGAACTTCAAGTAAACCAGAACATTTTACAGCAGTTCATTATTACTGATCAAATATTTGAAGATGGATTAACAAAAAATGAATTTATTAGAACATTAAAAAGAGTATTTAAATCAAAATTACATTGTATTTGGTTAATCGACAAAAAATTCGGAAGCGTATCACCTCAGCAAAAACCTGATAATGAAAACAGCATGTTTGTCTAGAGAGGGAGAGGTACGTTTCAAGTATAACGTTTTCGAAGCTTTTGTAAGAATGAAGAGGTATATTTCATCTGTAACACTTGAAATCTATCTCCACTATTTTTCTTTTGTTTTATTATTTATTTGTTTTAAAATGTTTTTTTTGTCATTATAATGATTCATATTCTTTTTTCAATTCACTTACACTTGAAATTCATCTCTTGATTTTCGGATTTTGTATGAAATATGTTTCACTTGAAATACATGTCTCTCTCTTTGTTTTAAATCATGATAAATTTTTCAAAAACAAGGCCATTTAGGCGATTTAAGGCAGTAAAATTCATGTTTTTTTCTAAAATTTACACTTGAAAAAGTTATTTTATATTTGAAATAATACCATTTCATTTTCATAATTTAATTAATGTATTTCACTTTAAATCTTTTTTAATAGAAATTTAATTGATTATATTAATAAATATTAATTTTATAATAGTTATTTGTATTTTAAAATCTTTTAGATGAGATAAATTTTTTTGAATTTATCAATTTTAATAAGAATTTGTGAAATTGTAATAAAAACCTTTATTTATGATACATTTTATAATAATAACACTGGAAATTATACTAATATTTTTTTTTAATTTTTAAGGTGGAAATATGTCAAATATTTTTGAAGACTTAGAAAGTAATGAAGCTATGACTCATACTATTTTCAAGGATAAACGTCCTTTAGATCATAGATTCTTACCTGATAAACTAGTTCACAGAGAAGAACAAATAAGACAGATAGCGAAATACTGGGTGGATGTTTTAAATAATGTGACACCATCTAATGTAACTTTATACGGTAAAACAGGAACTGGTAAAACTGCAGCATCAAAATTTGCACGTGAACAACTTATTGACATTGCTAATAAGAAAAATGTTTTTGTTAAAGTAGAATATATCAGATGCACTGATTATACCACAGAATACCAGGTACTTGCCCAATTGTGTAACAAACTTGGACGGGATGTTCCTAATCGTGGTTGGACCAAAGGTGAAGTTGTAAACACATTTAGAGATATTTTTAAAACAAATGCTTTTGGTAGAAAATTACATTTAATTGTTATTTTAGACGAAATTGATATTTTACTTGATAAAGACGGAGATGGAATATTATACACATTAACAAGAACAGACAATGTTTCAGTTTTATGTATTAGTAATTACCTAGACTTTAAAAATTTAATCAAATCAAGGGTAACCAGTAGTTTAAATGATAAAGAAATTGTTTTTCCACCTTATGGAGCAGATCAACTATCTGATATATTGTCTGAAAGGGCAGAATTATCTTTTTGCGATGGTGTTTTAGAAAGTGATGTAATACCTTTATGTTCAGCAATGGCTGCTAAAGAAGAAGGTGATGCAAGATATGCTCTGGATTTACTTAAAAATGCTGGTGAACTAGCTTTTGATGAAGATTCTAAAAAAGTTGAAAGTGATCATGTAAAAAGAGCAAAAGAAAGAATTGAACACAATAAAGTTAGTGAAATCATTTCTACTTTACCACTTCAACAACAAAGAGTATTAGAATCTATTTTAAATTTAACAAAACAGGATGAGGAAATAACTTCTGGTAAGCTTTATGATGCTTACAAAGACATTTCTAAAAAAGACGCTGTTACTTACAGAAGAATATTTGACTTTATCAACGAACTTGAAATGTTAGGTATTATTTCCACAAATACTATTTCACGTGGTCGTGGAAAAGGAAGAACCAACATTATTAAACTTCAATGTGATGAAGAATTACTTGAAACAACCCTTTACACTATTTAGGGTTGTTTTTAATCAATATTTTTAAAATAGCCATTCTCACAGGAACAGCATTAGCTGCTTGAGTGTAATACTTGTTATATTTGGTATTATCAACATCACCGTCAATTTCATCAATTCTTGGCAATGGATGCATTACAATAACATCTTTTCCTTCAAGCATTTTTTTATTGATTATATAAGCACCTTTTATTTTTAAATAATCATCAATATCACCAAAACGCTCTTTTTGGATTCTTGTTACATATAAAACATCAACATCATCAATAATCTCTTCAATAGAAGAAGCTTCTTTTAATGTGATATTTGTTTTATTCATGTCATGTAGCACTTCATCAGGCATTTTTAGCTCTGGTGGTGAAACTAGATATATTGTCACATTATTGTATAATCCCAAAGCGTTGGATAATGAATGGACGGTACGTCCGAATTTTAAATCACCAATTAAAGCGATTTTTAAATTATCGATTTCACCGATTTCTTTTTTAATTGTATATAAATCTAATAATGTTTGAGTAGGGTGTTGACCAGCTCCATCTCCAGCATTGATAACTGGGACATCAACAATATCTGAAATAAATTTTGACACACCTTCAAGTTCGTGTCTTATAACTAAAGCATCACTATATCCTTCAAACATTTTTGCAGTATCTGCGATACTCTCACCTTTTGATACAGAACTTGATCCACTGTTTTCAAAACCTATGCAGTCTCCTCCCAAACGTTTCATTGAAGTTTCAAAGGATATTTTTGTTCTTGTGGATGGTTCGAAAAACATTAAACCAAGAAGTTTACCTTTTAACTCTTCAGATATTTCTCTTGATTTAGCCACGGTTTCTAGTTTTGAAGCTTCATCCAAGATGTATTCAATGTCATTTCTTTCGAAATCTTTAATTGAAATTATGTTTTTTAATTTAAAAATTCTAATCAACCCTTTTTTCAATCATATCATTTATATAATCGGCAAATTTATCAATTTCAACAATGTTTAAAACGGGAAGACTTTTTCCCTCTTTATTATAATTGTTAATCATATTATTTATTTTTCTTTT
>NZ_JAZKXX010000027.1:0-1510 GCF_045611865.1 Methanobrevibacter sp.
ATTAAAATTCGAATATTGTTAATAATTTTTAAGAAATGAAATTTAATGTAAAATAATTAACATATCTTACTTACTCCTCAATTCGTCATCTACTTTTTACAATGATTCTTGTGCTTTTAGCAAAAATGCTCACAACTCATAGCTCAAAGCTCATTACTATTTTTTTAAAAAGTTCAACAGCCAAAAGCCAATGGTTAAAAATCCTTAACATCATTTCTTAATATTTCCCTGATTTTACGTTAAAAATTGTTAAAACCGAAATATTTCCTTTGCAAATGCTTGACAAAGGGATGAGATGGTTGTAGTTTTGTAAGACATAAAATTTTATCCTCTAAAACATAGTAATTTTAGGAGAAAAACATTTAAAAAATTCCTAAATTTGCAAATAAAAAACTAAGAGATATGAAACAAGAATTATCACCAATTAAAGATGAAATAGTCATATACCAATCAGAAGATGGCAATGTGAAAGTTGATGTGCTTTTTCAGGACGAGACAGTATGGCTCTCGCAGGAACAAATGGCTTTATTGTTTGGGAAAGGTAAATCAACAATTAACGAACACATATTACATATTTTTCAAGAAGGAGAACTTCAAGAAGAGTTGAGTGTGAGAAAAATCGGAATTTCCGATTTTTCCACTAAACCAACAAACTTCTATAATCTTGACGTCATTATTTCAGTTGGTTATCGTGTAAAGTCTCGTCAAGGCACAATGTTCCGTATTTGGGCCACCCAACGTCTGAGAGACTATATTATCAGAGGTTATGCCCTGAATGAAGAACGTTTCAAAAAAGGTTCTTCAATGAATTATTTCAAAGAGTTGGTAGAAAAGATTCGAGAAATCAGAATAGAAGAAAAGATTTTCTATCAACAGATTAAAGACATTTACAAAACTAGTATCGACTACGACCCTTCCGACGAAATGACATTGCAGTTTTTCAAAGAAGTTCAAAACAAACTGTTGTGGGCTGTCAGCGAGAAAACCGCAGCCGAGCTGATTTATTATAGAGCTAATGCTTCTTTGCCAATGATGGGACTTACATCCACAAGCACTGACTCGAAAGTAAAGAAACAAGACATCACTATCGGCAAAAATTATCTGCAAGAAGATGAGTTAAAGGCGTTAAAACTGATTGTAGAACAATATTTGGCTTATGCTGAGGCACAGGCTTTAGCACATCGTCCTATGTACATGAAAGACTGGAAGGAACGTTTGGACTTAATCTTAAAGCTTAACGAAAGAAATGTTTTGGAAGGACCCGGAAAAATATCTCACGAACTAGCAATTGAGAAAGCAGAGTCTGAATATATGAGATACAAAGAAATAGAAAAAGAACATATTCATATTGAAAGCATCAAGGAATTGGATAAAGACATTCGTTTGCTAAATAACAAATAAATTTTTTGATAGTATTTCATGACTATTGGCTATTGACTAAAGACTAAAGTCTAAATGTTGAACTAAAGGTTCAAAGGTTATAAGCCTAAATTACTTCACGATTGTTTTT
>NZ_JAZKXX010000028.1:0-1977 GCF_045611865.1 Methanobrevibacter sp.
TCCTGAATGTGGAAATCCTAGTTATGATGGTGCTCCGGTTTGTGGAAATTGTGGATATGTTTTCCCAAAACCAAAAGTTTCAGCTCCAAAAGGAAAAGATATATTTGAAAAAGATACTAAAGTGAAAAAAACTTCCAATAATGAAAGTACAACCAGTATTATTAAAAAACATAAACTTCTTATTGGTGCAATCATTCTTATAACTTTAATTGTGATTTGTGGAATTGTACTTACTGGTGGACAGAATAAAACTACTTCCACTCCAATACAAACAAGTAGTTTAAATGAGTACAATGCCAATGGTTTTTCATTTAGCTATCCTCAAGAATGGAAAGAATCAAATTACACCGATTCCGACCATGATGACGCGATATTCTTTGAAAAAGGAGATGTAGTTCTTGAGTATTACAATGTTACTAGCGATTATACAAATCTAAAAGAGGTTACTCTAGATAGAATTGATCATGCTCAAGATAACGGCGCTTATGTAGAACTTGTTGAAACATTCACATTAGATAGTAGAAACGGTTCAAATATCGTATTTGAAAATTCTGACGGTGATTACACAAGATATGTTTCATTACTTAGTGATGGTAAATTATACGTCTTTAGAGTTATGGGAGATTCATTTAATTCCGTTACATCCGATGATGTGAACTCCATCATTAATACAGCACATATTGCTTAAAGTATGATTAAATTCATACTTTTACTATTTTTATTTTTAAGTGTTTAAAATGACTAAAATTAAACTTGCTTTATGTCAAATGAATGTGGTTGACGACAAAAAGGAAAACCTGAACAAAGCCAGTTTAATGATTAAAGAAAGTGCTAGTGAAAACGCTGATTTTATAATTCTTCCAGAGATGTTTATCTGCCCCTATTCAAATGATAAATTCATTGAATACTGCGAAGAAGAGACAGCTAGCCCTACATTAAAACGAATTTCACACCTGGCCAATGAGAATAATGTTTATATCCTTGCAGGGTCCATTCCTGAAAAGGAAAATGACAAACTATTCAATACCAGTTATCTTTTTGACAAAAACGGCGAAATAATAGCAAAACATAGGAAAATGCACCTTTTTGATATTGATGTCAAAGATAAAATTACATTTAAAGAATCCGATGTTTTAACTGCCGGAAATGATATCACAATAGCTGAAACCGAATTTGGAAAAGTAGGCATTGGAATTTGCTATGATGTACGTTTTCCAGAACTTGCAAGGCTTATGGTTGAAGAAGGTGCTTTAATCTTATTCTATCCCGGCGCATTCAACATGACAACCGGCCCTGCCCATTGGGAATTGTTGTTTAAATCAAGAGCCTTGGACAACCAGATTTTCTGTGTTGGTGTTGCACCTGCTTTAAATGAAAATGCAAGCTATCACAGCTTTGGCCACTCAATTATAACAAATCCGTGGGGAGAAATAATCTCACAAGCTAGTGAAAAAGAAGAATTAATCATTTCAGAAATTGATTTAGATATAATAAAAAAAATAAGAGAAGAACTTCCTCTTTTAAAAAATAAAAGAGAAGATCTCTACGAAATTAAAAGAAAATAGCTATTTCAATTTAGCCAACCTTTTTTCAAAGTAAGCTAATTTTTTATCATTGTCTTTGAATACTTCACAAGCGGTTTCTATGACTCTAACCTCATTATCATAGTCATTTGCTTTTCTGTAAAGAACACATAATCTTTTATATGGAGCATCTTTTGGCTGTTTTGCTTCAACATACCTTTCATATTCCTTAATAGCCTTTTGCATATTAGTTTTTTCCATTTCTTTTATTGTACTCATTGGAATAACTTTAACTATAGCTTCACCAGATGCTTTAGCTTTTTTCCTTTTTTCTGCCTTTTTAATAGCTTTATTACATGACTTCTTAAAGTCCTTATCATCTTCTGTTTTTCTTATATCCTTGATTAGCTTGATTGACTCATCAGTTGCAAGGTCCCCTAATGCTTGGATGGCG
>NZ_JAZKXX010000029.1:0-10179 GCF_045611865.1 Methanobrevibacter sp.
TGTAATAAAAAGAATATTCAACGGAACAAATCGAAGCAGAAGCCTACAATTATCAAATAAAGAAACAAAACTCAAAAATACAATTTACAACATCTATCGATCAACTCAGATTCAATAAAAAAGAGGATTTCTACAAAGCCAAAAAAATAAATAAAAAAAGTTCTTTAAAGAATTATAAAATTCTTCAAAGACTATTCAATTACGACGATAATTGTTCGAATCCTTTGGTTGCAAGTAATTTGGTGAATGCACCTTCAGGAACCATTACAATGTTTCCTTTTGCGTATTCGTTCAATGCAGCTTGCACCATAGTGGCCTTTTTGTCAGGATCTTTAGCAGCGGTTGCAATTGCTTTGGTTAATACCATTACTGCATCTCCTCTTGACATTGTTCCAGGCATATTTTCACTTCCAGCATATCCGTTATATGCATCGTTTGACCTGACAATGTCTGCTGCACTGAGGTTTGTTACTTCACCGTTTACTTCAAGAGGTCTGACAGTATTAAGAACGTTGTCTAAACCTTCATCGTATACAATAACTACTGCATCTGAATGCATTCCAGTATTGGCTTCTACGATTTCTTGAGCATATTTTACACCATTTTCCACTCCATCCCAAAGACAGTCGTGAAGATACATCTTACCTCCAATGCCTCCAGGGGCGGGTTGTGTTGGGTGGGTCATTCCACCAGGATAAACAGGAGTATAATTTGCTAAACTTCCGTTTTCTAAATAAATCATAAATGCCATATCTACAGAACCGTTAGGTTGTTCATATTTATCGGAAGCTAAAACAAGGATGGTTTTATTTTCTTGTGTTAAGTCAGGGCCTCCTAATAGGGCACCTGCTATAACAGCTAGCAATCCAATAAGAATAACAATTAAAATAGCTATTATCAATTTTTTATATCGTTTCATTCAATTCCCAGCCTAAATTTAATAATTATCTAAAAAACTTTATCTTATCTATTTATTTTTAGATTAAATTATATAAATATTTTTAACAAAGTGAGGTTTTTAGTGTTTTTTCAACATTAAAAAAAATTTTTAAAGAAAATATAATAAAAAAGTTTTTAGAAGATGAATTTAATCATCTTCTGCAATAAATGCGTCTTTTCCAAGAGCAGCACATTCTGGGCAAACCCAGTCATCTGGCATGTCTGCAGGAGTTTTTCCAGCAGGAATGTTGTATGCAGGGTCACCTTTTTCTGAGTCAAATCTGTATTCGCAGTGTAAACAAACATAGATAGTCATTTTAATAATCTCCTTTAAAATTTCACTATTAAATTTAATTAATAGCTAATTAGTTTTTAGTTTATTTCACATATTATTTAAAATTACCTTTATATTTTTAGTAAAGTTAATTTATTAGTTAAAGCAAAAAATATAATATTATTAGTTAATATTTGGGGACAATAAAAATGAAAGCAATTATTTTATGCGCCGGTGAAGGTTCAAGAATGAGGCCATTAACACTTACAAAGCCTAAAACCATGTTGCCGGTTGCTGGAAAACCAATTATGCAGTATAATATCGAAGCATTAAAGGATAACGGTATTAAGGATATTCTATTAATCGTTCGATATAAGGAAGAAATGGTTCGTGATTACTTTGGTGATGGTAGCGAATTTGGAGTAAACATCACTTACCAGACACAAAAAGATTTCTTGGGTACTGCTAATGCTATTTCATATGGTAAAGATTTCATTAAGGACAGTTTGATTGTTCTAAACGGAGACATTATTCTTGACAATGAAATCATCAATGAAATAATTAAGAAATACAATTATATGAAACCCGACACCTTAATGCTTTTGACAGAAGTCGAAGATCCTTCCGCTTTTGGTGTTGTTGAAATTGAAGATGGAAACATTAAAAGCATTGTTGAAAAGCCTAAAAAGGAAGAAGCTCCAAGCAACCTTGTCAATGCGGGAATCTATGTTTTTAACAAAGACATATTTGAAAAAATCGAAAAAACAGAACTTTCCGAAAGAGGGGAATACGAAATCACAGATTCAGTTACAATGCAGATAGCTGACGGAAAAACAGTCATAGGTCATAAGACAAACAAGGATTGGATTGATGTAGGTAGGCCTTGGGAGTTGATTGAAGTCAACGAAGAGCTAATCGGCCAGCTCAAAACAGAAATTAAGGGTGTCATTGAAGAAGGAGCCCATATTCATGGTGAAATCTTTTTGGATGAAGGAAGCGTTATCAGAGCAGGAGTATATATAGAAGGCAATGTTTACATAGGAAAGAACTGTGATATAGGTCCTAATTCCTACATTAGGGGTAATTCATACTTTGGCGATCATGTTCACGTTGGAAATGCTGTTGAAATCAAAAATTCAATCATTATGGAAAATACGAATGTCAGCCATTTGAGTTATGTTGGGGATTCTGTAATCGGTTCTAACTGTAATATAGCTGCCGGAACCAACATTGCTAATTTGCGTTTCGATAACAGATCAGTTAAAACCAAAATCAAAAATCAAATGATTGATAGTGGAAGACGCAAACTCGGGTCCATTATTGGGGACTCCGTTAAAACAGGAATTAACTCCAGTTTCTCTCCAGGGGTTAAGGTCGGTTACAATTCCACTATTGGTTCAGGGGTTTTGTTATATGATGATGTACCCTCCGATACAAGAGTATTGGTAAAACAGAATCATATCATACAAGATAAAAAAGCTAAAAAATAAAGCAATTGGCGATATTATGGAAAATAAAAAAGACTCTATTGTAATATGCCCGGGTGCACAGGTAATCGGTGAAGTTGAATTAGGTGAAGATGTATCAATCTGGCATGGAGCCGTGGTGAGGGGAGATACTGATTCAATAACCATTGGTGACAATTCAAACGTCCAGGACAATTGCGTTGTGCACTGCACTAAAGGATATCCGGTTAAAATTGGAAAAAATGTTTCTGTTGGCCATGGAGCTGTTGTTCACGGCTGCACTTTGGACGATAATGTTTTGATTGGAATGAATGCAACCATATTGAACGGTGCACACATCTCTAAAAACTCAATCGTCGGAGCGGGTGCTGTCGTAAGTGAAGGAAAGGACTTTCCAGAAGGCAGCCTAATTTTAGGCGTCCCGGCAAGATTGGTAAAAGAAGTTACTCCAGAACAGATAGAACATATCCAAAAAAATGCGGATAATTACGTTAAACTGTCTAAACAGTATAAGGATGAATAAAATATGAAGGCAAGAAAAATAGTGGATGAAATGGATTCATATGTACCCGGAAGATCTCAGGATGAGATTGCAAGTGATTTTAACCTAAATAAAGAAGACATTATTAAATTAGGTTCTAATGAAAATCCATGGGGTCCGTCTCCAAAAGCGATGAAGGCCATCAGTGATGAGATAAAGTCAATTAACAGATACCCTGAATCTCAACTTAAGGAACTTGTTAAAGAAATAGCCAAATATGCGGGCGTTAAAGACTCACAAGTAATCATAGGTGGGGATGGAGCTGATGAAATCATTGATGTTCTTGCAAAAACATTCATTGATGAGGGTGATGAGTTTATTGTTCCTCTGCCGTCTTACATGTATTATGAATACCTGTTGCAGCAATATGGGGCAAAACCGGTTTATGCAAAATGGGATTTGGAAAAAAATGAATTGGATGTTGATTCCATTTTTAAATCCATCAGTGATAAGACAAAAATGATGTTTTTATGTTCCCCAAACAATCCGACAGGTACACTGATTGATAAGGAAGTTTTAATAGACATCGCTTCAAAAAACCCTGAAATATTAATCGTTATTGATGAAGCTTACTTTGAATACTCAGAAGTCACAAACAAAGATTTAATTAATGATTTCGATAATATTTTCATCATCCGTACAATGTCAAAGGTATTGGGCCTTGCGGGTATGAGGATAGGTTATGGACTTGCATGTGAAGAAATCATTGAATATATGCACAGAATCAAACCGGTGTTTTCCCTAACAAGGCTGTCATTTGTTGCGGCGCTCAATACATTTAGGGACACTGATTATATTGAAGAGTCAATTAAAAAAGGTATTGAGTCAAGGCAGTACCTATATGATGAAGTGTCAAAAATCGACGGACTTTATGTTTTCCCGTCAAAATCCAATTTCATGTTGATTGATGTTAGGAAAACAGGTTTTACAGCATCAGAACTTGCTTTGGAACTTATGAAAAGAGGAATCATTGTAAGGGATTGTACTTCATTTAAGGGTCTTGATGAATACTGGATTAGAATAAGTATTTGCACACTTGAAGAAGACAAAAAATTCATTGAAATTTTAAAAGAGGTTTTAAGTTAAATGTATATTGGTGGAACCGTAATATCTTCTGTTGAGTTTCATGGAAACATGTCATTGGTAATTTTCATGTCAAAATGTCCTCTGGCATGCAGATACTGTCACAATGTTGAGCTATTGGAAGATGATACTGAATGGTCCTTTGAAAAAATCAAAGATGAAATAGACTCTTCAGCTGATTTTCTAGATGCAATTGTGATTTCCGGTGGAGAACCATTGGTGCAAACCGATGCGGTAGCAGAGATATTAACCTACGTTCGCCAAATAGGTCTTAAAACAAAATTGGACACAAGTGGAATCTATCCGGAAAAGCTTAAAAAATTGCTTGATTTGAATCTGCTTGATTTTGTTTCACTTGATGTAAAGACCACCTTTTCAAAATACAAAAAGATTACGGGAGCCAACATAGGTTTTCAGGTTAAAAAATCAATGGACCTTATTAATGAAGCGGGGGTTCACCTGGAAGTCAGAACCACGTTCGTTCCAACATTGCACACAAAAAAAGACATACGCAATCTTGTTGATGAGATTCAGGCTGATGTTTATACCATCCAGCAGTTTAGAAATAAAAATGTGCTGGATTCGGCCCTTGAAAAAGTTGAAGTTCCAAATCCTCATGATTTAGCTAAATTGGCCGGTGAAATCAAACCGTACTTTGATGGTGTTGTTAAAGTCAAATCCGCAGAATTTGGAGAACAGATAATTTAAAGAGGTTTATATAAATGCCGATTTTATCATTTTCGAGTAATGATATAGATGTTATCACTGGTAAAAAAACCAGAACAATACGTAAAGCATGGAAAACTCCTCTTAAAGTTGGGGATAGGCTTTATTGCTATTGGAATTTAGTTTCTAAGGAAAAAATGAAAATTTTTGAAGCATTTGTCACCGGCGTTGAAGACATTTCATTTGAAGAAATTGATGGAAATGATGAGCTTGCTCGCCAAGAGGGATTCAAGGATTCAAATGACATGCTTAGGGAATTCAAAAAGATGTATGGTGGTCGAATTGACCCGAATGATAAATTCCAGATTATTTATTTTGAAAAAATTAACATTGATGATTGGAAAGGCGATAAAATAGATGAAAAGGCCATGATTACCAAAAGGGCAGACATTTTATTTGACAGTGGTAAATTCGATAAATCAACAATGTGTTATGATGCGGCATTGAAACTGGACCCTCATGATGTTTATCTCTTAAACAAGCAGGGGGATAACCTGTCAAGGCTTGGAAGGTTCATTGATGCAATAGAATGTTATGACAATGCATTGGAAATCGAGCCTGACAACATTTACATATTAAACAATAAGGCCATTGCACTTCTAAACTCAGGAAACATTAATGAAGCCTTTAGGGTAAGTAATATTGCTTATAACTATCGTCCTAGCAGTCCGATTGTTCTTTATTGGAGAGGATTCATTCTTGAAATGCTTGGAAGGTATGATGAAGCACTTAGAGTCTATGATAAACTTATAGTCATCGATGGTGAAAACCCTGAGGTATGGAACTCAAGGGGCAATCTATTGACTGATATGGGGATGTTGGAAGAAGCCATTGAATCTTTTGACAAAGCGGTGGAAGTATGTTTGGACGATTCTGAAATGGATGCAAGTGCCATTAATAGGATGGGAAATGCATACATCGATTTGGGAAAATTGGATGAAGCGTTGGAATGTTTTAACAAAGCTATTGATTTGGAAAAACACAACATTGACTTTTTGCTTAACAAAGGTGTTGTGTTGATGGAATTGGGTAAGTTTGAAGAGGCTGTTGATAGTTTCAACAAAGTATTGCTTAGAAATCCTGATAATGAGGATGCATTTTTCTTAAAAGAAGAGTGTTTGGAATACTTTTAAACATTTCTATTTTTTAATGTAGATGGTCTATTTTAATTTAATTTTTTTCTAATGGTAAAGTCAATATCTCAAAACTAGCTATTGTTTAATTGATTTTTTTAAGATAACATATATTTTAATGAGTTGATTTTTTCACTATATTGGTTTGATTTTGGTGATGGTTTTTCGTGTTTTCATTTCTTGTATTTTTTGATTAAACTGATTCCCCAATCTGTCATTTCATCAGCTTTCTTCTGGGAGTCTGACTCGGCAAAGCATCTAAAGATTGGTTCAGTTCCGGATGGTCTTATAATTACCCAACCATCTTCTTTTAGGATTTTAACACCGTCTGTTAGGTCAAGTTCAAAATCAGTTGTTTCTTGAATTTCTTTTGCAATACTTGACATGACAAACTCTTTTTCATCGTCAGGACATTCGATTTTCATCTTGCTTGCATAATAAACAGGAAGTTCAGCTACTAATTCGGATAATGGTTTGCCCTCTTTTGCAAGGATTTCAAGGATTTTTGCAACAGTCATTACTGCATCTCTTCCATAAACGAAATCAGGGAAAATCAAACCTCCGTTTTCTTCACCACCAAAAAGTCCGTCCTCATCTTTGAGTTTACGTGCAACAAGCAAGTCACCAACGGCAGTGGCTATTACTTCGCCGTTGTATTCATCGGCCACATCATAGATTGCCTGTGATGTTGCAACTGTGGTCACGACAATTCCGCCATCGTTTTCTTTAAGCATCTGCTTTTCGACAAGTGTGAATGTTTTGTCTCCTAAAACAAAATTACCTTTCTCGTCAATGCATATGGTTCTGTCAGCATCTCCATCATGCGCAAGACCAATATCTGCACCAAGCTCTTTTACGACACTAATGAGTTCCTGCAGGTTTTCTTCAATCGGTTCAGGGTCACGACCTGGGAAAAATCCGTCAGCCTGACAGTTAAGGGTTGTAACATCACAGCCTAATTTTTGAATTAGATATGGTGCTGTAAAACATCCCGCACCGCTTCCACAGTCAACAACAACCTTCAGTTTGGCGTTGCGAATGGCTTCAGCGTCAACTTTGGAGATTGCCTCATCGACATATTCGTCAATAATATTGTCATTGTGATAGATTTGGCCAATTTCGGAAAATGGAACTCTGATTGGCTCTTCATCGAAGTAAAGCTTTTCAATTGCAAGATCCATTTCATCAGGTATTCCGATACCGTATTCATCTAAAAATTTAAGCCCGTTATATTTTGGAGGGTTATGTGAAGCTGTAATCATCACTCCACCGTCATAATACTTGCGAACTGCGTATTGAACACCTGGAGTAGGCAATATTCCTAAATCCACTACATCACATCCGGAAGATAAAAGCCCGGCTTTAACAGCTTCTTTCAGCATTGGTGTTGAAGTTCTTGTGTCTCCGCCCACTGCAACGGTTCCTTGGATTTGGGATCCGTAACAGGCTGCAAGTCTTGAAGCGAACTCTGGTGTTAAAACATCATTGGCTGTTCTTCTAACTCCAAATGTTCCAAATAATCTTTTCTTATCAGACATGTTAAAAATTCCTGTTAAATTTGTATAGTTTATTTTTTGATTTTAATTAATAAAAAGATATTGTTAGTTGATAATGCGCATACTGTCCCCGCTTGACAATATCAATTCCAAATCGGAATTGTATTCGGTAATTGTTCCTGTAACTTCAACTTTTCTGTTTTTAAAATCTTCAATGTCCAGGTTTCTTGATTGAATTTCGGCTACCTGCTTTTCAAATATAATAAGGGGGATTTGACCACTGCCGTCATTGATTTTAAGAAAATAGCTTGTTTTGGAACTTGACTGTGTAATATCTGTTATGACTCCTTGGACAGATACCTTTTCATCAATCATCGCCCTTGAAATCTCATCAATTCCAACTTTTTTAACTTCAATCGTTGGTGTGAATATGATTAGTCCTATAATCCCAATTAGAGAAGTAATCAATGCTATTTTTAGTAGTTTGTCATCTGTAACTTTCATGGTCTTTAGTTGATTTTCAAAGTAAAAATAGGTGTTAGGATTTTTTGTTGTTAAATTTATCTGGATGTGAAAAGATAGTATGGTGATGTTTTTCAAGTAAATAAAGTTTTAATTTCCAGTATTGTACATGGAAATCAACCTGTCAACAGTGTCCACATCCATAGGACCTTTATCTTTTCTTATATTTTTAACAACAGGGAATCTTAGGGAATAACCAGTTTCATATTCTGGAGATTCAACGATTTCTGAAAATGCAATTTCTAGAACTATCTTCGGCTCAACCTTAATTTCCCTACCTTTAGTTGAAATTTCAAGTTCTTTCATTTTGCCGGTTAAATATTCTAAAGTGGCATCATCAAGGCCGGTTGCAGCATAGGCCACGCTTTTAAAATCATCGTTTTCATCCCTAAGTGCAACAAGGTATGATCCAACGAAATCTCCCCTTTTACCGATTCCATATGTTCCGCCAATGACAATCATGTCCAGGGTTTCAGGTTCCGCCTTGTATTTAAGCATCTTTTTGCCTCTAAGGCCTGGAATATATGGCTCTGAAGAGTCCTTAATCATGATTCCTTCATGTCCTCCTTCGATTGATGATTCGAATAGCTCTTGAAGTTCATCAATGTTGTCTGGAGTTCCCACTTTCATTGTACTCAAATTCATCTCATCAACTGAGGTATCCACAATGCTTTCAAGGGTTGCTCTTCGTTGTTTTAACGGTTTGTCAATCATTGGAACCTTATAGAACAGCACGTCAAACAGGTATAATTTTAAAGGAACATTTTCCATGGCTTCCTCAACATTGTGTTTTCTTCTCACTCTGTGAAGGATGTTCTGGAAAGGCAGAGGTTTGCCGTCACGGGTAGCTATAACTTCCCCTTCCACGATGTAGTTTTCATGTGGGAGGTGTTCGTCGAACAGTTCAACGATTTCCGGAAGTGCATGGGTGATGTTTTCCAATCTTCTTGTGAATATGTTGATTTCATCGCCGTTTCTGTGGACCTGTAATCTGATTCCATCATATTTTGTCTCACAAATTGCTTCTCCCATCTCAGGTATGATTTCATCAAGAGGGGGTGCAAGCTGTGCAAGCATTGGTTTTACGGGTGTTCCAGGAGTTAGATTAAGTTTTTTAAGGCCCTCTGCACCTTGCTCCTTGGCGGTTCGTGCAACCACTGAAAAGTCATTAGTAAGCATCTGTGCCCTTTCAACGATGGTCTTGTCAATGTTGAAGGCATCAGCTATCGCATCCCTTACGATACCGTCGCCTACACCAATCCTCAACTCCTCTGTAATTGTACGGGTCAAGTATTTGGCTTCGGTTGCACTGGCCTGGCTTAATAATTCCAAAATGACTGCGATTTTACGGTTGGTGGACCTTGAACCACTTATTGTGGATAGTTTGCGCAAGCTATTGAAAACAAAATCGATTGTCAATGGTTGTGAGAAAAAGGTCATTTGGGATTTTTTGGCATATAATTTGATGCATGCAAGACCGATATCTCCTTCGTCACGAACTGCATCTTCCACGGCGGCTTGTGTGGTTCCAACTGCTTCAGCCACGGCACGCTCAACCAATTTTCCTCCAATTCCAATTTCTTCTGAACTCCATGCCGGAAATACAACGCCTAAAATCAACAATCCTACTTTTTCAATAGTGTCTGAATCCAATTTTTTTAAGTATTCGGATATTATTTCTGTTTTTTCTAGTCTTTTTGTAGTTGCCTCAAGTGCTGAGTAAACATTTACTAATTCCTGATATTTCATTAGAAATCGCCCTTAGCTATTTTTACTGCGCAATATTCTCCACACATTGCGCACATTTCGTCATCTTCAAGTTCGCATTTGTCACGGTATTTTCTAGGCTTGGATTTATCCAAGGCCAAATTAAATTGTGCTTCCCAGTCAAATTCTCTTCTGGCTTGAGCCATTTTAAGTTCTCTATCCCATGCCTGCGGAAGTCCTTTTGCAACGTCGGCAGCTTCAGCAGCAATCTTTGATGCGATTACTCCTTCTT
>NZ_JAZKXX010000030.1:0-32379 GCF_045611865.1 Methanobrevibacter sp.
CGAATACTGTGGTGAACACTTTGAAATATTAGTTGACCCTGATTTAGCAGCTGATTTTAGGAATCCTGATGGCCCAGATGTTGCCATTGAAGATCTTTTAGCTGTTGAAGAAATATTTAAAGACTCCAAAAAAGGAGATAAGGCTTCTGATGAAGCTATGAATAAAATATTTGAAACTACTGATCCTATTGAAGTTTCCAAAATTATATTGGAAAAGGGTACTGTTCAATTAACTGCAGATCAAAAAAGAAAAATGCAGGAAGATAAAAGAAAGTTAGTTATTAATAAAATAGCTAAAGAAGCAATAAACCCTCAAAATGGCTTGCCTCATCCGGTTCAGAGAATTGAAAATGCATGTGATGAAGCAAAAGTTAAATTTGATCCATTTACTTCAGTGGACCAACAAGTTCAGTCCGCTTTAAAAGCCATCAAACCGCTTATTCCTATTAAGTTTGAAAAGGTAAAAGTTGCTGTTAGACTTCCAGGTTCTGTAGCTGGAGGAGCTTATTCAGTAATCCACGGTTTTGGTGAAATCCAAAATGAAGAATGGCAACAGGATGGTTCATGGATTGGTATTATTGAAATGCCTGGCGGTCTTCAAGATTCATTTGCCGCTAAAATGGCTGAAATTTCAAATGGTGAAGCTGAAACTAGAACAATTAAATAAATTTTCATGTTTATGGGATTATTATGATATATGTGGAAAATAAAGATTTAGTTATTCCTGGTCAGATATTATCTGACGATGAATACTATTCAGGAAGAGGTACCTTTAAAGAGAATGGTAAAGTTTGTTCTTCTTTATTGGGACGCGTTTCTTTGAGGAATAAAAAAATTAGAGTTATTCCTCTTAAAAGCAAATATGTTCCTAAAAAAGGAGATGTTGTAATAGGTAAAATTAATGATGTTAGATTCTCAATGTGGGATGTAGACATCAATTCACCTTATTCTGGAATTTTACCAGCTTTTGAAGTGTTTGGTCGTGAGAAAAAAGAACTCAACAAAGTATTTGATGTTGGGGATGTCCTATTTTTAAGAGTTGTCGATGTTGATGAAATCAAGAAGGCAAAACTCGGTTTAAAAGGAAGAGGAATGGGTAAATTCAAAGGAGGAATTATTGTAGATATTGCTCCAACCAAAGTTCCTAGACTAATTGGTAAAAAAGGTTCTATGATTAACATGATTAAGGACAAAACCAATTGTAAAATTGTTGTTGGTCAAAATGGTCTTGTCTGGGTTAAAGGTGATGAAGACATGGAACAACTTACCCGAGAAGTTATCCATCTAATTGAAGCTGAAGCTCATACTTCTGGTTTAACCAATAAAATTAAAAACAAATTATACCTAGCTATTGATGGTGAATTGCCACCTGAAGAAAACCAACAAGAAGAAGAGGAAGAATTTGTTTTAGAAAAACCTAAACTTCAAAATTTTAAAGAAGAATTAGAGGAAGAAGAAAGAGAAGAAGAAGAGAAACAGAAAAAAGAAGATAAACCAAATATCGCTGAAGTAATTGAAGAATTGAAAAGAAAAAATAAAAGTAAAGATGGTAGTTTATCTTATGGGGATAACTCAAATAATTCTTTTATATTAAACAATAAATGATTCTTCGCAGATTAAGAGGTTGATATAATGTCAGATTTGATAAGAGATGATGGTAGGAAGTTTGATGAATTACGTCCTATAAAAATTGAAGCAGGAGTACTTGAACGTGCAGATGGTTCAGCTTACTTAGAAGTTGGTGGAAATAAAATTTTAGTAGCTGTTTATGGTCCTAGAGAATCATATATTAGAAGATTACTTGAACCAAATACTGGTGTAATAAGAGTTAGATACAACATGGCTCCATTTTCAGTAGATGACAGAAAAAGACCAGGACCGGATAGAAGATCATCTGAAATTTCTAAAATTACCGCTGATGCTTTAAGACCAGCATTAATGTTAGAAAATTATCCTCGTTCAATGATTGATATTTACATAGAAGTAATTGAAGCTGAAGGTGGAACTCGTTGTGCTGGAATTACTGCAGCTTCCGTTGCACTTGTCGATGCAGGAGTACCTATGAAAGATATTGTTGTAGGTTGTGCTGCAGGTAAAGTTTATGATGAAATTGTACTTGATTTATCTGAAAAAGAAGATAAAGAAGGTCAAGCTGATGTTCCAATAGCTATGATGCCTAGAACTGGTGAAATCACATTATTACAAAGTGATGGTGATTTAACTGAAGAAGAATTTGAAAAAGCAATTAATTTAGCTATGGAAGGTTGTCTTGAAGTGAACAAGCTCCAAAAAGAAGCTTTAATGAAAAAATATTCTATAGAATAAGTGGGTGGAAAAATGGATGTAGTACCAGAAATTACAAAACAAAGTATTAAAAACCTCATCAGCAATGATAAAAGAGAAGATGGCAGAGGTCTTGATGAATATAGGGATATCTCTATTGAAACTAATGTTATTTCTAAAGCTGAAGGTTCTGCTCGTGTTAAAATTGGTGGAACACAAGTTATTGTAGGTATTAAACCACAACTTGGAAGCCCATTTCCAGATACTCCAGATTTAGGAGTTTTAATGACTAATTGTGAAATGTTACCAATGGCTGATCCTAATTTTGAACCAGGACCACCTAGCGATGATTCAATTGAACTTGCACGTGTGGTTGACAGAGGTATTCGTGAAAGTGAATTGGTAGAATTAGATAAATTATGTGTTGAAGAAGGAAAACACGTTTGGATGTTATTCATCGATTTACATATCATTGATAACTGCGGAAACCTTTTCGATGCTTGTGAATTAGCTGTTATGGCTGCACTTAAAACTTGTAAATTACCTGTTGCAAGTATTGTTGATGAAGAAGTTGTCATTAGTGAAGATGAAACATTTGATTTACCAATTAACAATGAGTTAGCATTATGTACCTTTGTTAAAATTGGTGATAAAATGATTATTGACCCAACATTAGCTGAAGAAAGAGTAGCTAGTGCTCGTTTAAATGTTGGTGTTACAAAAGATGGTCACATTTGTTCCATGCAAAAAGGTGGAAAAGAACCATTAACTAAAGACGATATTCTTTTCGCTGTTAATTTAGCAGTAACAAAAACAAAAGAGTTAGTAGAACATCTTTAAACGTCCTCGAGACGATTAAGATTTCTAAATTCTTTTTTTTCTATTTTTTTATCATCTATTAAAACGAATTTTGTATCTATTTTTTCTATTAGCCCCTTTATATGTAAAATATCATTATTTACTAATTTTTCAATTTCAGAGATGATGCTTTTATTATAAATTGAATGGAGTGGTTCAGATGTTTTTAATTTGTTTTCAGCATCATGGTATGGAACAATAGCTTTAAAATCTGTATCAATTTCAGTAAAAATAGTAGTGATATAGTTTGAAGAAACATATGGGCTATCACAAGGCAATATTAATGCATAATCACTGGAAATTTGTGAAAGTCCGGTCATTATTCCTGGCATGGGACCTTTATTTTTTATTTTATCTTCAATAAATGTGATGGGGTAGGTGTATTCATCTGGATTGATAAATGAGCTATAGTTATCAATCCTTGTTTTGTCATTTAAAACAATTACAACTTCATCTATATGATGGTTTAAAGTAGAAAGGATGTGTTTAATCATAGGTTTGTCTTGAATAATCATAGAACCTTTATCCTGACCCATTCTTCTACTTTGCCCTCCACATAAAATGATACAAGATTTAATATTTTCATTATTTTTATTATCACTACTCATATTAAATCTCACCATATTCTATTCTTTTACATACACTTCAGCGGTTTCATCAAATGGGTTGGTACGTATGATTAATGCAATCATGTATGGATAGTATTTGTACAGGTATCTCAAATAGTAAACCCATTCATACACTAACTTATTGTATACTCTTTGCATATCTCCATTTAAATGTCCAAAGTCAGCATCGTTGACTAAAGCAAAATCAGTTCTGTGTTCTAACTCCTCGTCCAAATGAAGAATTGCATTGATTAATTCTGTGAATTCTTCTTTTTCAAGCAAGTTAGGATTATTAATCAGATTAATGATGAATTCTCTTTTATCGATGAGTAACTCTCTTAAGTTATTTAAGAATTCTTCCCTATCTTCAGGTGCAACTTGAGCGCTGAAGTCAACATTTGAATTTTTAAGTTCTTCTAATTTGTTATCAAAGTCTTTTTCATCCCAATTTTTTATTGATTTTAAATTTTCAGTAGATGCTTTATATTTATTTACCGCACTTAACTGACTTATTAATTCATTTCCAACTTCTGAGAAGAATGTGCTCATGAGCATGTCTAATTTCTCAAGCATAGCTTCTTTTTCTTTCTTTTCAATAATTTCATCAAGTATAAATGCAACAAGCAGGATATCTACTGGAATAAAACCTAAATGTGTCCAGACATAAGATATGATATGCTCAGCATCTCCAAGCACTAAATAATTGGTTCCATAAATCACAATTATCAAAATAATCATCAGTATTGAAAATTTCACTTTCCAACTTAAATGTTTACCCATTTTTTAATCTCCAATATTTTTTTATCTTTTTTTAGCTGTCATAATAGCTATAGGGTTTTCACTAATCATTAGAATTCCACGATCAAGAACCCTTCCGTTTGAAACATTAACTTCCATGATTTTAGGATTATAACCTAAATCTTTTAGTTTATTTATTGCTTCAACTTTAGTGTCAACCAAAATAGCGGTTATAATGATTCTGCCTTTAGGATTTAACTTTTCATGAACAATGTCTAGGATATTTTCAAGTTCTCTGCCACTACCTCCCACAATAGCAATATCGATATTGTCAATATCTTTCAAGGCATTTGATCCATTATCGTTAATTAATGTGACATTGTCACCAAGGCCAAATTTTTTAAGGTTTTGTGAGGTTGTTTCAATTGCTTCAGGGTTTGTATCAATTGAAATTACTTCACCTGCTCTTTGGGCAAATTCACAGGTAATTCCACCGGTTCCGCATCCGCAGTCAACTACCTTATCTGAAGATGTAACTTCAGATTTGTATAAAATAATTGCCCTTATAGCCTCCTTTGTTGGTCCTGGAACGTCACAAGATTTAATAAAATCATTATCTTCTAACATTTATTCCCACCTTTTAAATAAATTGTTTTCAATTTTTAAGGAATCCAATATTTTTCCAACAATAAAGTTGATTTGGTCATCAACGGTATCGTGTGTTGAGTAAAAACCTGGCATTGCAGGTAAAATTATGGCTCCCTCTTGTGATAATGTTAGCATGTTTTGTAAGTGAACACTTCTAAGTGGAGTTTCACGAGGAACAATAACAGTTGGTCTTCTTTCTTTTAAACTTACATCGGCCACTCTTGTAATTGTATTCGCCCCATATCCATTGGCTATTGAAGAGAGTGTTTTCATGGAACATGGTACAATAACCAATCCGTCAGATTTAAATGATCCACTATTTATAGAAGCGGTTAAATCATTGAAATCATAGTATTTGTCCGCTAAACTCATTACATCATCAACAGTGTATTTAGTTTCTGATTCTATTACTATTCTTGCAGCATCACTAATAACTATAGAATTTTCAATGTTTAATTTTTTTAGAGCTTCGAGGAGTCTTATTCCATATATTGCTCCACTTGCTCCGGTAATTGCAACAACTATCATGTTTTTCTCCTAAAATAGTTTAATTTGGTCATAATGAATTCCATGGAATTTTTCTCTATCAATTTCAGGTAATTCTAGATAATTTTCGAGTTTGAATTTATCAAATTTAGATTTTTCACTATCATCAACATAAACACTAATGTCAGGGATATTGAATCGGGCTTTACTTAAAGCCCCTATAATATTTGATATTTCAGTTAATGGGTATAATTTGCCATCTACATTAACTTGGGTTTTCATTTCATCAAATCTAGGATATGCTGCGATATTGATAAATACGTAATCTTTGTCAATGTCATAGTCTTGAGCTATTTCTTCTTCAGCGTTTCTAAGTGTTTTAGATTCAATTTTATACATTTTTTCAGGATATTTGAAATTGTCTAATCTTATTGTTTTCACTCTTTTCATTACTCTCCGGTTATCTAATCTGGACATGATATCATTTGCAAATTTATTTTCGCAGTGTCTAAATACTCCAATAAGTTCAGCATCATCATATTTGTAAATGTCTTTCTCATTGATTATGTCTTCGTCTATGACTTTTTTTAAAGCTCTTCTAAACATTGAATTTACAATTCTGGTGGTGTGATGTTGATAAACACTAGGGTACATGAAGTATCTTGACACCAATGCTCCTTCAGCAGCTTGAACACCTTTAATATCTAATATTAATCCATCTTCAAGTTTTAAATTTGAAATAATTCTTTCATAATCAATAATTCCATAAGCCACTCCAGTATTGTGAGAATCTCTTAATAAATAATCCATCCTGTCCACATCTAGTTCACCGGATACGATAGGACCCAGATATCCTTTACCGTTAACAATGTCCACGATTTTATTCACATCAAATTTTTCTTCAAGTAAATCTTTCATTGAAGTTTTAGTAACCACAAATTTAGTTAATTCTTCATGAGGAAATGATAAAACTCCTTCGGAAACATGTGAAAATGGGCCATGTCCAATATCATGTAAAAGCGCTGAAGCTCTGATTAATTCAATTTCCTCATTTTCCAATCCAAGTTCTTCAGATAATTTGGATCCTAAATGCATTGTTCCAATTGAGTGTTCAAATCTGGTGTGGGTTGCCCCAGGATATATTAAACTAATTAATCCTAATTGTTTAATCCTTCTTAATCTCTGGAATTGTGGCATATCCATGATTCTTACTTCAAAATCAGTTAAATTAATGTCTCCATAGACGCTATCTCTGATAAATTTTTTCTTTCCTACCATTTTATCAGTACTCCGTATACTCAGTACGTGTTTCTGTCCAATTGCTGTATGTATTTTCTACATTGTAATCAGTGTTGTTAGTTGGTGTAACATCAGTTGTGTTGTTTTCTACTTTTGGTATGATTGTAGGAACTTTATAAATGTAATTTGGTTCAAATGAATCATTTTCAATTGGAATTAGTTTGTATGAGTCACTATCCTCTTGGATAATTAAACTGGCAAATGCGTTACTCATACCAAATGCAACAATAGCAATTATGAAAAATACTATTAGATTTGCTTTTACTGAGTCTTTCATAATAACACTTTTATTATTTTAATTAAAATTTAAATATGCTATTATTATTTATTTAAATAGCTTATATTTAATATTTTCTTTAAATGTTAAATTTTAATGTAGTTTTTTATTTTATTTTGAATGAAGTTATATGTTTTTTAGATATTTCAATACAATGTTTAAAATACATTTTAATTGTTACTTTTTGTACATCAATTATCTAATTTACAAAACCTTTATATACTATGTAGTTCAATTACTATATATCGGAACAATACTTCCGACATATTATTGCCGACTATTGCCGGCGATTAATTTCATAATTTAATAAATTCAAATTTAAGAGATAAGATATAATGGTAGTTTTTAGTGCAGGTGACACAGCATGGGTACTTATTTGCAGTCTTTTAGTACTTTTAATGAGTATTCCAGCGGTCGCATTTTTTTATGGAGGATTAAGTAAACGTAAAAATGTTTTAAATACAATTTTTTTAACTTTCATTGCATTTTCAATTGTAAGTGTAATATGGGTAATATTCGGTTACCAATTTGCATTTGGTAGCGATATGTGGGGTCTTATAGGATCTCCAAGTAATTTCTTCTTACAAGGAATTGCATTAGATGATTTAAGTGGAACAATTCCAACATTATTATTTGCAATGTTCCAATGTGCTTTTGCAGGTTTAACTGTTGCTCTTATTTCAGGAGCTCTTGTTGGAAGGATGAAAACAAAAGCATGGATTATTTTCACAATATTCTGGGTTTGTTTAGTATACATACCTGTAGCTCACTGGGTATGGGGTGGAGGATGGTTAGCACAATTAGGTGCTCTTGACTTTGCAGGAGGTGCTGTAGTTCACATGAACTCCGGTGCAGCTGCATTAGCTGTTGCAATCGTACTTGGTAAAAGAAAAGATACTTCATTAATTCCTCATAACTTAGGATATGCTGTTTTAGGTGCAGCTTTACTCTGGTTTGGATGGATGGGATTCAACGGAGGATCAGGTCTTGCAGCTGATGGACTTGCAGCAAACGCAATTATAGTTTCAAACGTTGCAGCTGCTACAGCATTAATTGTGTGGACAGCTTTAGATACATATGTTGTTGGAAAACCAACAGTTTTAGGTGCAATAACCGGTGCAGTAGCAGGACTTGTAGCAATTACTCCGGCAGCAGGATTTGTTGATGTTCCTGGAGCATTAATAATTGGTGCAGTAGCTCCATTTGTATCATACTTTGCAATTTACTTCTTAAAAGCAAAACTCGGTTACGACGATGCTTTAGATGTATGGGGTGTTCACGGCATGTCTGGAGTATGGGGAGCAATCGCAACAGGAATCTTTGCAGTACCAGCAGTAGGTGGAGTTGCAGGATTAGTTGCAGGTAATGCTAACCAAGTTGTTATTCAGATAATAAGCGTTGTTGCTACTCTTGCTTATTCATTTATATTAAGTTTCGTATTTGCTAAAGTATTAGATAAAGCAATGGGTGGAATAAGAGTTGAAGAATATGAAGAAATCGGTGGACTTGACACAAATCTTCATGAGGAATCAGCATATAATTTTAACTAGGTGTAATCATGAAAAGTATTGTTGCAATCATTAGACAAGAAAAATATGCAGATGTGAAAAATGCCCTTTTAGCAGTTGGTTGTGAAGGGATGAATGTATCTGAAGTTAAAGGAAGGGGAAGTCAAAGAGGTATAAAAGAATCCTACAGAGGATCCAGTTATTGTATCGATTTGATTCCTAAAACACGTATCGAAATCGTTGTAAAAGACGAAGGTGTTGATACAATTGTGGAAGCAATTAAAAAAGGTGCTCACACAGGAAACATTGGGGATGGAAAAATATTCATTCATCCGATTGACAATGTAATCAGAATTAGAACTGGTGAAGAGGGGGATAGTGCAGTGTAGTTATTCCTCCAAATATGACAAAATTAAGAACTGTTGTTCTTATATTTCTCCCTTTTTTGGAAATAGTGCTTATATGGCATTATTTCCTTTTTTAATATGAAATAACCACACCATTAATATCATTAATATTAACCCAAGTTGTTATTCCTTTTATCTCATATAATGCACCGTTAATATATTCATATGAGACTTCTTTGTTATCACTTATTAAATAGACTTCATCACCATTAATGTCGCCAACCCTTTTAATAATGCCTCCGTATTCATCAGAATCCGCTACAACAATATCTCCAACATGTACATTATGAGTTTTGTTTAAAAGTACGCTTTGTCCATCTTGTAATGTTGGGAGCATGGATGTTCCATCAACATAAACGATAACAGGTATTTGATTTTCTCCAATACTTGAATCAATATTAATTTCAACATCTTCAAGGCCATAAGAACTACATATATCAGATATTCCCTTCTTATAGGTATCTATGTCTGTTGTTGTATCATCCATCACGTCTAAAGTATAATCGCAGATATCGTGATTTATGCTATTTTCATCGATATCTGAAAGCGTGTTTGTTGTAACGGTAACATTTTCGCCGTCAATGTAAACATCAACGGTATCGTTTACTAAAAAAATTAAAGCAAAAACAGCTATTAAAATAACAATAATTACAGCTAAAATAACTTTTTTAGCCATATAATCACTCATCCATTATGTTTAAATCCATATTAAGTAATGCTTTCATTGTTTCAATATCAATTTGACCAGGGGCTGTTACATCAGTTCCTGCAGCAAAAGTAATTGGTGAATCGAATTTAGAAGCCATTACTCTTGTGTAACTTCCTAAATCTCCCATTGAAATGGCAATAGTATTTTCACAATGGGAAAGAACAGCCAGAATGGTTAATGTGTCCTCTAAATCCTGTGGCATAAATGCAACTTTTGCAATGTCGCCTAATTCTTGTTCCTTTTCAACAATATACATAATCTCATTTAAATCTGGTGTTTTTTCAAAGTCATGATAAGAAACAATTGTTTTTACACCAGTATCATGGATTTTTTCAATGTATTCATCATTACTTTGAAGTTCAATGTCAACATAATCTACTAAATCACAACATTCATAAAGAATATGGAATCTTTCGTCTTCCGAACCTTTAAATGAACCACCTTCTGAGTTGATTCGATTGGTAGCAATCATAGGAAAATTAATTTCATTGATTGTATTTTTAATCTCATTAATATCAGGATTTTTTAAGGCATCTATTCTAAATTCTAAAACATCTGCTCCTTTATCAATACAATCATTAGCCACTTCGATTACATCACTGCACTTCTTTTGAAAAATAGGAATTGCAATTTTTGTTTGTGAATACATTAAATATAATATTTGAAGTTACTATTAATTAAATTTTTTTTAAACTCCGAAAATTTAAATAAATTAAAAAACAAACAATATATCAATAAAATATTATATTTTATTTATTTGTTTAATTAATTATACAAGGTGTTAATTTGAAAATTACGGCCATAGGTGCAGATGTATCAAAAAATGATGTTTCCTGTAGTCCTATGCTAGTAGAAACTATTGAAAAAAACCTTCATAAACTTAAAGAATTAGGTGCAAGGGATGCTGCTTTAACTAATGTCACAGGGGATGACGTTGTTATAAGTGCATTTGTAGAAGATGATTTACTTGAACCTATTAATGAAGGTATTGTCAATATTTTAAAAGAAAGTGCAGAAAATTTAGGAGATTTGTCTGGAATTTCACAAGATCCAGAGAATGCGGGTGAAGGAATTTCATATGCTGAGGCAAATATCAGGCCAGATAGATATCCTGATGCAATTGTATTAGGTTTTGATACATATGGGGGTGAACCATTTGTAGCAGATGTTGCAAACTCTGCAATTAATGCTGCAAAAGGCATGGAAAACATGACTGATGTATCAGATTATATAGAACCAAAAATAAGAAAAATACCTGGCGTAGGTTATGTTTCACCAGAAACTGATGATCCAGTCGTTGTTGCAACAGTTGAAGACATAGAATCTATTGGAGTAATAGCCGGTGCAATGATTGGAGCAGCACTTGGAAACAAGAATACTTATTTAGTTAAAAGAGGAACAACTTGTAATGTATTACCCGGTAGTGTGATATTTTCAGCTACTGCATTTATGAATGGAAATGTAATAGATTTAGCTGTTCCATTTGAAAATAAAACAAGAATTTTAAGATAGGAGATTTATTATGATTTTGTTAAATGAAGATACAAAATGTTTAGTTCAAGGAATAACTGGTAAACAAGGTTCATTCCACACAGAACAAATGTTAAAATACAATACAAATATTGTTGCAGGTATTACTCCTGGAAAAGGGGGACAAAAATTCTTAGACACCGTTCCAATTTTCAATTCAATTGAAGAGGCAAAAGAAGAAGTGGATATTAATTCTTCAATCATATTTGTACCTGCAAAATTTGCAAGGGATGCTGCTTTTGAAGCCATCAGGCACTTGGATTTAGTTGTTATTATTTCAGAGCACATTCCAGTTCATGACAGTATGAAAATTATGGCATATGCAAAAGAAATGGGAACAACAGTCATTGGTCCTAATACTCCGGGAATCATATCTCCGGGTGTTGGTAAATTGGGTATCATGCCTACTCACATTTTTGCTGAAGGTAATGTTGGAGTTATTTCAAGAAGTGGTACATTAACTTATGAGATTGCTAGTGAACTTACAAGTGCTGGAATTGGTCAAAGTACTGCTGTGGGTATCGGTGGAGACCCGGTCACTGGTGATAATTATGTTGATATTTTAAAAAGATTTGAAAAAGACGATGCTACAGATGCTGTTGTTTTAATTGGTGAAATTGGAGGAACTGCAGAAGAAAGAGCGGGTAAATTCATTGCTGAAGAAATGGAAAAACCGGTTGTGTCTTATATTGCAGGAAGAACCGCACCGCCAGGCAAAAGAATGGGACATGCAGGAGCTATTATTCAAGGAGATTCCGGTACTGTTGCAAGTAAAACCAAAGCTTTAAATGAAGCTGGTGTTGAAGTAGCTGAAAAACCATCTGAAATTGTAGATTTACTTAAAAAGGTTATGTAATGACAAATCAAGAAATTATTGATAAACTATTAAATGGTGAAATGAAGCTTTATCAGGTAGATAATGAAGTTTCATCAAAAGAGGCAACTGATATTAGAAGGGAATTTTTAGAACAAAAATATGATATCAAATTGGATAATATTTCAAATTACACTTTAGATATGGAAAGAGCATCTGCAAGAAATATTGAAAATTCAATTGGGGTTTTACAACTTCCAATGGGTATTGCAGGTCCTTTAAAAATCAATGGGGAATATTGTAAAAGAGAAGTATTTATTCCACTTGCAACTTCTGAAGGAGCATTAGTTGCTTCAATTAATAGAGGTGCATCAACCATTACAGCATCAGGTGGTGCAAATGTAAGAGTAGTATCAGATATCATGACTCGTGCACCAGCCATTAAATGCGATGGAGTTGGTGATGCTTTAAAAATCAAACAATGGTTTGTTGATAATTTTGATGAACTAAAAGAAGTTGCAGAAAGTACAACTTCTCATGGTAAATTAATTAAAATTGATCCTATCTTAATTGTTGGAAGCTATGTTTATCCAAGATTTGTTTTCTCAACTGGAGACAGTATGGGAATGAATATGGTAACAATAGCTTCAGAAAAAATCTTAGAAAAACTTGCAAAGGATACAACTGCAACACATCTTGCATTGAGTGGTAATGTATGTGTTGATAAAAAACCAGCTGCAATTAACATTGTTGAAGGCAGAGGAAAAAGTGTTATAGCTGAAATCTTAATTCCAAAAGATATTGTAGCTAAAAAACTTAAAACTGAAGTCGATACAATTGTAGAAGTAAATACTGCTAAAAATTTAATCGGTTCTGCAGCTTCTGGAAGTATGGCATTCAATGCTCATTATGCGAATATGGTTGCGGCTATATTTTTAGCAACCGGTCAGGATGCGGCTCATGTAGTTGAAGGTTCATTAGGTATTACAACTGCAGAAAACAGAAATGGAGATTTATATTTCTCAGTTAACCTGCCGGACTTACCTGTAGCCACTGTTGGTGGTGGAACTAGTCTTGAAGTTGCTCATGAAGGATTAGAAATATTGGGAGTTGCTGGTTCAGGTAAAGCTCGTGAATTTGCAGAAATCGTTGCATGTACTGTTTTGGCAGGAGAGTTATCTTTAGTTGGAGCTATTGCAGCAGGACATCTGGCAAGAGCACATCAACAACATGGTAGAGGGTAGTATGGATGAATTTGTAGAGGAATTATATCCTGAAATTACTCTTGAAACTGATGATTTGATAATGACTATTGGAGTTAAAAAAGACTATTCCAAAATCGAGGATTTGGATAAAAGAAAAGAAGAGTTTATTCAAGATTTAAACGATTTTATTGAAGAGTTTAGTCAGACCCAAGAGTCAACTGAATTTGTAAGGTATTTCGACGATTAGTATTTGGAATCAATCTTTTCAAATACTTTTTTAACATTTACCTTTGTTTCAAAACACCCTGTTTTTTCAAGTAATACTCCTTGAGGACAGAAATCTGATAGGAGCATCATCATTTGATTTAAATCTTCATGACAGGCCACACCGACAACTGCTTTAAACTTGTTTTCCATAACTATTTTTTTAACAAAGCTTGATCCTGGAACAATATATAATTTATATCCTAATGGTTCAGCTTTTTTCTTAATGGCTCCAATGGAACATAATCCACATTCTGTACAGTTTAATCCTTCTTTTTGGAGTGTTGCAGGACAGTCTCTGTGTCTTAGGCAGTGAGGTAAAAAAATCAATGTTTTTTCGGCAGGAACTTGTCTGAATTTTTCCTTGTTGATGTCGTCCCTAACCTTGATTGCAATGTCATCGATTAGATATTCATCCAAGTTTAAAAAATGAGCTATTGTTTTGAAAGGTGAGTATAATAGGTCAACTATGTATAACAGAAATCTTGGAAACTTTATTTTGTTTTTTTTAGCAATGAAAAATCCTAGAATTAAAACTGCAATAAATAGGACAATGATTAAAATAGCCAAGAAGACTACTAATTTACCTAAAAACATGTAAAATGAATCGATAAATAACATGGTTTAACCTAGAATTTCTCAATTGTGTAATTTTCAAAGTCTCTGTTTAATTTAACACCTGTTGGTGTTTTAATAATTTCAAGTCCGGATAAACTGTCACAGGAACATAAGACATTCTGTTCAGGATGGGTTCCTGGAGTAATGTTGCAGTTTAGGTTTACTCTATCTCCAATAGATAAAACAGTTTCTAACCGTTTTGTCGATGGATGATTCTTATTTAAAATTACTAAAGGTGAAGATTCCTCACGACCTAAATAAGCCTGTGAGCGTATTGCTCTTTTGTCTTTTTTAAAGTTTGATACAGCAATTATATCGTCTGATTCTAAAAACTGAACTATTTCTTCGTTGTCTTGTGTTGCAATAAATAACATTTTATTTTCGTAGGCAACTTTTACAACGCCCACGATTCCGGTTTCCCCTTCAAGAAATAGTATTTCATCATTTTTAAAATCAATGTTCATAAAGATCACTTAAAAAATAAAAAGAAGAGTAAATAAATTTACTCTACGCAAACCACATTGTCACTTTGACAAGATGGGCAAACAACTTTTTTTCCAAGACCTTTAAAGGTATTTCCACAGTCTTTACATTGATATTTTTTTGTTTTCAATTTTTTCAAATCAATATCGGCCATTGGCCCTCCACTTGAACACATTTTAAATCACCTTGTTATATAATATATAATATATATTATTTAATAGTTTATTTTATTTTCAAGTTCTTTAATTCTATCAAGAATTTTTTCATCTTTTGTTAAATTGTAACGTAGTTTGTAAAAGTAAATTGATTGATTTAATAGCATATTTTCTTCATATTCATTTGCTAGATTTTCTAAAGTTTCTATAATGAATGGATTTGGTCCAATTTGAATATTTTTATTTTTGATAATATCAATAGACTCTTCAAGTGTTAATTCAATGTTATTTTTTGATTTAATATAGTTTATTTCACTATATGTCATGGGACTTAAGTCAAATTCCATACTGTAGGTAAATAATGCCAGTGCTGTTTTCATTTGGTTTTCTGCAATGTAATAATGGCCTAAAGATCTGTAGCATCTGCCAATGTCTGTTGGGTAATATGCATATTTCAGTGCATCAGAGGCATACATATAATATTTATTATAGTTATATGTGTGTTGTTTGTAAATTTCACATAACTCTAAAATTATTCTTGATGAAACTGGATTAATTTTAATTGCTTTTTTGAGATATTCTTCAGCTTTATCAATTTTTTGAGTTTCTAAAAGCAAAAATCCGTAAATGTAATATAAATCGAGTAAAGGTTGGTTATCTGGAATTAATCTAACTTCCTTTTCAGCGCCGATGTATGTATTAAACAAGATTTCCTCTAGAGGATTTGTAAAAAAGTGATACTCACTTACCTTATCGTCCTCAAATGGAGGTTGGAAGGATTCCATGAATTTGTCTAATTTATTTAAAGCTAATTTGTATTCTCCATTTTCAATGTCATAGGATACGTCATTTAAAATATCCATTATAGGATTTTCGTTTTGTGAAATCTCTATAAATTCTATTTTTTCCTCATCACTTAGACAATCCCACATCATTCGAGAGATTTCTTTTAGGATTTCTTTGTTGTATGGGTGGTCTTTGTATTTTTCGATTTGTGAGGATAGGTATTTCCTGTCCAAATCCTTGTTTCCACCTAGATTAGCTTTAATTTCATCTATTATTGTTTTATACATAAAACACACCAAAAGTTAGTTTAATAAGTAATCTTTTTATATAACCTCTTACCTATCATTAATATGTATAAAAACTTAGTTTTATATTTTTATTTAAATAGATAAAAGGTGATTATGAAATGGCAAATCAACCAATATTTATCCTTCCTCAAGGAACTGAAAGATATTCAAAAAGAGATGCTTTAAGAATGAATATCACAGCAGCTAAAGTCTTAGCTGGTATTGTAAGAACTACATTAGGTCCTAAAGGTATGGATAAAATGTTAGTTAACTCATTAGGTGATGTAACAGTAACTAATGATGGTGCAACTATCATGAGAGAAATGGATATTGCACAACCTGCAGCTAGAATGCTTGTAGAAACCGCTAAAAAACAAGAAGATATTGTTGGAGATGGAACTACTTCTGTTGTTGTAATTGCAGGTGAATTATTAGCTAAAGCTGAAGAATTATTAGAAGACGGAATTGCAACATCTGTTGTTGTAAAAGGATATAGAAACGCAACAGAAAAGGCAGTTGAACTCATAAAAGAAATTGCAATAGATGCTGATGATGAAGAAACCCTTAAAAAAGTAGCTGTAACTGCAATGAGTGGTAAAGGATCTGATTATGCAAAAGACCATTTGGCAGACATTGTTGTTAAAGCAGCATTAAGAATCAAAGAAGACGGCAAATCCGACATTGACAATATTAATATTCAAAGGGTTTCAGGAGATTCTGTAGAAGATTCATTCTTAGCAGAGGGTGTAGTAATCGATAAAGCACCATTATCTAAAAGCATGCCTAAAGATGTTAAAGATGCAAAAATTGCTATCATGAAATATCCAATCGAATTAAAAGATATTAATACTGATACTAAAATTGATATAACAAGTCCAGATCAATTTGAAGCATTCCTTAAAAATGAGGAAGAAATGATTAAAGGATTGGTAGACAAGATTGTTGATTCCGGTGCAAATGTGTTATTCTGTCAAAAAGGTGTTGATGATTTAGCAGAACACTACTTGAAAAAAGCAGGAATCATGACCTATAAAAGAGTTAAAAAATCTGATATGGAAAGAATTGAAAAAGCTACTGGTGCAAAACTCGTAACTGACATTGAAGATTTATCTGAAGACAAATTAGGTAAAGCAGGTCGTGTATATCTTGATAAAATATTTGATCATGAATTAACTTTCATTGAAGAATGTGAAAATCCAAAAGCTTCATCAATTGTGCTTAGAGGAAGTACCCGTTATGTAACCGAACAAATCTCAAGAGCAATCGATGATGCATTAGGTGTTGTAGCAGCTACTATCGAAGAAGGTAAAGTTCTCATCGGTGGTGGAGCTTGTGAAATTGATTTAGTAAAACAATTAAGAGAATATGGTGAATCTGTAAGTGGAAGAGAACAATTAGCTATTTTAAAATATGCTGAAGCTTTAGAAGTTATTCCAAGAACTTTAATTGAAAATGCAGGTTTAGATACCATTAATTTAATTGCTGATTTAAAAGCCGCTCATGAAGACTCACAATTCATTGGAATTAATGTATTCTCTGGTGAAGTGGTTGATATGAAAGAAGCTGGAGTCATTGAACCTTTAAGAGTTAAAATCCAAGCTTTACAATCCGCTGGAGCTGCTGCAGAAATGATTTTAAGAATTGATGATATGATTGCAGCAAGAAATGCATTAGAATCAACAGGTCCAGATGAGTCTGGTAATGATGCAAGTGGTATGCCTCCAATGCCTGGTGCAGGCGGTATGGGTGGAATGCCTCCAATGATGTAAAATTTTTAAATTTTTACATTATTTTTCTTTTTTTTATTATTTTTGCTTATTTTTAGATATACTTTATTAAATGTATTGTTTTTTATTCTAACTTAACTTTAATCAATGGTTTTCAATAAGATAAGTTTTAATTATATGTTATATTATATAATAAGCACTACAATTACTATTTACATTTTAATAAAATAAAGTTAGTTTAAATATAGTTTCATATATTTTAATGGTTTTATACTTTAATTTAAGTATAATTTTACTTTATAGTCAATTTTCATAAAGTTTTAACCTTATTTTTAAAAATTAAACTCATTTAAAAGGTTCTAGTAAATAAAAAGGTTTATATAAGATATTTGTATATAAATATTGTTGAAGTGAGATCTAGGTCTCATGGATTATTAAAAAACTGTTATGGAGGTAAAATATTTTGAACAAACAGGTATTACTCACTTTGTTATTAGCACTTTGTGTAATATTATCAGTTAGTGCTATTCATGCAAGTGACGTAAGTGTTACAGATTCGTATGCTACTAACTTAGTAGATGACACATCAGATGTTTCAGTCCCATTAGAAAATATTGCTGATTCATCAGAAATTTCTGTATCTAGTGATTCAAATGTTGATAATGATTCATCTAAAGTTTCTCTATCAAGTGAAGAAGTTTTAGAATCTGAAAATTCAAATACTTTATCAACTAACACGGGTAGTAATTCTATAAGTGATAATGTTTTATCAAATGCTATTAATGTATCTGATTCTATTATTTCTAATGATATTACTAAATATTATAAAGGGAGCACCAAATATACTGCTACATTTTTAGATAAGAATGGAAATCCTTTAGTCAATACAACTGTTAAAATTGTTGCAAATGGACAAACTTACTCTAAAATAACAAATAGTAATGGTGCTGTTTCTTTAGCGATTGATCTTAAACCAGGAACATATAAAGTTACTGCAACTAATCCTGTAACTGGTTATAATGTAACAAATACTTTTAAAATTTTATCTACAATTAGTGCAAGTGATGTTACTAAAGTTTACACTGATGGTAAAAAATTCACTGCAAAATTCTATAAAAGTGATGGTAAAGTTTTGACCAATACAAAGATTAAGTTTAAGATTAATGGAAAAACATATACTGCGACTACTAATAGTAATGGTGTAGCATCTTTAACTATGTACAACCTTAATGTAGGGACATATAAGATGATTTCCTATAATGTTGATGGTTTAACCAAAACTAACACAGTTAAAGTAGTAAAATCTACATCTTCTGAACTCATAACTAGTGCTTATACTTTCCTTAAAAGTGATAGTAAAACTATTAAAGTAACATTGCATAATGGTTTAGGCTATGCGCCGGGTGAAGGTAAAACTGTTAAATTTACAATTAATGGTAAGACATATTCTGCAACCACTAATAGTAAGGGTGTAGCTTCATTAAAGTTACCTACACTTAATGAGGGCGTTTACACTGTTAAATATAGCTATGCAGGAAATGCTTTCTATACTGCATCTAGTGCTTCTAATACAGTAACCATTATTCCAAGTAGTACTCCAACTTTCACTGTTAAAAGTCCGACTACTATTGGTCAAGGTTCAAATACACCATTTAAATTGGCTGTAACTTCAGGTAGTGTTCCTTTAGCAGGAAAAACTATTACTCTTAAAGTAGATGGAAAGACATATACAAAAACTACAAATAGTAAGGGTTTAGTTTCATTACCTATTAATTTGACAAATGGAAAGTACACTGTTTCATATTCTATTAGTAAAGATTCAAAAATTAATGCAAAATCTGGTTCTACTGCAATAACTGTTAAAGACAGGTCTAAAACCTCATTAACATGGAGTAGTGGAACATCTTTAAATCAAGGTACACAAACTTTAAAAGTTTTATTAAAAGACTCAAATAATAAAGCTTTGGCTGGTAAAACCGTAAATTTAACTATAGACTCCAAATCATATTCTGCTACAACCTCTTCAACAGGTTATGCAACATTTAATGTAAATCTTTCCCCTGGAACCTACACAGTTTCTTACAGTTATCCTGCTACTGGTGACAATGATAATGCACCAAGTTCAGGAAACACTAAAATCAAGGTAGTTAAAAAAGAGGTTACTGGAAATGGATATTGGGTTTTCGGTGCAGATATGAAAAATGTTGATTTAAGTTCATTAGCTTCCAAAGGAACTACAGATTTATTCTTAAACTATTATGCAATTACCCTTCATGGTCAATCAGCGGTTGAATCATGGATTGCTAGTGCAAATAAGTTGGGAATAAGGGTTCATATTTGGGCTCAAATATTCTATGGATCTGATGGTTGGGTCAATCCAGTTAAAAACGGAAAGATTGATTCCACTTTATTCAATAAGAAAATAACTGAACTTAAAACATATGCTAATATTAAAGGAGTTTCCGGCATTCTCCTTGATTATTTAAGATATCCTGGTACTGCTTATAAAACTACAGGCGGTACTGATGCAATAACTGAATTTGTAAAACAAGCAACTGAAGCTATTCATAATATTGATGCTAGCATTATTGTTTCATGTGCTTTAATGCCTGAAACCACTAATAATATTTATTATTATGGTCAAGATTTATCTGCAATTAGTAAATATGCAGATGTTGTTATTCCTATGATTTATAAAGGAAATTATAAACAAACAACAAAGTGGATTACAACTACTGCAAAATGGTTTGTAGATAATTCTAAAGGTGCTAAAGTGTGGGTTGGTTTACAAGCATATAACTCTGATAGTGATACAACTAAATTATCTAAATCTGATCTTGCTAAAGATGCTTTAGCAGCATTAGATTCTAAAGTATCAGGTATTGTAATATTCAGATGGGGGTTAACTAACTTTGTTAACTTCAATAATCTGTCTGGTGATGCTTCATCAGGCACTCCAACCGGCAAAACAATATCTGTTAGCAATGTTATCACTGGCGCAACAAATTTGAAAAAATATTATGAAACCAATGGTAAATTGCCGAATACAGTTACTGCAGGTGGAGTTACATTCACATTACCTGAGTTCTTATACTTGATGAGTCAAGCTATTTATCAACTTGGTAACTCAAACACTAAAGCAATTACTTATATTACTGGTGTTTCATCTCCAAGTTCTCCATCCGGAGATTCAATTAATGCTAACTTGATGAAAGAAGATTATTTAACTACTGCAAAGAATGTTGCAACATTTATTAAGACTTATAATCAAGCTCCTAATTATGCTTCTTCTGCTGTTGGAAAAATAATTTACTCAGAATTAGTTGATGCATTCTCTAGAATATTGGCATATTATGGAAATAATGATAAATACATGCCAAATTATGTAACAATCAAATATTCTTCTGGAGGAGGCAGTTCTGTATCAGGTTCAGGTTTAAATGAGAAAAATACTATTAAAGATTTAACTCCGTATTTAAAATCAACCACTAATTGTCAAGTAAATAATGCTGCTATTAAGAAAGTTGTTGATTCATTGATTAGTGGATTAAAAACTGATGAGCAGAAAGCTAAAGCAATCTATGATTATGTGAGGGATAAAGTATCTTATAGTTTCTATTATAACACCAAATATGGTGCAGCAGGTACATTATCTGCTAAAACAGGAAACTGTGTTGATCAATCTCACTTGTTAGTGGCTATGTTTAGAACTGCAGGTCTTGCAAGTAGGTATGTTCACGGAACCTGTACTTTCAGTAGTGGAAGTACATATGGTCACGTATGGACTCAAGTGTTAATTGGTGATACATGGACTGTTGCTGATGCAACTAGTTCTAGAAATTCATTAGGAAGTATAGCTAATTGGAATACGAAAACATTTAGTCTTAAGACTATTACTAATTCTATTTCCTTCTAATTATCTATATCTTTTTTTTATTTTTTTAACAAAGATTTAAATAGTCACTTTGATATATAATTTAATAACAGATTCTACTTTTTTTAAAATTCCTAACTAAATTTTTAGGCAAACCAAAACTTTTTTATACTCTTAATTAAATATATTTATTCACTTATAAAAACTAGGTGAATTTTCATGTCTGAGGATAAAATTAGTGAAAATATTGAAGAGTATTTAGAAGTTCTCTATAGGAATGGGAGCAATGGGGAACAAGTTTCAACTACTAAATTATCAAAAGATTTAGGTATTGCACCAGGTAGTGTAACTCAAATGCTTAAAAAATTGGAAAATTTAGGTTATATTAATTACACTCCATACAAAGGAGCAATTTTAACTGATGAAGGTATGAAAATAGCTCAAAAAATCACAAGAAAACATAGGATTTTAGAAAAATTCCTAATGGATGTTTTAAAAATTAAAGAGGAAAACATTCACGAACAAGCTTGTGAAATGGAACATACCCTATCTGATGAAGCGGAAAGAGCTTTATGTACAATGTTACACAATCCTGATTTATGTCCTGAAGATAATGTTATTCCTGCTTGTGATTTTGATTTTGATAGTTGTAAGCAGTGTTACTCTCAAAAAGATTTTGATCAAGTTATTAACAGAAAATTTAACTTATTGTCAGTATCAGAATTGACTTCTGATTCTGAGGGAACTGTATCATTTATTCGTGGAAATGATGAACTTTTAGATGATATTGCAGCTTTAAATATTCAAGTTGGAAATCATTTGAAATATTCATTTAATGAAGATTCTGTTGACAACAGTTATTCAATCATGGTTGAAGACAAAGAACTTAATATTCCAGTAGAAATGGCAAATAACATTTTTATTAGAATTTAACTTTTTCTTTTTTTTAATAAAATATATATAATATTTATTTCAAACTTATTAGCATTAAATATAATTTGTTTCTTTTTGCGGTGTTTTAATGCGTGGAAATTTATCTAATGACATAGTATCTATTAAAATTGAAGAGGGAAGTAAAAGACCAATAGCTTTACATGAAAAAAGTAAGTTTGGTAAAATCGAAGCAGATTTTCTTCAACTTTCTTTAATAGAAGCATGTTATTTGCTTGAAAAAGGTCGTTTAAATGTTTATGAAGATGACATTGAATGCACTGTTGGTTATTTAATCGATCTTTTAAAAGAACAGGAGTCATATGGAAAATATATTGTTTATCGCGATTTAAAAGACCGTGGTTTTGTAATTAAAACTGGATTTAAATATGGTTCCGAATTTAGGTTATACAATCGTGGAAGAGGTCCAGGTCAAGGGCATTCTGATTATTTGGTTAAGATAATTTTTGAAAATTATGATATTAATGCCTTAGATTTTGCAAGTTATGTTAGAGTTTCTCATGGTGTTAACAAGAAACTTCTTTTAGCTATTGTTGATGAGGATTTTGACATTACTTACTATAATGTGGAATGGACAAGACCATAATTTTAATTGAAGAAATGTTTTATATTTCAGTAGAGTTTAATATTCACTGTAATAATTCTCATTTGAATACTTAATTTAATAATATTGTTGGTGAAAATATGGCGGATTTAATTGATCCATGGGCATCATTTAGCTTAGATTATGATAAGTTAGTAAATCAATTTGGTATAGGTAAGATTTCAGATATTATAAATGATATTAAAAATCCTCAAAGATTAATGAAAAGAGGAGTAATATTTGGACATAGGGAATTTAATGAAATTAATAATTTGATTAATCAAAATAAAGATTTTGCAGTAGTAACTGGTATGATGCCAAGTGGACAAATGCATATTGGTCATAAAATGGTAGTTGACCAATTAAAATGGTATCAAGAAAAAGGTGCTATGTTGTCACTGCCTATTGCAGATTTGGAATCCTATGCTGCTCGTGGGATGAGCTTTGAGAAAGGTCGCCAAATTGCAGTTGATGAATATTTAACAAACTGGATTGCATTAGGCCTTGACCTTGAAAAAGACAATGTAAATGTTTACCTTCAATCTCAAAATAAAGCATTACAGGATTTGGCATTTAAAGCTTCAAGTAAAACTAATTTCAGCCAACTTAAAGCTATTTATGGGTTCACTCCATCTACAAATATAGCTCACATACAAGCGCCACTGGTTCAAGTTGCCGATATTTTACTTCCACAAATTGAAGAGTTTGGAGGCCCAAAAAAGGTGGTTGTTCCAGTTGGAATTGACCAAGACCCTCATATAAGACTTACAAGGGATATAGCTCAAAAATTACATGAAGATTTAGGATTCCTAACTCCTGCTTCAACTTATCATAGATTTTTAACTGGTTTGACTGGAGATAAAATGAGCAGTTCCAAACCATCTACTGCGATTTATCTTAATGATGATACAAAAGATGCGGTTAAAAAAGTTAAATCTGCTAAAACAGGTGGAAGAGAAAGTCTTAAAGAACAACAAGAGCTCGGTGGAGAAGTTGATAAGTGTGTAATCTATGAAATGTTATTGTATCATTTCATTGATGATGATAGTGAACTTGAAAAAATCAGACAAGACTGTTTAAATGGAACTCTTCGTTGTGGTGATTGTAAAGTTAGAACTGCCGAATTGATGGAAGAATTCATGGAAGATTTAAAAGAAAAGCAAATTGAAGCAAGAGAAATTGCAAAAACTTTGATATAATGATTAATGAAATCAAATCAGCATTCCTTGAAAATAAATGGGCTATCATTATTTCAATAGCTATTTTATTTATCTCTTTAGTTTTAGGTTATTTCTTAGAACCATATCTGTACAGTTATTTTAATCCGGTAGTTGAAGATTTAACGCAAAAGGTTCAGTCTGGTGTTATTAAGTTAACATTTCATGATATATTTTTAAATAATCTTAAAGTTATTTTGATGATGTTTATATATGGGATAGGATGTTGCATTTCAGTTTTGGTCCTTGCTTTTAATGGATTTTTTGTAGGTTATTATGTTGCTAGTGATGGCAATCCATTGGCGGTTTCAATGTATATAATTCCTCATGGGATTTTTGAGTTTTCCTCATGCATTCTAGCATGTGCTTCAGGGATTGTTTTATTTAATTTTGTATATAAATTCCTAAAAGAAGTATTAAATCAAGATGAGGGTTCAATTTCACAAAGATTATCTAATTCCTTTGATGAAAGCTATATTAAATTAAAACAGGCATTGATAATATTTGCTATTTCATTAGTCTTAATGATAATTGCAGGTTTTGTGGAGGTTTATTTGACAGTTCCAATTGCAAAGTATGTAATCTCAATTTTAGGTTAAATTTTTATAATATACTATGAAAAAATAATAAGTGTGATTTTATGATAAGATGTGTTTCATGTGGAGAAGAATACGATGATGATGAAGTAATCTACACTTGTGAGAAGTGTGGATCTGTTCTTGAACTCGTTAACGAAATTGATGTTTCTAAAGACATTTTTGATGGTAGAAAAGATAATCTATGGAAATTTAAGGAATGTATTCCTGTAGATGAAAGTAAAATTGTTTCTCTTGATGAGGGAGGAACTCCATTTTGCAAATGTGATAAGCTTGGAGATGAACTTGGAGTTAACTTGTATGTTAAAGTTGAAGGTTCCAACCCTACTGGAAGTTTTAAAGACAGGGGAATGACTGTTGGTATGACTAAGGCTATGGAACTTGGAGTTAGTACTGTAGGTTGTGCTTCAACTGGAAACACTTCCGCATCACTATCAGCTTATGCAGCTCGTGCAGGATTAAGATGCATTGTATTTTTACCTTCAGGAAAAGTTGCTTTAGGAAAATTAGCACAAGCTATGTTCCACGGTGCTGAAGTAATGTCAATTAATGGAAACTTTGATGAAGCACTTGAAGCAATGACTGCTCTTGCATTAGAAAAACATCTTTACTTATTAAATTCAATTAACCCATACAGATTAGAAGGACAAAAAACTATAGGTTATGAAATTGTCCGTGATTTAGGCTGGCAGGCTCCTGACAGAATTGTTTTGCCAGTGGGAAATGCTGGAAATATTTCAGCTATTTGGAAAGGTGTTAAAGAATTTTATGATGCTGGATTTATTAAGGATCTTCCAATGATGACCGGTATTCAAGCTGAAGGTGCATGTCCAGTCACTAATGCATTTAAAAAAGGTGACAAAAGAGTAGTGCCTGTGGAAAATCCTGAGACAATTGCAACAGCAATTCGTATTGGTGCACCAGTTAGTGACATCAAAGCACTCAATGCTATTTATGATTCTAATGGTTACTCTGAAACAGTAACTGATGAAGAAATCTTGGATGCCCAAAAGTTACTTGCAAGAACAGAAGGTATTGGTGTCGAACCAGCTTCTGCAGCTTCTATTGCAGGTCTTAAAAAGCTTGTTGACGAGGGTGTAGTTGATAAAGGTGAAACTATAACTTGTGTTGTTACAGGACATTTACTTAAAGATCCTAACACAGCTATTGATGCATGTACTCAACCTACTGAGGTTGATGCTGATATAGACACCTTAAGAGAGATTTTGATGAAGAAATAAATTTTGCTTTAAATCTCTTTTAATTTTAATTTTTTCTTTTAATTCTTTTATATTCAAACATAACTTACACTTTTTTTGTATAACCTAATGTATGAAAAACATTTTCAAAGACAATGCTGTCACTTTTTAGGTTAAAATAGTTTGCTTTACTATGTTGAAATTTTAACAATTCAACAATGAAAAACCAATATATTTATATATAAGCAAATTAAATCTATTATTAACAAAATAAAAGAGGTGTTTAATTATGAGTGAATTACCAATTGCTCCTGTAGGAAGAATCTTAAAAAATGCTGGTGCACAAAGAGTAAGTGATGACGCAAAAATCGCATTAACCGAAGCTATCGAAGATTGCGGTAACGAAATCGCACAAAAAGCTGTAGGCTTTGCACGTCACGCTGGTAGAAAAACTGTAAAAGCAGAAGACATTAAATTAGCTATCAAATAGATTTCTTTACTGTCTCAGATAGTAATTAATTTACTATCTCTTTTACACTTTTTTTAATTATTTCATTTTAAACTTGATTTTTAGTTCTTAAAATATCCTTTTTTTAAAAACATTTATATACTATACTAACCAATTTAATATTGTCTAGTTCTCTAGAATTATTTCATTAATTACTAAATTTTTATTTTTAGTTTTGCTAAAAATTATATGAAATTCAGAAGTATTTGTATTGAAAGTCTAATCCCTCTTATTTTTTTCCCGGGATTATATTTAGTGATATATGAATTATTCAAGAATTAGTATTATTAAAAACTATAATAGATTATTCATTATTTGAATAATTTGAGTAATTTCTATAGTTAAAAAATAATATAACTATATATAATTACATTATATTATGATTCAATGAATTATAATATCTGCCGATGGATGGCAATGCCAGATGAAAAAGGAGGTATATTTTATGGCAAACATTTATGTAAAATTTGAGACACCTGAAGAATTAGCTAAACAAGCTGAAGAAGCATTAGAAACCGCACAATCTACTGGTAAAGTAGCAAAAGGTACTAACGAAGTAACCAAATTCATCGAAAGAGGAGATGCAGCATTAGTTGTTATCGCAGAAGACGTAGATCCTGCTGAAATTGTTGCACACATTCCAGTATTAGCTGATGAAAAAGAAATTCCTTACGTATACTTACCTACCAAAGAACAAGTTGGTGGAGCTGCAGGTTTAACTGTTGGAACTGCATCTGCATGTATTGTAGACGCTGGTGATGCTGAAGCTGCTGTTGCTGAAATTGTAGAAAAAGTTGCTGAATTAAAAGAATAGATAAGTTCTTTTAATTGAATTACGGTGATTTACATGGAAGAAGGTACTCCTGCTGAAGTCATTGAAGTTTTAAAAAGAACTGGTATGACTGGTGAGGTAATGCAAATTAAATGCAGAATCCTCGATGGTAGAGATAAAGGAAGAATTTTAACAAGAAACATTATGGGTCCTGTAAGAGAAGGCGACATTTTAATGTTACTTGATACAATTAGAGAAGCTAAGGAAATTAGAACTCCTTAAGAAGGTGTAAGAACATGAGAACTTGTTCATTCTGTCATAAAGAAATAGAAGAAGGTACTGGAAAGATGTACGTCAAAAGAGACGGGTCAATTTATTTCTTTTGTAGCAGCAAATGTGAAAAAAATATGATTAAACTCGGAAGAGTTCCAAGAAAAGTTAAATGGGTTAAAGAATGATTCAAAAAAGTTTTGTTATGATGAAACCGGACGCTGTTCAAAGGCGTCTTATGGGTAAAATTTTATCTCGTTTTGAAGAAAAAGGTCTTCAAATCGTTGCTTGTAAATTAATTCAAATCGATGAAGATTTAGCAAAAACTCATTATGGAGAACATGCTGAAAAACCATTTTTCCCAAGTTTAGTTGAATATATTACTTCTTCACCATGCCTTGCTATGGTAATTGAAGGAGAAGAAGCTATTACTACTATTAGGAAATTAGTTGGTGCAACTAATCCTTTAGAAGCAGATCTTGGAACTATTAGAGGAGATTTCGGTATGGATACAGGTAGAAACATTATTCATGCTTCAGATGCTCCTGAGTCTGCAGAAAGAGAAATTAGTCTTTTCTTTAATGAAGATGAAATTTGCGATTATGAAATCGTCGATAACAATTTAATTTATGAATAAATTTAAATTTTAAAAAGTTATTATCAAAGAAGATATTATGAAAATCAGATCCCCGATTGTATCAGTTTTAGGGCATGTAGACCATGGAAAAACTACATTGTTAGATTATATTAGGGGTAGTACCATCGCTGATAAAGAAGCGGGTGGTATTACACAACATATTGGTGCTACTGAAATCCCAAATGATACTATTGAAGAAATCTGTGGAAATTTTATTTCAAGGTTATCTATCAAAGATTTAATTCCTGGATTGTTCTTTATTGATACTCCTGGACATGCTGCATTTACTAGTTTGAGAAAACGTGGTGGTGCATTAGCAGATTTAGCCGTATTGATTGTGGATATTAATGATGGATTTAAACCACAAACATACGAAGCATTAAATATTCTTAAGATGTATAGAACTCCGTTCATTGTTGTTGCTAATAAAATTGACATGATTTTTGGTTGGGAAACTCATGAGGGTGCTTCTTTTAAAGAATCATTTGAGAAACAAGCTCAAAGTGTTAAACAAGATTTAGACACTAAAGTTTATGAACTTGTTGGTATTCTCCACAAAGAAGGATTCCAATCAGAAAGATTTGATAGGGTTAGTAATTTCGCATCCCAGATTAGTATCATACCAATAAGTGCTAGGTCTGGTGAGGGTATTATTGAAGTTTTAGCAATGTTGCTTGGACTTGCTCAAGAATATTTAACCGAACAACTTGAGATTAATGAAGATGCTCCTGCAAAAGGTACAGTCTTAGAGATTAAAGAAGAAGTAGGTTTAGGTCTTACTATTGATAGTATTATTTATGATGGTGTTTTACGAACTAATGATGAAATTGCTTTAATGACTTCTTCAAATGAAGTATTAACAACTAAAATTAGATCTATTTTAAGACCACTTCCACTTGAAGAAATGAGAGATTCTAAAAAGAAATTTCAGAAATTTGATGAAGTTGTTGCGGCTGCAGGTATTAAAATAGCCGCTCCTAATTTAGATGATGTTATTTCAGGTTCACCACTTAGAGTTTTAAGTGATGATGAGAATGTTGAAGAGGAACTTTTAAAAGAAATCGAAGATATTACCATTAGTACAGAAGATGAAGGTCTTTTAGTTAAAGCAGACACATTAGGTTCTCTTGAAGCTATTGTTAAATTGTTAAGAGAAATGGAAATTCCTATTCGTGAAGCGGACATTGGTGATGTAAATCGTAGAGATATTATCAATTCATCTATAGCTTTAACTGAAAATGAAGCACTTGGTGCTATTATTGCATTTAATGTAGATGTTCATCCAAATTCTGTAGAAGATTTAAACAACTCTGATGTTAAACTCTTCAAAGGTGATGTAATTTATCAAATCATTGAAGATTATGAATCATGGATGGATGAACTTGAAAAGGCTAAAAAGAAAGCATTTTATGATGCTATTATTAAACCTGCAAAATTCATTGCGTTACCAAAATTAGTTTTCCGTCAAAGTAAACCTGCAATTATTGGAATTGAGTCAATTAGTGGTACAATTAAACAAGGTCAAACTTTGATTAATAAAAATGGTGAATATGTTGGGGTTATAGCCAGTATGGAAGATAAAGGCGAAACATTACCTGATATTCCAAGAGGTCAAAGAGTGGCTATGGCTATTAAAGATGCTGTTGTTGGAAAACATTTTGATGAAGGGGATGAATTATACATTGATGTCCCTGAAAAGCATTATAAATTCATTGAAAGAGAATTTAAAGATAAATTAACTGAAGATGAATTTGAAACATTATATGAATTTTTAGAAATTAAACGTAAAATCGATCCAGATTGGGGTAAATTTGGTTTATTTGAATAATAATTAATTATTTATAAAAAATTATGGAGGAATACCATGGCATACAAAGTAGTTGTGTCTCAAAAAGCTGAAACTCATCAATTTGAAGTGGAAGAAGCTAAAGCACTCAATGGTTTAGTCATCGGTGATGAATTCGATGGTGGAATTGTTGGTTTAGATGGTTACACTTTAAAAATCACTGGTGGTAGTGATAAAAATGGTTTTACCATGAAAAAAGATGTTTCAGGTACTAGAAGAATCAAAAGTTTATTAACTGGTGGTATTGGTTATCATCCTAAAGCTGATGGTGTTAAAAGAAGAAAAACTGTTAGAGGAAACACTATTGCTGAAGATATCGTACAAATCAACACTGTAGTTACTAAAGCTGGAAGCAAATCAATTGCTGATATTATTGGTGCTGGTGAAGAAGAGGAAGAATAGTTTCACTATTTTTCTTATTTTACTTTTAAGTTGAATTAAAATTATTAAAAAGGTGGTTATCTGTGAACGTACAGTCAGATGTTAACATAGGTTTGGTTGGTCATGTAGACCATGGTAAGACTACTCTTACTAAAGCATTATCAGGAGTATGGACTGATACTCACAGTGAAGAAACAAAAAGAGGTATTTCAATTCGTTTAGGTTATGCTGACATTGAATTTAGAAAATGTCCTAACTGCGGAGAACCTGAATGCTATTCTACTTCTGAAAAATGTCCAATCTGTGGGAGCGAAACTGAATTAATTAGAAAAGTATCATTTGTTGATGCTCCAGGTCACGAAACTCTTATGGCGACTATGTTATCTGGTGCTGCAATTATGGATGGTGCAGTATTAGTTATTGCTGCAAATGAAACTTGTCCACAACCACAAACTAAAGAACATCTTATGGCACTTGATGTTATTGGTGTTAAAGATGTAATTGTAGTTCAAAATAAAATTGATATTGTTTCAAAAGAAAGAGCTATAGAAAGTTATAATGAAATAAAGGAATTTGTTAAAGGTACTTGTGCTGAAGATGCTTTAATAATACCTGTATCTGCTCAACAAGGAGCTAATGTAGATATCCTAATTGAAGCAATGCTTAAACAAATTCAACCTCCTGAAAGAAATGTAGATGATACTGCATTGATGCATGTTGCAAGGTCATTTGATATTAACAAACCTGGTTCAGGGGCTAATAAGATCAAAGGTGGAGTTATTGGAGGTACTTTAATTCAAGGTACTTTTAAACTCGGAGATACCATTGAAATTAGGCCTGGTCCAACTAATAAAGGTAATAGGATTACTTTAAAATCTGAAATCATTGGTCTTGAAGCTAATGGAGAACAAGTTGAAGAAATAGGGCCTGGTGGTCTTGTAGGTATTGCAACTAAATTGGATCCATCATTAACTAAGTCCGATTCATTATCTGGAACTGTTGCTGGTGAAGAAGGTACTTTGCCTGATGTTTTAGATAGTTTTGTTATGGAAGCTAATTTACTTGACCGTGTTGTAGGTACTAAAGAAGAACGTGATGTTGCTCCAATTAAAATTAAAGAACCTTTAATGATTAATTGTGGTACTACAACAACAATTGGTGTTGTTAGCTCAACCAAGAAAAACGATGTTGAAGTTAATCTTAAGTTACCAGTTTGCGCAAGCCCTGGAGACAGAGTTGCTTTAAGTCGTAGAGTTGGGGCTCGTTGGAGATTAATTGGTTATGGTATTATTAAATAGAGGGAGATAATGGACTCTAAAGAAGTTGTAATTGATACCAATTTTTTTATGGTTCCTTTTCAGTTCAATGTTGATGTAATCACTGAACTTGAAAAATCATTACCTTCTTATAAATTAACTACTCCAAGCTTTGTTATCAATGAATTGAAGGGTTTGAAAAAAAATAATAAAGGAAAAATAAGGTTAAATGCAAATTTAGCTTTAAAGTTAGCTAATTCTTCAAAAGTTGAAATAAAGGATATTTCATTACTTGAAAATGAAACTGTGGATGATGCGTTACTTAGAGTTTCAGAAGTATTAGCTACAAATGATATTGAATTAAAAAATCGTGCAAAAGATAAAGGAATCACAGTAGTATATCTCAGACAAAAAAGATATATTGCTGTTGAGGGTAATATATAATATTAATTAAATTATCAAAAAAATGAGGGATTATTTTGTATTATAAAACAAAAATTGAGGATACTGTAAGAATACCACCTTACAGGTTTGACAGTCCTCTTGAAGAAGTTGCTATAAAGACTCTAAACGAAACCTATGAGGGTCGTGTGGACAAG
>NZ_JAZKXX010000031.1:0-2846 GCF_045611865.1 Methanobrevibacter sp.
CTATTAGAACATTAATACTTCTCTAAAATTTTCATTATCTAAAATTATTATCTAAAAATTGCTCTTTATTAGAATTATAATTTATATAATATTAAACTTTTGGTAATTTAAAACTAACCATTAATAAATTCCCAAATAACTCATTAGCCAAGAAGCAATCATACATCCAAAGCAAGAGAATAAAATAGCTGAAGGATACGCTAAATATCCGATTATGATTCCTATTATAATTATTAAGATGATAATTATAATCTTTTTAGTAATTATACCCACTCTTTTTTCCAATTCCAAGTTATCTGAATCCACATTTTTTAAAATGTAACATGACATTAAAAACAATATATCAATTACAATGAATATCAAACCATATAGGAATAATGGGAAGAATGCATTGAAATCTGTTGTAATTAAAGATGTCAGATATGGAATAAATGACAATACGAACATAGACCCCGCACCAAGCCACATCACTCTATGGTCAATTGTTTTAATATAGCCAAAGAATTTTTGATGGTTGTTCCAGAAATTATAGCACAAAAGGAAACTTACAAAATATGCAAAGAAATTCATTTTCAATGCAAAAATAGAATCCCAAGTTACCACACTAGGCACTGGCAAATCAAGTACAATGATTGTGATGATGATAGCTATTATTGCATCAATCAAAGCTTCAAACCTTTCAGATTTCATATAATCACATCCTTAAAATGCCTAAATGTTATAATCCAAAATACAACTGTAACCAAACAGGAAATTATAATTGCTGGCGGATAAATCAGATAGCCAATAATGAAACCTATTAAAATAATTATCATTGGTGTGTTAACATGTTTGTTTAGATAATCCCCTTCAATCAGTTGCTTGTTATCCCTATTATGGTTTATTCCAGATTTAACAGTTAGAACATAGAATATATGAATCCCTATTAATGTCAATGCATACATAGTCTCTGCAGGGAGAGACCAAATATTCTTTGATACTAAAGAAGTGAAATAAGGTAAAAGGGACATCATAAACAATGTAAATCCTTGCATCCAAACAGTCAAATCATCAACTTCATCCAATACATGAAAGAAATTATGATTATTGTACCATACATTGAATATTATTAAAAAACTAATAAAATAAGCTATAAAACCTTCTTTAATCTGCCAAAACCCATCAATTGTCAATGAATTAGGTTGGGCTAATTTTAAAACTAAAATGGTCAATACAATTGCAATTATTGCATCTCCAAATGTTTCTAATCTTTGCTTATCCATAAATATTATTTAATTTTAAAATTTATTAAAATAAAAGTAAGTTTAAACTAACTGGTAAGTTAATTATTACTGATATGTTTTTATATATTGAAACTAATATTTTAGTAAATACAAATAAAAAATTAAAAAATACATTAAAGATAAAATAAAGATTTCTTGATAAACTTAAAAAATACATTAAAGATAGAATAAAAGATTTCTTGATAAAATTAAAAAAAAACATTACAATAAAATTAAGGTGATAAAATGCATTACACAGGACCAGTTTACAGACCTCCTCCAGAAGCGGACACTCCCCTTTTAGAAGTAACTTATGGATGCTCATGGGAAAAATGTTCATTTTGTACAATGTACCATAGCCAAAAATTTGGAGTATCCCCATTAGAGGATGTAGAAGAAGATTTGAAGGAATTAAGCAGATACTATCCAAAAGATCTAAAGAAAATCTTTTTGGTTAATGGAGATGCATTTGCACTTCCTGCAAGGAAACTATTGGAAATTGCTGACTTGATTCATAAATATTTCCCAGAAATTGAATGCATTGCATGCTATGCATCAATAAGGAATATCAAAAGAAAATCCATTGATGATTTAAAGAATTTAAGAAAAGCAGGATATAATAGACTATACATTGGACTTGAAACAGCTTATGAACCAACTTTGGAGCAAATGCAAAAAGGATACACAAAAGAAGATGAATACCACGAACTGTCTAGACTTAAGGAAGTGGATATGAATTATGTGGCTCTTTTGATGTTAGGTGTTGCAGGTAGAGGAAACTGCATAGAAAGCGCAAAGCAAACTGCAGAATTACTTAATGAATATAAACCGGTAATGATTATTCCAACTTCCACATCTCTAGAGGAAAACACCCCATTATATGACATGACATTGAATGGGGAATTTGTAGAAGCTACTGAAAGGGAATTGATTGAAGAGGAATTGACATTGATTGAAAATCTAGAAATGGATGATGACTGCTTCTTCTTTGGAGCACATGTTCACAATCTGATTAGAATCAATTACTATTTCAAGTTCAAGGAAGAAATGATTAAAGACATAAAAAGACAAGTGGAAAGAATTGAGGAAATAAGACCTGGTTTCCTTGATACTGTAGCTAAAAGAGGGCATTTATAAAAAAAATATCAATGAGGTGAAAAGATGCATTACACAGGACCGGTATATAGACATCCATTGGAAGCAAATACTCCAATTTTAGAAATAACATATGGATGTTCATGGAACAAGTGCAATTTTTGCAATATGTATCATGGAGTAAGATTTGGAGTCTCACCAATAGAACACATTAGGGAGGACTTAGAGGAATTATCACAGATTTATCCTAAAAACCTATCAAAAATAACTGTAGCTAATGGAGATCCTTTAGCATTGCCTACAAGAAAATTGATTGAAATCAGTGATCTGATTCAAGAATATTTCCCAAACATTTATGTAATATCCTGCCAAAGCTCAATCAGAAACATCAGGCGCAAGTCTCAGGAAGAGCTTGATCAACTTTATGAGGCAAAATACGATGACATTTACATTGGACTTGAATCCGGATCAGATAAAGTATTAAAATTG
>NZ_JAZKXX010000032.1:0-6824 GCF_045611865.1 Methanobrevibacter sp.
GAGGATTGATATAAATTAATTAAAGTTTGTAAAATTTCTTTTTGGACAGATGTTAACATGTTTTATCCCCATCATTAAAATAATATATTTATTTATATCAAAAATAGTTTATAAATGTTAACGATTTATCATGATATTTGAAAATTAAAAAAAAGGAAATGATTATTCAATGAGTTGTTTTAAATCATTTCTAATAATTGAAGTTGCATTAAATCCTTTGATTGCATCAACCATTTCTGGGAATTTAGCTTTAGGGATTAAAACGTTGATTTGTGAGAAATCAGAACCCGGAGTCAATGTAGGCTCATCTGCACAAAGCTTGTTTTCAATCAAATAGCTTGAAACATCATCAATCTTATCATTAGCTATATTGAACTTTACATCGAAATATTTCTTAGCGGTTATTGCACCCAATAACTGCTCATAAATCATTTTAGCCTTTCCAAGCTTTTCACCTGTACAACTTACACCTGCATAAAGACCGGCTGAGGAATGCAATATTGTTTCAATTTCCTTAAGGCCAGCTTTCCTTAGGCTGCTCCCTGTTTGGGTATTATCTACAATCAAATCGGCACCTTTAGCAATATATACTTCTGTTGCACCGTCAGAATTGATAACCTGAACCATCTCATTGTCACCATCAGTTAAACCTCTGACCTGTACAAATGGTACTGCATCACCATAGATTTCCTGATAAACCTCATTTTCCATGATGAATTTTCTGGTTAAATTTGGATATTCTGTAAAGCATAATATTGGAGTTTTTCTATCCTTATTAGCTTCGAATAAATCTGATAAACTGTCATATGGAGATTCCTTAGGAACCGCAACAATCAAACGGGTTTTTCCATAATCCAAATCTCCAATTTTAACTGTGTTGGTGTCTCTTAAAACTGATTCCTCCTTAATCCAGTCCTCACCAACAATGGCTATGTCAACCATTCCTCTATTCAATTCTACAGGAGTGGATTGCGGACGAGTAAGAAAAGCAACAATATCTTCATCATTTAAAATTTCAATTTCGTAAGATTCATCACCAGGTTCATAACCTTTAACTTCATAACCTGCATCAACAAAAAGCTGATATGTATTTCCTCTTTTTACATTATTTAAACTTCCTTTTGGAAGTCCTAAAATTATTTTATCATTCATATTAATACCTACCAATAAGATTATACAATTAACTATATATTATTTGTGTTGAAAAAAAAAGAAGATTCTAATAAAAAAAAATAATTAAGGTTTCATTGCAAGATCCATTATACTGAACGGTTCACCGTCTTTTCTCTCAGCAGGTGCTCCCATTCCAAAAGCGGATTTTGCAAATTCCTTATTCATTCTTTTTGAAACTTCACTAAATATCATTTTATAGGCTGTACATTGTGGGTCAACAGCTTCAGGAGTCTGATATGCTACAATTGCATTGTAAGGACATCCCCCTTCACAATACTTGACAAAATTACATTTTTTGCAGTTCTCATCAACATAATCTCTGAATTGCTGGAGTTTTGCCCAGGCGCCTGATGTTTTTAAATCATCAAAACTTGGATTGTCGACCACATTTCCCAAAACATATTCTGGCATTCCTACAAACCTGTAACATGGATAGATTGAACCGTCTGAGCCAACTGCTAAAGTAGTACCAATACAATCGGCAAATGTGCAAAGTGTTCCTCTTCTTCTAAGTGAAGACTTACAGATATGATCCAAATCCATAATTGAGAATTTATCCAAATCATAAAGGTATTTATCCAACCAATCAACCAGGAGCTTTCCATGCTCTTCCTGGTCAAGTGCCCATGGGTCTGCATTATCCCCCCTAAGTGAAGGCAGTGCCGCATGAATCTTCAAGCTCATCTTTTCGCCTTTAAAGAATTCATACAGTTCATCTGAGAAATCTTTTGAGTAATCTGTTACTGTTAAAACAAAGTTAATAATCAGGCCTTTACTTTTTGCAAGTTCATATTTGCTCATTGTTTTGTCAAAGTAACCTTCTCCCCTTTGATAATCGTTGATTTCTTTTGGTCCATCTATACTTGTACTTACAACCACATTGTATTTTACAAATAAGTCAATCAATTCATCGCTTAAAAGCCAAATGTTACTTTGAAGTGAAAAACCATCGAGATTTTCAAGTTTTGAAAGTTTTTCCAGGGCCTCTTTATAAAAATCATAGCCTGCAAGAAGGGGTTCTCCACCGTGGAATGTGAAATGTACCTTATCATCCCTAAAATCCTTTAACCATGAGATAATATGGTCTATGATTTCTATATCCATCATTTCCTTTTTATTTTCAGATCCCCAACAGTATTTGCAATTAGATGGGCAATTGAGTGTAGGGATAATCATTACATGAAATGTCATACTTATACATAGATTTTGTTTAATTCGTTTAATAATTGTTTTTTCTCATCTGGATCCATGTCTTCGTTTACAAAGAATATGTAGCCGCAGTTTTCGCATTTTACGGTTTCCATTTCTGCGTGTGCTCTATGATTGTCTAACATTTTTCTGTGAGCCAACTTGTCTTTTGAACCACATTTTGGACATGGTGCTAAAAGTTCTTCGAGTTTCATGATTATTACTTTAATTTTTAAAGTATATAATAATTTCACAGTTAACTTTAAATAAGATGAATCAATGACTGCAATTTTACAAAGTAGCTTCAACAAGCTTTAAATAATCTATAGACAAATATTACATATTAAAATAAAAATTGAAGTGATAAAAATGCCATATAATTTTTTTGACCACTTTTTAAAACAACAAAACAGTAGAGTTTTTACAGATGTCACAAACCTTGTAGGCCAAAAACTTTGAAGAGAAACATATGATGTGGTTGAATCCCAAGAGTGGAAGGAATAAACGACAGAATAAGGAATGATTAATGGTTTAAAAGCTTTATGAAGTATCTGTAAATCGGAAAACCAACATGTTTAATAAATGCTAGGATATATTTCATTCCTGGCACTTCAAATTCTTTTTTAACTTTTTTAAGCTCTTCTATGATATCCAATCTTTGAGGGCATTTCCTAAGACACTTACCGCAAGCGTTACATTTACCTGCATTGCCTTCAGCACCCATGATACCGCCAACATACTGGTAATAATCAACAAATGACTGGTTGAATAGTCCTTTGTGATTAAATAGGTATTTTTCGTTATATAGTCTCATACACACAGGAATATTGACACCCTGAGGACACGGCATACAATAGCCACAAGTAGAACAATTGATTTTAAGTGAATCTCTCATCACCCTTTTTACAAGTTCCACCGTTTCCATTTCCTCAAATGTCATTGATAGAGGTGTTGTCTTATCTGCAATAGCAATATTATCATCCAATTGCTCAAAACTGTTCATTCCGGACAATACACTAGTAATGTTTCCGTTGTTTAAAACCCATTCAAAAGCCCAATCTGCATTGCTTTTATTTGGATTTGCCTTTTTGAAGATTTTTTCAACTTCACTGGGCATCTTTCCAGCCAAAATTCCACCTTTTAATGGTTCCATTACAAAAATACCCATTCCTTTTGATGCCGCATATTCAATTCCTTCCAGACTTGCCTGGATATTCTCATCAAAGTAGTTATATTGAATCATTACAACATCCCAATCATAACCCTCAAGGACTATCTCAAATTCCTCCTTTGGACCATGATATGAAAATCCGATGTGCTTTATTTTACCGTCATTTTTAGCTTTGTTTATGAATTTAATTAAGTCCCTTTTAAGCAATCGGTTAATTGCTTTTAAATCAACAGCATGAATAAGATAATAATCAATGCAATCAATTTGAAGCCTTTTTAACTGCTCATCCAATATTTTTTCCATGTCCTCATACTTTCTAACATTAATGGCAGGCAATTTGGTACAAATTTTGACCTTTGATTTGATTTCGGGTAAAATTTCGCCTAAAAAAGACTCACTGTCCCCATACAAATAAGCAGTATCTATAAGATTAATCCCATTGTCAATTGCATGGTAAATTAACTCTTTTGCTTTAATCCTGTCGATTTTACCATTTTTAAGTGGCAGTCTCATGGCTCCAAAACCAAGAGTGGATATTTCATCTCCGGTTTTTTCAATAAGTCTCTTTTGCATAATTATCGTTTAAAAGTTCTAATGGCCTTGTCTTTCATGATTTTTAAAAGCACACCAACACCATGAGTGACTGGTCCTTTAGTTGATGAGTTTTCAACATCATATCTAACTGTAATTGGAACTTCAAGTATTCTTAAATTGTTTTCAGCAGCATCAGCTATCATCTCACTTTCAATTCCAAAACCAGGATCTCTGAATTTATAACAAGAAATAGTTTTTCCATTAAATGCCCTAAAACCGCTTTGTGAATCTGTGACATGGGTTCCGGCAGTAATGTTAGTAGCAATATCCAATACTCTTTGACCTACACGACGATAAGCGGGAGTATTTTCATCAAAACCGTTTAAATATCTACTGCCATTTACAAAATCAGCACGGCCTTCCCTAATCGGAGCCATAAGTATTGGTATTTCATCTGGATTGTGTTGTCCGTCACCATCAATGGTGACGACAATGTCATATCCGTCAACTTCTCCAAAAGCGTCTTTAAGTGAAACACCCTTTCCGAAGTTTGTGTAATGCTTTATTACACGTGCTCCCTCACCTTTGGCATATTGATAGGTATTGTCATTGCTTCCATCATCAATTACCAAAACACTGTCGGCATATTGGAAAGATTTTTTAACAATCCATCCAATAGCTGCTTCTTCGTTAAATGCGGGAATAATAACAATGGACTTCATTATTCTATTCTGTAGTAATCTTTCATCCATTCAACAGTTCTTTTAATTCCTTCTTCAGGTGGAACTTTAGGATTATGTTTTAAATCACGAATTGCTTTTGAAAAATCAATAGTTTTGACTTTAGTTGTGAATTCTTCAGCAGGAGTGTAAGTTACTAAGCTGTCATCGATTCCCACTGCATCCAAAACCATGTCAGAGTATTGTTTGATGTCCCTTTCCCATTCCTGTTTACTTCCTACATTGTAAACTTCACCAGGGATGAAATTATCAACAATATTTGCAAATGTTCTTGCAGTATCCTCCACATAATCGATAATTCTTTTATGACCCATATGGACAGAATAAGGAAGTCCATGAAGTGCCTTATAGATGAAAATTGGAATGAACCCTTTATATGGTGAGTAAGCTTCATGAGGGCCGTAACAGTTTACCGGTCTTACACGTACTGTTTCAGTTCCAAACATGGTTGCTGAATTCATACACATTAACTCTCCAGCCCATTTAGAGATTGCATAATCATTCATTTGATATGTTTCTGAAATTGGTCTGTTTTCCATTACGTCTTCAGACATGATTCCCTCATAATCCCCATAAACTTCAGCGGATGAAAATGAAATCATTCTATATCCTAATTTTTCCTGTAGGCGAATCATGTTTTTAAGACCGATTACATTGGTTTCCCAAAGGTTTTCATAATATCCTTCACCGTTCCATCTTCCGTATTCAGCAGCAAGGTGATATACATAGTCAAATTTATCATTGTCATCAAATATTCTCTCCATTTGACGATAATTCCTTACATCTCCCCTTACATAGTCAGAATATGAATCAGAATAAAGGTCTGCTTCTCCTTCATGGTGCAATAAATCCACCGCCAAGACCTCATGGCCTCTTGAGCTCAATTCATTTACAAGATTGGTACCGATAAAACCGCTACCTCCAGTGACTAAAATTCTTTGAGTTTCCATATCTATCCCTCTTTAATTAATTCTTTCATGTATTCAATCAATTGTTTTTTGGATTCATCATCATCCATTGCAAATTCAATTGATGTTTTAAGCCATTCTATACGATTTCCAATGTCATAGGTTTTTCCTTCAAATGTAACACCATAAATAGAATCTAATTTTTGAAGTGCATCAGTTAGTTGGATTTCTCCACCAACACCAGGTTCTGTTTCATCAATTTTATCAAAAATATCTGGTGTTAAAACGTAACGACCCATAATAGCTAAATTAGAAGGAGCCTGATGAGCTAAAGGTTTCTCTACAAGTTTATCAATTTTATAAATATCCTCTTCAACTTTATTCCCTTTGATAATACCATATCTTTCAACTTTTTCTCTTGGTACCTCTTCAAGGGATATTGCAGAAGCCCCATATTTGTCATAAACATCAATCAATTGTTTGGTGCATGGAGTTGGACCTTTTGTAATTGAATCTCCAAGCATTACTGCAAATGGTTCGCCACCAACATGCTTTTTAGCACAATAAATTGCATCACCTAAACCTTTTTGCTCTTTTTGTCTTACATAACAAATGTCAGCCAAATCAGTGATATCGCGAACTTGTTTTAAGCGGTCATCTTTTCCTGCGCTTTGCAATGTCTGTTCAAGTTCAAATGATTTATCAAAGTGATCTTCGATTGACCTTTTATTTCTACCAGTTACGATTAAGATATCATCAATACCTGAAGCCACCGCTTCCTCAATAACATATTGAATTGTTGGCTTGTCAAAAACTGGTAACATTTCCTTTGGTTGGGCTTTTGTAGCAGGCAAAAATCTAGTTCCAAAACCTGCTGCTGGAATAACAGCTTTCATAATTTATCACCATAATTTTATATTAATAATAGTTTTATCTAAATTATTATAAATAATTAATGAGATTTTAACAAAAAAAGAGGACGACTCAAAATTATTTTTTTAAATAATTTTTTTTTACATGTTTTTTAGGTATTTTGTTTGTTGTTTTGGTGTATGAGTTCGTTTTGTATTGTTTCGTTGTATATTCGTTTTAAATTGTGTGATATTGCGA
>NZ_JAZKXX010000033.1:0-10788 GCF_045611865.1 Methanobrevibacter sp.
AAATCAACAATTGTACTTTTAAATCAAATTGTGCAGGCATAATTGAAAGTTATCCAACTTCCGGTGGAGCAATATTCTCAGATATCTCTACACTAAACATAACAGGCTCCAAGTTCTTCAACAATGTTGCAAGTCAAGGCAATGCAATATATGCCTATGATAGTTCATTGAACATTAAAGGTTCAACATTCAAAAACAATACAAATGCCGTTTTTAGTGTTTTTGATAAAGAATGCAATATAGATGCGAGCACTGTTTTAAATAATGATACTGTTTCAACCAATAACACATTCTATGCAACAATAATGGTTGGAGAAGGTATGGAGTTGGTCCTGGTTAACAATACCATTAATGTTGATGTTATTCCAACCAGATTTGATTTGCGTGACTGGGGATGGGTATCATCAGTCAAAGATCAAGGATGGATGGGTGCATGCTGGACATTTGGAATGACATCCGCCCTTGAATCAGCATTATTAAAAGCTACTGGAATCTCATTTAACGTTTCTATGAATAACATGAAAACTGTGATGAGATATTCTCCTTATGGTGCTTTGGATGTATTTGAAGGTGGAGCCAATCTTGCTTCTGTAAGTTATTTATTGAGCTGGCTTGGAGCAATTCCATATGAAGCAGACACTTATGATGAACTTGGAAAAATTACAGTGCCAATCACAACCAATCAGGACATTCATGTTCAGGATGTGATATTCATCCCTAACAATGAAATACCAAACGGCACACAAATGAAACTTGCAATCTTGAAATATGGATCTCTGGACGTATCATTTTTCGGACAATCCTCATTTAATGAGGAAAATCCTTATTATAATCCAGAAACCTATGCACAATATGTCGATGCGCCTGAATCTGCAAACCATGAAGTATCCATTATCGGATGGGACGATAACTTCCCAAAAGAAAAATTCCTAATCACACCTCCGGGTGACGGTGCATGGATTATCAAAAACAGTTATGGTTCAGACTGGGGAGACAATGGATTTTTATATGTTTCATATTATGACCAATCTCTCCTGGCATATACTCCAGGAAAGGTTATTGATTACGCCGCAGCTACCATAATCGAAAATACTGTGCCATACAATAAAAACTATCAATATGACATTACATGGCTTTCCAATTATGAAGCGAGTGAAGGAAGTTACATGAATGTCTTTGATGCACTGGATGATGATTTGATTGCAGGTGTCGGAACATACTTCAACGAGAGCGGCGTCAGCTATACTGTCAAGATTTATGTAAACGATGAATTAAAATTGACTCAGGAAGGAGTATCCCCATATGTTGGTTATCACACCATCAAATTAGACAGTTACGTGCCAGTCAATAAAGGTGATGTCTTCAAAGCAGCAATAACCTCAAATTGGGTGCCATACCTTCTCTTGGAGGATACCCGGGTTCATTATACTCAAAACATTTCATTTGTTTCATTTGACGGGAAAACCTGGCAAGATGCTTATGATTTAGGTTATATTGCATGTCTAAAAGTATATACCGTTGCTGATGACAGCAAAATCATCAACAATAAGGATATCACTGTTGATTATGGTAGTGGATCTTACTTCACCGTTCAGGCTGTAACTGCTGACGGTCATGCTGTTGGTGCGGGTGCTGTTGTTAAATTCACAATCAATGGTAAAACAACCACTGCCAAAACAGATAGTAAAGGAATCGCCAAAGTTAAAATTACTGACATTCCTAAGACATACACAATCAAAACTGTCTACAACGGCAAAACCTACACCAACAAGGTTACTGTAAAACAGGTGCTTAAAACAAGTAAAGTCACTGTCAAAAAGACTGCTAAGAAATTTACCTTGAAAGCAACCCTTAAAATCAACGGCAAACTCCAAAAAGGCAAAACCATCAAATTCAAATTGAACGGTAAAACCTACACTGCCAAAACCAATGCAAAAGGCGTTGCACAAAAAACATTAGGCAAAAAAGTCATCAACAAACTCAAAAAAGGTAAAACATACACAGTCCAAGTGACCTACCTAAAAGACACAATAAAAACAACCATTAAAGTCAAGTAGATGAATATTCATCTACTTTTTTCTTATTTTTTTGTGAACTTCTCTTATAGTTTCAATTGAAAAATCTCAATTAAAATGAGATTCATATATAACAATAACTCAAAATGGAGGCATTGAAATGGGATTATTGGACTTTTTGCTGGGAATATTTGTGGCCGATAGAATCATAACCCTTGCAATCTTCGGTGTAATGATTTTAATTATGATTGGAATAGTAGTTGGCTTTTTCATATTCGACCCAAATGCATTTCTTGATTCGAATGCAACAGCATCAGATGACAATCCCCACAATTATGAGGTAAAAATCATAACTGACGGGAAATGGGAAGGAAGCGTCTCATCTGAAGATGTTGAGATGGATGACATCTCCGGAACAGGAAATAAGAAAATTGACCTGGGCAAGTCAAAGGCCAGCGATATAGATATAGATCTTTCAAAAGCAGATTCGTCCTCAAATAAACTAACCGTCAAACTATACAGTGACGGGAAAGTCGTTGACAGCGATACTGTTGAAACGGAAGATGAACAAGTTTTAATATCCGCTTAATGAGATTGACTCGGTTAATCTCATTCATTTTAATTTTAAAAAATAATAGTGGAATAGGTTTAATTTTAAATTTTGGTTGCATAACAGTATAGAAATTATCTATTACTTTTTTGATAAAACTTATTCAGCAAATATGAAACATTTTTACTTGTCCAATCCCTCAAAATGTCATAATATCAAAAAACCACAACAAAACATTTATCGCAAACATCCTATCGGAATAACTTTCACCCCATCAGCCCTAGTGTAGGCCATATCCCCACCAGTAATTACGGCTAAAAGGCTTGGTTCTTCCAAATCAATTTTTTTGTTTTCCACACTTTTTTTAATTAATTCCTTTAACTTGAGTAAATTTTCTGCCCCTTTTTCAATTTCACGACTGCCCAATTTAAATTCTATCAATGCATATCTTCCATCACTTAGATATATGACACAATCCGCTTCAAGGCCACTGTCGTCATTGTAATATAACACTTCTCCGTTGACTGAACTTGAATAAACAAGCAGGTCACGTATGCAAAGATTCTCAAATATGAATCCAAAGGTTTCAAAATCTTTCAGTAATTTTTCGGGTGTCAAGTTAAGGCTTGCCACTGCTATTGATGGATCAATGAATTCCTTTTTGTGGGATTTTCTGATTGTATTTGCTGATCTGATGTTTGGTGACCATGCAGGAATGTCTTGAATGACATATAACCTTTCAAGGGCATTGATGTATGAATTATATGTTGGTGCAGAGATATCCTCGTGTTCAGTCCGTACATCCTTCATGAGTGTTCTTTTGGTTGCCAATGTTGAAATATTTCGGGCATATGATTTTAAGATAGCTTTTACCCTTTGAGGGTTGCGTTTAACACCATCAACTTCTGAAACATCACTATTGCATATTATGTCAATGTAATCAGATACGATTGCCAGCTGCTGTTTTTTGGTTTTTTTGTTAAGGGATTCAGGCCAGCCTCCTCTGCAGGCAGCGAATATCAAGTCAGGTATTGTCAATTCTGATGTTACACCATCAATCTCTAAATCCTTATCATCAAACAAATCCATTAATGATATTGCTCCTGTGGACTCTCCGCTTTCAAATAGGCTCATAGGGCGCATTACGATTCTTTTTATCCTACCTGCTCCAGAGTGCATGATTTTGCTTTCATCAACTATTGTTGAACCCGTGAGGACATACAGTCCCTCTTCATCCGATTCATCAACTAGATATCTTACGGTATCCCATAGTTCGGGGGCCATCTGCCATTCGTCAATCAGCATTGGCTTATCTCCTTTTAACAATTCAATAGGATTGGTGTCAGCAAGTTTTAAGTAAGATTTTCCATGAACTGGATGTTGCAATTCTTTCAGGCTTTTGCATTGTTGTTTGGCTGTTGTGGTCTTACCACACCACTTTGGACCGGTTATCAGTACAGCACCCATATATTCAAGAGATTCTTTCAGTTCACGGTCAGTATATCTTGGCAAATATTCTTTCATCTCAATCACTTTTTTATACTTTTCACCTATTTTATTTTATACTTTTCACTAAATTTATTTTATACTTTTCATCATATAAATTTTATGTTTTTCATCAATTTTGTTTATAGTGATTTTATTTAAGTGATTATACAAATTAATTAAAATCAAAATCAGCAAACATCCCCATAAAATAAATTCTTAATATAAACTTTAAATCCAATAATTTAAGTAGTTTCTATTGTAAATAAGAGCAATTTTACATTACAAAACAATTTTTACCTTAAATAAAAATTCAATTGAAAATACAATAGTTAAAAATATTTAAATTAATTTTTGCTGTCTATCAATATAACTCGGTTCTCTGATTTCTTTAATTTCCTCATCATTAACTTCCCCAATCAGCAGAGGTGATGACGGATTGTGCAACTTCTGGTTTCTTTTGACAAGTTCATGTTGCTGTTGGCATAACACACTTCAAATTATCTACTACTTTTAGTAAAATTTATTCTATATCATGCAAACAAAATAAATCAAAACTAAATAATTTCTGCCAACACTCAAACCATTTTTAAAAAAAAAAGGCAAATGAGAGATTGTCCCTCATTGTTTTTTAATATTATTGTTTTTTATCCGCAGCGTTATAATTAACATAGCTGCTAACACGATGGCTAATCCATACATTACGGTTGCCATTGCATTCTGAATAATTATATCTGCAGTATTCACAACAATACTATCTTGTCCCTCTATAGTGTCTAATTTTTGGAAGTAGTCATAGACCTCCTGATGGAATTGTTCATCTCCTGAATAATCAGGCGCATAGGTATCGACTGCAGTACTAATACCGCCCATAACTCCAAGAATTAGAATTATTCCAATGATTGCTGTACCCAATGAGGAACCTAATGTCTCACCAGTTGTAATAATACCAGATGCATTATTTTGGCCTTCAGCAGGAACATCGAATAATGCAACATCCGCTGCTAAAGCCATCATAAAACCAATACCTGTCCCAAGTAAAAACTGCCCCGGAATTAAATCCAGCATGTTTACATTTAATTTAAATTGATAACTTAAAATCAGACATCCTACAATAGATATTATACATCCTATTGCCATGAGTGTCTTGTGATTCAGTTTTCCTATTAGATTTGGAGCGGTCAATGAAAAAATAAACAAAGCCATAACAAACGGAAGTGAAGCCAACCCCGTATCGAATGGATTTAACTGCAATACACTTTGGAAAAACAGAACCATTACAAAAAATGTTCCAGATATTATAATATTATATAATAACTTAATAGATGTACCTATACGCAAATTTTTGTCTCTAAATAATTCAACATCAAGCAATGGCACCTTGCCTGACCTTTTTCTTTTGAGTTCAAACCATATAAAGATTGCTAAGACTATCAATCCCAAAATTATCTCAGTTATGCTGGCAGCAACATCATTAGTCAGAGTCAAAATACCAAGCACAAGCAAAAGAAGACATATACCGGAAAATATAGCACCAATAATATCAAGATCGCTTTTAGATTCAGTAGGCTTAAAATCAGGTATTTTATTTTGCATTACTAAAATAAATAAAATGAATATTAATTCAAATGCGAAAGTGTATCTCCAGCTGAAAAAAGTTGTAATAAGCCCACCAAGGAGCGGAGCTAAAATATCTGCAAGTCCTGCCATTACCCCGAGAGTTGCCAAAGCAATTGTACGCTTTCTGCCGGAATATATTCCGCTTATTATTGAAACTATGGCAGGCAGCATTAATGCCGCAGCAACACCTTTAATCGCTGCCCATCCGACAAAAAACATTGTAACACTTGAACTTAATACTGCAGCAAATATTCCTATACCAAAAAGTGCCGCGCCAATTACAAACAGTTTCTTTTTACCAACTATGTCCTGAAGTTTGGTACTGAACAGTATCAACGCAGCAGTGATAAGAGTACAAAACGACACAATCATTTGAATAGTACTAACATCAGCATTCAAATCAACAACAATTCGAGAAATGCTAACATTCATGAAGAAAGAGTCCAACACTATAATAAAGGAAGCACAAGCCACAACTATTAACGGAAACCAAGAACTCTCGTTAGCCTTTTCATTCACACTTATTAATCCTCCAACATATTATCTTAAAAAATATTTTAACATTCAAACTTAAACATGAACTTAATTTTATATTTGCTTTCCAAACGATTAAATTTTTGGATGGAATTTTTACATAATACTGCAAGAACACCACAATTCTGTAAGATTGATTTTCAAATGCATTCTATGAACATCAAATATCAAAGGCCTAACTAAAAACTACATCAATCTATTTTGAGCATCAATATAGCTTGGCTCTGAAATTTCCTTTACGGTTTCACCATCTTTAACATCCTCGATTAACAATGGTGAGTCCGGATTATGCAACTTCTGATTCATTTTAACCAACTTCATGTAACTGTTTGCATAATAGTATAGAAATTATCTACTACTTTTTTGATTCTTGTTTGATATATTACGAACAAATAACGGTAAAAAAGTAGATGAATTATACCCCACTTTTTAGTGAATTTTATTTCATATATAACGAACAAATATTGCTTGTCAAATTCTCTCAAACTAACAACATACCAATGAAATACTAAAGTAATTTTTTTCTTGTATTTCTAATGAGAGAATGGGAATTTCAATGTTGCGAAATTTTGCCCAATCTAAACTACCTCTAATGCTACTGTCCGTATAAAGAAATTGCATTATGAACATTAAACAAATACATACAAACCATTAACAATAATAACTAAAATACATATTATTGTAAAAAAGATTTTTAATAATCATATAAAATAAAAGTAAAAATATTTTACAGTGGTGACATGAATAAGACATTCATTACAAAAATGCCCAATCATATCGGTGCATTTTTAAAAGCAAGCAAATGCTTGTCCGATTTGGGTATAAACATTACACGTGTGAGTTATAATAAATCTGTGGATTCTCATTTATTATTTATCGATGTTGAAGGCAGTCCAGAAAGTCTTGAAAAAGCGACTCAGGAATTAATGTCAATAGGTTATATCCACCATGATTTGGATCATCGCGATGTAGTGCTACTTGAATTTAAGCTTAAAGATATCCCCGGTGCTGTTACACCAATTTTAGAGTTAATCAGTGATTTTAATTTCAACATTACATATATCAGTTCCCAACAGACAGATAAGGAATTCCAGTTCTTTAAGATGGGCCTCGTTGTTGAAAACCAAGAAAATGTCAGCACATTCATCAAAAAAGCAAGCGAATTATGTCCAATTAAAGTAATTAATTCAGATTACGCCAATAAGATTTACGACAATAGCTTTTTTTACAACAACTTTGTAAATCAGATATCCTCCACAATGGATATCTCAGATGAATCCAAAAATGAACTGATCATCAATACAAACCTTGTGATGCAAATGCTTAACGAAAGCGGAGTTTTGCCGTTCCATACCTTTGACAGCATAAGCCGATTTACAGAAATCATTGCAGCTTCAAAAGGAGAGAATTTCACACCAAGAATAACAAAGCATAAAATAACCGAAAATAGCGAAATAACACTTATCGAACCTCCATGCGGAAGCAACATTGCAATCATAAAAAGCTATGGCAAGTACTTATTCATTGATACCGGATATGCCTGCTATGAAGATGAAATGCTTTCAATCATCAAGGAAATCATCACTGATTTTGACAATACTTCAAAAGAGGTATTCATAACCCATGCCGACGTTGACCACTGCGGACTGTTGCCCCTTTTTGACATTGTCTATGCCAGCAGCAAAAGTGCAGAATCACTGAAATCAGAATATAACAATGAAAGCAATTTCCGTGAAAAAAATCCACTTCACAAACCATATATCCGTATTTGCAATATATTAACTTCATATAAACCTGTTTCCCCTCAAAAAATTCAGGTTGTAGGGGATGAACAAACAATAACAAAACCCCTTGAACAAACTGGAGTTTTTGATTTTGGTGAATTGCATTTTAGTCTTTATGAAGGAAAAGGAGGCCATCTTCCTGGAGAATCTGTTCTAATTGATTTTGAACATAAAATTGCATTTACAGGAGACATTTTTATAAATATGAAAGACATGATTCCTAAACAGGCAGAATATAATAGATATGCTCCAATTTTAATGACCTCAGTTGATTTTGATTCTGACCTTTGTCGAGAAGAAAGAAATAATCTATTTAATAAATTGAACACTGGAAAATGGCAAATCTTCGGAGGCCATGGTGGTAAAAGGACATATGAATCAAATTAAAGATTTGACCTAATCTCTTTTCATCAGCTTCTTATAATAGGTGTTTGTTTGGTATAACGCTCCCACAGGATTGTGTGCGAGTACTTTGTCTTTTGTTACAAGTGTTGTGCATAGGGCATCAGAATATTTATAGAAAAGACTATCATGACCTACACATAACCCTATTATTACGTTAATGTCTGTTTTTTCATTATTGAGTATTATTGCCTGCAGTATCGGATTGCACATTATATTTCCAGTTATATTTGTTTTTTTATCATCTACACCGGCCATTTCTGTTTTTTTCATTGCTCCGACTTTACATGCTACGGAATATACTTCAAAGTCGTGTTTGTCAAGGATTTTGGCAAATGTTCTGCTTTCTTCCATTAGCCCCACACAGGCAACTATTCCTATTTTATTCATTTTTAGTCTTTTGGCAAATTCTATGATTTCTTCTACTCTTGTGTATTTGCAGTAGAACTCTTCTTCTATTTCTGCTGAGATCCTTGATATCTCTTTGTTGTTATCTTCATTGTAGAGTTTTTCAATTTCTATTATTTCATCACTTGTTAATTCTTTTGTTGGACAGAATTTAGGATATTCTGAATCTTGGTGTTTGCAGTTTATAATTCCACAATTGCTGCAGGAGTAATTTTTCATGATATTTCCCTCGATGATTATTTTATTCCCATATTATTTTTTTATTTTGAGGACGACTCAAAATTATTTTTTTAAATAATTTTTTTTTACATGTTTTTTAGGTATTTTGTTTGTTGTTTTGGTGTATGAGTTCGTTTTGTATTGTTTCGTTGTATATTCGTTTTAAATTGTGTGATATTGCGAGTAATTTTGCTTCTGTCTGTGTTCTTTTTAGTCCAACTGTGTTGAATTCTGTTACTTTTAGATTTTGTTTTATGTTTCCAAATGGCCATTCTGCGGTTTTTGATCTTTTTTTGTAGATTTCTTGAGCCCATCCGGTTTCCATTTTTCTGAGCATTTTAATCTTGTTTGGATTTCCATAATCTGTAATTATTCTAGAATATTGTTTTCCGCAGCATTCTTGGTGTTTTGGGCATGTTTTGCAGTTTTTTGTCCAGTATGCGATTCGTGTGTTGTTTTTGTAACTTTTTTGGTTTTCGAGTATTTGTCCCATTGGGCAGATATATGTGTTTTTTTCTAAATCGAAGGTGAATTTGTCTTTTCCGAATGGTTTATCATTTTTGTTGATTTTTTTGAGTTTTCTTGAGAGTTTTCGTGTGGATATGTATCCATCGAGGTGGTTTTCTGCGAGATAGTCTATGTTTTCGTTTGTTGAGTATCCGTTGTCTGCTGAAATTTGTGTATTTGGAGGTAATTCTCCAAATATGGATTTTACTTGTTCTATTTGTGGAATTAATTCGAATACGTCGGTTGGATTTTGTGTTAGTGATGATGATACGATTATTCCTTTGTAATCATCTACTCCTATTTGTAAATTGTAATCAAATTCCCATTTGCTTTTTTTATTTAGCATCCATCTTGATTCTGGGTCGTTGATGCTGATTACATCATTGGTGGTCTTTTGGAGTTCTGAATCGATTTTTTCTACTTTTTTTAAAATTTTTTCTGCGGATTTTTTATCCTTCTGTGATTGTTCTAATAATTTTTTGCTACTTCTTCGTAGTTTGAATTCGTTTCTGTCGCCTTTTGTGGTTTCTGTTACTTTTTTGTAGATTTTTTCGAATGATTCTTTGTCGATTAGTTCTTTTGGTACTGAATTTCCTGATTCGTCTCCGAGAATTTCATCTTCTTCTTCGTCGAGTTCAATGCTCTTTTTTAAGATGTCTTTTAAGAGGTCTACTTGTTCTTGGTTGGTTAAATTGTTTATTGATGCTTTGGCTTTGATTTTTGTTCCATCAATTGCTATGTGTTTGAGTTTTACTAAATCTAATTCTTTTGCCATTAGAACTGTTGTTTTAAATGCTTCGTCAATTAGTTCTGCGTGATCTACTTTGAATCTGTTGATTGTTCTGAAATCTGGTTTTTCCATGCCTGCTAGATACATATAACTGACATCTGTAGCTGCTTTAGCAGCTACTTGTCTTCCAGACAATCCTCCGTCAAAAGCACCCATTAAAACAAGTCGTAACAACATTTTACGAGAATAAGCAGGTTTACCTGCTTTATAACAATAATTCAAATCGACTTTCGAGAAATCAATTTCATCCACAACGTTTTGAATAAAATAACACGGATGATCTTTTGGAATCAACTCTCTCAAGTCTAAAGGAATTAATAATTGTTGACCAATTCTATCCTCTCTCAAAACCATAAAAAACACAACCAAGAAGTTAATTAACTCTAATAATAGATTGTACTTCCTAGTATAAATAATTAAAGGATAAAAAAATAAGAAAAAAATTTTAAACACAAAAATTATGAGTCGGCCTCA
>NZ_JAZKXX010000034.1:0-37140 GCF_045611865.1 Methanobrevibacter sp.
TGGAGTGGACATGATAGTAAGTGAAATGGAAGATTTGATTGCTTCTGAGCTTATTGGAATGGATGCACAAGATATTACAACTATTGATGAAGTATTGAGGGAAGTCGATGGAACAGATAATTTATCTGCTATTGGTGGTAACACTACTGTAGCTATTTCCATGGCTGTAGCTAAAGCTGCTGCTTCTTGTTATAGTCTACCATTGTACAAATATATAGGTGGTAATTTAGTTAATGAATTGCCATATCCTCTTGGTAATATGATGAATGGTGGAGCACATGCAGGTGTTAATGCACCAGATATTCAAGAATTTTTGGTTGTTCCAATTGGAGCTACTACTATGGTTGATGCGATATTTGCAAATGCTTCCGTTCACAAAAGATTAAAAGAGTTAATACAAACTAAAGACTCTAATTTTACTGGAGGAAAAGGTGACGAAGGTGGATGGGTACCTAATATTTCAAATGATGCTGCTTTAGAAATACAAGCACAAGCTTGTGAAGAAGTAGGGGATGAATTGGGCCTTGAAATTAGACCTTCACTTGACATGGCTGCTTCAGAATTATGGAGTAGTGATGAGCAAAAATACGTTTATGCTCAAGACGGTGTCAAAAGAGACACTGGAGACCAAATTGATTTCGTAAAAGATATCATTGATACTTACAAAATGTTTTATGTAGAAGACCCATTTGACGAATCCGACTTTGAAGGATTTGCTCAACTCACTTCAAAAGTAGGTGATAAATGCCTTATTTGTGGTGATGATTTATTTGTAACAAATAAAAAGATATTGGCCAAAGGTATTGAAATGAAAGCAGCAAATGCTATCATCATCAAACCAAATCAAATAGGTTCATTATCTGAAACTTATGCTACTGTAAAACTTGCAAAAGAAAATAATATTGTGCCTGTTGTTTCCCATAGGTCTGGTGAAACTACTGATGCAACTATCGCTCACTTAGCTGTTGGTTTTTCATCTCCAATGATAAAAACTGGGGCTATTGGTGGTGAAAGAATAGCTAAATTAAATGAGCTTATTCGTATTGAGGAAGAACTTCCAAATCCAAGGATGGGGAAATTCTAACAATTAATGGAGAGATTTGATGTCTAAAGTAATATTAGATTATGACAAATGTGATGGTGCAGACTGTGCAGAATGTGCTGATGTTTGCCCAATGGAAGTATTAGTTCTTAAAGGTGACAAAATCGAAATTGTCAACCCTGAAGACTGTAGTTATTGTGAAGTTTGTATGGATGTATGTCCTAACGAATGTATTAAAATTGAAGATGAAGATTAAATAAAATTGTAGGTGAAAATATGGTAAACGATGAACTTTTAATTGACTTAGATAATTATTTAGCTGCTGGTTTACACATTGGAACTCAACAAAAAACCAGTGATATGGAAAAATACATTTTCAGAGTAAGATCTGACGGTTTATATGTATTAGATATTCAAAAAACTGACGAAAGAATCAGACAAATCGCAAAACTTTTAGCAAAATACGACCCTGAAGATATTTTGGTTGTAGCTACCAGACAATATGGTCAAGCTCCTGTTAAAAAATTCGGAGAATTAACCGGTGCTAAAACTATCCCTGGTAGATTCATCCCAGGTACTTTAACTAACCCAAATTATGCTAAATTCATCGAACCAAAAATTATTGTTGTAACTGACCCAAGATCTGATGCACAAGCAGTATTAGAATCCAAACAAAATGGTATTCCTGTTGTTGCATTATGTGATACTGAAAACTTACTCAGTTTTGTTGATATTGCTGTACCTGTAAACAACAAAGGTAGAAAAGCTATTGCTTTAGTTTACTGGTTACTTGCAAGACAAATCTTAAGAGAAAGAGGAGACATTCCTGAAGACGGTGACTTAGATATTGATGCAACCGACTTTGAACTTAAATTTTAAATGAATTAAAATGTTAAGAATGCCTGCTGTTGCTGGATCATTTTATCCAAATAATCCTAACACTCTAAAAAAACTCATTGAGAGTTGTTTTTTAGATGACGTAAGCGTTGGTGAAATTCCAGAGCTTAAATCTTTTGATGGATCAGATTATCCTATAAATGTTATGGTTCCACATGCAGGTTATCAATATTCTGGTGCAATAGCCGCACATGGCTATTGTAAACTAGTTCAAATTGGTTTTCCTGAAGTTTTTATTATTATAAGTCCAAACCATACTGGTTTTGGTAGTGAGGTTTCTGTTTTCAATGATGGTGAATGGGTAACACCTTTCGGAAGCATTCAAGTAGATGATGAATTTGCAGATGAAATTATTTCAAATTCTGATTTTGCAAAAGGAGACTTCCACGCCCATATTCATGAACACAGTATAGAAGTTCAACTACCATTCCTACAATATTTTTCTGATGATTTTAAAATTGTTCCAATCACTATGGGTTCACAAACCTATGTAACTGCAAATGATATAGCAAAAGCTATTTTTGAAGCTGGAAACAAATTAGATAAATCTTATGCAGTAATTGCAAGTACGGATTTATCTCATTTTAACAATCAAGAAAAGGCCAATAAAGTTGATGGTTTTGTAATGGAAGATATTGCGGAAATGAATGAATTCAAACTTTTTGAAGAAGTCGTTCAGTATAATATTACAATGTGTGGTTATGGTCCTGTTATGGCCACTATAATTCATTCTAAAATGTCTGGTAAAAAAGAATGTGAAATATTAGCTTATCAGACTAGTGGGGATGTTACTGGAGATTTCACTTCAGTTGTAGGTTATGCTTCAGGTGTTTTTAAATAAAGGTGTATTATGATAGCTAAAGCTTCCGCTCCAGCAAAAACAATTTTATTTGGTGAACACTCAGTAGTTTATGGTGAACCAGCTATTGCAGGGGCAGTAAATAAAAGAGCTTATATAACAATTAAGGAATCAGATTGCAATAAATCTATTTTTAGAGCTCCAGACATAGGTTTCGAAGCTGAATTATTAACAAGATCTAAAAAATACATCTTAAGAAAAGGAAAACCAGGTATTATTAGATATATTTTAGAATCCGTTCATAGAGTTCATGATCATTCTCCAATAGACATAACATTGAATTCAAATGTTCCTATTGGTTCTGGACTTGGATCATCTGCTGCTGTTACTGTAGCAACACTCGCAGCATTATACAGATATCACAACATTCGTTTTAATAAAAAATCTTTAGCTCATGATGCTCATATGGTTGAACAGGCCGTTCAAGGAGTGGCTAGTCCTTTAGATACTTTAGTTTCTACTTATGGTGGTCTTGTTTATTTATCAAGAAACAAAAAGGTTGAGCGTTTTAAAGTTGATTTTAATGTTCCATTTGTTGTAGGTTATACTACAAAGCATGGAAATACTGGAAAAATGGTTAAAGATGTAAGAAGTCTTAAAAATAGAAATCCAAAAATTATAAATCCGGTTATTGCTTCAATGGGTAATTTAACTAATTATGCAAAACAGGCTATTTTGAAAAAGGATTTCAATAAAGTTGGAGAGTTAATGAATATTAACCATGGATTTTTAGATACGATTGGTGTTAATACTTTAGAATTATCTCGTATGGTGTATAATGCAAGAGAAGCTGGTGCTATTGGTGCTAAAACTACTGGTGCTGGTGGAGGGGGTAGTATTATTTCGCTATGTCCTGGAAAAGTTGAGGAAGTTGCTGAAGCTATTGCTCGCGATGATAATGTCTTGAAAATCAGATTTACTCGAAAAGGGGTTTCTTCAAGAGTTTATAAGTGATTTGATGTTTATCTTAAAAATTGGTGGAAGTATATTAACTAATAAAGATGCTATTGAAAGTGAAGTAGATAGTGAAAGCCTTAAAAGAATAGCAGGTGAAATTAAAGCTTCACTAGATAATTCTTTTAAAGAATTAATCATTGTTCATGGTGCTGGTTCTTTTGGTCATCCACCAGCTAAAAAATATAAAATTGGCGAAAAATTTGACGAATCAGAATATCCACAAAAAAGAATTGGGTTTTGTGAAGTTCAAAATGCTGTTAAAAAATTGAATATGTTAATTTGTGAAGCGTTCATTGATGAAGGAGTGCCGGTTGTTGCAATTCCTGCTTCTAGTTTCATGACAGCTACAAATAAAAGAATAACTGAAGGAAAACTAGATGCTTTTAGAAGATATTTAGATAAAGGGTTTATTCCTGTTATCTATGGGGATGTTGTTTTAGACAGTGAGTTAGAAATCTGTGTTATTTCAGGTGATCAACTTATACAATACCTAGCTAAAAATCTTAACCCTGATTGTGTTGTTTTGGGGACTGATGTTGATGGAGTTTATGATAAAAACCCAAAAACTCATGATGATGCAATTTTTTTCGAGAAATTTACATCACTTAAAGATTTGGATACATTAGAGGGAACCACAAATGTAGATGTAACTGGTGGAATGGTTGGTAAGATTAAGGAACTTTTATATTTAGCAGATTTGGGAATTGAATCTAAAATAATAAATGCTGAAGTTAAAGATAACATTTATAAAGTCTTAGAAAACGAAGATGTCAAAGGAACAGTAATTTCAAGGGGAAATTAATACATGATTTCAGATAGAAAATTAGAGCATTTATTAATTTGTGAAAATTATGATGTTGAGTTTAAAAATAAAACCACTGGATTTGAAGACATTGAGTTAATCCATAATGTTTTACCTGAAGTGGATAAAAATGAAATTGATTTATCTACTGATGTTTTTGGTAAAAAATTAGACTCACCTCTATTTATTACAGCTATTACTGGAGGCCATCCTGCTGCAAAAGAAATTAATAAGCAATTAGCAATTGCAGCTGAAAATAATGGTATTGCTCTTGGTGTTGGATCTCAAAGAGCGGCTTGTGAACATCCAGAATTAGCAGATACTTATAGTGTTGTTCGTGAAAATGCGCCTGATTGTTTACTTGTGGGTAATATTGGTGCACCGCAACTTAATTTGGCTGAAAAAGCAGTGGAAATATTGGATGCTGATATTTTGGCAATTCATCTAAATCCTCTTCAAGAATCCATACAACCAGAAGGTGATTTAGATGCAAGAGGCTACACTGACATGATTAAACAGATTACTGAGAGTGTTGATATTCCAGTGCTTGCAAAGGAAACTGGTTGTGGAATATCTGCAGAGTCAGCTAAAATACTGGTTGAAGCAGGTGTTGATTTTATTGATATTGAAGGTGCAGGTGGAACCAGTTGGGCGGCTGTTGAAACATACCGTGCTGAAGATAGATATTTAGGTGAAATATTTTGGGATTGGGGAATTCCAACTGCAATTAGTACTGTTGAAGTTACTGATGCGGTTAATGTTCCAGTTATTTCATCAGGAGGAATTCGCACAGGCTTAGAAGCAGCTAAGGCTATTGCTCTTGGAGCAGATGCTGTTGGTATGGCTTTACCATTTTTAAAGAACAGTGCTTCTCAAGATGATTTAAACACATTTATTCAAAGATTCAATGATTCCTTAAGGATTGCTATGTTTTTGGTTGGAGCTAATAATATCGAAGAATTGAAACAATCTAATTTAGTCATTCGTGGAAAAACAAGAGAATGGTTAAATGAGAGAGGAATTAACACAAAAAATTATTCAAGGAGATAAAACATGAGCGTTGAAGTAATCGCTATTGGTGGGTACCAAGAAGTCGGGAAAAACATGACTGCTGTCAAAATAGGCGAAGACGTAATAATTTTTGATATGGGTATTCACTTGGACAGAATAAGCATGCACGAAGATACTGATATCGATAGGATGCATAGCTTAGATTTAATTGAAAGAGGAGTTATTCCTGATGATACATTAATGAAGGATGTTGACGGAAAAGTAAAAGGAATAGTATTCTCTCACGGTCACTTAGACCACATTGGTGCAGTTGCAAAATTAGCACATAGATATGATGCACCATTAATCGGAACACCTTATACTGCCGCTTTGATAGAAAAACAAATCAAAGGGGAACGTAAATTCAAAGTAACAAATGAAATTAAACCTTTAAATCCGGGAAGTAAAATGAAACTTTCAAAAGATATTACTTTAGAATTTGTTCAATCAACTCACAGTATTCCTCAAGCAGTATTTCCAGTTTTACACACCTCAGAAGGTGTTATTGTTTATGCATTGGATTTCAAATTTGATAATCATCAAAAAGTATCCCCTCCACCTGATTACAAGAGATTAAAAGAATTGGGTAGAAAAGGAGTGCTTGCATTGATTGTTGAAACAACTAATGCTAAAAATTATAATGAAGTAAAAACTCATTCTGAACGTATTGCTCGCAATATCTTAGAAGATGTAATGGTAGGGCCTCTCCAAGAGAGAACTGGTATGATTGTAACTACTTTTTCATCTCACGTTGAACGTGTTCAGGCTATTGCAGATATTGCTAAAAAAAGCCATAGGGAAATATTTTTCCTTGGAAGATCCATGGAGAGATTCTGTGGAATTGCACAAAAATTAGGAATATTGAAATTGCCTAAAAATGCAAGTATTTATGGCTCTCCAAAAGCAGTAAACAGGGCTTTAATGAAAGCTGATGAAGACAGAGCAAATTATTTGCTTGTAACTACAGGTCACCAAGGTGAACCTGATGCATTACTTCCAAGAATAGCTAGTGGAAGAACTCCTTTTAATATTAAAAAAGGAGATAATGTAATTATTTCAGCACCAATCATTCCAAATCCAACAAATGCTGCTAATAGGCATATTATGGAAAGGAGATTAAAGTTAAAAGGTGCAAGAATTTATCCTAATGCTCACGTTTCCGGACACGCTGGGAGAGAAGACCACAGGGAATTCCTACGTATGTTAAAACCACAACATATTATTCCAGCACACGGAGATTTATCAATGCTTGCAGCTTATGCTGAACTTGCAGAAGAAGAAGGATACAGAATAGGATATGATATTCATATTTTAAGAAATGCTCAAGCACAAGTTTTTAAAAGTTAAAAGAGGGAATTTAAATGAGTAATGTAAAAGAAGTACTTGGAACTTATTCAGGAGATATTACTAAGACTATTGAAGAAGAATTATCTACTATTGTTCCAGAAAATCTCGCTGAAGCATCAGTATACTTAACTAGAGCTGGAGGCAAAATGCTCAGACCAGCTTTAACATTAATAGTTGCTGAAGCTGTTGGTGGAAATCGTAAAGACGCTTTAAAATCAGCTGCTGCAATTGAACTTATCCATACATTTTCACTTATTCATGATGATATCATGGACCAAGATGATATGAGGAGGGGAATGCCGGCAGTTCATAAAGTTTGGGGTGATGATGTAGCAATTCTCGCAGGAGACACTTTGTTTTCAAAAGCATTTGAAATAATTATAGGTACTGAAGGCACTACTTCAGACCAAAATAATAAAGCTTTAGCTACTGTCGCTGATGCATGTGTAAAAATCTGTGAAGGTCAAGCATCAGATATGGGCTTTGAAGACAGATTTGATGTAACAGAAGATGAATACATGGAAATGATTTTCAAGAAAACTGGTGCTTTAATAGCTGCTGCAACTAAAGCCGGTGCTATTATGGGTGGTGCATCAGATGAAGTCATTGATGCAATGTATGAATATGGTCGCTTGATAGGTCTTGCTTTCCAAATTCAAGATGATTACCTTGACCTTGCTTCTGATGAAGAGACTTTAGGTAAACCGATTGGTTCTGATATTGGAAAAGGTAAGATGACCATCATCGCAATTAAAGGTTTAGCAAGTGTGGATGATGATAGATTATTAGAAATCTTAAAAGCTGAAGAAAATTCTCAAGATGAGATAGATGAGGCAATTGAAATTTTAACAAATTGTGGTGCTATTGAATATGCTCGCAATTTGGCACTAGAATCTGTGGACCAATCTAAAGAAGTACTTGAAATATTACCTGATTCTTCATCTAAACAGGTACTTGCAAACATTGCAGATTTTGTACTTGAGAGAAGTGCTTAATTTCTCTCACTTTTTTAATTTTTTTTCTTAAAAATAGGATTCCGAGAAAATCTTGGAATCGATATTTTCATGCTAGATATTTTCGTGAAGTAATTTTTTTGAATTTCTATAATTAAAGTAAATTGGTTGATTTAGAGAAAGTATATTTTGTGATTGATTTCACTTTAGGTTATAAAAATTCACGTGTTTCATGATAATATTGAATATTATCAACTTTTATTATATTTTAAGCTTTATTTAAGCTTTTTTATTTTAATTCATGTCAATTTTACAGGTTAAAAGCAATAATTTTATTAACAAATTTAACACATAATCATTAATATGAGAGGAATTATTGGTGCAATTGCAGGTGACATTATAGGTTCTCCTTATGAATTTCATTCTATTAAAAGTAAGGATTTTGATTTATTTTCAAGAAAATCTACATTCACAGATGATACTATAATGACTTTAGCAATAGCTAATTGGTTATGTGTTAATAAGGATTCTAAACATGTTTTAATTAATAATTTAAAATATTTTGGAAACATGTATCCCAAGGCGGGATATGGTGGAAGATTCATGGAATGGTTACGCCATGATTCACCTGAACCATATGGCAGTTGGGCAAATGGTTCTGCAATGCGTGTTTCACCTTGTGCTTGGGTAGCGGATTCCCTTGAAGAAGCGCAAGATTTGGCCAAAAAATCAGCAATAGTTACTCATAATCATCCGGATGGAGTAAAAGGAGCACTTGCAACATGTGATGCAATTTACCTTGCAAGGCTTGGTGCCAGTAAGGATGAAATTAAAGATCATATTGAACTTAGATACGAATATTTTTTAAATCGCAGTATTGACGAAATAAGGCCTAACTATAAGTTTGATGTTTCATGTAGGGGCAGTGTTCCGGAATCCATCATATGCTTTTTAGAAGCTGAAAACTTTGAAGATACAATTAGAAATGCAGTATCTCTGGGTGGTGATGCAGATACTCAAGCAGCTATTGCAGGCAGCATAGCATCTGCATATTGGGATGTTCCAAAGAATATTGCGTATAAATCCATTCACAGGCTTGATTATAGACTTTTAAAAGTTTTCATTGATTTTGAAGAGAAATTTATGTAGATTTTTTATTTTTAGTCTTTTTTAACTGATTCATGAAACGGTCATCATAATTTTTAGCTATTTCTTCGTATTTGTTCCAGATTCCAATGGCAGTTTCTGGAATAACATTTCTTTTGTCTTCAGAAAACTTGGTATATGTATGCAGCATTTCTTTTGAATCTGAAATCATCACCTTTACAAATGGAATATCTGCTTTTTGGACATTAATATTATTTTCTTTGAAAAATTCAATGATTTTAAACTCTTCATTGTTAATGTAACATGTTGGTGAGGCTAAAATATTGACTTTTAAACTTCTTTTATTTTTGAATGCTTTAACTAATGCTTTACCTTCTCCTTCAAATAAAAAACCTATTCTCATATTCACAGTGTTTTTTGCACGTTTTATGATTTCCACTTCTTGGGAAATAATTTTTTCAACACCATAAATTCTCCAGATTGGGGCCTGAACTTGATTCATTCCATTTTCATACACGTTAGTTAGTCTTGTTATCGCATCATCCAGATTTGAATCAATTTTTTCTTTTTCACGGCTTAATACTTCAATAGGGGATTTAACAATATATGTTAGGGGCCTTCCATCTTCAATTTCTATGAAATCCTTTTCGTTGAGTTTTTTTAACACATCATAGATTTTACTTCGGGGGATATTTGACTTTTCAGCTATTTCAACTGCTGTTGATTGGATTAATGCTGTTAATGCCACATATGCCTGAGCTTCATACAATGTAAGTCCAATTCCTTTTAAAACGGTTATATTTTCATCCATGATTATAGTTTGGTTTTAGACATATATATCTATTACTACTTTTAACCCTTAAATAGTGACAATATCTTTAAATACTCTTTAAAGAAAATTATAATTAACGATTAAAAAAGAGGTAATTAAAATGTCAGATGGATTAGATATGTTCTGTTATCAATGTTCCCAGACCGCTCATGGTACTGGATGTACTGTAAGTGGAGTTTGTGGTAAAAAACCAACTGTAGCAAGATTACAAGATAATTTAATCTTTACTATGAAAGGAATTAGTGCATATAACTACAATGCAAACGTTTTAGGCAAATTCAACCCAGAAATTGATGCATTTTTAACCAAGGGGTTATACACTACATTAACCAATGTCAACTTTGATGTCAATGATTTGGTTGCATTAGCACTTGAAGCAGGTAAAGTCAGTGTGGATGTAATGAGATTGCTTAAGGATGCACACATTGAAGCTTACGGTGAACCAATGCCTGTTGAGGTAAAAGTGGGTGCTCAGGAAGGTCCAGCTATTATTGTAACTGGGCATGACTTAAAAGCACTAGAAGAATTATTAAAACAGGTTGAAGGAACTGATATTAAGGTTTACACTCACTCAGAAATGTTGCCTGCTCATGGATATCCTGGATTAAACAAATACGAAAACTTGGCAGGACAATTAGGAGGTGCATGGCACGATCAAAGAACAGTCTTTAAAAAATACAATGCAGCCATTGTTGGAACAAGTAACTGTGTACTTCCTGCTTTGGATGCATACAAGGAAAGAATGTTCACTATGGATGTGGCTAAACTTGAAGGTGTAAAAACAATTGAAGATTATGACTTTTCAGAAGTTATTGAATGCGCGAAATCTCTTGGAGGTTTAGAAGCTGAAGAATTAACTACCATAACTACTGGTTGGAGTGCTGGAGCAATTGTTGAACACGCTGATGCAATTAAAAAATTGGTGGAAGAAGGTAAAATCAGAAGGTTCTTTGTTGTAGGCGGTTGTGACAAAGCAGCAAAACACAATGACTACTACAGAGAATTTGTTCAAAACTTACCTGAAGATACTGTTATATTGACTTTGGCATGTGGTAAATACAAATTCAATGATTTGGATTTAGGTGATATTGAAGGAATTCCAAGATTATTGGATGTAGGTCAATGTAATGACACTATTGTTGCAGTTGATGTGGCAGTGGCATTATGTGAATTGTTTGGCATGGAATTAAATGAATTGCCATTGACTATTGTGCTTAGTTGGATGGAACAAAAGGCAGCTGCAGTACTTTGGGCATTGCTCTACTTAGGCAAAACTGACATGTGGATTGGTCCGGTTCTTCCTGCATGGGCAAATGAAGACATATTAAATGTTTTAGTTGAAAACTACAATTTAACTCCAACAACTGGTGATGCAATAGCTGATATCAAAACTATTATGGGGGAATAGGCTATGAGTGTGGATATTATGGCTAAAGCTTTAGATATCCAGAAATTAGTTGAGTATCAAGACGATACTGTTGTAAGCCGTGAAGTAATCAAAAAGGAATTGGGGACAGTGACATTCTTTGCCTTTGATCAAGGTCAAGGTTTATCTGAGCACTCAGCTCCTTTTGATGCAATGGTTCAGGTAATTGATGGTGAGGCAGAAATCACAATTTCTGGTGTTAAAAATACTGTTAAAGCTGGTGAAATCATCATCATGCCAGCAAATGAACCACACGCTCTTCAAGCTGTAAATAGTCCTTATAAAATGATTTTGACCATGATTAAGTCTGATTAAAATCAAACTTTAACAAAAAATAGTATTTTCACCTATATCCTTTGTTATAGGTGTTTTTTTTCATTTTTCTAAGATATGTTCATATAAATGAAATTTTTCCAATCCAACAATATCGTGGAATATTTCAACAGTATCTATATATTTAAATCCAAATTTCTCAAAAACCTTTTGAGCACCAATATTTCCATCGATAATATCAAGTCGGATCGTTTTTTGATTATTTTTTAGGGCATTGTTTTTTATTTGGCGGAATATTTCTTTTCCAATTCCTTTTCCTGCTAAATCTGAAGTCACTGCAAAGGTATGGATTATAACAATCTCCTCTGGTTTTGCCTCAACAATCCAGTCAATATTGTCATATTCTGGGTCAAATCTATTGTTCAAAACGACGCAGCCAATTATGTCACTATCTTTTTTATAGACATACAGTTCCTGTTTTTCAATGCTGCTTTTGATAAATTCTAAATTAGGATAATACTTGCTCCATTTTGGTTTGAATTGTGTGCCTTCTATTGAATAGACAATATTTTGATAAAAATTCAATATTTTTTCCGATTCTTCAATTTTGGCTTTTCTTAGACTATTCATGTTGTTTTTTCCACCAAACCATTATCCAATCAGCCTTATCTTCAACATTATAGTATTTCCCAGTTTCTTTATCATAAGTGAGAATTCTTTCCAAATACTCTTTTAAAAGTTCTTTTTGTTCATCAGAGTATAAGTCAAGTCGGAATTTGCCGTTGTCAACTGCTTCTTCAATACTATCATACTCACGATAATTATTCAAGTCAAAGCGTTCGATATTTGCATAAATTCCCATATTAAATAGTATATTGAAGAAATAATTGTAATCCGGAAAGTCTTCTGTTTTTATTCCAAGTTCTTCATCGAAATCCTTTTCTATTTTCTTATTTTCAGGTCCAAAAATAGTTATGAAGACATATTTATTTGCAATTTTATTTAATTCTCTTAAAACTTCATCAATTGGAATTATTCCATTTAGTGATCTTGAACAAACAACAACATCAACATCCCCAATCTCATCGTAATTTATCTCTTCAATCGGTTTTAAGATAGTTTCAATATTATCAATATTGTTGTCATTAGCTCTTTTTTCTAAAAATTCGAGCATTTTAGGTGATGAATCAATTCCGATTACTTTTTTAACTCTTTTGGCGATTGGTATGGTAACTGATCCTTCACCGCAGCCAACATCCAGGACAGTATCGTTTTCATCTAAAATTAGCATATCAAACAGTGCATCCTGATAATCGTCTTTTCTGGTTCTTTTAAAGAATCCTGGTGCGGCCTTATCCCAGTCTTTATTTATTTTACCTTCCAACCTTTCGGCCCAAAAGCTTAGCCAGTCAACATCATTTGGATTTTCAATACATTGTTTCATATTTTCACTTTTCCTGCCAATACGTTCTGATAATCATCATAATTTTCTTTTAAAAGTTTTGGAATGTCTAATTCGTATGGACACTTATCTACACATGAGTAACACTCTGTACAGCTAGTAGTCTTTTCCATAATCTCTTGATATTCATCAGTTAAGTAAGGTTCTGTGGGAAATCTTCTAATCCAAAGTGACATTCTGGCACATAAACTGATGTTGATTTCTTCAGGACAAGGCATACAGTATCCACAACCTCTACAGAAGTTTTCTCCAAGTTCCTTTTTATCATTTTCAATGGTTAATTTTAAATTATCATCCAAAACAGTATTTTCATCATAGCTTAAGAATTCATTAAGTTCCTCTAGTTTCTGAATTCCCCATATTGGAAGGACATTGTCAAATTGATTTAAAAATGCGTAACTTGCTTTGGAGTTTTTCAACAGTCCCCCACCCATTGCCTTCATTGCAATAAATCCGACATCCAGTTTTCTACATTTTTCAACTAATTTTATTTCTTCCTCGCCACTTAAGTATGAAAATGGGTATTGCAGTGTTTCGTATAATCCGCTGTCAAGAGCTTCATGGGCATGTGTGATTTTGTGGGTGGTAATTCCAATATGTCTTACCATACCCTGTTCTTTTGCTTCCAGCATTGCTTTATATAATTCATCATCTTCCTTTGGACAAAAGGATATGTTGTGGAATTGATGCAGGTCAAGATAATCTGTTTTCATGCTTTTAAGAGATGTTTCCAAATCACTCCAAAAGTCTTCTACAGTTTCTGCTGCACTTTTACTTGCAAGATAAATGTTATCTCTCACGTCACTTAATGCACGACCAATCTTTTCTTCACTATCTGTGTAGAAATGGGCTGTGTCATAAAAGTTTATTCCGTTTTCATATGCAGCTTTTAGAATTTCAGTTGATTCTTCAATACTGCATCTCTGGATTGGCAGAGCTCCAAATCCGTTTTTATTTACTTCTAAATTAGTTTTTCCCAGCCTCATTTTAATCACCTTCAACACCTGAGATTCAATATCCAAATATTTTCAGTATAACATATAAAATTAAAATAATAATTAAAATAAGAATCGCATATTTTGATGGGAGGAATTTATTCTGTTTAAATTCACTATCCTCGATACCTTTTTTCATTATTCTTTCTTTTTCAAAAGAACATTTTTGATAAATGGCTTCAATATCTTTTGGAAGTCGTCCATGTTCATTTAACATATTAATTGTTTTATTTAAGTATTTAACGCCTTCTTCTTCATTTCCCAGTTTTATTTCACAATAAGCGGACTTATAATTGAAATTTGTTATTAATCCCAAATCATCAGTAACTTCATTTTCGTATTTAATGCAAGTAGTATATGATTTTAAAGCTTCTTTGTATCTTCCAAGGGAATATAATGCATCACCTTTTGAATTATTGATGAGTATTGTTTCATTTTCTTTTAATGCATCATCCAAATATTCAAGGGATTCCTCATTTTTTCCATTTTTCTGTAAAAGTAATCCTTTATAGGATTTAACTTTCTCATCATATCCATTTTGATTTTCGTAGTTATTAAGATTAGTTAATGCATCCTCATATTTTTTGGATTGAATTAACAACTCAATTTTTGCCATTTTTACTTCTTTTTTGCTGATTCTAGGTTTTTCAATTCTGCTATAAGATGAATACTTTTCTTCTGCTTTATCCATATATTCTAAAGCTTCATCAATTTTACCTTTGTTAAAACGAGACATTGCCTTGTCACACAATGTGTTAATGGAGCGTGGTTGTTTTTGAAGGTATGCATCAAAGTATTTTTCACCATAATCTCCATCATCATGGCTTTCATCATAATACTGGTAATACATTCCTTTTTCTTCCAGGGCAGGTAAATAATCATTATCAATTAATAAATCAAGAATTGCTAGATATTCTTCGATATCATCTTTGCCATGTCTTTTACGAGCTATTTTAATAGCTTCACTGTAGTTTTCTTCTTCAATATATTGTTTTGCTTTTGTTATAGCATCACTCATCGTATCGACCTAAGGATTTATCTAACTCCTAATTTTTTAATAACTACTCTCATTATATTTATATATCTTCAAATAAATAAATAATATTGCTTATTTTTATTAATATAATTTAAATTGTGATGATTAAATGAATGATTTAGAAGAAATTATTTATAAACATGCTTTATTAAACGCAGCTAAACATAAAGGAAGTGCAAATCCTGGTGCTGTAATGGGTTCAATCATGTCAAACGAACCGGAACTTAGAAGTAAAGCAAAAGAAATTGGTCCGATGTCTGGTAAAATTGTAGCAAAAGTAAATGCTTTAAGTCCAGAAGAACAAGCTAGTGAAATGGAAAAATTGGGCATTGAAGTTCAAGAGAAAAAACAAAAAACTAAAGAAGTAGGTCTTCAAGAACTTCCTGGAACTCATGAAAACATTGTTTTAAGATTTGCTCCAAATCCAAGTGGGCCATTGCATATAGGACATTCAAGAGCTGCCGTTCCAAATGGAGAATATGTTAAAAGACATAACGGTAAATTAATTTTAAGAATAGAAGATACAGATCCAAAAAGGGTATTTGAACCTGCTTATGAAATGATTCCTGAGGATTTAAAATGGCTTGGAATCAATCCTGATGAAATAGTTTATCAATCTGACAGATTTGAAATTTATTATGATTATGCTCGTCAATTAATTGAAAAGGGTGCAGCTTACATGTGTACCTGTGATGGTGCAACATTTAAAGAACTTAAAGATAACTGTAAACCATGCCCTTGCCGTGACAATAGTGTTGAAAAGAATTTGGAGTTATGGGATAAATTTGACACTATGGAAGCTGGTGAAGCAGTTCTAAGAGTTAAAACAGACATCAATCACAAAAATCCAGCTATTCGTGACTGGGTTGCAATGAGATTGGTAGATGAAGAGCATCCTCGCTTAGGAACAAAATACAGAATTTATCCTATGATGAACTTTTCTGTCGCTGTAGATGACCATTTACTGGGTATGACTCATGTTTTAAGAGGAAAAGACCACTTGGCTAATACTGAGAAACAAAAATACTTATATGATCATATGGGATGGGATTTACCAGAATTCATCCATTATGGTAGACTTAAAATGGAGGATATTGCATTAAGTACCTCCAAAGCAAAAGAGGGTATTGAAGATGGAACATACTCAGGATGGGATGACCCAAGATTAGGTACCTTAAGGGCAGTTGCAAGAAGAGGAATTGACCCAAGAACCATCTACAATCTGATTACAGAAATCGGTGTTAAAATGGCCGATTCAGCTATTAGTTGGAAGAAAATCTATGGATTAAACCGCAACTTTCTGGAACCAGTAGCCAACAGATATTTCTTCTGTGAAGAGCCTGTAAAGATAACAGTTGATGGTTACAGTGATGGTAAAGTTGACATCGAAAGGCCACTTCATGCAGACCACATGGATAGGGGTAACCGTGTTTTGCCATTTGATGGAAGTGCTTATTTGGCTAAAGAAGACATTAACGATGGAATATTCAGATTAATGGATGCTGTCAATGTTGAAATTAATGGTGATAATATTGTTTATCATTCCACTTCATTTGAAGATGCAAGAGCAGTTAAGGCTAGAATCATACAATGGGTTCCGATTGAAGACAATATTAATGTGAAAATAGTCATGGATGATGCATCCATAAAAGAAGGTCTTGGTGAAGGTGCACTTCGTGATTTAAGCGTTGGAGATGTAGTTCAATTTGAAAGAGTTGGATTTGCAAGGCTAGATGAAATTAAAGATGATGAGTTAATATTCTACTTTGCCCATAAATAGGTGATTAAAATGACTATGTTTACAAATGGTTTTTCAACTCTCATAATGCCAAAGGATTTTGAGGCAGTTAATGCTAAAGATGAATTTACAGAGTTATATTTGGTAAATACTAAAATTCCAATGTCCATTAAATTTTCTACAACACCTACATTGGCAGGTCTTCCGGATATTAGGGAAGATATTGAAAAGAATATTAAAAGCAACGAAAGAATTAATCTAGTTGCATCTGAGTTCATACCTATAAATGATGATATTTATTATATGATTATTTCTTCTTTTTCAGATGGGGAAAATGAATTCAGACGTAATGAATTTTTATATGTGGAAGATAATAATCTCTACATTTTTGAATTTACCTATCCTTATGCAGATAGAGAACTTGATAATTTTTATTTGGATATTATTCGTTCTTTAAAAATAAGTGTTCCTAAATATATTGTTGAGGATGGTAGCTATAGAATTAATCATGAATAGTTAAAAGAATAAAAAAGTTTATTTTTTTAAAATAAACTTCTATTTGCGCGGTTCTGGTAAGTAAGGAATTATAGCATCAGCTAGTTTGCTGACTGGCATGGTTTATATCCAAACTTTTCCAGGTCCAGTTAATCTGGTGAAAAATAGTCCTTCTCCACAAAAATACCATGTTTTTAACACATTTTATTTAAAAATTAGATATTTAAAAAAGCGGTTTGGTTTTAAAAAAAGAGAATGTGTGAGTTATTTTTTAAAATAACTCGATTTAATATATTTTTTTAACATCACTTGGTTTGATAGTAATGTTTTGACGTCTGTACTTGACAGAGATGTCATCACCGTTTATAGCATAAACTTGGCTTGAATAGGTTTCTCCTAAGTGATTAAATATGATTTCATCACCTATCTTAAGCACTTCATCATTATTGTTGATTGTAATTTTTATGTTGTCTCGGGTAGGCTTATCCTTTATAGCACCAATTTTTGGTTGAGCAAGTTCTGGTTCAGGTGATTTTTTAGCCATGTTAAAGACCCTGCGAGTATTTTCACGTCTTAATCTATCTTCTTCGCTTACTACGTGCAATTCATCATAATCAATATGAGTTTCATTGATAATTGGTTCAAATTCATCGTATTCATTAACATTTCTGATGTATGTTTCATCACTAATTGGGGATGTTTCTTCATCGGATTTCAATTTTTCTTTAACTTCTTGGAATATTTTAGATCCTTTGATTTTGTTTGCAACTCTGTCTAAATCTTTTCTGTAATCTAAATCCATATCATTGTCATCATTTTCAAATAAGTTAGCATCATCGATTGATGCTCCTAGTTTGTAGTCTTTATTTTCACCTACTTTACTTGGTGTTTTTAAAGCAGGTTCCTTGATTTCTTCATTTGGAATATCGGTTGAATCATCATTTGAGTCAAGTAAAACATCAGTAATGTTTTTATCTTCTGAGATGCTTGTAATCTCTTCTTCACTTTCTTTTGAAGCGGTAATAATTGCTTCATCAATGTCTTTTTGTGTAGTTACTTCTAAAGGTTTTTCTTCAGTTTTAACTTCTTCACTAGGTGAATCTTTAACTAAATCGCTGATTGTTTCTTCTTTTTCTTCTTCTGAAATGATTTCTTCAATGAGAGGTTCTTCAGTTTTATTTTCACGATTTCTTTTAATACTTTCTTTTATTTCAGTTAAATCTTCATCTTCATCTCTAGTGATTTTTTGTGATTCTTTTTCTCTTTCACTATCTTTTCTTTTTGATTCTTTGATTAATTCATCAATAGTGAATAAATCTTTTAATTCGGTTTTATCTTTATTATTTTGAGTCATAATATCCATCTGATTTTGTTTAATTGGTTCTTGGAATTTTTCAACAGTATTTCCATAATCAACAAGTACTTGATTTTGTGATTCATATTCATAATTTTGTAAATTATTTTCCTCAACTTTTTGAGGAACAATATAATCATCATTTTTAGGAGCTACATTTGTACTTCTTGAAAAAAATGATGAATTATTCGCGGGTTTTTTGGGAGATAAACTACGTCTATTATTTGGATAAGAATTATTATTTTGTTTTCCACTTGAAAGTATTTCATTTATGGCTCCAGTGTCTGGAAGTATTGATCCTTCGTCATTCTCAAGTTCTGAGCCCTTATAGTGTAATTTAACAACTATAATGGCGATAATTGCAATTATTGCAATTGTTATCCAAATTAAAATTGTAATTACGTTCATTATTTCCCAACCCTTATTTATTATAAATATAACTATGTAATCTTATTCATTTAAATATTATTATTTTTCCAATCAATTATTTTATATATTCTTAAAATCAAATATAAATTAGATTAATAATTCATAACGGAGATTAATCATGGTTGTTAAAATTAATGAAAATTATCTTAAATTGAAAAGCAGTTACCTTTTTGTGGAAGTTGCTAGAAGAGAAGCTGAATTTATAAAAAATAATCCTGATGCTGATGTTATTAAAATGGGTATAGGGGATGTTACAAAACCATTAGTTCCAGCTGTTGTTGATGCTTTTAGAGCTGCTGTTGATGAAATGGGCAAAGCAGATACTTTCATGGGATACGGTCCAGAACAAGGTTACAGTTTTTTAGCCGAAGCTATTATTAAAAATGATTATGAAAAATATGGTGTATCTCTTGACACATCTGAAGTATTTATTAGTGATGGTGCAAAATGTGACACTGGTAACATTCAGGAGATATTTGGCATTGATAATAAGATTGCGGTAACTGACCCAGTTTATACAGTATACGTTGATACTAATGTAATGGCTGGAAGAACTGGTGAAATGGGTGATGATGGTATGTATGAAGGTTTAACATATCTTAAATGCAATACTGAAAATGGATTTGTTCCAGAACTTCCATCTGAACCAGTAGATATTATTTATTTATGTTACCCAAATAATCCAACAGGTACTACTTTAACTAAAGACCAGTTAAAAGTATTTGTGGATTGGGCAAAAGAGAATAAGGCTGTAATATTGTTTGATGCAGCTTATGAAATTTTCATCAATGAGGATGATGTTCCTCATACTATTTATGAAATTGAAGGAGCAAAAGAAGTTGCAATTGAGTTTAAAAGTTATTCAAAAACTGCAGGTTTTACAGGAACCCGTTGTGCATACACAGTTGTTCCTAAAGAATTAATGGGATATGACAGTGAAGGTAATGAAGTAGAAATTAATCCATTATGGAACAGAAGACAAACAACTAAATTTAATGGAGTATCATATCCTGTTCAAAAAGCTGCTGAAGCAACTTATACTGCTGAAGGTCAAAAACAAATTAAAGAAGTTGTTGACTATTACATGGCAAATGCTAAAATAATCCGTGAAAGCTTAACTGATATTGGTCTTGAAGTTTGTGGTGGAGTAAGTTCCCCTTATATTTGGGTGAAAACTCCTAATGATATGGATTCATGGGCATTTTTCGATTTATTATTAAATGAAGCTAATGTCGTTGGAACTCCAGGTTCCGGATTCGGTCCAAGTGGTGAAGGTTATTTAAGACTCACTGCATTTAACACATTAGAAAATACTAAAGAAGCAATGGATAGGATTTCAAAATTAGAATTTTAGGTGTTAAAGTTGAAACAAATTGAAAAACCAGTAGCTATTGAAGAAGGAGATACATTTAAAGTAGTTTTTTCTAAATATGGTGCCTTAGCATTAGAAAAACAAGAAAACTTCTCAGAATTTATTGGGGAAACTATTGGAGATTTAGATATTGAAAAAGGCATAATTTACTTTGGAGATATGGAATTTCCAGTTCAAATTTTAGGATTTTATTCACAAGATTTAAATCAATGGTCTTGGGCATGGGATAATGAAGATATCTTTGGAAAAGATTTAATCAAATCAGCTTGTGAAATAAAAGAAATTGGGGATAAATTCGGTTTTCCTGAGTTTAACTCACCGGTAATTAGCTTAAGTTTTGAAACTTGTCATACTATTACAATGACTGCAACATCTCTCCTTAAAATGGATGCATACTATGCAGTATCTGAAGAAGGTTTGGACATATTTGTAGCCATTAAATCAGATTTAATTAAAAGCGATGATTCACTTATAAAATTCAGAAATACCTTTTACAACTTCCAGAAAAACTTTAAAGTTTATCCTAAAATTGCTTTTGAATCTTATACAAAACTTAAAGGATATGGATTTAAGCCACATGATGATTTTGCAGTAGCTAAAATTGGTGAAAGCAGGATTATTGTTGGTTTTACCGAAAGGGGTAATGTAACTCGTATTTTAATGTATGATGAAGAAGATGAATAGTGAGAATATGGATCCTGATTTAGTTGAGGAAATTGATTATCTAGTTGAGTTGCTTTCTAAATCAGGGTTTTTCAGCCATGATGAAATCGTTGAAATCTTGGAAGATCAATTTATTGAGGAGGAGTTGGATTTTTCTCAAATTGATGTTCCTTTAAATGAATCTTCAAATGTTAATTTTGATAAATTGGAAGATGTTTTCATTAATTTAGCTGAAAAAGGCATTGTAGCAATTCACAATTGCGGATTTGATATTGAAGAAGGTGTAGCCGATGTGTTTGAATTATATGTTCACCTTAGAAATAACAAATTCAATCCAGAGGGATTTTGTTTTTACACCTTTGATGATATTGAAGAGTGTTTGCTTGAAGACAGTTTAAAAATCACCTTCGGCGATTTTGAAGATGATGAAAATAAAGCATTAAAGATAGGTAAAATTGTTGCAGAATCTTTAAAAGATGGGGGATTTGCCATTGATTGGGATGAAACAATTAACAACCAAATAATGATTAATCCATTTGAATGGGACAAATCTTTTAATGGTGAAAAGGAATATGAAATTGAAGGAGCATATGATGTTTTCACAAATTAGGTGTTAAAATGAATACACGGTCTTTAAAATTAATTCGTGATGTAATTGTTAATTCAGGTAAATGGACAGCACTTGAAATATCTCAGGACTCAATTTATTTAACTTTTAGAGATGTTGAGCTTGGAAATCCAAAATCTGGTGGGGATGTTTCTTTGACTGTTCGTTTTGCAGAAGATTCATTTTTCGCTGCTTTTTACAATAACATTTGGGACATTGATTTTTTATCTAAATATGATTATAAAAACCAATTGCTTAGTGAGGAATTCACTTTCAATGTTAAAGAGGTTAAATTCATCGATTTTGAATATTTAAACACCTTTTTTTATAATTATAAAAAGGATAAGATTATTTCTGGCGAGGAAGAATTTAGCATTCATAACATTCGCTGTGACTTTTTCATGTTAGTCGAATGTGAAGAGATGGCTATTGCTGTTGGTGGAAATCAGATGGATTTCTTCACACCTTTTGAAAGGCTTGATGATTTAAGCCTACGGGAATTATCTAATGAATGGATGCTTTACTTTTTAAATTATCATATGAAAAGAAATATAATTAAAGACCCAATGTGTGAAAATCATCCGCTAATCTATACCAAAAAATAACTTTACTTAATTTTATTTTTGCCTATTAAAAAAATTAGTTTAATAGATATTATATTTAATTCATTTTCAATATCTATTAAAATTATCAATGCTATTTATGCTTAAATGATAGTTCGGATATGAACTCAAAGCCGTGTCTTATCATAGATGCAAATGCTTTATAATCATTATTGTGAATGTTACTCATATCATCCTCAATACGGTCGTCTACTTCTTTTAAGAATGTAGTGTTATTGTAATCGTGGGATGTGAAGTAATGAACTTGTATTGCATAATTTGTATCCTCTTTAGGGAACACGTAATTTACACCAATATGGCTCCAAACTTTATCATTATCTCTTGAAGGATTTGAGAAATACTGTTTTGATACTTTAACACCGGACATTGTGGAATACTCATTTTTTAAGACTTTATAACCGCCATCTTCCATAGCTCTAAATTTGGCTTCCGAAATGGCCGTAATATGGTCTTCAGGCCAATCATCCCAATGGTCTATGAAAACATATTCGTTGGTTATTGCATCTGGAGTTTTAGATTGATTAGTTAAGTTTAATTCTTCGGTTGTATTCCAAGCATGAGGAACCACTGATACGCTATGTCCAAATTCAACGGTCTTATCAGTTTGAACACTTAAAAAACTATTAATTCCATTAATATTTGCAGCAATAATTATTATGATAATTATAATTATTAATCCATGGAACATGTCTTTTCGTCTCATTTTTTACCTCCTTTATGCACAGTTTTAGCCCATTTTCTTTCTTTTCTAGTCATCATTTCTACCATGGTTAAGAAAAATAATGGAATTAAATGGAAACAATAAACATAATATTTGATTAAATCTTTAGCAAATTCTTGAATTCCAGGTTTATCTCTTGAAAGAGCTAAAATAATTCCTGGGAAGAATGAAATAACGGATAGGATACCAACAATGAATGGTGCTTCCATCCTTATGATTGTAACATTGTGGAATAAAAACCATGAAATTACATTAATGATACTTACAATAAATCCAAAAAAGATTAATAAATTAAAACTGTAGAATGAAATGTGTTCTATAACATTGAATTTCTTTGCAATTGATATTTTTGCTCTTAATATTTGGGGCAAGTAAACAAACAATGTTTCAAAGTTACCAATAGCCCATCTAACTCTTTGTCTGAAAAATGCCTTCCATTCTGTAACTGCTTCTTGGTATACTGCACATTCACCACAGTAACGTATTTTTCCACCATTTAAAATAATTTTAATAGCAAGGTTTAAGTCTTCAGTTACTGCAAAACCATCCCATCTTCCACAGTCTATAATGGCTTGTTTTTTTACAAATTGCCCATTTCCACCTAAAAATCCAGTTTTATCAAGGTTATCCTTAGCTATTAATGTATTTCCAAAACTTGCAAATTCAACATGTTGCATACGGGCTAAAAAGTTTTCATTTTTGTTAAACATTTTAACTCTTGACTGTACGCCGTCAACATCACCATTGAGGTATTTGACAACTGTTGATAAATAATCAGGTTTCACTTGAGTATCTGCGTCAAATACTCCAACAATATGTCCTCTTGATAGGGTCAGTGCATCGTTCAAAACAAATCCTTTTCCTTTCCCGGACCTTGGAGGGTGTCTTGTTACGATTTTTAGTTGGGGAAATTCGTTTTTAAGATTAGCCAATATTTCTCCAGTACTGTCGGTGGATCCATCGTTTACCACGATTAACTCAAAATTAGGTTCACCATCTTTTTCATATACGCATCCGCAAACACTTCTAACAGTGGATTCGATTGTGAATTCTTCGTTGTGTGCAGGAATAAATATACTAATAAAAGGCTCTTCTCCTTCTTCGTAAGGTATTATGCCTTTTTGTTTTTTAATACTTACAAGTGAGTTGATAAGCATAGCTAGTGTTGGGACTAATAGTAACCATTGAAGCCAGGTTGCGTTTTTGGTTAAAGTAGCTAAGATAATCAGCGCCACACATAAAATTAAAAGAAAACTGGAGTCTGATTTTTCAATCACAAGTTCTATATTTTTTTCTTTTATTTTATCTTGAGCATATTTTACACTTAAAATGTTTTGTTCGTGTTTTTTAAGTGCAACAGCCATTGACCTTTGCACTTCTCCTTCTTCAAGTGGTTTTAATAAGTAGCCAAATGGATTACTTGTTAATAATTGGTCAATTGTTTCGTCAAAACGCATTCCAACAATTACTATGACTGGAACATTAAAAAGTTCCAAATCTCCAGCTAAATCCAATAAATCGATACCTTCGATGTCAGTATCTAAAAAAAGTAAGTTGGGAGATTTTTCATCAATTTCTGCGAAAATATCTCCTTCAGTTCCAGCATAACCTGCTAGTTCGTAATCATATCCTTCAACATATTCTCGGATTTCGTTGATTAATTCCTTATCTGAACTGATTAGAAATACTTTAGGTTTGCCTTCTATTAATGTTAATTCAGTCATTTAAATCTTACTATTCAGTAAAACCGCTCGCATCATTTAATTTTTTTGCTTCAAGTTTTGCCCTGTTAATAGTGATTTTCAATGTTTTGTCAAGCTTGTTAATGTCGTATGGCTTTGAAACAAATCCGTATGATCCTTTGACATTTGATTTTTCGAAAGTATCAGTATCTGTGTTAGCAGTTAAGTAAATTATTGGAATATTCCATTCTGAAATTACTGCTGCTGCTTCAATACCTTCCATGTCTCCTTTCAATTTAATATCCATTAAAACAACATCTGGAACTTGTTCTGCAGCTGTATCGATTGCAGCTTGTCCAGTATCAACAGTATCAATAACTTCGTATCCTAATTCTTCTAAGCTATATTTTAAATCTAATGCAGTAATAGCTTCGTCTTCTACAACTAATATTCTTTCATTCATTTTATACCTTCCAATTAACAGTTTCTATTATATATTGTTCATATTATTTATAGTTTATTTTTAAACTATCCTTCAATTGTGTGTTCCATGTTTATTGGGAAAATTAATCTATATCCAGTTCCGTTTTCATGTTGGAATAATTCAATATGTCCATCAAGTTGTTTTGTTAAATTTTTGATAATTTCACATCCAAGATTCTTGGTCACTGTTTTAGGGTCTTCAATACCTACTCCATTGTCTCTAAGAATCAATTGTGCTGTGTCTTCATCAATTCTAGTTATTTTCTTGGTTATTTTTTTGTTTGGCACTGATTTATCGGGGAATGCGTGTTTAATAGCATTCATAGTTAATTCATCAATTACTAAAAGTAATGGTGTAATAACTTCAATGCTTAGATTTAAATCTTCATCTACTTCAGATTCAAATTCAATACCATCTCTTAGTCCAATCAAACCTCTAAGCTGGCTGTCTTGGTCTATGATATACTCACTTAAGTTGATATTCTTAAAGTCAGTGGTATTGTATGTTTTTTCGTGAAGAATAGCAAGTGAAGATAATCTTGATTGCATATGGTCAATAATTATGTTTGGTTTATTTTTATATGCTCTTTTTTCTAAGTTTAAGAAACTATTTAGAACTTGTAAGTTGTTTTTAACTCTGTGGTGAACTTCTTTAATCAAAATAGTTTGGTGTTCGTTAGCTTCGATTAATTCTTGTTTTTGATGATTTTCTTCGGTAACGTCAGTTAAAAACCCGATACTGTGTGTTTCCTGACCAAATTCAAATCTTTCGATATATATTTCACACATTTTTTGGTTATTTTCGTCACCATGCACATTATATGTGAATTTTCCAGAAAATTCGTCACGTTTACCGTTAATTAATTCTTTAAGTTTGCACAGGACATCTTCTTCAACAATATCGTCGACTACATCACGACCGTGTTGGTACTCTTCAGGAGGAATCTCAATTAGGTAATAGAACCCTTCTGAAAATTCATGTTGTTTTTTACTTAGTGGTTCAATCATCAATGCTAATTTTTTACTGTTTTTAAACCCTTTAAGTAAAAAATCAACAGGTCTGGTCATTTTCCTAGTGGAATCAGTACTTACATCTTTAAATAATCCATAACGACTTACTAAATCTCCATTTTCATCAAATTTAGAGTAAAGATTGATTTCAATATATTTGAGTGTCCCATCATTAGTTCTAATTCTGAGTATTGTTTCATATGTTTCTCTTCCACTATCCAGTTCTCGAAGCGTTTTTTCAACTAGGGGTCTGTCTTCTGAAATCACTAAATCAAAAACGATGTTGTAATATTCATCGTTTTCTTCTCTTGGACGATTAATGATATTATAAATACCCTGAGTCCATGCATATCTGTCATTTATTTTATAGTAACTTCCAGTTTGAGAGAAATATTCAATCAAGTTAGCTTTTTCATTGTATTCATCTTCATTTGGAATATGTAATCTGCTTTCTTCATTGTCTCTGTGATCTGAGATTAATACTAATCTGTCCATATCATAAACGATTTTAACATTTGAAAATCTTGCCAATTTTTCATGGAAGTGATAATAAAATCTCATCTTTTTAATTTTTTTAGTTTGATAGGCTTCCCTTAACGGTTCAGCTAATATTTTATAAAAACCAGGTGAAGTTTTACTAAGTAAACGTCCAGCAGCATCGGAATGTTCGATTTCACCCCTTGAAAGAGCCCCCAAACCTAATCTGTGAATTATGAAATCTTTCCCATCTTCATAAGGTATGAATATGTCAATATCATTCGTAATGTTTTTCAATGTTTTTTCAAAAGGAAGTTCAGTAACTTCAAATTCTTGGGGAGTAGGAACGAATAGTTCCTTTTCAGTAATGTCAAATATGTGGATTTCTTCAAGGTCTTCTAATTTCCTATAGTCTTTTTCAATTCTCATTTTAGTCGCCTCCCCACAATTGTCTGTGATATTCTATTGTGTGCTCGAAGTTTACTGGAAATACAATTTTAAAACCTGTTCCAATTTCACAGTCTAAAATTTCAAGCTCTCCATTGATTTGTCTGGTTAGATTATTGATAATTTCCCAACCTAAATTATGGTTAATTAAGGATTCGGGGTTTTTTAATCCAACTCCATTGTCGCTTAATATCAATTCACATATGTGATCGTCAAGCATTTTAATCTTTTTAGATATTGTTTTATTAGGCATATCCGGGTCGGGGAATGCATGTTTGATTGCATTCATTGTCAGTTCATCAACTATTAGAAGCAGTGGTGTAATTACATCAATTGACAGGTGTATTTCTGGATCAACATCTGATGTAAAGTTAATGTCTTTTGCTCCAAATAATGTGTGAAGGGTTGCATCTTGGTCTTTCATATAGTCGCCAAGGTTAATGTTAATAAAGTCTTCAGTGTTGTAAGTTTTTTCATGAAGTAATGCAAGTGAAGATAAACGTGCTTGCATGTTGTCCAATATGCGATTTGGATTGTCTTTATATTCTCTTCTCTCAAGGTTTAAGAAACTGCTCAACACTTGCAAGTTGTTTTTAACTCTGTGATGCACCTCTTTAATTAAAATGTTTTTGGTTGCATTGGATTTGATTAATTCCTGTTGTTTTTTTCGTGAAAGAGTAATGTCTGTTAAAAATCCTATGCTGTGTTCTTTATTACCGTAGTTGAATCTTTCAATGAATATTTCACATATTTTTGTGTTGTTTTCATCATCATTTACCTTGTATGTAAAGACTGCATTAACTTCATTGATTTCACCGTCAATCAATTTTTCAATGTCTTTTCTAACATCTTCCTCAATGATGTTTTTAATAACGTCTCGAGTGTGGACATATTTATCTTTAGGAATTTCAATCATTTTGTAGAAACCCTCTGAAAATTCATATCTTCTACTTAAAGGTTCTACAAGAAGGGATAATCTTGATTGATGATTAAATCCATTTAACATGAAATCTATAGGTCTTGTCATGTGTTTATTTGTATCAACACTAATGTCTTTAAATAAACCATAATGGCTGATTACATCACCATTCTCATCAAATTTAGAGTAAATATAAGCGTCTAAATATTTGATGTTTCCCCCAGGAGTTTTAATACGTAGAATATTTTCATAGCTATCAGTTTCAGGGCTCATGGTTTCTATTAACTCTTCAACCAATGGCCTATCTTCTGGAATTACCAAATCAAAAATAATGTTATAGTTGGCATCATTTGGTTCTTTAGAACGGTTGATGATGTTGTAAATACCTGGGGTCCAGGTATATTCATCTTGTGTTTTATAGAAACTGCCTGTTTGTGAGAAATATTCTATTAAATTAGCTTTGCTTTCAGCTTCTTCTTTTTTTTGTTCTTCAGTACTTTTATTATTTGCACTGGTATTTAAATCAGATATCAAATAAAGCAAGCCTTCATCACAAGTGATGTGGATATTTGCAAGTGTTTGAATTCTATTACTGATATAGTAGAAAACTCTCATTGCTTTTGTTTGTTTGGTTTCATAAACTTCCCTTAAAGCATTGCCAAATATTTTATAGTAAAATGGTGAAATTTGGCTAAGTTTGCATCCTGAAACATCATCTTGAGTCACATTTACTCTTTGAAGAAAATTCCAACCAATTCTTTCGACAATAAAATCATCACTGTCCTCGATTGGTTCAAATATGTTAATATCTGAAGGGACATGCTTAATAACATTGCTGAAACGAATCTTTTCAGGTTTCTTTATAGGAGGAGTAGGAATATAGATTTCGTTCCAGTTCATGTTGTAAACGTGAACCTCTTCAATTTTTTCCAATTCTCTGTATTGTCTTTCAACATGCATACGAATACAACCTTGAGTTTTTTTTTAAATAGTATTATAAATTTCTATTTAACATTATATTTATAATTATATTAACGGAATTACCTTTTCCGAAAGGAGCCATATTCAAAAAGCTTTTTAATTATAAATGACATAATATTAGTGTTATGGAAATTTTCTAAATTTTCAATCTATTAATGTTTAAGGAGTTATTAAATGACTTGTAGTATTTTAGTTGGCGGAGCATGGGGGGATGAAGGTAAAGGAAAATGTATTACTTATCTTTGTGATGCCGATAAACCAGACATTATTGCTCGTGCAGGTGTTGGACCAAATGCGGGGCATTCCGTTGAGTTTAACGGAGAAAAATATGGTTTAAGATTAACCCCATCTGGATTTGTACATACTGGTGCTAAGCTTATGATTGGTGCTGGTGTTTTAGTTAATCCTGATGTATTATTTAAAGAATTTGAAGACTTAAAAAAATATGATGTTAAAGAAAGAATGTGTGTTGATCCTAGATGTGCTATAATTAATGAGGATCACATGTCCAGAGATAAAAATTCCGAATATTTGGCTAAAAAAATAGGAAGTACTGGTTCCGGATGCGGACCAGCAAACTCTGATAGGGTATTAAGGACTATTGGTTTAGCTCGTGATGTTCCAGAACTAGAGGAGTACATCACTGATGTTTCACTTGAAGTCAATGAAGCTATTGACAATGGTGAGGATGTATTTATTGAAGGATCTCAAGGTTTTGCTCTATCACTTTATTATGGAAGTTATCCTTATGTAACCAGTAAAGATACTACTGCATCTACATTCGCTGCAGATGTTGGTGTTGGACCAACTAAGATTGATGAGGTCATTAATGTATTTAAATCATATATTTCTCGTGTTGGTGAGGGTCCGTTCCCAACAGAAATGACTCAAGAAGAAGCAGAAAGTAAAGGCCTTGAAGAATATGGTGTTGTAACTGGAAGGCGTAGAAGAATCGGTTACTTTGACATGGAGCTTGCTAAAGAGTCTTGCAGAATCAACGGAGCTACTCAAATTGCTTTAACTTGTGTGGACAAATTATTTGATTGTGCTCGTGTACAAGACTATAGTGAGTTGTCTGCAGAAACCAAAGCTTTCATTGAAGATATTCAAACTGAAACTGGAGTACCAGTCACTATTATTTCAACTGGTCCGGATTTAAAAGATACTATTGATTTAAGAAAAGAATTATTATAGTATCCACTTATAGGGCTCATATGATTATTCGTTCAATGATTAAAATTATGAGCTTATTTCCTATCTTTTTTTTAACATAATTTTTAAAATAATCCTTGGTTAATGGAATTTCAATACTTAATTTTGATTTGGAGTTAATTTCAAGTCTATTTTTTAAAATAAGGATGAATAATGCTTTTTTCAATGAAAATGTTTATATAACACATTTAAGATAAATATTGTTTAACCAATATTTTCTGTAAAAATAATTGTTATGGAGGCGAATTATTTTGAACAAACATTTATTATTCGCTGTATTTTTATCGCTCACGATAATATTATCACTTAGTGTAATTTCAGCTAGCGATGTAAATTTCGCTGATTCATATGATGCTGGCTTAGTGGACTATACATCAGAAATTTCGATATCTGGCGGTTCAGATAATTTATTAACTGTTGAAGATGTTGATTCTTTAAATGATGGGGGAGACAGCCAAGTCACACCTTCTGAGGATGCAACTGATAGCTCTTCTGCAGTGGTGCTTGAAGATACTATAAAACAAAGTGATGTTACTAAATATTATAAAGGAAGTAAAAATTATACAGCAACATTCACAGACAATCAGGGGGATGTTTTAGCAAATACTCCTGTTGAAATAATTGTGGATAATGTTACAAGATTTGTTGAAACGGATGGTAATGGTGTTGTTTCTTTAGATATAGATCTTACACCTGGCACTTATCAAATTGTTGCGATTAATCCAAGTACCAATTACCAATCAACTACAAATTTTAAAATTTTATCAACAATTAAAGCAAATGACATTAGTAAGGTTCGCACTGATGCAAGGAAATTCAGTGCAACATTTTTAAAAAGTAATGGTGAAGTTTTATCTAACCAAAATGTCAAATTTGAGATTGATGGAACAAACTATACTGTTAAGACTGATAAGAATGGAGTGGCTAGTCTATCATTAGCTGACCTTAAAGCTGGCAGTTATATTATAACCTCATATAATGCGGATGGTTTGACTAAAAATAATACTGTTAAAGTGCTCTCATCCACTACATCAAAGTTAGAGACTTCTGATTATACTTTTGCTAAAAAGAATACCAAACAGATTAAAGTTAGATTGCTCAATGGTTTGGGATATGCAGTATCCGGAAAAAATATTAAGATTACTATTAACGGTAAAACTTATTCCAAAAAGACTGATAGTAAGGGTTATGCTTATCTAAATTTGCCAAATTTGAATACTGGAATATACACTGTAAAATATAAATTCAATGGGGATTCACTGTATAAGGCATCTAGTTCATCAAATACTGTTTCTATTGTTTTAAGTAAGAAATATAGGACTGTAACACTTAAAAATATTTTGGATGGTGCTACCAAAGTAAAATCATATTATTCAAAAAATAGTGTTTTACCAACTACCGTTACTACAGGAGGGTACAAATTAACCATTCATGAATTCTATTATCTGATGAGTAAGGCCATGAGTCAATTAAGCAAATCAAAAAACACTCAGATTCAGGGAATTCCTGGAGTTAAAGCCCCTAAATCTAAATTTAGTGATGGGGTTTATTCTGCTGCAGTAACTAAGAATAAATATAAGGCTATTGCTAAGAATAATGTTAATTATATCAAAAAGAATAAAAGAGTTCCAAATTATATTAATGCAGTGGCGGGTAAAATTGCTTATGAAGATTATGTTGTTATGGTTTCTCGTGTATTAGACTATTTTAATCAACATAAGGAAGCACCTAATTTTGTAACATTCATTTCTCCTCACAAACCTAATTTTAACTTTAAAGGAAATAATCCTTATGGATTAAAAGGTAAAAAAGTATGGATCGATGCAGATGGTGGTTCAAATGCAATAAAATTGCAGTTGGCTAAGGCTTTGAAAAAGTTAGGTTGGAAAGTCCACATTGGAGACACCTATGCAAATGCTCATTATGAAGATTATTACAATGTTCCTCCAGGTTATGTGCTTATAACAATATATAATGGTTTTTGCGCTGGAACTACTAGGGAATTGGCTTCTAGTTCAGTTCAAAATCTATTGAAGACAAAGAATGTTGTTTGTGTTCCTATTTGGCATACTGCTGGTTGGAATGGTGGAATGAACTCTCATAAATATGGTAATTTCAATGGTTATTATGCACCAAAAGCATGGGATGATAATTTCAGTACTAAAAATCCGGCAATAAGTAATGTTGGAAAGTTCTTAAAGACCAATAATATTAAGTATTGTGCATCTCCAACTTGTAATTTGATTGTGAAACAGTTTGTACAGGGCGGATATTTTGCTTCTGTTTCTTGATTAAAATTTTTTTAGCTTAAAGCTCTTTTTGAGCTTTCTTTTTTTATATTTTTTTTATTTTTTTAATTAAATATTTTTAAATATAACAATTGTTAATATAATTAATTATGGAATTTTTAAGACAAACTGAAGTAATTAAATGGGAGGATGGTGAATATAAAACCATCAAAGAAAACAGTGTTGATGATGAATATACTTATTTGTTCATTGATTATTTACCTCCAAGGAAATTTTCAACATATCCAAAGGATTTAGAGGATTTTGCAATTGGCTATTGTCTTGGTGAAGGATTAATTAAAGATTATTCAGACATTGAATCCATTCAATTAGATGGAACAAATGTCCTGGTTACAACTAAACTTACCCACAATCCCGAAGAAGATTTAGAACAAGAAGGTATTGTTCAAGAGAGAAAAGGCAACTGTGAGCATGCGTGCGTATGCAGACTCCTAGAATATCAGGGAGTAAACTCAGATAATGCTGGAGGAATTAGATCAGAATTAAAAACAATCGAAAAAAACACTTCTAATTTAAAAATCGATGCAACTCAGATAATTAAAGATATTCAACATTTGACTGATGAAGCCAAAATTTGGCAAAAAACTGCAGGAGTACATGTTGCACAATTAAAGTTTGAAGACAAAATTATAATACGTGAGGATGTCAGCCGTCACGTTGCAGTGGATAAGGTAATTGGAGCAGCCTCAAAAGAGGGATATGATTTTTCAAAATGTTACATTTCATATAGTGGAAGAATGCCTGCTGACATGTTAATAAAAGTAATAAGGGTGGGAATACCAATAATTATTTCAAATGCAGCACCTGCTTCATCAGGTATTGATGTGGCTCGTGCAGGAAACATTACAATGGTTGGTTTTGTTAGAGACAATAGATTTACAATATTTACTGCCCCTGAACGAGTAAATTTAGAAAAATAGATGATTTAAAGTTCATCTAATGAAAATGAACCCAAATCTAATAAATCAAATGTTAATATTTTTGGAGCGACAGTGACTTTGCCAACGCCAGTTATTATTTTATAAGCTTCAAATGCTTCAAGACAACCAATTAAGTTTGGTGTAGGTCCAATAACTGGTGGAACACCTGAAGTTACATTTTTTAAAGCTCCAATTGTTTCATCATTTAATTCCTTACCGATTGAAGGCAAGTTAAACATTTCTTCATATGTCTTGTCACTATTAGGTAAAAATACTGTAATTTGTCCCATAGTTCCGTGGATTGCACCGTGGATGTAAGGAATTCCTTTTTCTTTAGCTGTTCTTGATACAATAACTCTGGTTAGGACATTGTCAAGAGCATCAATCACGATATTGGAGTCACCAATGACTTTATCAATGTTAGTTTGATCAACATGTTCGTTAAATGTGGTGACTTTAACGTATGGGTTTATTAATCTTACTTTTTCTTTAGCAACTGCACTTTTATCAAGGCCTAAATCAGCAGTTGTGGCTAAAGTTTGTCTATTTAAGTTTGACAAGTCAAATGCGTCTTTATCAACTAAAACAAGCTCGCCAATACCCATTCTTGCAAGCATTTCAATAGTTTCTCCACCGATTCCACCACAGCCGATGACTGTGATTTTGGCATCTTTAAATCTTTCTTGTTCGCTTCTTGTTACTATACTCATTTGACGGGAAGCTATTTCCCAGTATCCGTCACCAATGTATCTTGTTGGCATATTTTTCACCTAATATTTCTTCTTAATTTTGGTAATATTTCCATAAATGCATCTAGTGCATCTTCGTAAGTTTCAAAATTACTTCCTTTAACCAATCCGTTTTCAGATATTTCAATGTTTTCAACAGTTATGTTTTCTTTTGAGTGTGAAATAATCTCATTTTCAAGTTGCAACATTGTATTTTCAATGTTTATTGTATAAGGAAGTTGGTATGAAAATGAGTTATCATTATAGTCTATAGATATGAATTCATCATCATCAAGTTCGGATAAGTTTAGCGCAACATTTTTAAAGCCTTGCCTTTTAAATTCATCGTTGATGAGCTTAAATTTATCGTCTTTTAAAATTTCATCTAAGTTATCCACTTCAACTATACTATATTTTTCTAAATCTCTAACCTTAACTATTTCGCATTGGGTATTTGATAAGATATAATCTTCACAATAACCAATTCTATTTATTTTTTCTTTAGTGGTTGGTGTATCTGTTGGGATTCTAGTTGCAAGACATGTAGTTGATCTTGAATAGGGGATGTTATTCTTGTTTAGGTATTCATGAATCTCCTTTGATGTTAGCTTGGCTTTGATAAAAGGTGTATTGAATTTATTCTTATATGTTATGAGAATTCCAGGTCTGTCAATCACCAGATCGCTAATGTTATTTCCATCACAAATAAAGTCAAAACCTCTTTTTTCAGCCAACTCTTTGATTTTAGAATACATTAAGTTTCTGCAGGTATAACATCTGCTAGAATCGTTTGAAAGGAATTTTTCGTCTTGATAAAAATCAATATCAATTATTTCATGTTTTATTTTAAATGAATTTGTAGTTCTTTTGGTATTTTCAATGAAATCACTTGGGAATAAATGATTGTTGATAGTAATAGCTAGTGTGTCTTTTGCAACTTTTGATGCAAGATAAGCTATTAATGTTGAGTCGGCACCGCCTGAAAAACCAATGGCTACTTTTTTATCTTTTAATATGTTTTCTACAATATTGATTTTATTTTCTAGGTTCATATTATCCCTTTAAATTGTTAAGAGCATCATATGATGCTCTTATGTTTTAAGGAGTTTATGTCTACTCATTTAATATTTTAGTGTTTTTTCATATTTTATTTTTTGGAGACTAAAAAAACAATTTTAGTTATAAATTTTTACCCGAGTTATGGAAAATATAACAATAGTTATTTAATCCATAATATCAATAATTGTAATTAAAGATATAAATACTTTGTTATTTAGTTGATTATGATAAAATTTCATATTGTTTTTGATTATCTGTCAAAAATGATAATATTTAAATATATGGAAAAATAATAACAATTGTTAATGTGATATTATGAAATTCAATTTAAAGTTCAAAGATATAAATGAGACAAAAGAATTAGCTGAAAACTATACAGTACAAAATCTATTAAATGATTTAGGATTATCTGCTCAAACTATTGTTGCAAAACAAAATGGGGAGTTGACAATAGAAGAAAGTGTAATTAATGATGGTGATGAGATACAATTGGTACAAATAATTTATGGTGGTTAAGTTATTTCTTTTTAAATGACGACCATAATCTAATCATTTTCTTTTTTAAAGCATTCACACCATTTAAACCTGCTGTCATCGAATATTTTTCAAGTTCTTGCGCATCTTTTCAGCCACAATAATCAAAACCTTTAATTATTTTTTTTTGTCTAATTAATAATTGGTGAAAAAATGGATAATAAAATTATCGCAATCATTATAGCAATTATTGTTATTGTTGTTGCTGGAGGATACTTTTTGATGAATAACTCTTCAGACACAGTAACAATTGGATATTTGCCTTCTGATCATGATGCGGCATTGTTTGTTGCTGATGCTCAGGGCAAGTTTCAGGAAAACGGCATCAACACCAAGCTAGTTCAATTCAACAATGGTGGTGATTTGATGACTGCCATGGCTAGTGGAGAAGTTGATGTTGGTTATGTCGGAATTACTCCAGTTTTATCTTCAATTGAAAAAGGAGTTCCTGTAAAAGTTATTTCAGCCGCTCAAACTGAAGGATCAGGTATTGTCGTGGCTAAAGACTCTGGAATTAATTCAGTTTCAGACCTTGCAGGTAAAAAAATAGCTACTCCTGGTGAAGCTTCCATTCAACACATGTTGCTTACATACTATTTGGACCAAAACGGAATGTCTATTGACGATGTTAAAGTTTCTGCAATGAAAGTTCCATCAATGAATGATGCATTAAAAACCAATAACATTGATGGTATGATTACTTTTGAACCATATGTGACTATTGCTGAGGAAAATGGTGCAAAAGAATTAATAGATTCAGCAGAAATCTTGCCAAATCACCCATGTTGTGTTGTTGTGGCATCTGATAAATTCATTGAAAACAATCCTAATGAAACCCAAAAGATTTTAGAGATTCATAAGGAAGCTACTGAGTTCATTAACAATAACACTGATGAGGCAGCAGGTCTTTTGCCTGACAATATCGTTAGTGATGTTGAACTTGAGAAAAAAGCATTGGCTGGTTTCCCATTAATATATGGTTTGGATGATAGTTATAAACAGGATGTAATGGACTTCATGAATTTGGAAGTTGATTTAGGTGTTTTAAAAGAACCTATCTCTCAAGATAAAATATTCTGGCAAAGTAGTTAATCTTAACTACTTTTCTTTTTTTTGATAAATAGGCTTTGTAGAAATCCTATTTGATTTTTGCAAAATTTTTTAAAAATCTATTTTTATTTCTATTTTTACACAAAATCTCTTAAAATAATCTAATTATTATTTATTTTAAGTTACACTTGAAATTTCACATCGATTAGAAAAAATAAGCAATATATAATTATATATAGTAAAACGGAGAATAAATATTAATATGAAACCCAAAAATACCTATTCTCC